>CAYUQR010000018.1:30488-57031 GCA_964446825.1 uncultured Rikenellaceae bacterium
GAGGAAGTTCCAGAGGAAGTTCCAGAGGAAGAACCTGAGGAAGTTCCAGAGGAAGAACCTAAAGAGGTATCAGAAGAGGAATCCAAAGAGGTATCAGAAGATGAACCTAAAGAGGCATCAGAAGAGAATCCGTCTGAAGAAAATATAAGCAATATTGAATTACCACCGGTTGATTATTCAGGCTATTCCAAGCATGAACTTGTTGAAACACTTGCCCTGATAATTGAAAACAGGCCACCGGCAGAGATAAGGGATGACGTTGACCGAATAAAAGCCCTGTTTTATAAAAAACTAAAGCATGAAGCTGATGAAAGAAAATCGAAATTCCTTCAGGAAAGCGGTAAAATTGAGGATTACAGGGTCTGGGTTGATCCTGACGATGCACGAGTAAAAAACCTTCTTGAAAAATATAAAGAGAAAAAAACTGATTTTAATAAGGTTCAGGAAGCTGAAAAATACGAGAATCTAAAGAAAAAGTATGATATAATCGATCAGATAAAAGATCTGGTAAACAGGGAAGAGTCAATAAACAAGACTTTTCACGATTTCCGCGCGTTGCAGAATGAATGGCACTCTACCGGCATTGTTCCGCAATCATCATTAAAAGACCTATGGGAGAATTACCACCATAATGTTGAGATTTTTTACGATTATATTAAAATAAATAAAGAATTAAGGGATCTCGATCTTAAAAAGAATCTTGAAGCAAAGGTACTCTTGTGTGAAAAAGCTGAAGAGCTGCTTCTTGAACCAAACCCTGTAAATGCATTCAGATCACTGCAGGATTTTCATAATCAATGGCGTGAAATTGGTCCGGTTCCCCTGGAATCAAAAAATGAGATATGGGAGAGGTTTAAGGAAGCTACATCCAAAATAAATAAAAGGCATCATGAGTATTTTGAAAACCAGAAGGATGAGCAAAGAAATAATCTTGAAGCAAAAATTGCTCTTTGCGAGGAAGTAGAGTCTATCAATCTGCTTGAACTCAAGAGCTTTAAGGACTTTGACGAAAAAGCTGAAAAGGTGGTCGCGTTACAGAAGATCTGGCGTACGATAGGATTTGCCCCTAAAAAACAAAACAATAGAGTTTATCAGCGTTTCAGAGAGGCATGCGATACTTTCTTCGAAAAGAAAAGAGGATTTTATGCTGATAATAAAGAAATACAATTAAATAACCTTCAGCTTAAAACAGAATTATGTATTCAGGCTGAGGCACTTCAGAACAGTACGGACTGGAAAACAACGTCTGATGCATTAATAAAGCTCCAGAAAGAATGGAAAGAGGTAGGACCAGTTCCACGTAAGCAATCGGAAAAATGCTGGAAAAGATTCCGGAAGGCATGTGATACTTTCTTCAATAAGAAAGCAGAATTTTTCGCTCAGCTTGATACGTCATATGAGGATAACCTGAAGGCTAAGCTTGAAATTATCGAAGAGCTTGAAAAATTTGAACCCGGTGCTGATGTTCAGGCTGCTTTCGAAAGACTTAAAGAGCTTCAGAAAAAATGGACCGATATAGGTTTTGTTCCGTTTAATATGAAGGATGAGATTACCAGTAGGTACAGGAATGCTCTCAATAAGGAATTTGATAAACTGAAAATCGGAGACGAGGATAAAAGTATCCTGAAATACAAAACCAAACTCGATAATCTCAAAGCAAATCCAAAAGCCTCAAGAAAGGTTCGCAATGAAAGAGAAAAATTCTTTACAAAGATCAAGCAACTGGAAAGCGATATAGTTTTATGGGAAAACAATATCGGATTTTTTGCCAAATCGTCCAATGCCGATACAATGATCAAAGAGGTGGAGGAGAAAATTGAAAATGCCAAGAAACTTATTAAAACACTTGAAGAAAAAGTCAAGATGATTGACCAGTCAGGTCTTGATGAATAATAAAAATGATTTCAGAGTATCAACCTATTAAATTTTCTTGTTTTGGCAGACGTTAAGTACGTATTTGTTACGGGGGGAGTAACATCCTCTTTGGGGAAAGGTATTATTTCAGCTTCTCTTGCAAAATTATTGCAGGCAGGGGGTTATTCTGTTACTATACAGAAACTCGATCCGTATATCAATGTTGATCCCGGCACTCTTAATCCTTATGAGCATGGAGAATGTTATGTCACTCTTGACGGTGCTGAAACCGACCTCGATCTTGGACATTATGAAAGGTTCCTGAATGTTCCTACAAGCCAGGCAAACAATGTAACAACAGGCCGTATATATCAGGCTGTTATTAATAAGGAAAGAAAAGGCGATTACCTCGGAAAAACTGTGCAGGTGATACCTCATATCACCGACGAAATAAAGAGGAGGATCAAACTGGTAAGTTCCGGCAATAAGTTTGATATAGTTATTACTGAGATCGGCGGAACAGTAGGTGATATTGAATCATTACCCTATATTGAATCTGTACGTCAGTTGAAATGGGAACTGGGCACACAAAATTGTATAGTGATCCACCTTACCCTTGTTCCTTTCCTTTCATCAACAGGAGAATCAAAAACCAAACCTACCCAGCATTCAGTTAAGGAACTTCTTGAAACTGGAATTCAGCCTGATCTCCTGGTACTGAGGACTGAAAGACATCTTAATGAGGATATTAGACGGAAGGTTGCATTATTTTGTAACGTTGAAGAAAGTGCCGTAATTGAATCAGTTGATGTTTCTACAATCTATGAAGTGCCAATTAAGATGCTCGATCAGGGTCTCGATAAAACAGTGTTAAGAAAACTGGCTCTTCCTGCTAAAATGGAACCACAACTTGCAGAATGGAGAGAATTTCTGAAAAAGTTAAAAAACCCCAGGCATGAAATTAAAGTTGGACTGGTTGGAAAGTATGTTGAACTTCCTGATGCTTATAAATCTATAGCTGAATCGTTTATACATTCCGGAGCAATGAACGAGTGTACAGTTGATGTTGTATACATTCATTCAGAAGATATAACTGAAGATAATGTTGTAGTTAAACTGGGCGGATTAAACGGAATTCTGGTAGCTCCGGGTTTTGGTTCAAGGGGTATTGAAGGTAAAATTTTAACAGCCAAATATGCGCGGGAAAATGATATTCCATTTTTTGGAATATGCCTTGGTATGCAATGTGCTGTTATTGAGTTTGCAAGAAATGTTCTTAAACTGGAGGGTGCTCATTCAACTGAAATAAATCATAAAACAAAATACCCGGTAATTGATCTCATGGAAGAACAGAAAAGTATTATTGATAAAGGAGGAACAATGCGTCTGGGAGGTTACAAATGCATTATAAGCAAAGATTCAAAAGCATATCAGTCATATAAGAAAACCGAGATTGTCGAAAGACACCGGCACAGATATGAATTTAACGATAAGTACTTTGATGATTTTAAACAAAATGGAATGATCCCGGTTGGTATAAATCCCGAATCTAACCTGGTCGAAATAATGGAGATTCCTGATCTTAAATGGTTCATTGGGGTACAGTTTCACCCTGAATACAGCAGTACTGTTCTCAATCCTCATCCTTTATTTGTAAATTTTGTCAAAGCCTGTATCGGATAAAAAATGTTGCAATATTTTTAATATAAAATATAAAAATGGATAGAAATACAATAACAGGACTTATTCTGATTTTTGCGATCTTCATTGTTTTCAGCATATATAATAGCAGCAGGTTAAATAAAAGCTATGAAAAAGCTGTTGCGGTTGCAGAGGCCGATTATGCCAAAGGAGAATTGGAGAATGCAAGGGCAGAATATATAAATGCCCTGAGGTTCAAGCCAAATCAGCCAGATGTTATCGCGAAAATAAATGAACTCAATACTAAACTGGGCATCGTTCCTGAACAGCCAAAGACTGATACTTTATCTTCAACCCAGGTAAAAAAAGAATTACCGGAGTCACCTGCCGCTGAACAGAAAAAAGATGCCAGCCAGTACGGGGTATTCGCCCCGGCAGCGACAGGTGTAAATGATTATATCACACTCGAGAATAATAAGGTGGAACTTAAGATCTCACTAAAAGGCGGCAGAGTGTTTTCGGCAAGATTAAAGGATTATCATACATATGATTCATTACCGTTAATATTGTTTTCCGGAGACTCAACAGTTTTTGGTTTTAACTTCTATACATCAGATAATAAGGCAGTTCAAACAAACAATCTCTATTTTACAACTGCAAGCGACCAGAAAACAGTAGTGGTGGGATCTCAGCCGCAAAGTGTTATCCTCAGGTTAATAGCCGGCGATGATAAGTATATTGAGTACAAGTATACGCTTGAGCCTGATGAATATATAGTTAATTTTGATGTCAGATTTAAATCGATGGATGACATAATTGCGTCAAATCAAAACAGCCTCACTTTTGACTGGAAAATGTATATACCGCAACAGGAAAGGGGGAGGCAGAATGAAGAATATTATTCAACTATTAACTATAAGTATTTCCAGGACGAAGTTACCGGCTTTCGACTCCGGCAATCAAAGGAGACTGAAGAAAAAGATATCACCACTAAACTCAGATGGGTTTCTTTTCAGGATCAGTTTTTTTCTTCAATACTCATTTCAAATGATTATTTCCAGAATGCTTTAATTAAGTCGACAAAGACAGTAGCCTCAAAGAAATATATCCGCTATTATACAGCGGAACTCGGAGTGCCATATAACCCTGGCTCATCCACCGCTGTTAGTATGAAATTGTATTACGGACCAAATTCCATACCCACTCTTAGGAAAGAAGGAAAAGGGCTTCAACTCGATAAAATGGTTTTCCTTGGAAGAAATATAATTGGCTGGATCAGCCGCTTTGTAATCATCCCGATTTTTAACTGGCTTGATAATTACATAAGCAATTATGGAATTATTATTCTGATACTTACAGTAATCATTAAACTTGTCTTATACCCCCTCACATTTAAATCTACTCAGTCGCAGGCAAAAATGCAGATTCTAAAGCCAATGGTTGATGAATTAGGAAAGAAGTTTCCTAAGAAGGAGGATGCTATGAAAAAGCAGCAGGCTACGATGGATCTGTATAAGAGGGCAGGAGTCAATCCTATGGGAGGTTGTCTTCCAATGTTGCTGCAAATGCCTATATTATTTGCGATGTTCAGGTTCTTCCCTGTATCAATTGAATTGCGCCAGGAACATTTTTTGTGGGCTACTGATTTATCAACATATGATTCAATCATGAAACTTCCATTCACCATCCCTATGTATGGAGATCATGTGAGCCTGTTTACGCTTCTGATGACGGCTTCAACATTGCTCACAATGAAGATGACTGGTAGTTCCCCTGGTTCTGACCAGCCAGGAATGAAGCTGATGATGTATATGATGCCGATCATGTTTATGCTGATACTGAACCAATACTCTGCAGGACTTACCTATTACTATTTCCTGGCAAATATGATTACTTTTGGACAGAACCTCATTTCCAAACGATTTGTAAATGCAGAGGCTGTCTTAGCGAAACTCGAGGAAAATAAAAAGAAACCTCTTAAGAAGTCAAAATGGCAACAGCGCCTCGAGGCTGCTGCCAAACAAAGAGGTATTAACCCTCCAAAAAAATAAATATTAGTGATTGTGTATAATAATTGTAGTAGTAGAGCTCTACTACTACAATTATTTTTAAATTTTAGTTAAAATTTATTAAAAATTCTAAAAAGATTATTCTTGTTAGAAAAAAGCACTAAATTTATTTCTTCCAATAAATCGTGGAAATGGGGAAAAAATTTAAAAATAAAGATTTAGCCGCAAGGCTGGGTGTATCGGGTACATTGGTATCACTGGTACTTAATAATAAAGCCGATCAACAGGGCATACGCAAGGATACACAGGAGAAAGTCCTGTCTCTTGCAAGGTCGATGGGCTATTTCGATACTGTACACGACAAAAATGATAATCTTCCTGTTGAGGACAAACCAGGAGTTTTAGGTATGATTGTGCCTTCACTAAACGATCCTTTCGTTGTGCAGATTACTCCATTTCTTCAAAAAGCTTTCTCCAGCATAGGAGTAGGATTTTCAATTGTAACGAAGGATCCTGATGATCAGCGCTATGACAGACTTGTAAGTGCATTTAAAAAGTTCTACAGCGGACTTATACTACTTGGTGATGCCGCTGATGACAGTACGATAAGATCCTTGAAGACAACTGATTATCCATTTGTGCTACTCGAGAAATCGGTAAAATCATTGCATTTGAATACCATACGCACTGATACAGCTGCCGGAGCACGCCTTGTAGTAAACCACTTATTCAATCTGGGATATAAAAACATAATTATTATAGCCGACCGCAAGACCTTTCATGAAGATACTGTTGCCATACAGGATGTAGTCAGTGCACTTGATCAGAAAAAAGAAATAAGCAGGCCGGTTGTTATAGACGTGGATAAACCCGCTGCAGGAGATGAGATTGATTCATCACAGTTTGATAAGTTTCTTCGTCCGCCTTATCGTGCGGATGCAATGATAATAATGAATGCCAGCCTTGTTTATCCCATAATGGCACTTCTTAGAAAAAAAAAGCTGAGGGTTCCGCAAGATATAGCGATCCTGTCAATGGAAGAGGGAACTGGTTTTGATATAATGTTTTCTCCGGTTACCTGTCTCAGGAAACCTCTTTCAGGTTTATCCATAAAAGTGGCAAATATGATCTGGTCAGAAGTAAAAAATTCAGGAAAAGGAAAGTATAAAAGACAGGTTAATATTTCACCGGAACTTATAGTAAGAAATTCCTGCGGTACTATTTAGAATATAAGCAACATGAAACATTCCCTAAACTTTCTGATGGTGCTAATCCTGGCGCTTTCAACCTGTTGTTCCACTAAACATCTTATAACAAATAAGGAATATATGGAGGGTATTGAAAACTCTTTTAATTCAAGAAAAGCCCTTTGTGCCGGAAGGAACAGTTCCTTGTTCTCAGTCTTTGGTAAAAATCTCTCTTCGGAACAGGAAGAAGCAATGCAATTCCTTTATGCATACATGCCGCTGAACGACCTGGCTGATTACACAGGTGAATTTTTCCTTGCCAATGTGAATATGTCTTTGCAAGCAAGGGCTGAAACAGTATGGGGTAACCGTATCCCTGAAGATATATTTTTACACTACGTTTTGCCGTGCCGGGTAAATAATGAAAACCTTGATTCATTCAGGATAGTATATTTTGATGAAATAATGAACAGGATAAAGGGTAAGGATATCCGGGATGCTGCTCTTGAAATTAATCACTGGTGTCATGAAAAGGTTACTTACCAGGCCGCCGATGAGAGAACATCCGCTCCAGTGAGTACAATACTTTCTGCAAGGGGAAGATGCGGCGAAGAATCTACTTTTACAGTGGCTGCATTAAGAACGGCAGGTATTCCGGCCCGCCAGGTTTACACTCCCCGCTGGGCTCACTGCGACGATAACCATGCCTGGGTTGAAATCTGCGATAATGGAAAATGGTTCTATATGGGTGCCTGCGAACCGGAACCAACTCTTGACTTTGGATGGTTCACCGAACCTGCCCGCAGGGCAATGCTGGTGCATACAAAATCGTTTGGTGCACCGCTGGGCAGCGAAAATGCAATAACTAAAGAAAAGAATTTCACAGACGTTAATAACCTTTCAAAATATGCAATAACAAAAACAATTTTTATTAAAGTGCTTGATAGTAAGGGAAACCCTGTTGAAAATGCAAATGTTGAGTATCAACTCTATAATTATGCGGAATTTTATCCTCTTGCCATAGTTCCAACTAATAATGATGGATTGAGTCATCTTGAAACCGGGTTGGGCGACCTTCTTATATGGGCTTATAAAAATGATGATTTTAATTATAGAAAAATTTCTGTTGTTGAAACTGACACACTCACTCTGACGCTCGACAGAAAAGCCAAAGGGAATTACAGCGTAGATTTCGATCTTGATGTTCCGATAGTTCGATCACCACTCCCGGTTCCTTCACCTGATCTTACCGAAGAAAATTCAAAAAGAATTGATAAAGAGAATATAATCCGTCAGAGATATATAGATTCATGGCCAACACCTGAAGAAGCTAAGACTCTGGCAAGTAAGCTTAATATTGATTCTTCTGAATTTATTAAGTTGGTTGCCAGGAGCATGGGTAATTATAAGGAAATAATACGTTTTTTGTCAGATACGCCTGATTCTCTTCGAAAACTTGCTGTGGAAATGCTTGAAATTCTTCCTGATAAGGACCTCAGGGATACTAAAGAAACTACACTTTCTGATCATCTGAGTAACTGTGTCCATCCGGCAGAATTCGCTGGTAAAAAAAGTGATGATTTCTTTATAAAGTATATTCTTAATCCAAGAATTGCCAATGAGATAATTGTTCCCTGGCGCAGCTATTTCAGGAAAATCCTGCCTGCTGATTTACTCAAAAATGGGCCAACTGAGCCTTCTCTGGTTGTTCAGTACCTGAATAAAAATATTAAGATTGACAATGCCGATAATTATTATAAAACGCCAATAACACCTGTTGGTGTTAATGAACTTAAAGTATCTGATACAGGCTCGCGGGCTGTATGTTTTATTGCAATTTGCAGGGCTCTTGGCATACCTTCAAGATTGGAACCGGGACAAAATATCCCCCAGTATTATAAGAATAATGTGTGGAACGATGTCTTTTTTTCAGATCAAAAAGCTCCTGGCAACAAAAAAGGATATGTGAAGTTCATTTCCTTTGACACAAAGCCGGCACCTGAATATTATATTCAGTTCACACTGGCAAGATTTGAAAATGGCCGGTATAATACTCTTGAATATGACTTTAATAAAAAGGTTACCGATTTCACCGATGAACTTGGCCTTCCTCCGGGGAATTATATGTTGGTGACAGGCAACAGGCTGGCTGATGGAAAGGTATTGTCAAATATTTCCTTTTTCGATCTTTCTGAAAATGAACATAAAACCCTTGTAATAAAGCTGAGAAATAACTTTTCTGATAACCTGAGTCGCGGAACGGTTGATCTGGAAAATATTTTAAGACTGCTTGACAAATCTAAAAGTATTCCTGATAAGATTAGCGAAAAGGGAGCAGTAATTATCTGGATTGATCCGGAAAAGGAACCCTCAAAACACATAATAAATGATCTTGCTCTTCTTAAGCGCGAACTTGATGATTGGGGTGGTGATTTTCTGTTCCTGACTGATCCTGTACAGACGAAAACTCAGATAAACACTAATTCAATTAACGGGTTGCCATCCAAAACATTTTATGGTACAGATAATCATATGGAATCATTTAAAAAATTTGTAAATATTGTTCCTGAAACTGATATTAAAATGCCTGTGGTTTTATTATCCGATAAAAACGGAAAAATTCTGTTTTCATCAACGGGCTACAAAACAGGAATCGGGGAACAAATCTTGAAAAACATCAATTAATTGTTAATAATTGTTCATATCTGTTATATTTCTTCTGATTACAGCATATAAAAATCATCTATATTTGTTGTGTTTTGGTGTTGCAATGACTTAAATTCATTGCAATGAAAAGGGAATGCGGTCAGAATCCGCAACAGTACCCGCTGCTGTGATGCCCGATCGTTCTAACGATGATGGTTCGATGAAATACCTGCCACTATGGTTTGTAAATACCATGGGAAGGCTTCACCGGACCGGGATAAGTCAGAAGACCTGCCATGCAAGCCTGATATTCAAAGCTTTCGGGAAGAAAAGCGCCGAATCATATACTGATTCCTCCCTCTTAATTTTCCCGTTGCGCACTGAATTTCAGTAGTATGATCTTAATGATAGTTAATTATTAAGATTAGTTTAGGATTAAATAACGTTTTTGACATATTTTAATTTGAGATCTGCCTTTATATATATTATGGTTCTTCTTACAGTGCCTCTCAAGGCTCAATTCTCATTTAATGAGGATACTGTCAGAATAAATGAAGTGGTAATCAGCAGGAAGAAATTAACCTCAGATCTTTCAGGCTATAAAACAGAACATATCGATAGTTCCATTCTTAAAGATTGCAGTAATCTGACCCTGGCCGAGGTTCTTTCTGGAAATTCAAATATTTCCATAAAGAGCTATGGGACGGGAGGTACTGCAACTACTTCATTCAGAGGAACAGGCGCCGGTCATACTCAGGTGGAATGGAATGGCATAAACCTGAATAATCCAATGCTGGGACAATCAGATCTGTCTTTGATAACGACAGGTCTGATTGATGATATAACACTCTATTTTGGGGGAGCATCAATGAGCCTTAACAGCGGGGGTATAGGCGGAATTATAAATCTTGAAACCAAACCTGACTGGAAGAAGGGGACTGTTATCTCATTAAATGCCGGAACAGGAAGTTTCGGGACCTATTCCGGACTTTTAAAAGTTAAAAGCGGAAACACAAAATTACAGACAGTCACCAGGGCTGTCTTTCTGACGTCAGAAAACAATTACAGGTATCTCAATACCATAGCTGGTGCAGAACCTGTCTGGCAGACCCGCAGTAACAGCCAGGTGTGCCAGGAAGGTTTCATTCAGGAACTCTATCTCAAGGGTATAAACAATGTTGCGTCAGCGAGAATCTGGTACCAGTCAGCAAAACGTAATCTTCCGGCCTCTATGTTGACTGAACAGTCAAATTCATATGAAAGACAGTATGACGAATCATTACGGATCGTACTTAATTATGATATATTCAAAGGGATAAACAACTTTACCTTTACTGCCGCCTGGATAGTAAACAGGTTAAATTATTTTAACCGTCTTGCCTCAATTGACTCAAGGAATTTATCTGATATCTATTCGATAAAAGGCATAATGGATCGAAGAGTTGGTGAATACACAAGGGTAAGATTAGAATTTGATAATGAAATTGACGTCATTAATACCAATAATTACAACCATATTGCAAAGCGGAATATGTCATCATTGACAGTTTCCGTTCAACATGAAATAACTAGCATGATTGGCACTTCAGTGCTGTTCAGGGAGATTTTAGACAAAAATAAACTACTTATCCCTGATTTTTCGACAGGGTTACAATTCAGACTGACAGAAAAACAGGAATATTACATAAAGGCCAATATATCAAGGAATTCAAAAATACCCACGATGAACGATCTATTCTGGATCCCTGGTGGAAACCCGGGTTTAAGAAACGAATTTGCCTATATTTATGAATTGTCCTATGTAATGAAGCAGCAACTATTTTCTTCCTTTAGTATGAATTATGACCTGACATTATACAGGAATAAAATTAAAGATATGATACAATGGCATCCGGGAGAGTTTTCCTTCTGGACTGCAGATAATATTCAGAGCGTAAATTCAGCCGGACTCGAATCTTCTGTTTCAGTTGACTATTCCGGCGATCCCCTTACAGCTAAATTTAAAGCAGGATATTCTTTCACCCGGGCGACTAATAAGAGTTCAATTTACAATAATGATGCTGTAAAAGGTAAGCAATTAATATATATACCAGAAAACCAGGCAAATGCAAAATTAAGTCTGATGTACAGGAATATCTATGCTTCATGGACCGCAAATATGATCGGAAAACGGTTTACCACAGTTGATAATTCGAGCTTCCTTCCCGGATATTTTATTAATAGCGTTTCGTCAGGTATCAAAATGAATATTAAAGGCATCTCTTTTGATACTAACCTGACTATTGACAATATATTCAATATTAATTATCAAACCATAGCATATTATCCTTTACCTGGACGTTATTATTCAATTAAAATTCTGATAGAAATAGTTAAATAGTAATAAAATGAAGAATTTATTGATTGCAATTATTCTGGCAACATTTTTAGTCTCATGCACAAAAATCCCTGAGATACCTGTTTCAGACGTTACCATAGGTGGTGGCTTATTTGTTTTAAATGAAGGAAATTTCAGATCGGGCAATGGTTCCCTTTCTTTCTTTTCCTATGATTCATTGAAGATTTATAATGATCTTTTTGCAAGTATAAATGGCAGGCCACTGGGCGATGTCCCAAATTTCATGATTATTAATGAAGATAAAATATATATTGTTGTCAATAACTCCGGGAAGATAGAAGTTGTTGACCGATCCACTCTTAAATCAAAAACAACAATTACCGGTTTGATATCACCACGTTATATGGCGATTGTCAACAGCAACAAAGCATATGTGTCGAGTCTCTATTCAGATTCAGTCGCAATTATTAATCTTTCGTCAAATACCATTGCAGGCTACATAAATATAAGAAGATCTTCAGAATCAATGGTGGTTAGCGGAACCAAAGCTTTTGTGGCAAACTGGAGTGGAGGTAATGAGATAATGGTCATTAATGATCTTGTTGACAAAGTAGCTGATTCCATTAAGGTGGGAATGGAGCCTGAAAGCATGGTGCTTGACAGGTATCAGAAGCTTTGGGTTCTATGTAATGGTGGTTGGGACCGACAAAATTTCGCTGAACTTGACAGGATAAATACCCAAACCAACCAGGTCGAGCAGAGTTATATCTTCCTGAAAAAAGAAGAATACCCATCATGCCTTCAGATTGATGGTTTCGGGCAAACACTATTCTATCTTGAGAACGGAGTTCGACAGATGGATATCAGCGCATCGTCATTACCAAATTCAATTCTAATATCTGAATCGGGTGCATCTTTTTACAAGCTGGCTATTAACCCCGTTAACAGTGATATATTCGTGACTGATGCAGTTGACTTCATACAAAATGGTGCTCTTTTATATTACAAAAATGACGGATCATTTGTTTCAAGAAATACAGCGGGTATTATTCCAGGTTCAATGTGCTTCAGACTTCAATTTAATAATTAACCGTTATGAGGTACCCTTGTTTGGACAGAAGAAATGTGCTGATTTCTTTATTGATCCTTATTTTATGTTCCGGTTATGGTTGCCGAGACGGTGATCAAAAGTCTGCTGACAATGTGACTGGCATGAATAATGAAATGTCTGTTGCCAAGCGACTTACGATATCCCGAAGGGCGGCTTACAAAGTTGTGACAATTACAAATCCCTGGCAGGGGGCAAATGATGTTGAGTTTAAATATAACCTGGTAAAAAAAGGAAGCGAATTGCCGGAGGGACTCGATTCTTCAAATGTAATTTTTATCCCGGTGAAAAAAATAGTCTGCATGTCTACAACCTATGTCGCAATGATTGAAGCTCTTGGCGAAGAGAAGACTATTTCGGGCGTTTCAGGGAAAAATTATATTTTCTCTGAAAATATTCGAGAAAAAATAAAGAAAGGGCTAATTGAAGATGTGGGATACGAGACAAATCTTAATAAAGAGATGATCCTTAAGATCTCTCCCGATCTTGTAATGATGTATGGCGTTGGAAGTGAATCGGTCGGTTACGTTGCTAAAATCAGGGAACTTGGTATTAAAGTTATTTTTAATGCTGATTATCTCGAAACGGACCCTCTCGCCAAAGCTGAATGGATTAAACTATTCGGCGCTTTATACTGTAAGGATAAAATGGCAGACAGTATTTATAATTCGGAGGTTGAATCTTATAATGATCTGAAGGCAGTTATAGGCAGAAACAGTAAATCCAGACCAAAAGTCCTGCTTGGACTTCCTTTCAACGATACCTGGTATATTTCACCAGGTAACTCATTTATAAGTAAAATTATTTCAGATGCAGGAGGAGATTATTTATGGAAAGGAACAAAGTCGAATGTCTCAATGCCATTTGGTATCGAAAACGTTTACCTGAAAGCCATGTCGGCAGATTACTGGTTAAATACCGGAAGTGCAGGCTCAAAAGATGAAATTGCTTATATTGACCAGAGGCTTAAGCAACTTCCCTGTTTCAAAAACGGCAACCTTTACAATAATAATAAGCGTATTACTAAAGATGGCGGAAATGATTACTGGGAAAGCGGGAGTATTTATCCTCATATTATTTTAAAAGATATATCGGCTATTCTTCATCCTGATTTGTTCGGTGATTATGAATTGTTTTACTATACAAAACTCAATTAAAACCCTGCCTGGCAAGTTTTTCCCGGATACTTCATTTTATAATGTATGGAAAAGTTGATAATGATGAAAGGGAAGGAGAGAGGAAATCGGAGTACCCTGATTTTCGTAATCCTTTTGTTTCTCGTTATTCTGTTGCTGGGAATGGATATTTTCTTTGGCTCTGTGAGCATTAAGACATCGGAAGTTTTTAAAGCTCTGTTTTCGAGTTCATCCGGCAACTTTGAAACAATAATTATGAAATTCAGATTGCCGAAGGCAATAACTGCATTAACGGTAGGAATAGCATTGGCAGTAAGTGGATTACAAATGCAGACAGTCTTCAGGAACCCAATGGCAGGACCTTATGTTCTTGGTATAAGTTCAGGCGCTAGCCTTGGCGTAGCCTTTGTAATACTTGGTTTTTCATCTAACCTGTCACTGCAAAGTATCAGCGGTCTGGGTAACTGGATCCTTGTTGCTGCCTCATGGACCGGAGCTGGCATGGTTATGTTGTTAATTATGATGCTTTCATCACGATTGAAAGATATTATGACAATACTGATACTGGGCATAATGCTCTCAAGCGGAATCTCTGCCGTAGTAACAATAATGCAGTATTTCAGTAATGAAACAATGTTAAAGGCTTATGTAATATGGACAATGGGAAGCCTGGGAAATCTCACAACTGGTCAGCTAAATGTTCTTCTTATATCCATATCGGCAGGTTTGATAATAAGCCTGGTTTCGATTAAAATGTTGAATGCCCTGCTTCTCGGGGAGAGTTATGCAGGAAGCATTGGACTGAATGTACGGAGAGCCCGATATGTGATATTTGCATGCACAAGTATACTTGCTGGAAGTGTTACAGCTTTCTGTGGCCCCATCGGTTTTATTGGAATTGCAGTTCCCCATATATCAAGGATTTTATTCAGAACCTCTGACCATAAAATTCTTATACCCGGGACTATGCTTACAGGTGGTGCCGTAATGGTATTAAGCGATCTCATTTCTCAGCTTCCGGGGTCAGAAAGTGTACTTCCTGTAAATGCTGTTACATCGATAATCGGGATTCCGGTTGTAATCTGGGTTATACTACGGAAACGTAAATACTCTGACCTGTTCTGATGATTGAAAATTATTACGAAATATTATCTCTGCGCTCTCTGCTTATCGGGTATACTTCCGGAGGGAAGAAAAACATCCTCCTGAATCCTATTAATGCAAGTGCACGAAAAGGTGAAATAATTTCAGTAATAGGCAGGAATGGTGTCGGAAAGAGTACACTTCTGCGAACACTCAGTGGATTACAATCACCTCTGGGAGGCGAAGTATATTATAATAACAGAGATATTAGAGAGTATTCAAGAAGGGAATTTGCTCAAAATGTCGGGTATATTTCAACTGAGAGCATAAGAGTAGCCAATATGACAGTTTATGATCTTGTATCTTTGGGCAGATTTCCTCATACAAACTGGATTGGAAAGATCAGTAAGAATGATAATAAGATAATAATGGATTGCCTTGAAATGACATCAATGTCAGTTCACAGAAGCAAATTCATCTCTGAACTTTCAGACGGGGAGAGGCAAAAGGCAATGATTGCCAGAATATTATCACAAGATGCTGATATCATGATAATGGATGAACCTGCTGCTTTTCTGGATGTTGGCAGCAGGTATGAGATACTTCATCTGATGCATCTCCTTTCGCAGAAGAACGATAAAACAATTATATTTTCGACACACGACCTGCAGATGGCTGTCAGTCAATCAGATAAAACCTGGCTTTTGCTTTATGACAATCTTTTGGAAGGAGCACCCGAAGATCTTATGATTAAGGGAGCATTTGGCCAGCTGTTTGAGTCCACAGTGATAAAATTTAATGAAGATGACGGAACATTTGTATTATCGGAGTCAGAGAAAGGCCAGGTATTTATTGAAGGTGCCGGATATTCAAGGTACTGGACTGAGAAAGCAGTTAACCGGGCTGGCTATTCAGTTTCAAAAGTCAGAACAATGCCCTTCATTAAACTGCCTTCTGAAGATTCTGGTGATTGGCGGATATGCGACCAAAAGTCAGTATTGAGTTTCGATTCAATTTATGAGTTAATAAGTTATCTCGTAAAAGAAAAGATCATTCCTGTTTGAAATACTTTCGGTAATTATCAATAAAGCTTCCAATTTCACTCACGGAAAGTTTTTTGGCTATTATTTTCTTGTTTTTATCAAGAATGTAAACCGTTGGCGTTGACTGGACATTGTAATAATAATCAAAATGTGAAAGCCTTTCAGGATCCCATCCATTAATCCAGGTAAGCTTGTTATCCTCAATATATTTTGTCCATTTAGCTTTATCATCGGTGGTACAGACAGCAAATATCTCAACAGAGTAATCCTTTGGCTTATCATAATAGGCTTTCAGCTTTGGAGTGGCTTCCTGGCAGTGTCCGCAATCTGGTTCCCAGAAATAAAGAACTGTAAAATCTTTATTTACATCATACAACGATACAAAAATTCCCTTATAAGAATCCATTACAATGTTTACGGCCTTTTTACCAATCAGATTTGGTCGTATCAGATCGATCTGTCTCTTGAGATCCCTTTTAAATTCATCAGATACCCAGTCAGCTTTTCCCGAGAGATATATATCATCTGCAATTTTTACCATAACAGCATCCTGACCCATTATCTGACTTTCTCTGAAGTGATTGAAAAGATAGACGGATACAAATTGAAAGACCTTATAATCACCTTCACATTTTTTTATCAGTTTGTCAATTTCCTTATTAATTGTGTCAGGCGATTGTATGAGTACATTGGTGAAAAAGGCATCAAGCCTGGAATATAGTATCGGTGTCCTGAGTAATCTCTCATCCGTAAGGTCAATATTGTCGAAAAAATGGTTTTTATTGTAGTTATAATTCCATATCCATTTTGCAGAATCGGGATTGGAAATTCCGGCCGGAGGCGTATAAGACGGAACATCTACCGGAAGTAGTGCTTTTACCAGTGTAGCCAGCAGGTTATTATGGTTGGCGCTGATGACACTTTTAAGATAAGTTTCCATTTCGACCTCCTGCTTTTTCTGAAGTGTGGTCAATAGCTTGAGCGAATCGGTGTTCTGCCTGTTGTTCTGAATCCTTTTAGTAATGGCAGATGCCTTTTGCTGAAGTACCACCCATTTTTTCTGATATTCAACAAATGCAGTATTCTCCTCCGATCCAGTAAATTTAAGTGTACCTATATAATCAGCATAATTACAGGTGAGTCCAAAGTTCTGATCATCAGAAATAAGTATTTCAAAATATTTTCTTCCAGGGAGCACGATCATATATATGCCCTGTGGGAGAAGCGTCTTTCCCGACACTGCCCCGGAACCGGACTTATCAAGTTTTATGGTGTCCTTTATGTATTGCTTATCTCCAAAATGATAGGCAAGATAAATTGATGAGTCCTGAAGACCATGAATAGTTATGTCAATTTTATAACCATTTTTTTGTTGACCTGACAGGCAGGCCGGTAACAAAAAAAAGAATGCAAAAAAATATTTCTTCATTTATATATCAGAATATTAAAGACATCTGCAAAATTAACCATTGCAATATCTTTGCCAAAGTTTGTTAACTAAATATTAAGAAAATAAATTGTACATTTGATATAATAACCCTGACCGAAATATGGAGATATCTTTACTCATTCCTGTTTATAATTATGACATTGTAGCCCTGGTTCATGGTATGAAGAGTGCCATAGGAAAGGTTCCGGAATTTACCGAAATTCTTATAGGCGACGACGGCTCATTACCTGAATACAAGGGAAAGTATCATACACTTGAGGATGATGTAGTGAGAGTGATTTCTTCGAAGAAAAACATAGGACGGGCTGCCATACGTAACAGGCTGGCCCTGGAAGCAAGAGGTGATTATTTGCTTTTCATTGATGCCGACACTATGGTTACCGGAACAGCTGAAGCCTATTTTTTAAAATGGATACCTGTAATGAAATTATCAAAGGTATTATGTGGCGGCACATTATACCATGAAAGCCCTCCCGGAGATCCGGATAAGCTTTTGCGATGGAAATATGGCAGAAAAAAAGAACAGATGACCGCAGCTGAAAGGAACAAGCATCCCCATTACGGATTTTCAACATTCAATGTTATGTTTGAAAAGTCAGTATTCTCTAAAATACGTTTTGATGAAGAGTTAAAACAGTATGGACATGAGGATACTCTGATGGGCTATCAGTTGATAAAAGCAGGTATAGACATCCTTCATATTGATAACGGATTATTACATGAGGGACTTGAGTCAAACAAGGATTTCCTTAATAAGACAAAATTGGGAATTGAAAATCTAAGCATGCTTTATGATAAAGTGACAGATAAGAAAACCTTTTCGAAAACAGTAAGAATTTTGAGGTTATATAATAAACTGAGATTTTTCCGATTTACTTATATTTTAGCGGGGATCTTTATTAAATATCGCGAGCGTATGGAGATACGACTCGATTCAAGCAAAATATCTCTTATGTTATTTGACTTCTATAAAATATGTATGTTTTGCACTTATCGCGAAATTCATCGGAAGAAAAATATCCTGCCCGTTTTTTAACGTAAACTTTCGTAAAAAATTAACCTGCGAAGCTGACTAATCATAATTTAATATCTAGTCATTCGCTGATTTAAATTGTACAAAAGTTATAGTCCGATTTTAAAGATCAACCTTCATAAGATCAACGTTTCCATCAAACCGTTGTTCAGCTTTTAGAATGAAATTGAATTTATTGACCATTGTGCAAAGAAAAAAGTCAGTAGGAGGGGAAAAATCTATATTTTCAGGTCTGAAAAACCTCAGTCCGGAACTGTTTTTAAGATCATTAATCCGATTTAAAAAATCAACATTTTTATTGCCGAGTGACCCTGCAATTAATTCCGCGCATAACAGGTCTTCTTCTGCGTGCTCTGCAGCTCTGTAACCCATGGCAACAAGTGACACATGCGGTGGATTGATGTTTAGGATATAATTCGCAATTGCCCCGCTGTTTACAAAACTACCTGCCAGTACAATATCTGCATTTACCGCATTTATAACACCCTGAGTGCCGGCTGTTGTTGTATGTATAACCGTTTTGCCGCAAAGGTCTGCTTTAATTATCTCGGTAGGACTGTTTCCGAAATCAAATCCTTCAATCTTTTTCTCGTTGCATTCTCCGACGAGAACAGAATTTCTATACTTCTTTTTTACCTTAAATGCGTCCTCCGCACTTGCTGTTGCAATTATTCTTGCAGCACCGGCATCATAAGCATAACAGCCTACAGAGAATGCCCTGAATACATCTATAATTACAACAACTCCCCGGGCTTGTACTGCTCCTTCAACGAACTCAAGAATGTCAACTTTCATATCAGTCTCAATTAAAAGAGTGAAAATAGCAATATTTTTTGTTTAAGGGATTTCGTATATTTGATCCGGAGTAATTTCTGATCATATTTTATTGATACTAAAATAAATATATCACTATGGTAAATCCGGTATTCTGGGCCCTGGAACAGTTAAAGCGCCTGAATGATGCTATCTGGCGTACTCCTCTTACTGAGATATCAAAGGGGAAAGTGTTTATGTTCAGGCAGTTAAGGATTATTGTTCTGGCTGCCAGGGGTTTCGCTAATGATAAAGTACAGCTGAGGGCTTCCGCACTTACATTTTATTCTCTTCTTTCTATTATACCTGTTGCAGCTATTGCATTTGCAATTGCCAAAGGTTTTGGTCTTGATCAGAATCTTCAGCAATTAATTACCGATAAATTTCAGGCCCACCAGGAGGTACTCAACTGGCTGTTAAAGAACGCTCAGAATGCTATTGAAGAGACCAGGGGCGGATATATAGCCGGAGTAGGAATGATAATACTCTTCTGGTCAGTTATGTCATTGCTTAACCATATTGAAAGCTCATTCAATCATATCTGGCAAATCAGCTCCTCACGGCCCTGGTATCGTAAATTCACCGATTACCTGACCATAATGCTGATTGCTCCCGTTTTTATTATACTTTCAGGCAGTATTACCGTTTTTATCGGTACAACATTTACGGATTACATTTCCAAAGCCCCTATTCTCGATTTCTTTAAGCCTCTTGTTAGTTTTCTTATTAAGTTTGCTCCCTATTTACTGACCTGGGCTGCTCTGACCATACTGTTCATTATAATGCCTAATGCAAAGGTCAAATTCATACCGGCACTGATCTCGGGAATTGTGGCAGGCAGCATTTTACAGGTTATCCAGTGGTTATACATTGACCTTCAGTTTGGAATAACTAAGCTCAGTGCTATATATGGCAGTTTCGCTGCTATTCCTTTATTTATCTTCTGGCTGCAGAGCAGTTGGATTGTTGTATTGCTTGGAGCGGAGCTTTCCTTTGCCAATCAAAATGTGTCTCGATATGAATTTGAATATGAGTCACTTAATATAAGTAATTATCAGAAACGTGCTCTTATAATAATGATTTTACATCTGATAGTAAGAAATTTCTCTGTAGGCGAAAAACCGATCGGCTCTGAAGCAATTGGTGCGACTCTTAAAATCCCTGTACGACTTGTGCGGGATATCCTTCAGGATCTTAGTTCAGCTAACCTGGTTTCAGTAATTCATGAGAATGAGCAAAAACAGAGGCTGTACCAGCCCGCCTTGGATGTAAACAAATTAACTGTGAGTTATGTGTTTAACAGGCTGGATAAAAGAGGAAATGAGCATATTATGGCAAGTAAAACCAGGGATTACGAGAAGGTTGTTTCTATATTGGATAAATTTGAGAAACTTAATGCCAAATCTGATTCAAATATCCTGATCAAAGACCTTTAAGCTTTTTTAGTGCTTTTTTCTTTTCTTTCGGGCTCTTATCTGGATAACTCTCTACAAAACCAATAAAATCGGTAAACGATTGCCAATTATGAAAAAAATAATGAGGAAGGGGAAGAATAATATGCTTTGTATTTTGTTCCCTGCTCCAATACAATTCAAGGTTTTTTGAAGGAAATACCCTGTCGACTTCGCTTGTCACAGCATAATCCCATCTGAACCCGGGCTCCTTCTGTTCCATGATACGGTTGTACAGCCACCTCAGCTCATCGTGCAGTGATCTCAGTGTCCTGTGAGGGATCCTGTCTTTGTTGGCAAGATACGTTTTCTTGTCACCGAACATTCTGAAATAGAATTTTTCTATATTTTCTTCAGTAATATTATTCAAGGTGCCCTCAAATATTTTAAGAGGGATCCCGTACCTGTTATCAGCAGGAATCGGAGTGCCGTTTATCGCAATGGTTACATTCGGTTGAATGCCTGTTTTCGGGAGAAGGTATTCAGCAGCCCATACACCAAGTGACCAGCCGATAAGGGTAATTTTTTCATAGACCTTCATCTCTGGTAGAAGAAGAGGTTCGTCTGCAGAATAATTTGAGAAAAGAATGAAATCAAATTCATCGTTGCAAAGAGGAGCAAAGACGTTTTCATCTGTCCCCCACGCACCATATAATATAACAAGTTGAGTATTCTTTTCCCTTCTTCTGATATAGGTTTTCATATATTTTACTCAGGTTATTTCGTAAAATCCTGGTAAACCCCAGAACCGAACGGGCGCAAAGATAATCTAATTTTTAATGACATAATGATATCATATACATTCAAAACTTGATTTTCTCAGGAAGCAAAGAGGGTATGGGCAAAAAAAATAAGAGGAGAAAGGGCGGCAGCGAAAATCAGGAGCGGGTTTTATTAATGAGATAATTCCCGTGTCTACTGTCTGATAAAAGGATGGAACCATGGTAAGCTGGCGCTATTCCTCAGGCTCCTGATGTGAAAGTCAATGTCTGCAATACAATCCTGTTGATTTTCACTCCCTACCCTCGCTCAACTCCTCTTAATACCAATAGCATGAGCTGATAACAAATATATAGATAAAAAAACAATAAATCAAATTTCTTTACTTAAAAATGTAAAAAGTTATTAGCAATAATTGTGAAAATTTTGCTTAATTTTGATAGAACCCTGAATAAATGTGAGCAAATAGTATGATAGCAGAGCTTGAAAAAATTCATTACGATAACGGAGGCGGTTTCAGAGCGTCCTATATTAGCGATACAGGTGGAATATGGCACTTTCACCCTGAATATGAACTTGTGCTTAACCTGAAAAGCAATGGAACGCGTATAATTGGTGACAGCGTGGAATTATTTGATAAGTACGACATGGTACTGATTGCAGGTAATATTCCGCATTGCTGGAATTATTACAAACAAAACAATACCCTACCGGAAAAACACGGAATTTCTCTCCATTTTAAACTTGAATCAATAGGGGAGCCATTATTGTCACAATATGAGATGTCAGGATTGAAGGATTTGCTCAATGATGCTGAACGAGGCCTTGTTTTTTCGGTAGAAGATTCCAGAAAGGTCGAAAAATTCATGTTGCAAATGGTCAATAATAAGGGTATTGATAAAATGATTGATTTTTTTAATATTATTAAGTTATTGAGTACATCGGAAAAGAAAAATTTTATTTGTTCCGATAACTATAAAGTGGCATTCGACGAAAAGGGAAATAAACGAATGACTGATGTATATACATTTGTACGGGAGAATTATTTCAAACCAGTCTCCCTTTCTAAAATTAGCAAAATAGCTAAGATGAGTCCCATAACCTTCAGCAGGTTTTTTAAACGAAACAGCGGAGTAGGTTTTGTCGAGTATATTAACAAAGTCAGGACAAATAAAGCATGCTATCTTCTTCGCGAAACGGAGTACCAGGTGCACGACATTGCAATGGAATGTGGTTTTGCAAGCATCTCTAATTTCAACAAACAGTTCAGGAAAGCTGAAGGTATCTCTCCAAGAGATTACAGGGCTCAATTCAAATAATATCATTTATACTTTTTATTTGGTTTTTAAGTTTTACATTAAATATGTTATGTATGGCAATGACATTGCTTGAGAAAATACTTGCTTCCCATTCCGGATCAGAAATGGTTCACCCCGGAGAAATCGTTGATATTGAAATTGATTCAAGAGTCGCCCGTGATTTTGGAGGGGCGAATGTCGTTAAGAATCTTAAGGATTACGGACTGTCTATTCATGACCCGGAAAAGACTTTATTTACTTTTGACTGTAACCCGACGGGCTCCGACCAGAAGTATGCTGTTAATCAGCATATATGCAGGCTTTTTGCCAGAGAGAATGGGATAAAAGTGTTTGATATCGACGCCGGCATTGGTACTCACATCCTTATTGAGAAAGGTTATGTTTTCCCCGGATCAACTGCTGTATCAACAGATTCTCATGCAAATATTCTTGGCGCTGTTGGTGCTTTTGGACAGGGGATGGGTGATATGGATATTGCAGCTGCATGGCATAATGGAAAGATATGGTTTAAAATTCCTCAGTCAGCCAGGATCAACTTTACCGGAATACTGCCCAATGACGTAAGTTCAAAAGATATTGTTCTTAATTTGCTGAAAATATTCGGAGCTAATTCCCTTCTTGGCTATTCTATTGAAATCTATGGTGCACCCGCTGAAATTCTTAACCTTGACGAAAGAATCACTATCTCTTCCATGGCAACCGAAATGGGAGCAATAATAATTCTGTTTCCGCCATCAAAAGAGATAATCGATTATTGTTCAAAACATTCCTCTACCCGTTTTGAACCTGTCTTTGCTGATAATGATGCTGTTTACGCAAAAACATTCAATATTGATGTATCACAGTTCAGACCCATGGTCTCTCGTCCTGGTGAGCCGCATGATACCATTGATGTAACGGACGTAAAAGGGAAAAAGATCGATTCAGCCTTTATTGGAAGTTGCACCAACGGCAGGATGGAAGATATGAGAAAGGTCGCTTCCATACTTGAAAAGAGGAAAGTTGCTCCGGGAGTTGTTCTTAAAATTGTTCCGGCAACTGACGAAATCTGGAAGCAATGCCTTAAAGATGGTTTGATAGATATTTTTAAAAAAGCCGGCGCCCTTGTATCAAATGCTGGATGCGCCGGTTGCGCTGCCGGTCAGGTAGGACAAAATGGACAGGGCGAGGTTACCATAAGCACTGGCAACAGGAATTTTCCCGGCAAACAGGGAAAAGGTCTTGTATATCTTGCTTCGCCTGAGATCGTTGCTGCATCTGCAGTTGCCGGGTATATAACTACTGCCGGCAATATTCCGGAAAAACCAATGCTTTTTGCTAAAACTGAAATGACTCTGTCAGTACAGAAAAAGGATGACAATAAAAGGAATAAAGTGGAAAAACCATCTGTCATTACCGGGAAAATATGGGTGATTAAAAGAGACAATATTGATACTGATATGATTTTTCACAACAGGTATCTTGCAATTACCGATACCAGCGTGATGGGACAGTATACTTTCGATAACCTGAAAGGATTTGAAGACTTCTCTAAGAAGGCAAAAGCCGGAGACATAGTTATGGTCGGGAAAAATTTTGGTTGCGGAAGCTCCCGACAACAGGCAGTAGATTGTTTTTCATCGCTCGGGATTCAGGCCATTATAGCAGAATCCTTCGGCGCTATCTATGAAAGAAATGCAATTAATGCAGCTTTTCCCTTAATTACATTTAGAAACTGGGATGAGAATGATTTTAATGATGGCGATGATGTGAAAGTAAATCTGGCTTCAGGCGAACTTGAGAATATCAATACTCATAAAGTTTTTCCTGCAGACCCTTTTTCAGATGTACAGTTGGAAATTTACCGTAAAGGCGGTTTGCTCGGCAATCAATAAAACAAAACTTGATGAAACCACAAACATTTGCAGAGAAAATTTTTAAGGCCCCGGCAGGTTCAATTATATTTGCCAGCCCTGATATTATTCTGACGCACGATAACACTGCAAGCATATACAAGACCTTTCAAAAGATGGGAGGCACAAATGTTGCAAATAATGAGCAGATGCTTGTTGTCCTGGATCATAATGCCCCGCCTGCTGATGCCAGGCTGGCAACTCAGTACCAGGAGATCAGGGATATCGTTTCAACACAGGGAATAAATAAGTTCTACGATGCCGGTAAGGGTATCTGTCACCAGATAATGTCGTACCATGCACGCCCGGGGATGCTTATTGTAGGAAGCGATAGCCATACATCAACTGCCGGCGCTTTTAATGCACTGGCTGCCGGAATTGACCGCACAGAATCAGCCGGAATATGGAAAAGAGGCGAAACCTGGTTCAGGGTACCTGAATCAATTAAAATTTTTCTTTCGGGTAAATTAAGGGAAAACGTATTTGCAAAAGATGTGGCACTTTGGATAATTGGGATGATCGGCTCTGACGGTGCCAACTATATGTCAATTGAGTATCATGGCGACGGGATATTAAACCTTAATATGTCAGACAGGATGACATTGGCAAATCTGGCTTCTGAAATGGGAGCAAAAAATGCAGTATTCCCTCCCGATAAGGTTCTTGAGGACTTTTATGGAGAAACAATAACGGGAGTATGGGCCGATGAAGGTGCAAAATATTTCAGTGAAATAAATATTAACCTTGATACAATTTTCCCCGTGGTGGCCGCGCCACATAATGTTGATAATGTTAAATCTGTTGCAGAAGCATCTGGAACTATTGTCCACGAAGGTCTGATAGGCACCTGCACTAACGGGCGAATAGAGGACCTGCGCATTGCTGCAGGCATATTGGATGGTAAGGTCATTAAAAACGGATTTCAGCTTAATGTCATCCCAGCTTCAAGAAAAATATTTCTGAAAGCTATAGAAGAAGGATTGATTTCTACCTTTATTAAATCCGGAGCCAATGTTTTGGTTCCGTCATGCGGACCATGCCTTGGAACCGGGCAGGGTATCCCTGCAAATGGTCATACTGTTATTTCAACTGCAAATCGGAATTTCCTGGGAAGAATGGGAAACAAAGAAGCTCAGATTTTTCTTGCCTCTCCGGCAACCGTAGCCATTTCAGCCCTGAAAGGAGTCATTACAGATCCAAGAAAAAATCCTGGCAGAGAGAAATATCCATACAGGGTGAAACAGAGCCTTACCTTCGAAATAAAAGCCGGAGAAAACAGGAAGTATGGTTCAGTATGGAATTATGCTGATGTAGATAACCTTAATACCGACCAGATGTTTGCCGGTAAACACACTTATAATGTTCTAAGCTCAGATCCTGAGGCTATTATGCCATTGCTGTTCATCGATTTTGATCCTGCTTTCAGCAAAAATGTTAAAAATGGTGATATTATAATTGCCGGCGACAATTTTGGTTGTGGAAGCTCGAGGGAACACCCTTCAGTTGGTCTTGCATATGCAGGAATAAAAGCTATAATTGTCAAATCTGTGAACAGGATATTTTATCGCTCTTCAATAAACCAGGGATTATTGCTGATCGTTCACAAAGATGCTGTTGACGCATACAAGCCTGGCGATGAAGTAAATATTGATTTCAATGCTGGTCTTATTGCAGTGGGAGAGGAGAAGATCCGTTTTGAACCACTTCCTGAAAAGCTTAAACAGATTATTGATAAGAAAGGTCTGGTGAATTATATGAGGTCAATTTAAATTCAGGTTGGAAAAACTGAAAAAAAATGTATTTTTGCAGCCTGTAATTGG
>CAYUQR010000019.1:0-55686 GCA_964446825.1 uncultured Rikenellaceae bacterium
GAAATTTCGACTTGTTTATTTCCAGGCTATCAGGTAACGAAATACTTAACATACAGGCTATGTCATTCGTTAGAGGCGGGGACGGGGAAGGAAATGGGGGAGAAGTTGTAATATCTATTCCAAAACCTCCGAAAGTTTAAAATACAAATTCTATAAGATATTAGATGAGCAATTCCTGATTCAGGATTGCTCATTTATTTTTATTAGATCATCTTATTTAATAAATTTAATCAGATTTTTCTGTCATAGTTAGTTGAAATGAAATTCTTAACCTGATTAAATTGAAAAAGATAACCCTTTGCATCCTACTAACTTTACAAGCAATTGCATTTTGTTCAAAAGCACAGAATGAAAATTCAGAGGTACTATTTCAAAAATTCCTTAAGAATTATAATTCTGGTGATCTGGTCTCTGCGGAAGATATTCTATTAAAAATTTTAAACCAGGTACCTCCAGTGCCTGATTGGTATAAAAGTGCTTTATATAACAACCTTTGTGCAATTAATAATATGATGGGGCAGTATGGAAAAGCATTAGATTATAGTATAAAAGCGGAAACTGTAATGCCTAAAGAACAACGAAATACTCAGACTTATGCGGATATCTATATTAACAGAGCATTTATTTATAATATTCAAAGATCATATATTCAATCAATTGAATACCTTGAAAAAGGTATCCGCATTTATAAAAATATTGGTTTAACAAATAATAAAAATCTTTATCAAAGCTTGTCTTCTGCGTATTTAAATATTGGCATCGCTTATTATGAGACAGGAAATCTTAAAAAAGCAGCAGAATATTTCAATAAAAGCTCAGAGCTAAAAATAAAGTATAATTTGACAGGTTTGGCCCTAGTATATCTTAACATTGCCAAAACTTATGAGAAAACAGGTGATTCGATAAAAGCTGAAGAGTTCTATTTGAAAAGCATTTCGACCTTTAGAAAGGAATCTGGCGAAGATTATTACAGGATGGCTGAACTGTACTTCGACTATGGACTCTTCCTGGAATCTTTAGGAAAAGAAAAAGAGGCTTTTGAAGCGCAACACAAGTCTTTATCAATTTGTCTCAAGACCTACGGCCCTAAACATACTTTAACATCATTGTCATTTAAACACCTGGGCGACCATTTTCTTAATATAAATCAATGCGATTCAGCCCTCTGTTATTACCAGAAATCGCTGATTGCAGTTGTAATGAATTTTAACGATACCGATATATATTCAAATCCTTCGATAGATTCTGCAATATTCGACATACGTCTTCTCGATAACCTGAAGAGCAAAGCGAGGGCTCTCGAAATGCTTGCCAGCCAACAGGATGACCCGAAAGAGAAACTCAGAATAACCCGGGAAAGTGTAGGTACAATTGAGCTTGCGCTTCAACTGATCGACCGGATAAGAAATAATTACCCGAATGAAGAGAGCCGCATTTACCTTGCAGAGAACGAGAAAGAGACATATCTTTTTGCAACGGAACTGGCCAATGCTCTTTTTGACCTGACAGGAGATCAATCTGATGTGGTGCTGATGTACAGCATCGCCCAAAAAGCCAAAGCATCCGTACTTCGGAATGAGATTACCCAGAATGAACTTTTTTATGCTTCAGCCATTCCTGATTCACTCAGGAACAAACATAATATTTTATCAAATAATATTTCGGCCTATAATAACCTCATCAGGGAGGAGATGAGAAAAAAAGATCCTGATAATAAAAAGATAACTCTCTGGAAAGATGCCCTTTTTGACATGAACCGCGAATTTGAAATGTCAGAAGAGAAAATAAATACTCAGTACCCGGAATATCACGAGCTTTTGAGAAGGACAGAACCTGTTGCGATTGATCAGATACGAAAAAATCTTACCAATGATGAGACTGTTATCGATTATCTGCTCAGTAATAAGTATAACGAAGGGAAAAGAAAATTATATATTTTCACCATAACAAAAGATTGTCTAAAGTACCGGGAGGAGAATCTCGATTCCCTTTTTTCTGCGAATACTGTACTAATACAGCAACATGATATTGCTTCGCAATCTGCCTCATCTGCCGGTGAACAATTCAAAAGCTATACCGGAGCTTTGTATTTTATGTATACTTACCTTATCAGACCTGTGGAAGGAGATTTAAAAGGAAAACGTCTGATTATAATTCCCGATGAAGAAATAGCCCGGCTGCCATTTGATGCTTTTCTGATGACTGAACCCGGACGGGACCAGTCAGATTATGAAGGCCTTCACTATCTTATACATGACTATGCAATCTCATACAGGTATTTTTCTTCGCTGTTAGCCAAAACAGCTTATAAGCTTTCAGGTAAGGAGATGGTTTATGCTTTTGCCCCTGATTACAGCAATAAAGGTATTTCCCCGGAAAACCCCGATCAGCTCCGCAGGGCAGGAGATGAAATTAATGCGGTATTAAAGCTTATGAGAGGACAGAAATACACAGGAGCAGAAGCTACTGTATCAAATTTAAGTAGAGTTTTAAAGGATCAGGTAATAATTCATCTTGCAATGCATTCCCTGGCGGACAGCGCCAACTCAAAATATTCTTATCTTTTATTTGAGCCCGATAGTAATGATAAAGATGGCCGGTTGTATAATTATGAGATCACTCTGAAAAGAATCAAATCCCCTATGGTAGTTCTTAGTGCATGCAACTCAGGAACAGGAACTTTATATCATGGGGAAGGGATTATGAGTCTGGCGCGCAGCTTTATTCTGGCGGGAGCTTCCTCAGTTATCAGGACCTCATGGGAGGTGAATGATGAGACAAGTGCTGCAATTATTTCCGGCTTCTATTTATACCTTTCAAAGGGGAAAGCAAAAGACGAAGCAATGCGAATGGCCAAGCTTGACTACATAAAAACCAATCCTCCGGTATATACAAATCCTTATTACTGGGCAGCATATGAAGTTCTGGGAGATAATTCACCGGTTATAAGCAATAACCGTGAATACGCACTGATAATTTTAATGATTATTATTGCCGTGGCAGGAGGGTCACTACTGACATTTTATTTAAGACGCCGTAAGACTTTTTCTGCCCGCTCGCTGTAAAATCCGGGAGACTTTGCCAGATACTCAAAACAGTCTTTAGCTTTCTCAGGTTTTCCGGTTTTAATATAAGCAAGTCCCAGGTACCATTTTGCCTCTTTACTGTATTCGCCGCCCCGTTCCGATATATTATTCAGAATATTAACAGCCTGATTCAGGTTACCCAGAGCCATTTGCGTAACACCCAGGTAAAACCGCGGAGCAAACAGGGAAGTATCACTTCTTATGGCATCTGCGAATCCCATGGCAGCAATATCATACTGACCGAGCTTATATCTTTCAACAGCTCCGGAATAAGTGTTATTTTCACTCGATGCGCCACGAGTAACAGGCGACATTATTTTAAAAGGTTCATATAACGAACTGTACAGTTTATCAGGATCAGAAGAGGGGAGAAGAGTCCTTATAACCAGGAAAACTGCTACTACAGCAGCAGCAGAAAGTGAAATATATCGTATAATGGAAGTTCGTGAAGGTTTTGAAATTTCCGTAGCAGCTACCTGTACAGCATCGGGCTTGTTATCTTCATTATCAGCCTCCAGCGAACTTGTGATAAAGTCCTTTATCTCTTTTGTCTTCTCATCTTTTTCGGTGCCCTTCTGTCTTTTTTCATGCCACTCTTTAACCCATTCGGCAGTAAGTTCACTTATCTGCTTTTCATTTATTTCGAGTTTGATTTTCCTGACCTCTTCAGCAATTTTTATATCCTGATCAGCTTCATTGAAAACCTGTCTGATGAACTTTTCATCGTCGCTATGCTTAGACGTATTCTCTGTATAGTTTGATAACATCTTCTTAACAACCTTATCAGTTTCAGATAATGAAGGATCTTTCATAACTTCTTCCAGATCATTCATCCCTTTAATATACTCACCAAACGACTCAAACAGAGCAGCGTCACCACTATTTTTAAGCATATCATGGTCATCATCTTTCCATGCATCGTGCCAGGAACTATTTCCTTTTTTACTATTGATATGTGGTTTCTGACGGTTCATATTATTTGTCTTGCGGTCTTGTGGTCTTGCAGTCTTGCAGTCTGTTTTATTATTTTACTTTTGTCTTAATACTTTTGTCTTTTATCTTTAATATTCAATCTCTTCAGTCTTCATTATTTCTTTATAACCCGGATGTTGTTTTATCCTGGAAATAAGCTGTGCCTGTGCCTCTGATTTTTTCTTTCTTACATAGCCATTGGTTACTCCAAGTTTGTCAGCGATCTGATCAGGTGTAAGCTCCTCCCAGTATAGTTTGAGAATATTCTGACAGGCCGGATCGAGAGCATCAAAGACTTCATAAAAAATTTCCTCGTATAATCTGTTATCCTGGATCTCGGTAAAATCATTATCAGTTTCGTCTTCCGTCCTGCGTGAGAAGTAGTGCACGGAAGCCTTTCGTCTGTCAAGTACCGATTTCCAGAGGTTTTCGCACACTACATAAAGAAAAGTCCTGAATTTACAGGTTAGAACAAAATCGCCATTATCGATCTTCTCCAGCATAATTATTAACCCGTCCTGGAAGATATCTTTTGCATCTTCAAGTGTGCCACCCATTCTGAAAACCATAAGCCTGATCATGGGCATATACCTGTCTGAAAGGTAACGCACCACATAGCTCTGACGGTTTCTCAGACATTCGATGATCTCGTTATCGGTATATTCTTTCACTTCAATCGCGGTGTGTAAACGCTTATATATGGCATCTCAAATATATAGATTTTTTGAATAAAAACATATACTGAAAAATGAAATATAAGTATAAGGTTAAAAAGACGACAGGCTGGGGGGCCTAGCGTATAGAATTTGCCCGGTGAGCAAAAATAAAGGAGGGGCCAGACTGCAGGGGAGGCGAAAGCCTGCACATAACATGTGTTTTAGATCTGTTCTTAAAGTTTTTTCATTTTTTTTCATTTTTATCATAAATCTATGGTAACAATTTGGCACCTATTCCTATTAAGTATATGTTTTATTTCTGAAGCATCAGCTATTTTGATGTAAGGAATTGATAATATGTGTTTTGTTAATTTCATTTAATAGAAATGACGAAGCATGTATTTATTATTATAATATAAAATGTTATTATTTATATACATTCTAAAGTATGAGTTCTATTAAATCTCCTGATATTATGAGTGCAGGCCGGAAGAGAAACCAGACAGAAGAATTCAAAAAACCAGGAGTTAATTATATTCAGGCAATTGAGAATGCCAATGGCGTTCCTTTTCAGTTAATCTTCGGGCCCCGTATCGGAGAAGGTTTTTACCTAAGCATGGGACCGGGTATTAATCAGCTCCTTGGAGTTAAGCCCGAAGATTTTTCTGAAGAGCTGTTTTACAATATGATTGAAGAAGTTAAACCGCTCAATGAGGGTAATTCGGCAAATTTGAACGAGTCGCGTGAACAATTTCTTAACGGTGAAATAATAAGCTACAGAGCTGAAGTTCTCGTTAAACTGCCCGGTGGGGAAAGAAAATGGATAGAGGACAGCTCTCTTCCTCTTATCGATCCTGAAACAGGAAAGATAATCGGGTCATATGGGATACTATTTGACATAAATGAATACAAGCAAAACCTCCTGAGTCTGGAAAAGGCAAAAGAGAAAGTTAAAGAGGGAGACCGTCTGAAAAATGCTTTTTTACACAACCTGTCGCACGAGATAAGAACACCTCTTAATGCGATAGTTGGTTTTTCATCTCTCCTTAACGACGCACAAGGCGGAAATGATGAAAGGCATGAATTAACGGATCTAATATTAAGAAGTTCAGATCATCTGCTTGAAATACTTAATAACATTGTGGAAATATCAAATATTGAGGCAGGCAATATCAGAATTGTGAAAAATAAGGTTAACGTCAATGATATTTTAAGGCACCTTGACACAGTTAACGGCCCGATAGCTAGAGAAAAGGCTATCTCTATGGTATATATGACTGCTCTGAGTGACACTGATGCAGATATAATCACCGATGGAGTCAAGGTTCAAAAGGCACTGGGATATCTCATAAATAATGCACTTAAGTTCACCAAAGACGGGAAGGTAGAGGTCGGTTACAAAGTAAATGGGAATATGCTGGAATTTTATGTTGCCGACACGGGAATCGGTATTTCGCCTGATTATCAAAACCATGTATTCGATAGGTTTTACCAGGCAGAGAGCAGTACTACCAGAAGATATGAGGGAACCGGCCTGGGGTTAGCGATCTCAAAAGCCTATATCGAGCTCCTTGGCGGAAAGATATGGTTCACTTCTAAACAAGGGGAGGGATCAGTTTTTTATTTCACTGTGCCGATTGAAAAAGAAGGAGGGAAGTAATTATTCCAAACACAATTGTAAATCCATAACTTTTCTACTCGTATCTCAGAGAATCAACAGGATTCCGGGAAGCAGCTTTAATTGACTGATAACTCACAGATAACACTGCAATAAATAAAGCTATTGCACCCCCGGCAAGAAAACTTATAACACCAATGTCAGTTTTATATGCAAAATTCTTTAGCCACCAGATTATTATGAAGTAAGAAAGCGGAGCTGCTATAATAAATGAACTCAGGATAAGGTTAATGTATTCCCGGGACATTAACCTTACAATACTATTAACAGATGATCCCATAGCCTTTCGAATACCAATCTCCCCTGACCGCTGTTCAGCTGTAAAAGTCGCAAGACCAAACAACCCCAGGGAGGCAATAATGATCGCCAAAAGTGTAAATAGCAGGAATATTTTGCCAAGCTGCTGCTCTTTACGGAACTTTGCAGCAAAATCATCCGAAACAAAAGAATAATTAAAAGAGCCTCTGTCAGAAAATGATTCCCATTTGGCCTGGATAAGATTTATCAGTGTTGTCAGGTCCCCTGGTGTGAATCTTACCAGAATATTGTTTCCTTCCTCCCCGAGAAAAATAATCAGAGAGGTGATCTCTTCGTTTAATGACTGGAAATTGTAATCTTTTACGACGCCAATTACCTCCCTGATATCGTCACCACTCTCTTTCCAGAAGGTCTGGACTTTCTGGCCTACAGGATTTTTCCATCCAAACATCTGCGCCGCAGCTTCATTGATAACAACTCCATTAAAATCAGACAAATAATCTTTTGAAAAAAACCTTCCATCAACCATTGACAACTTAAGTGTGGACATCAGGTCCTCGTCCGTAATGCAATAATTGCTGCCATGTTCCTGCCTGACTTCGCCTATAGGACGAAAGAGATCCGAATAGGCAACATCGGGAGGTACCAGATTTGATATACTTGCATTTATTACTCCCGGTATTTTTTTTAACTCCTCTTTAAAGGCGATTTTATTGGAGCCTAATGATCCGGCATTTTTTATTACTATAAGATTATCCTTATCAAAACCCAGATCTTTATTTTGAAGATACTGTAATTGTTTGTATATAAGCAAGGTGCAGATTATCAGTCCGGTTGACATGGTGAATTGAAAAATAACCAGTATACGTCTGATGCCTTTACTTTTCATCCCTGCTTTTATTCTGCCTCTCAAAACATCAACTGGTTTGAATGAGGTCAGATAGAAGGCAGGGTAGCTCCCTGCCATAATGCCAATAACCACTGCGAGTATAATAAGGGAAGCCAGATAATAGAAGTTATATAAAGACTTAATAGAAAGGGATTTGCCGGAGAGCAAATTAAATTGCGGAAGCACCATGATAAGAATGACCTGAGCAAGGATTAAGGATACGAGAGTGTATAATACCGATTCGATCAGAAACTGGGTCCGCAGCCTGATTACAGAACTTCCCATTGATTTTCTGATTCCAACCTCTTTTGCCCTCCCTGAAAATCTTGCAGTTGAAAGATTCATGAAATTAATGCAGGCAATAACAATTATAAATATTACTATTCCAATGAGTAAATAGATAGTTTTCATGTTACCTCCCGGCTCCAGTTGAAGATCTGATTCGGGAGTGAAATGGATATCCAGTAAAGGTTGCAGATAAAAACCATACGCGCCTCCCTGCCTGAGAAACTCTTCAAATGATATCCCCAGATACTGCTGTGCCTGAGGACCGATATGTTTTTTTACCAGTTCAGGTATTTTAGATTCAGCAACCTTCCAGTCAGTGTTTTTATTGATTTTAATATAGGTATTCAGAAAATTGCTTACCCACACTGAGCTGCGAGAATAATCCCATGAATCCATTGACAGGATAATACTGAAATGGAAATGCGAATTCGACGGAGGATCTGCAGCAATTCCGGTTACTGTGCACACCATTTTATCAACTCCAAATTCCAGACTTTTACCTATAGGTGAGTTGTCTCCGGTGCCAGTATACCCAAATATCTTCTTAGCCGTGGTTTCTGTCAGAACAATGCTATTTGGTTTTTGTAAGACTGTTTCAGGGTCACCTAAAATAAGATTGAAACTAAAAAAATCGAAAAAATTTGAATCTGCAACCAGAACTGTCTTTTCTGTAAACTGGTCTTCAAGATGTTTAACAGTCATGTCCTTCCATAATGCTATCCTGCACGCCTGTTCAACATCTGGAATTTCGTCAATGAAACCTGCAGCAACAGGGGCAGACGAATAAGCTGAATTGAATTCCTGACCTGCCATCCTTCCCATAAGATTTACCCTGTAAATCCTATCGGCATCTCTGTGAAACTTGTCATAGCTGAACTCATCAACAATGTAAAGCAGAATTACCAGACTGGTTATTAATCCAAATGTCAGTCCGGTTATATTAATAAAAAAATAGAATTTCTGCCTTCCAATGTTTCGTAATGCGATTTTAAGGTAATTAAATAACATGATTCAAGGCATAAAAAAATTAGATTCCCATTTGTAAAACTAATGTAAAGACGTAATATCCAATGATATGCTGCATGAACAGATAATTATCTGCCAATTAAATTCTTTCAGGCAATGCCATTATGCTGAAACCCTTACAGCAAGCTAAGCTGAGTTCATTAATGAATATTATTGCCTGTATATGCTTAAAATTGGTACTTTTGCCAGGTGTTTGCCAAACAGCTTAACAGGTTCAAAATTTCCAGGCACACCAAAATAAGTTTACTAATAAGTTAAATGAAATTTACAGAACTCAATCTTGAAGATAAATTACTGGAAGCCATATCATATATGGGTTTTGAAACAGCCACGCCAATTCAGGAACAGGTCATTCCGGTCATTCTCGAAAACAGGGATTTAATTGCCTGTGCACAAACAGGTACCGGTAAAACGGGCGCTTTTGTATTGCCCATTCTCGATAAGCTGATAGGAAGGGGAGGAACCAAAATTGATACTCTTATTATAGTACCGACAAGAGAGCTTGCTATTCAGATTGAACAGCAGATACAGGGCTTCTCATATTTTATTCCTTCAGAATCTATCGCAGTTTATGGAGGCGGTGACGGGAATGACTGGGAAACAGAAAAAACAGCCTTAAAGAACGGTACTGATATCATAATTGCAACTCCCGGGAAATTATTGTCTCATTTGAAAATGGGGAATATCAATTTTGATAGCCTCAAGCATTTGATATTAGACGAAGCCGACAGGATGCTTGATATGGGATTCATCGACGATATACAGACAATCATTTCTTATCTCCCAAAGAAACATCAGACTTTAATGTTCAGCGCTACAATGCCGGACAGTATTCGCCAACTGGCTAAGAAGGTGCTGCATAATCCGGTTGAAATATCCTTGTCGATGTCAATACCTGCTGATGGAGTAGATCAAAAGGCATATTTAATCGCTGATGATCAGAAAATAAGATTATTGACACATATTTTAGCTGAACGCAAAGACTACGATAGTATAATTATTTTTACATCAACAAAAAGCAAGATATCTGAAATCGTAAGGTCTCTTAACAGAAATGGCCTTCCTTCTCATGGAATTTCTTCCAACCTGGAACAAAATAAACGCGAAGAAGTTTTAAGGGATTTCAGATCGAGGCAGATTCGTATTTTAGTTGCCACAGATGTAATGAGCAGGGGGATTGATGTGAAAGAGATCAACCTGGTTATCAATTATGATGTCCCGCATGATGCTGAAGATTATGTGCACAGGGTTGGTAGAACAGCAAGGGTTAACGCGAAAGGGGAGGCTATCACTCTTGTCACTCAGAAGGAGATTTACAGGCTCAGGAAAATTGAACGCCTGATCAAGGCTGCTATACCGAAGATTCAGCCTCCCGAAGGCCTCGGCCCTGCCACTGAAGGGGAAAAAAGCGCTTCCGGATCAAGTCGCAAAACAAATACTTACAGGAAGAAAAGATATTATAATAGGAACAGATAGATAATATGTAAGCATGAAATTATCTTTTTGCGTTGTATTTTTCTTCATTTTTACGGTTTCCTTTTCTTCGGAGGTGTCTGACAGCTCTAAAACCAAATTGGAAGCAAAGGCTAATATCAGCCTGAACAGCAATGGTATTGCAACGATCCCTGCTTTTTCGCTTGATAAACCGGCAGTAATTGCTTCAGTAGCATTAACAAAAGGCCGGTTCAGCTATGATCCCATGCTTGCCTATGGTTTGGAACGAAAACCCTGGTTTATCGATAACTGGTTCCATTACAGAATAATTGAAAAACCTTCTTTTGAACTAAATGCAGGTATAAACATAAGTATGTATTTCTTTGAGAATAAATTTCAGGATGAGGAAATAATACAGGGACAAAGATATTTTGCCATAGCGGCTACCTCGATATATAAAATTTCCGGTAAAACTTCTCTGTCATTTTCTTACTGGAACGACAGGGGACAGGATAAAGGAACTCTAAAAGGGCATTTTTTGACTCTTATCGGTGAAATATCTGATATCAATATCGGGAAAAACATATTACTGGCAGCATCGATGCAATGTTTTTATATCAATTATGATGGAAATAATGATGGTTTGTTTATATCACCAATGATTACATCTTCATTAAGAAACGTTCCGTTTTCTGTTTTTTTACAGGCTACCCAGGCTCTGAGCAGTAATATCACACCTTTTCCTGTATTCAAGTGGAATATAGGAGTATCTTATGAACTTTAGTATTTTTTGTCCTAATGAACTGTGTCATTCAGGAGACCAGGCTTATAAATTTTAACATTAGTTTAACAGGACAAAACAAACTGATTATAGTTTTGTTACTATAAAGATGCATCTTTGCATACGATTTTAGAATACTATGGCGAGAGGATTTAATAAGGTTATTGCTTTACTTTTTTTATCTTTATTTCTGCTGCCCTCAGCAGCTAAGCTTGAACATCGTCATAAACACAATTTATGTGAAACAAAAAATGGAAAGCAGTCAACTGTTTTCCGCGATAATTGTCAGATTTGCAATTTCGAATTTTCTTTTTTTATAACACATATTGGCAATGTTGATTCAGAAAAAGGAAATCCGTCAGATAATTATTCAAATAATTATAATTCGCGATATAGTTCTGATGTATCTCTCTATTCTTTTTCATTGCGTGCCCCTCCATTAAACTTTATTTGATAGCGACATTTTTATGTTGTTCTAAAATAATTGTTTATCCATAAAACTTAAAGAGAATGAAGAAGATACTGATCATTTGTATCATATTATTAACATATCAGATTGCAAAGGCACAAAACACTATAACAGGAAAAATAACTGACAAGGAAAGCAGAGAAGCTATTCCTGGCGCAACAATCTATATACCTGAGCTTAAAGTTGGAGCCTTTACTGACAAAAACGGTGAATTCAAAATTGAGGATATGCCGAAGACAAAGGTTATTATCCAGGTCAGTTTTGTTGGTTATAAATCAATTGTTCAGAAAGTCGACCTGTCGACCACATCAATATTGAATTTTGCCCTGGAACAGGCAATTACAGAAATGAACGAGATAGTTGTTACCGGCACATCACGTGCAACTGAAATAACACAAAACCCTGTTCCTATCATTACTTTGAGCAGTAAATCCTTACAGCAAAATTTAAACACAAATATCATTGATGCAATTACTAAACTCCCCGGAGTAAGCGCTGTTACAACGGGTCCGAATGTATCCAAACCTTTTATACACGGATTGGGTTATAACAGGGTACTTACTTTATATGATGGAGTCAGACAGGAAGGTCAGCAGTGGGGCGATGAACATGGTATAGAAGTGGATGAAAATGCAGTGAACCGGATTGAAATCGTCAAAGGTCCTGCAAGCCTTACATATGGCTCTGATGCATTGGCCGGTGTCGTAAACCTGCTTCCTGCACCGCCTGTCCCAAATGGTACCATAAAGGGTCACATAGAAACAAATTACCAGTCAAACAATGGTCTTTTTAGCGGTTCTGCGACCCTGGCCGGAAATAGTAACGGTTTAATATGGGGGGGTATTGTATCGCATAAGCAGGCTACAAATTACCAGGATAAGTACGACGGACGCGTTTATGGCACGGCTTTTAATGAAACTGACTTAAGTGGATATATCGGACTGAATAAGCATTGGGGATACTCTGACCTGAATTTTTCAATATTTGATGATCTACAGGAGATCCCTGATGGAAGCCGTGACTCAGCCACCAGAAAATTTACCAGGCAGATAACCGAAGCAGACACATTCAGACCAATTGTTACTGACGAGGAATTAAATTCATATAAGATTACTGTATTACATCAACACATTCAGCATTACAGGTTATACTCATCAAATAATTTCATAATTGGAGATGGTAAACTGGGATTGGTACTGGGTTTTCAGCAAAATATCAGAAGAGAGTACAGCCATCCGCAGTATCCCACGATACCAGGCTTGTACCTTGATCTGAAAACATTTACCTATGATATAAAATACCTTATGCCTGAATCTAAAGGTTGGGAATCTACTATTGGAGTAAACGGTATGTATCAACTGAACACCAATAAGGGAACCGAGTTTATAATACCTGACTATAACCAGCTGGATATCGGTCCTTTTATTCTTGTAACAAAAACAATTAACAAATTAGATCTGAGTACAGGTGTGAGATACGATACCCGTATTTTCAGAAATGATCCGATGTACGTCGGCACAAATCCTGAGACCGGTTTGGGTAGGCAGGTAAATTCGCAGGATACTGCAATTACTGATCACCCATTCTATTCTTTCAGGCACACTTTTTCAGGAATGTCAGCAAGTGTGGGAGCAACTTATAATATTAGCAGGCATATATCGTTGAAAACCAATATTGCCCGTGGTTTTCGTGCTCCAAATATAGCTGAGATATCAGCTAACGGTGTTCATCCAGGTACGTTGATTTACCAGATTGGGAATACCGGTTTTAAACCTGAATTCAGCCTGCAGGAAGATTTGGGAATTAGCTACAGGTCAGACCATATAAGCGGTTATATTGACATGTTTAATAACAATATATCAAACTATATCTTTAATCAGAAATTACTTAATCACCTTGGGCAGGATTCCGTTATTATCAAAGGAAACCAGACTTTTAAATTTCAGCAGACTAAAGCCCGGCTATTTGGATCGGAAGCAAACCTGGATATTCATCCTTACGACTGGCTCCATTTTGAAAACTCAATATCTCTTCTTTACGCTTTTAACAGAGGTGGAAACGGGACCATGATAACCGATAGTACAAAATACCTCCCGCTAATTCCGCCGCTTCATACCAATACGGAAATACGGGCAAACATAAAAAATCCGACAAAACATGTCAGTCTGTTATACCTGAAATTCGGCGTTGAATATTATGCAACACAGAACATGATCTATTCCGCGTACGGAACTGAAACACCGACACCCGGTTATGTTCTTTATAATGCCGGAATCGGGGCCGATATAACAAATAAAAAAGGGAATATTATTCTGAGCATCAGTATTTTGGGAAGTAACATTACCAACACTGCTTACCAATCGAATTTATCACGACTCAAATACTTTGAGGATTATCCGGATAATACGACCGGAAGGTCCGGTATTTATAATATGGGCAGAAACATAAGTTTCAAGCTTAATGTTCCATTAAATTTTAATTAAACTATATTTACAGTCAGTCAATTTTTAAAAACGGCCAAGATGAAAATTACAAAACAAGATTACGTAACAGAAATGATCCGGAAAACTGTTGCTCTTACGGTACTTATACTTTTATTTACCCTGAATGTAGCATCTCAGCCTGGTAACATAAGATGGTCAGATGATGGCAATTCTTATTACAAGATAGAAAATAATCAAGTTGTTAAGTACATATTGCCAGGCAATAAAGGGAGCGTGGTTATTTCCAAAAATCAGCTTATCCCGGCAGACAGTACTGCTCCGTTGCGAATACGTTTCTATCAATTCAGCGGCGACCAGCAGAAAGCCTTAATATTTACAAATACCAGGAAGGTATGGAGATTAAATACAAGAGGTGATTACTGGGTTCTTGATATGAAAACCGGCTTACTGAATCAGTTGGGGAAGACCCTGCCCGAAACTTCATTAATGTTCGCCAAGTTTTCTCCTGACGGGAAATCAGTTGCATATGTCAGTAATGAAAATGTTTATGTTGAAGACCTGGTCACTTCGCAAATCAAAGCCCTGACCGGTGATGGTTCAATAACATTGATCAATGGTACTTTTGACTGGGCATATGAAGAAGAATTCTACTGCCGCGACGGGTTCAGATGGAGTCCCGACAGCAAATCCATAGCTTACTGGCAAATTGATGCAAGTAAAATAAGGAAGTTCTATATGATCAATAATACCGATTCCATTTATTCACGAATAATACCACTGGAATACCCGGTAGTCGGTCAGAATCCTTCATCATGCAGGGTGGGAGTGGTAAAAATTGCCAATGGAAAAACCATATGGATGGATGTTCCCGGCGATCCTGTTCAGCATTATATTGTAAGAATGGAATTTATCCCCTCTTCAGATAATCTGTTGATTCAACAACTAAACCGCAAACAGAATGATAGTAAACTATTTATTGCAGAAGGTACTTCCGGCAGGACAAAACTGATCCAGGAGGAGACAGACGAGGCATGGGTGGATCTCTATCAACCCGGGAATCCGTATACCATTGATTATACGAATAACTTTATCTGGCTGAATGATGCGAAAAGTATACTCTGGGCTTCTGAAAAAGACGGTTGGAGACATTTCTATAATGTTTCTCTGTACGAAAAACCTGAAATACTCATTACAAAAGGTAATTATGATGTGATTGATTTTGAATATGCCGATATAAAAGGAGGATATCTGTACTATACTGCTTCCCCTGATAATGCTACCCAGAAATACCTGTACCACACCAGGCTGGATGGTAATGGCAAAAATGTACTCGTAACACCGTCATCGTTAAAAGGTACCAATATGTATTCTATTTCACCAAACGGGAAATATGCCCTCCACACCTTTTCCAATATATCTACACGTCCTGCCAGAGAGTTTATAACCATTCCGGATAATAAACCTTTAAACAAAAAAGATGATATTGTCGCCAAACTTGACTCACTAAAGGTAAATACCTCCACGGAATTATTTACAATCACAACTTCTGAAAATGTTAAGATGGATGGCTGGATGGTTAAGCCTGAGAACTTTGACCCGGATAAAAAATATCCTGTGGTGTTTTCTGTTTACACTGAACCTGCTGCAACTACAGTAACTGATTCTTACGGAGTCGGACGGAACAGGCTCTACAGGGGAAATATGGCAAAGGATGGATATATCTATATATCATTGGATAACAGGGGAACTCCGGCACCCAAAGGAAGAGCATGGAGGAAATCAATATACCGTAACATTGGAAGGATTAACATACATGACCAGGCTATGGCTGCCAGGGAAATACTGAAATGGAAATTTGTGGATCCTGAAAGAATAGCCGTATGGGGCTGGAGCGGGGGAGGTTCCGCTACCTTAAATCTCCTGTTCCAGTATCCTGATATCTACAAAACCGGAATTGCTATTGCCGCTGTTGGCAATGAGCTTACCTACGATAATATTTACCAGGAGCGTTACATGGGATTGCCACAGGAAAATATGGAAGACTTCGTAAAAGGCTCTCCAATCACATATGCAAAAAATCTGCAGGGAAATCTGCTATACATACATGGAACAGGTGATGATAATGTTCATTATCAAAACGCTGAAATGCTTATAAATGAGCTCATAAAGTATAATAAGCAATTTCAGTTCATGCCATACCCCAACCGCACACACAGCATCTCTGAAGGGGAGGGTACAACTCTGCATTTATCAACGTTGTATACCAATTATTTAAGACAGTTTTGCCCGCCGGGCGGGAGGTAAAATAAATCAGACTAAAAATGAAAAAGTTAATTCTTCTGTTTGTCAGCTTATTGATCACCCTTGGTGCCAGTTCACAGGCTACAAAAAATCTTGCCGAATTACTCGGATATCCAAGGGACTCAAAACTTCTTATCATACACGCCGATGATATGGGCCTGTCTCATTCCGTTAACACAGCCTGCATTGAGGCTTTCGATAAAAAAGGCATAACCTCAGGGAGTATAATGATGCCCTGTCCATGGGCACTCGAAATGGCAACGTACGTAAAGGACCATCCGGGACTTGATGTTGGAATTCACCTTACTTTGACTGCTGAATGGGATCTTTATAAGTGGGGTGGACTGACCTCTTCCGACCAGATATCAAGCCTTCTTGACAAATACGGCTATTTCTATTCAACAGTTGAAGCTCTCGGCAAAGTTGCAAAAGGGGAGGAGGCTGCCAAAGAATTGAGAGCCCAGATTGACAGGGCTATTGCCCTTGGTTTTCAGCCAACTCATATTGATACCCACATGGGAAGTGTTATGGCAAATCCTGAACTAATAAAGGTCTACCTGGATCTTTCGGATGAATATCATCTGCCAATATTGTTTCCCCGGTCTTATTTAAGCATGCTACCGCCGGATGTGGCAAAAGCCCTCAATTCAAAGATCTACCTTCTTGATAACTTATTTATGCTCGAACCGGGTATGATAACAGATAAATGGATCGATCCTTATGTAAAAGCTGTTGAAGGCATGAAACCAGGACTAAATGATATTATTGTACATCTTGATATTGATAATCCTGAAATGCAAGCCATCACCAAAGGACATGATGATTATGGATCAGCCTGGCGCCAACATGATCTAGATATGGTTCTAAGTGATGAATTTATGGATCTTTTAAAGAAGAATAACATCATACTCGTCACCTGGAGACAAATTAAGGATATCATGAATTCTGCAGCATCACCTTACAACGCAAACCAGTAAGAAAATTTCAGAAGAAAGACATTTTGAGGCACAATCTTAAACAGGTCCTTCATATCACTACCGTATGAGAATATTCCGTCAGATCCAGAACTTGTTCTTCCCTGCGACCATACAAGGTATAATGTCGAACCAGGTGAATATTCCCATCTGATAACCATATTGGACCTGAACTGGCGGAAATTAAAATCGGGGTTACCGAATGAATAATTCGTTACCGGATTCCCGGTTTCAACAATATTATAGACATTATCAATCGAATTATAACTGATTTCTTCATCCATATAAACATGATACCTGGAATTAAACTTATCTGCATCAGGTGAAGTGATTTTCTTATAGTTATTATACTTGCCTGCTGATACAAAAGGCTGGCCATAATATTCAATACTCAATTCAGGATTTATAGTATAGTTTATCCTTAAGGTTATGCCCAGGGTTTTCTGATTAAGATTACCAAACAGGTATATCGGATTCTCAGGTGTTCCAACAGTATTGACATACTGTAATTCCTGATTTCTTATGCTATAATCCGGATCAACTGATACCGAAATTAAATTTGATGGTCTGATAACGACTTCAGCATAGTATTCGTGAGCTCTGGAACTATTTCCATCTCCTGAACCATGATAACTACCCAGGAAGAAAGAAATTTTCTTAGACGGATCGGATCCAATATTTAAATTGAAGCTCTGATTTCCCGGAATAATAAATGAAGATCCACCACGTAACATATTTGTTGATATGTTTTCGCTTTGCCTGTTGAATTGTCCATTGATCCTCCATTTATTTTTGAGTTGGGAATTAAAGTTAATATTAGTATTTGTCGATAATAGCTTCCCGGAGAAGTTCCAATACATCCAGTAATTTGTATTGAGGTAAAAATTATTAAATACCCAGAAGGGATTGCGCATATAATATGCTACCCAGGTACCATGGTGAATAATATCAGAATATCTCATATAACCAATATCGTTGAATTCCAATCCGGGAGACCGTACTGTGAGGCTGGTTTCGAACTGGATTCTTTTCTTGCTTGATTTCCCTAGTTTTATGGTACCTCCATAACCTGACAGAGAAGTCAGTGATGAATCAACTGAAAGATAATTTGCATCAGGACGCTGGTAATATCTGGCAGAAGAAGTTTGCATTGAGGTTATTGCCTCAGGCTTTCCTTTTACATCACTGAATTCGGCATTCCCGGCAACATACCATGTTCGTTCCTTCCAGTTATGCTGAAAATCAATACCAGCCGTATAGGCAGCCGTATTAAGAAAAAAGAGATCAGGATTTTTAATATCACGGTTTACTGCAGTAATTATCCCACCCAAAACTGTTTCTCCTTTGTTGAAATCCTGTTGAATACGTCCCACAAAATAGTTTGTAAGAGGTTCAACACTTTCTTTTCTTCTGATACCTGTACTGTCAATCAAAGCATTTTCAATGCTGGTCAGGCTTTCAAGAATTCCAACTGAAAGTCCTTTTTTTGTCTTTCCGGAAACCTTAAGAGCCCCCAGTATAGTAGTTGATTCCGGCATTTTAACATATTCATTGTCTCCAACTGAAGGGTAATAATGAGGATATTGTCCGATTCTTCGTGAATAAAACAGGTTATCGGCATACATATTATGTATTACTATAGTCTGGTTTGGCATAAACTGAAAAATGTTTTTGCCTTCCACAAAGAATGGTCGCTTTTCAGAGAAGTACGTTTCAAAAGCTGTAAGATTAACCTCTGAAGGATCCGCTTCAACCTGGCCAAAATCGGGATTAATGGTGAAATCGAGCGTAAAATCGTTTGTCAGACCAACCTTCCCGTCCAACCCTGCAGAAATCTTAGATGCCTTGCCTGTGTTAAAAGGATCTCCTTCTGTTTTTTCAAACCTTTCAATCCGGCCAACGGCGTAAGGCATTATTTCAATCTGGTGCTTCGGCTTAATATTATTTATGTTATGCAACTCACCGTAAAGATGTACAATCCCGGGGGAACCTTTTGGAATATACTGCCATTGAGAACGCTCCTGCAGACGGAATATATTTCGGGTTACCTGAAGTCCCCAAATCTGTTCATTCTTTTTTCCGAAACGAAGCTGACTGAGAGGTATTTTCATTTCAGCACACCAGCCTTTATCATCAATGGATGTTTTCATATACCAGATTGGATTCCAGCTGTCATCCTCATTATATCCATCATCTGAAATTGCTGCATCACTTTTCGCCCCGGATGCTGAAGCTGCAAATAAATAATCCGTCTGTTTGTCAAAGTGGCTGTCAATATCCACATATACCATGTCGCCGGTAAAATTATCCCTCCTTGACATTAACCTGCTTATTTTGTCAGGTTCAGTATCATAAGCACGAATAAAAATATAGAGATTATTATCGTCATAAAGAACTTTAAATGCAGTCTCCTGTGAAGGCGGCTTATTCTCCTGAGGCTGAATCTGGGTAAAGTCTGTTGTCCATTCAACCAGATTCCAGGAATCATCGTTCATAAGACCATCAATCACAGGGGCTGTTTGAGCAAATGCAGTCTGGTAAGTTCTTTTCACTACAGTGGTGTCTGTTGAGCGGGCATAAACTCCCGTGAATATAGAGAGTGAAATCAGGGGAATAACTATTTTCCTTAACAAGCTATATTTCATATAGTTAAGTTAGTTGAATTTTTGGAATGATTCAATGATAATACCATAATTAGGCATGAAAGGTAAACGGGTTACTGTATTATCCTAAAAGACCCGCATTTATCAGGAAGGATGCATGATGTATATGAAAAAAATCAAAATCAGACTATAAAATGGAGCTTAGTTTAGTTGGATTTTCTGAAAAAGATATCACCACTGATAGTCTCCAGTTTAATAGGATCACCTCCATTATTCAGCTTTTCATTTATTTTCATCGGAATACTGCTATGCATAGCTGAATGTTTAATATCAAGATCTGAATAAACTGTTCCTGTAATAGTAGAGAAATAAAGATCTGCCTGTTTTTCGGCCGGCACTGCCAGATCTATATACCCGCTTATAGACTTGACATTCATCTCCCTGGTCTTCCCGATAATAGTAATGTCAGCATTTATCGTCTCAACAGAAAATTTAGTTTTTTCAGGAATATAAACCTGCCAGTATATTTCGGTGGTATTACAGCAATTGTTCTTCCCTTTAAAATATTTATCCTTAAATTTTGCATTGATATTCACTATATTACCGCTATCATCAAACGACGTCATGTAAGCATCATTATCCTTATTCTCATTAATATTAACCGAGGCTTTGATATAGACTTCATTTTTATTCCATGTTTGTATATTTATGGAATCGGCTATCGAGATATTGAGTGTGAGGGATTCTTTACCTGAAAAACTGATGTGTTTTTCTATTAACTGCTGACCTTCTGCATGGCCAAAGCATAACCACAATACAACCAAAATTGTACTTGTTTTCATATCAATAAGTTTTAAATTAGATAATGGGAGGGAAGGGAATCAGTTTCCCTTCCTCAGATAAATATTTCCACTGACAGTCATGATGCTGAATTTAAATCCTCCACCGTTCAGTGGAAAATTAATCACATTACCTCCGACTTTCTTAAGATCTTCCTTGCTGGAACTTGAAAAATCAAAATCTGAATAGACTCCACCTGATATGGTACGCATCTCCAGGTTCGATGCAGTCTTCGACGGTAGTGTAATATCAATGTCCCCGCTTACCGAATTGATCGAAAATGGCTTATCAGAATTTATTGAACCAAAGGTGATATCAATATTGCCGGCGATTGTTGTAAGCACAAGTGGCCCGGACACATTCGTGAGTTTAATATCATGACAGGTCTTTATATCAATTTCATTTTTCATGTTTGAAAGTGATATATTATTCGATCTCTCACAACCGCTGGAGCTTTCAATAGCCAGGTTTTCAGGTACTTTTATCTTATAGTCGGCACTTCTGGTAAAGGGAATAAGACAGGTAACTTTGATTACATTGCCATCTTTTTCAACATCCAGTCCCATTCCTGTATTATCGGTCCCGGCGGGGTAGATAGCTTTTAGTCCTTTGGCTTTCTCAGGTGGAGTAACTTTCTCTGAATCAGAAGAAGTGATAACTATTTCATTTCCGTTATAGCCTTCAATAGGCAGCTCACCATTGAAATCCTTCAGAATAAGGCGGTTCTCTTTACTGTTCTGCACGGTGATCTTGTACTCCTGAGCCGATACCAGGCCAGCAGAACACATTATCAAAAGTAATATCAAGCTGATTTTAATTGTTTTCATGATCGTTTTTTTAAAATTTAGTACTTTGTATCTGGCAGACCCGGTATCTGCACGGATTTATTAATGATTGAATTCAATTTCTTTTTGTCATATAAGTGTCATAACCCCGTTCTCTGCCACTGATTTTACCTCTTTCAATGTGGACTTATTATTGATTATATTCTCCATGGGGCCGATAGCACTTTTTATTTTGTGTTCCACAAGTATGTTAATCAGAGTAACCTGCAAAATAGGATCATTCTGAAGTGAAAGCGATTTCACAAGTGAATCACAGACAGCACGCTGATCGGCAAACCTGGAAAGAGCATATGCAGCAGCCATCCTTACATTGACGTTCTTGTCACTATTAAGTGTCTTTACAAGTACATTGATAACAGGCTGATCGGGACTGGGAATACCATCGATATAATTAACTGCCTGTATCCTGCCGCTTGAAGATTCCTGACCCAGCATTGAATAAAAAACTGTCTTCTTTAATGCATTCACTTCAGACTTCAGCTTAGAAATCTCCTCAATACGGTCGGAACCGGAAATTTCTGATTTTATAAATATTCCAAGAAATGTTCCGCAGATCAGAATTGCAATACCAGCTGCTACTGGTATCATATTCCTGGTAATCCAATGTGACCCTGGAATCACAATGAAAGCATCACCTGCCTTCTTTGAATTTTGTTTTATCTCCCTGTGAAGCATATGGTAAAAGCCGATCCTCATCGATTCGTCAGGTTTTTCCATAGTTGAATCTGACATCAGCTTCATAACATCCTGACTCTCCTTAAGGGCATCAAGACAACTATTGCAAGTCTCGAGATGTTTTTCAAAATCCCTGCAGGTATTCTCATCGAGATTACCCTCGAGATAATCAATAAGCCTCATTTCAACTTCATCACATTCCATGATCTATGCTTTTATACTCGTTTAAAATATATTAGTCTTAACTGTTTTACAGCTCTGTGCACAGCTACTTTAATAGCAGGTACGGATTGATTAGTAATCACAGCTATCTCCTCATATTTGAGACCCTGGTATTTGCTCAAAACCAGCAATTCTTTCTGTCCGTCTTCAAGATATGTCATTGCTTTTTCAAGGCGTTCATAATCGTCTTCAGGATAGTCAGGGTCATCTTCCACTCTATCCATCTGAAATACTTCTGATCTGGTAAACAGATCACCTTCCTTCTTAAGATTATTGCGATAATCGACATGAAGATTCCTTGCCATCTGGTAGATCCAGGATTTTACCGAAAGCTCATTTTTATAAGATTTCCGGTATTTAATGATCCTGAAGAAAAGATTCTGGGTCAGATCCTGACTTATTACCCTGTTCATGGTAAGTCTGAGAAAGAAATTGAATAATCTTACATTATATCTTTCAAACAACACACCCAACTCCTCAATGTTGCCATCTTTAACCTTTTGCATGATTATTTCATCTGTCTGATCTGTCACTGCCTGAATGATTTGGTTTTCTGCCTTGGTTACCTGTAAAAGTACAAATGGTTACATGGAATCACTGAATATTTTTCAGGGAAAAATATTATTTATAAATCGAATAAGGAAAGGAGATTTCATTTTACCTGTCACAAAGGAATAAAGATCACATGAAAAGCAGCAGGTCTTTTAGACTTCAGAGCATTTGTGAAAAGAATATCCATACCATGTACAAACTTTTGCATAAAATAAATGTTTAAATTTAGAACACATTAAAATATATCCAATGAATAGTCGTCAAATTGTCCTGGCATCAAGACCCAAAGGTCTGCCCGGACATGAAAATTTCAGATTTGAAAACATTATCCTTGGAAAATTAAAGGAAAATGAAGTGATGGTAAAATCACTCTTTGTTTCTGTTGATCCGTACATGCGGGGCAGGATGAATGATGTTAAATCCTATGCAGCATCATTCCAGATTGATCAGCCAATTTACGGTGGCATTGTGGCCAGAGTAACAGATAGCAGAAACTCAAAGTTCGTAATAGGAGATACTGTATTTGGGATGTTGCCGTGGGCAACATACAGTATCGCTACGGGAGATAACATCCGTAAAATTGATACAAAATCAGTTTCTCCCAGTTATTATCTTGGTATACTGGGGATGCCCGGACTTACTGCATATTTTGGAATAACGGAAATAGGCAAACCAAAACCTGGGGAAACGGTTGTTATTTCAGGAGCTGCAGGGGCTGTTGGTATTGTTGCCGGTCAGTTATCAAAAATTATTGGGGCCCACGTGGTGGGTATAACAGGAACTGATGAAAAATGCAGGATGTTAAAAAAGGAATTCGGGTTTGACGCAACTATTAACTATAAAACTTCAAAGATTTTAAAAAAGGATATAGCCAACGTTTGTCCCAACGGAGTCGATGTATATTATGATAATGTTGGAGGGGAGATTACAAATGCTGTTATTCTTAATCTTAACTTTCATTCAAGGATAGTTTTATGCGGGCAGATATCTCACTACAACAGCACGGAAATCCCTGTCGGACCCGTAATATTGCCAAGGCTTCTGACCCGCAGTGTTATGTTGCAGGGTTTTATTGTAAGCAATTACAGCGATCATTTTGCTGAAGGTTTGAATCAGCTTGGTAAATGGGTAAAAGAAAGAAAACTGAAGTATACCGAAACAATCATTAAAGGCTTCGACAACCTGCCTGATGCTTTCCTTGGACTTTTTAGCGGAAAAAACACAGGTAAGATGGTTGTTGAGATTGAATAGTGCTATTTTCAATTATCCAGCAGTAGCTGGTGACTTATCGGGTCAACCCTGATCGGAATTCCCCAGTAAAAGAGCTGGTTGATAACTGAATAAATTTCGTCGTAAGATAAACCTGCATTCAAAACTACTCCGTTAAAATATTGGGCAATAAAACTATTTACTCCTTTATTGGCATTAAAGATTACACTGTTGACCTGTGTTACCTTGATAAATTTCCACCTTAAGAGATCCCTGTCATCAACTTTAAGATACCTGCGATGAGTCAATATTTTTTGCATCATCGAATGATATTTGATTTTATCAACACCTTTCGTCTGATTTAAATAGTGATAGAGATCATTATTCTCAATTATTACCCGTCCTTTATAATCAGGAGATTTTATATTAAGAGCAACATAGTAACTACTTGAATCGAAGTCATTTAAAACTGTGTTATAAAATGCAGTATTTCCATTGCTGCAGGAACAAAACAGGACTGCCAGGAGAAGGAAGAAAAAATAATTTTTCAAATTTGTTTTCACCGATACAAATTTTCCAATAAGTTACATAAAATTTTGCAACTTTATTATTTAAACAGATCGCTTTATAAATTGTTTAAATATTACAGGTACATAAAGCCGGTACAGTATGATTAACATTATTTTTTAAACTAACTTTAATATCATGGAGGAACACATTGTAAAAATTCTGGAATCGGGTTATCTGACTCATGATGTCAAGTTTTTCAGGCTTGAAAGGCCTGACGGATATACCTTCATTCCGGGTCAGGCCACTGATGTAACAGTTAATACTCCTGCACTTAAAGACGAAAAGCGGGCTTTTACCTTTACTAATCTTTTCTCATCACCCTATATTGAATTCATCATTAAAAGATACACCTCGCATAAAGGTGTTACAAATGCCATCCATCAATTAAAGGTACATGATGAGTTGATCTTACATGAAGTTTTTGGTGAAATATGCTATAAGGGGAAAGGACTGTTTATTGCGGGAGGAGCAGGAATCACTCCGTTCATAGCAATCCTCAGGGATCTGAAGAAAAAAAAAGAAATAGAGGGTAACAGGCTTATTTTCGCCAACAAAACCAGCAAGGATATTATTCTGGAAAATGAATTGAAAGAACTTTTAGGAGAAGAATTTATAAATATACTTTCAGAGGAGAAAACAAAGGATTATCAATATGGCTTTATTAATGAGGATCTTTTAAGGTCAAAAATTATTGACTACAACCAGAGGTTCTATTTATGCGGACCTCCTGCTATGATGGAAAGTGTTTTGAAACAACTGGCTAAGCTGGGTGTACCAAAAGAGTCAATTATGATGGAACCCATGTGATTTTTAAATTCTGACAATATTTTATAGTGACGTTTTGCACAATAAATTGTAGGTTTGTGTTAATCAATCCGGACAATTCATCAAACAAATGACATACCCTGATTATTATAAAATATTAGGTATAGAGAAATCCGCAACTCAGAAGGATATAAAAAATGCTTTCAGAAAGCTGGCAAGGAAATATCACCCTGACCTGAATCCAAATGACAAAGACGCAAAAAAGAACTTTCAGGAGATAAATGAAGCAAATGAAGTATTGAGTGACCCCGAAAAACGAAAAAAATATGACCAATATGGCAAGGACTGGCAACATGCTGAAAATTTTGAAAAAGGAAATCATTATCAGCAACAATCATCGGGGACACATGGCACTTATTCTTCAGGAACTCATTTTGATGGCGCATTTTCAGATTTTTTTGAATCGATGTTTGGAGGTTCGGCTTATACAGACAATAGCAGGAGGGTAAAATTCAGAGGAGAGGATTATAATGCTGAACTGCACCTTAACCTGCTGGATGCATACACAACACATAAGCAGACCCTGACAGTTAACGGGAAGAAAATCCGTATTACAATACCTGCGGGAATTGAAAACGGACAGACTATTAAAATATCAGGACATGGGGGACAGGGAATAAATGGAGGACCAAATGGCGACCTTTATATAACGTTCTCAATATCAAGTCATGACAAATTCAAACGACTGGGAAATGATTTATATACTACTGTAGATTTAAATTTATACACTGCTGTTCTTGGAGGTGAGATTACTATTGACACAATTAGCGGAAAAGTTAAGCTTAAAGTGAAACCGGAGACACAAAATGGCACTAAAATCTTATTGAAAAACAAAGGATTCCCTGTATATAAAAATGAAGGTCATTTTGGAGCTTTATACATTACCTATGCGATTAAAATCCCAACTAATCTTAATGATAAACAAAAATCATTATTTACTGAGCTTTCTGAATCGTAAATTCAAATTTTAAAGAAATGCAAATCGAAGATTTAATTGATATTAATGAAATATGTGCCTCTCACGATATTGAGATATCCTTTATCAGTTCATTGCAGAAAACAGGATTGATTGAGATTACAACTGTTGATGATGTATTGTTTATTGATACCGGACAGGTAAAGCAACTGGAAAAATGTATACATTTTCATTACGATCTGGATATAAATATAGAGGGCATTGAAACAATTACATATCTGCTGGATCGGATAACCACTTTGCAGGAAGAAATTGGTGAGCTCAGGAACAGGCTGCAACTTTACGAAACATTTTAATAAGTCCGGAGATGATACCTGCAATGCCCCGTCTCTTTAGATGATATTTTCAGATTTAATCTGTGATTTATGGTTAAAAAATGTTAAATTAGCTAATAAAAAGGCAAGCATGTAACACTGTGCGCTCATTCAGGGACATATATTCATTGCAATACTTTTGATAATTAATGTTAAGGACTTTAATCAAAAAACTTAAATAAACCCCGTAAATTTTGAATTTTATTTAAACAGCCAGATTTAATTGATAACCGGCATCAACTTTTTGATAAAGCATAGTTCATTGAAAGATAAGTTATTATAATTTTAGGGATATAATGGGTATTATTCCCTTGTTTTATGCATTAAATCTATATTATTGATGATATAAGAATATAATTCACCTAATAACCGATGCTTATGAAATCAAATTCTACTCAAATAAAAATTTATCTGCCCGGGATTAGCTGCAAAAAAGCGCAGAACCTTGCAGGTATTGATTCTTTGATCAGGGTAACTTTGCCACGATTCAGAAATTCTGTTTTTCTGGCTCTTGCATTTTCCCTGGTTTATTTGTTTATTCCTCAGCAGGTAGTGGCTCAGGGGTCACAGACCTTTACTTCGGGCGGAACGTTTACAGTCCCTGCCGGTGTAACAAGTATTACAGTTGAATGCTGGGGTGCCGGTGGCGGAGGAAGTACCAGGTCTACAACCGGAGCCGGTGGCGGCGGAGGTGGTGGAGCTTATGCCAGCAGTGTAATAGCTGTTACAGCAGGAACAGCCTATACTGTTACTGTTGGTTCCGGAGGTGCTGCTAATACAGCTGGCGGATCTTCTTCGTTTGATGCTCTGGTTATATCATCAGGTGGAGGTGGTGGTACTAATAATTCCACAACTGCCGGAAGTGGAGGTACTGCTGCAAGCTCCACTGGAACGATAACCTATAGCGGTGGTAATGGTGCAAATGGTACAACTAATTCCGGAGGTGGTGGCGGCGGTGCCGGAAGCACTGGCGCCGGAGGAAATGCTTCAGGCCAGACTGCAGGTACCGGAACAGCTTTAAGTGGAGGAGATGGTGGAACGGGTGTTTCAGGAAATGCTAATGGAAATAACGGCAATACTTACGGTGGTGGCGGCAGCGGTGCAGTCAGCACATCCGGTACCATGACAGGTGGCTCAGGGGCGAATGGTCTAGTAAAAGTCTCCTGGTCCTGCCCTGTCGCAACAATTTCCTATGCCGGCACACCGTATTGTGCATCTGTTGTTACTCCACAGAGTGTAACACTCGCAGGTTCTGCAGGAGGTACATTTTCAGCAACACCAGCTGGTTTAACAATTGATGCAAATACGGGTGCTATTTTACCAAGCGCAAGTGCTCCCAATACATATACAGTGACATATATTATACCTGCGGCAGGAGGCTGCACTGAAGTTAATACACCTGCAACGGTAGTCATAAATCCTGCTACATTGATAACAGACCAGTCAACAGCAACACAGACACAATGCGTTGGCGGAACCTTTACTCCAATTACTGTGACTGCAACCGGAACAGGAACATTAACATATCAATGGTTTAAAAATGTGGCAGCAGTCAACAATTCAGGGACAAACCTCGGATCAGTCAATGGAGCTCAGACAGCCAGCTATACCCCTCAAACCACGTCTACCGGAGTTCTTTATTACTATTGTGTTGTCACCGGAACCTGCGGGCCTGTGACAAGTGCAATTTCAGGACCTTTCATTGTAAACCCGGCAACGATTTTAACCGGCCAGAATACCGGAGCTCAGACAGAATGTCAGGGAGTTACTTTTTCTCCGATCAGCGTTACGGCAACAGGATTGAATTTAAGCTATCAATGGTTCAGTAATACCACTTCCAGTACAACAGGAGGAATCTCGCTGAGTTCAGGCAATGGAGCACAAACAAACATTTATACTCCCCAGGCAACAGTTCCGGGAACTCTATATTATTACTGTGTTGTAACCGGAACCTGCGGTTCCCAAACAAGTGCAATCTCAGGGGCATTTACCGTAAATCCTGCCACAGCAATAACCAGCCAGTCAACTGCGACTCAAACACAGTGTATAAACGGAACTTTTACTCCAATTACAGTCACTGCAGTAGGAACAGGAGCATTGACATATCAATGGTACGGCAATTCTACACCGAGTACAAGCGGAGGAACATCACTTGGCTCAGACAATGGTGCCCAGACGAGCAGTTATACACCACAGACGAACTCCATCGGAACTCTCTATTACTTTTGCACTGTACACAGCAGTTGTGGTACTGATATAACAAGCAATATTTCCGGAGCATTTGTTGTTAATCCCAACACTGCAATTACCGATCAGTTAACTGATGGCCAGACTCAGTGTCTTAACGGTCCATTCAACCCCATAGCGGTAACAGCTGTCGGAGCTGGATTGACCTACCAATGGTACAGCAATTCCACTGCCAGTACAACAGGAGGAACAGCCCTTGGATCTGCGAATGGCGCTCAAACGAGCACTTTAACTCCGCAATCAACCAGTGCCGGAACCAAATATTACTATTGTATCGTAAACGGCGATTGTGTTACAGATGTGACCAGTAATATTTCCGGGGCATTCATTGTTAATCCGGCTACACAAATAACCGGCCAGTCGACAGCTACTCAAACACAGTGTCTGGGCGGATCCTTTACACCAATATCTGTTACAGCAACTGGCACAGAACCATTAAACTATCAATGGTACAGCAACACATCTTCAAGCACCAGTGGAGGCACATCACTTGGCTCAACCAATGGTGCACAGACAAATACTTACACTCCACAGACTACTTCATCGGCAACACTTTATTATTATTGTATTGTTAACGGAATCTGCGGAGCAGATGTCATAAGCAGTGTTTCCGGTGCATTTATTGTAAATCCTGCCACTGCGATAACCGGCCAGTCGACAAGTACACAATCACAATGTATAAATGGAGTTTTTGCTCCAATCTCAGTAACTGCAACCGGAACAGGAACATTAACCTATCAATGGTACAGCAATACAACATCTATTACCAGCGGAGGAACATTCCTTGGTTCAACCAATGGTGCCCAGACGAGCAGTTACATACCCCAGGCGACTTCTGCCGGAACACTTTATTACTATTGCATTGTCCATAGTGACTGCGGCGCAAATGTTTTAAGTGCCGTTTCCGGAGCATTCATTGTAAATCCTGTCAGTATTGGTGGGAACATTACCGGTGGATCGAGTCCAATTATATATGGTAGTTCTACAGGAACCATGTCAGTTACAGGCCAGACAGGTGTAGTCGTCAAATGGCAGAAAATGGTTGATGCAGGTGCATGGACTGATATCAGTGTTACTACGACATCATACAGCGAAATACCAGCCTCTGTCGGCACATGGCAATACCGGGTACAGGTAAAGAGCGGTGAGTGTACTGAAGCTTATTCCAGTCCGCTGGCGATAATTGTATCCCCAAAAACTATCACAATAACATCGACAACAGGGCAGACCAAGATTTTTGGTGATGCTGATCCTCCATTTACATATACAAACAGCGAATGGAGCGACAATTCAAATTTTAGCGGAGTACTTGGCAGAAGCACGGGCGAAAATGTTGGTAACTATGCCTATAGCTTGTCTTCATTGTCTGCAGGGTCAAATTATACTCTAACTCTTGCACCCGGACCTCAATTCAGTATCACTCCAAAATATATTATTGTTACGCCTGATGGAGGCCAGACAAAAGTCTTTGGAAATGCTGATCCTGCTCCATTCACATATACGCATACTGCACTAGTAGGTGCTGATGTTATTTCCGGTCTGATGGGACGAGGAACAGGTGAAGATGTAGGAGACTATCTGTTTACACTTGGTACACTTGATGCAGGAACCAACTATACTCTTTCAATAGCTACCACTCCCAAATTCAGTATCACTGCCAAACCTATTGTAATTACACCTGATGCAAGCCAGACAAAGGTCTTTGGAAATGCTGACCCAACCCCATTTACCTATACAAACACTCCGCTGGTAGGTGCCGATGCTATTACAGGTTTGATGGGACGTGCAGCCGGCAGTGATGTGGGAAATTATGCCTTTAGTATCGGTTCTCTGACTGCAGGAGTAAATTATACTTTAACTGTAGAAGCAACTCCAACCTTCAGCATTACTCCCAAACCGATTGTTGTAACTGCAGATGCGGGACAGACAAAGGCTTTTGGAAGTGCTGATCCGACACCATTCACTTATACAAACACTCCATTGATAGGTGCCGACGCTATATCGGGAACCCTGTCAAGGGTTAGCGGTGAAAATGCAGGGGACTATGCTTATTCTATAGGTTCCCTGACTGCCAGCTCCAACTACACCCTGACAGTTGCTTCAACGCCAATGTTTAGTATAACTCCCAAATCAATCATCATCACAGGCGTTGCAGGTCAGAATAAGATATTTGGTGAAGCTGACCCGGCTGTGTTCAATTTCACCTTTGCTCCTGCATTGGAAGGCAGCGACGTAATAACAGGCGCAATGGAAAGAGTGAGCGGCGAAAATGCAGGCGATTATTTGTACAAAATAGGATCACTTACTGCAGGTCCGAATTATATTTTATCCATTGTACCTTCACCTTCGTTCAGTATTCTGCCTATTTCTATCGTCATTACTCCTGATGCAGGACAAACAAAGATCGTTGGAGCAGCAGATCCGATTTTCACTTACACGTCTGCTCCTGTCTTGCTTGGATCTGATGTGTTTACAGGGCAATTAACGCGTGAAAGCGGGGAGATTGTTGGAGAATACGATTACCTTTTAGGAACTCTTACTGCAGGTATAAATTATTCGTTGTCAATAGTCGGAACTAACACGTTTGCAATTTTGGTTTCTACCGGAGTAGAAGATTTGCAGGGTAATGATGGTCTGAAATTTAAAAACTATCCTAACCCATTCAGATCTTATACAACTCTGAGTTATACTTTGCCTGTTGATGGCAGGGTTACTATAACAATCAGCGATATTCACGGTAAATTAGTAAAAACCGTTATAAGTGATGAAATGCAAACCGAAGGAGAATACATTCTTACAATAAATGATTGGTCTGACTCCGGAATTTACATTGCCACACTGAAACTGAAGATAAATAATAAAGAATTACAGCGTACGATAAAGCTGGTAAAGGGTAATTAAATGCTTTCTGTCTCTACCACTTTGGCAAGTATGTCAGCATAGGGAAGTATAAGATATTTATTCCCTTCAAATTCAATCTCAGTGCCACTGAAAGATTTGAAAAGTACGTTATCACCTGCCTGGAATTCAGGTTTGTCAACGGGACTTGTCCAGGCTACTTTTGCCTGTTTTGGCTTTTCAGCTGCACTGTCAGGAATGATAAGTCCTGAAGCGGTTCTCTTTTCTGTTGCGTTTTCTGTGATATCAAGTATCACCTGCTGGTTTACTGGTTGTAATTCTTTCATATGATCTATTTTTTATAAATTAACAATTTTCTTTTTTCTTTTAACTTATATTTTTCTTCATAAACCCACCCCTTCCCCTCACAGGAGGGGAACTTAAAAACACTTTTATCTTTTGTCTTTATACTCTGTATTTAAAGCTTCCGTTAGGGCAGGCAGTAACACACTTCAGACGCTACTGGATTTCCAGAAGCTCTTTTAGCTTTTGCTGGTCAAATCCTACAACAATTCTGCCGTTAATATCTGTCTGGGGAACTCCCTGCTGTCCGGACCTGTGTACAAGTTCTTCGGCAGCACGCTGATCGGCAGAAACATCTATGTCGGTATACCTGATATTGTTCTTACTCAGCCATGTTTTCAAAGTATTGCACCACGAACAGGTGGGAGTGGAGTATACTGTTACTCTTTTTGAAGGTTTTTCACTGTTCCCAATGGCAGTAACTCCTGAGGCACCATTCTCTGCCAGCGATTTATAGTAATCGGGATTATGGCATCCTTTTATGACCCCTGTAATGTTACCTTTCTCAAATAACAGGAGCGAAGGTACACTGGTTATTCCATAATGTTGATGAATATCTCTTACACCTGTAACATCTGCAGTAAAAACAGAAAGTGATTTCAAACTTTGAGTAGCTTTCTCAAGATTGCCGTATGCACATAAACTCTGCTCACTGTTGTCCTTGTACAATAGAAGTAATGATCTGTCAGATTTAGCAACTTTTTCTTTCAACTCAATAAACGATCGTATCTTTTCCATCGCTAAAATTTATTTAATAAAATTAATCTGCTTCAACAGGAAATCCTTGCTTTTGGCGCCTACAAAACGGCTTACCTCTTTTCCGTCACTGTATAATACCATTGTCGGAATATTCCTGATATTGTACTTTGCTGCAATTTCCCTGTTCAATTCTACATCAAGTTTTGCCACGTAAGCATTCCCTGTAAGCTCATCTGCAACATCATTTAGCACCGGGGCCATCATCTTGCAGGGAAGACACCATGAGGCCCAGAAATCAACCAGAGTGACACCGTTTTTAATCTGATGCTGAAAATTTTTATCCGAAAGAACTTTTATCTTAGGATTGTTCGCAACTTCAGGTATGTTTTTCATCATTCTGTAATTGAAAAAGATGTACATAACTATGAATAAAATAAAGACTGTTACTATTATAAGAGTGTTGCTCATTTTATTTATGTATTAATTCGTGTTTTAATTTACTTTTTAACTGATAGGTATAGTCGGTTGCTGCGAGGGCGGCTATTGTTCCGTCACCGACAGCTGTTGATATCTGACGGAATTTCTTTTCTATTGAATCACCTGCTGCATAAACTCCTTTAATACTGGTTTCCATATCGTTACTCACGATAATTTCACCATATTGATTCAGTTTTACTCTATCATCAAGAAATGAAGTATTTGGAACATAACCGATAAAAATAAATACACCATCAGTGTTGAATTTATATTTTTCTCCAGTCTTCAGATCGCTTATGTCAATACTCTCAAGTTTTTCATTACCGTAAAAGGAAGATACTATTGACTGCATTATGAAATTTATTTTTTGATTACTACGGGCTTCTTCTATAGCATGACTGAAGGCCTGGAAGTGATTAAACTGGTGAACAATGTTAACTTTTGTTGCATACCTGGTTAAAGAAACGGCCTCTTCAAGAGCGGAATTTCCCCCTCCGACAACAACTATCTCTTTACCTGTGAAAAAATCACCATCGCATGTTGCACAATATGATATTCCGCGTCCTTTGAAATCTGATTCCCCTGAAACATTTAATGTTCTCGGTCTTCCACCCGGAGTAAGGATGACAGCATACGATGTATAAGTGGTACCATCGGAAAGAGTGACCTTCTTTTCTTCACTATCAAGGTCAATGCCCGAAACAGTAATATTATTCCTGATTTCGCATCCAAAATCCTTTGCCTGCTTCCTCATAATATTGGCAAGCTGATAACCCGATATCTTTTCCACACCTGGATAATTGGCTATTTCGTGTGTCAGTATCATCTGACCTCCAGCCACTCCTTCATTAAGAATAAGCGTTTTCAACCTTGCCCTGGAAAGATAAATCCCTGCTGAAAGGCCTGCTGGTCCTGCACCTATAACAATAACATCATATTTGTTTTCGGGACTCATTTTTCTTATGCATTAACAGGTACTCCAAATTCTTTGTTGAGAACTGATGTTATCTGATCCATTGACTGGATGCTGGATGTAGCCTTTATAAGTTTCCCGTTTTTATAATATACAGTAAAAGGCAATCCCATAAATCCACTGCATTCAGGAGCTCTGCGGATTACATGAGCGTCAGGATGATCAAATTCCATATCATAAAACTTAACATTCTTATATTTATCTTCCAGCTCCTCCATTATGCCATAAACAGGTATACACATTGGGCCCATTCTCCCACAACATACCATAACGTTTTCATTTTCATTTATAACTTTCTGATGCTCAGCAGCAGATTCGATGTGTTTCAAATTTGTGTACAACATAGCTTTAAATTTTTAAATTAACGGTGCAAAAATAAACAGCATAAATATCTTTTTTTAAAGATTCACTCATGTCTTTTCCAGTTATCTGATTGAGATAACTTAAGATTTTAATTGATTTTGTTCTAAATTTGCGAATTGAAATTTGTAGAAAAATGAAAACGATTATAGAAACTGATAAGGATTTCTTTTGCGATATACAGGCCCCTTGTTTCCAACTGCTGACGAAAGAAGAAATTGAACAGATCCAGGCCAGTAAGACACAGGTGCTGTTCAGGAAAGGGGAAAACCTGACGAAACAGGGAGCTTTTGCATCATATGTGTTGTTCGTTGTCACAGGATTTGTTAAACAACTTATTGAAGGAGATGGTATAAAGGGATATAATATTAAGATTGTACGGCCCGGAGAATTTTTGGGTCTTTCATCGGTTTTTGGAAGAAATACCTTCGATTATTCAGCAATAGCACTTATCGATGTTCAGGCTTTTCTCATTGAAAAGGAAGCTATTGCCAAACTGATACATCAGGATGGCAATTTTGCTTTCAGCATAATTAAAAGGTATTGTGACCAGAATACCCTGTTGTTCGATGCAATTCATAAACTGGTCTATAAACAGATGAACGGGAGGCTGGCGGATGCTCTTCTGTATTTATCCCCTGAAGAATATTCAGGTGTAAATATTTTCACTGCTTTATCACGGAAAGATATCGCTGAATTTGCCGGTATTTCAACAGAAAGCACCGTAAAATTGCTTAAGATATTTGAAAAAGACGGACTGATCAGACTAAAGGACAAAGATATCATTCTCCTCAACCGGGAAGCTCTTAAAGAGATATCGCGAAGGGGATAAGAATCAGGAAAGAATATTATCAAACTGACTTATATGCCAAATAAGCCAAGAGGAAATTTCTTCAGACAAAGATATACTGATTTTACAGACAGACTGGGGCTGATGTTCAGGGCGCTTAAGTACAGGAACTACAGGCTTTTTGTAGGAGGGCAGAGTCTGTCGCTTATCGGCACATGGATACAGATGGTAGCTGTTACATGGCTGGTCTATAAAATGACCAATTCTGCATTTATCCTTGGAATAGTGGGTTTTTCCGGTCAGTTGCCTCTTTTTATCATTGCTCCCTTTGCAGGTGTTATAGCTGATCGCTGGGATAAAAAGAGGATGCTTCTTATCACACAGTCATTGGCTCTCCTGCAAGCGCTGATACTGGCTGTGCTCGTTTTTTTGAACCTCATAACAATCTGGCATTTAATAGTGCTGAGTGTCTTTCTGGGTATTATTAATGCTTTTGATATGCCTATACGGCAGTCCTTTGTTGTTGATATGCTTGACAATCAAAAGCAGGATATCAACAATGCAATTGCTTTAAACTCATCGATGGTAAACGGTGCCAGATTGATCGGTCCATCCATTGCAGGTATACTGATTGCAACTCTTGGCGATGGCTGGTGCTTTGCCATAAACTGTCTTAGTTATCTTGCTGTAATAATCTCATTACTGAGAATGAAAATTATCAAAATCCCTATAAAAAAGAGCCAAACCAATGTTATTGGACAGCTTAAAGAAGGTTTTAAATATACTTTCGGCTTTAAACCGATTAAGTATCTTATACTTCTCCTGGCAATAGTCAGTCTTATGGGGACACCCCTGACACTTCTGGCACCAGTTTTTGCGAAAGACTTCCTCCATGGAGATGCCAGCACATTTGGTTTTCTTATGAGTGCCTATGGAACAGGTGCTTTGGTAGGGGCAATATATCTTCTTAATAAGAAAAATGTACTGGGCCTGGGTAAGCTGATAGCCTTGGCAGTACTCATTTTTGGCGGAGGGATGATAGCTTTCTCTTTGTCAAGGTACCTTTGGTTATCTATTGTAATTATGATGCTCGCAGGTATGGGAATGATGCTTAACGTGGCTTCTACAAATACCATGCTTCAGACTTTAGCCGAAGAAAATAAACGGGGCAGAGTAATGAGTTTCTATGCGATGGCATTCCGTGGTATGTCACCATTCGGCAGCCTTATAGGCGGAAGCCTGGCAGGATTGATTGGTGCTCCTTTAACATTGATACTGGGGGGAGCAGGCTGCCTTGCTGCTGTTTCTATTTATTTCAAAAAGCTTCCTTCACTGCGACCCTATGTAAGGCCAATATACGAAAAGATGGGGCTTATTCCTGAAATAGCTGTCTCCGTTGATAAAGCATCGGAACTTCGTATTTGACAAGGGCTCTTTAACAATCATTTTTAACCACAAAGGGGCCAGACCGTTAAGTAATAGCCCTGTGGGCTATTAGAGCGAATGGGCCGGATTGCCGCGAAAGAGGTTGCACAAAGTCACAAAAAGGACTTTTTCAATGACTCTATTATAGTTTATTTGAATAAAGCCTGATGTTAAACTTAACCTTTCCCAGGAAAGGATCAGTTTCCATTTTAAAGCTATTATCCCGTTTAACTAAATTAATCCTTTGCAAAACATTATCTGATGGCAGGCATAACAAGCCATTAACCTTCTGTGATCCTGAAGCATAAACCACAAGGTCAATTTTTGACCAGTCCATCTCCGATGTAGATTGAGCAAGTGCTATGTGTGGGATTACAGCTCCTTCATGAACCAGAATCACAATCGGGATCTTCCCTGCAGCAATATTATGCCAGCCTCCCTGGTACAGCTTACCTGTCTGGTAGTCGATCCATATACCGGGTGGGAGATACACATCGCGTGCGGTTACATCTTCAAACAATGGAGCAACAAGCATATCAGAACCAAAAAGATATTCATTATCGATCAGCCATGACCCGGGATCATCGGGGTATTCAATAAAAAGTGCCCTTACCATGGGTAAACCACGTTCTGAGCAATCCTTTGCCTGAGAATAGATATATGGCATAAGCTCATATCTCATGTTATCGGCAAGCCTGAATGCATTTAAAAAATCCTCGCCATATTCCCATGGTTCGGTAGGAGGGGCGCCATGACTTCTTGTGTGTGAAGTAAGCATGCCAAAAGGGGTCCACCGGCGATAAATATCTTCAGGTTTCTTATTTACGAAACCACCAATATCATGGGCCCAGAAAGAAAAACCTGATAACCCGATTGACAAGCCTCCTCTTAGGGTTGCGGCCATTGCTGTGTTTGTGTTTGCAGGATCGCCTCCCCAGTGTACAGGGTATCGTTGACTGCCTGCCCATGCACTGCGTGCCCAGATAATATTTTCGCCATTGACTCTTTTTGTAATATCAGCAACAGCTTTATTATATCTGAGAGGATAGAGATTATGCTCATAAAAGCCTGTTCTTCCTGAATAATACAAACCATCAGGTGGCGCAGCTTCACCAAAATCTACTTTAATTACACTTACTCCCTGGTGTAACAGACCGGCTATTTTATTCTGGTACCATCTGACAGCTGAAGGGTTTGAAAAATCAAGCACCGCATCTTCATATGGCAGGTTGCCTTTCTTGTCTTTAACAAAAAGGCCCTTTTCAATTATTTCAGGAAACAACGTGTTTTTTGGTACAAAATAGGGTAATTGCCATAGACTTGTATGAATACCGGCTTTCCTGAAATCAGCCATCATTTTAGTTGCATCTTTGAAGCGCGTTTTAGAAAATTGATAGTCACATCTCCAGTCGGTCTCAAACCATCCTGTGTCAAAATGAAGGACATCGCTCGGTATTTTGTTGTCCCTTAATTTCTTAACAACTTCACGGCCTTCGGCTTCAGAGAAATAGGTAATTCTGCTCATCCAGAAACCAAACGACCACAGAGGGGGCATAGGTGCTTTTCCTGTCAGATTGGTATACTCATTAAGGATATCTTTCGGGTCACCCAGAAAAATAAATAAATCAGCCTCGTCATCGCCTATCATTAGGGAATATATCCCATTGAAGTATTTGCCGAAATCACATGTAATCGGCGAAGAAGTATGTATAAAAACACCATATCCGCGACTGCTAAGGAAAAATGGCACAGGTTTGTACATTGTCTCATTCTGGGTACCATTGGCATCGTCGGCCCACAGCACAACTTTTTGTCCTCTTTTATCAAGCTGTGTAAATGATTCGCCACAGCCAAATATTTTTTCACCCGGCGAAAGAGAAAACACTGCCGACATACTTGTTGAATAATCTGAAGCACGCCTTACAAATGAAAAAGGTAGTAATGGTGTAAAAGTCTCTGCTCCATCTGTATTATTGATTGTATGTGTAATCATTTTTCCTTCTGCATTTCTTATTTCAATGCGCCACGGATAATTAAAAATTGTAACCGATCCAAAAGGACTTTTATAACTGTAACCACCATCTGTTTTACTATAATTCCATGCACTGTTATCATGCTGAGGTGTTCCATTAACCAGCATGAGTGAGTCAACTTCAGGTTTTAGCTGGAGCCGCGAACTTGTCCTGATCCTTAAGGTGCGAGCTGAAATAAACTCAATTGAAAAGGGAAAAGATGGAAAAACAGCATATTCCCCGGCCGGAAATTCATTCGGGCTGACAGGTTTCAACACTGCCAGCATATTATTAAAAGCCTGACGTGTAAAGTATTCATATCGCTTAAATGTTAATTCTCCTTTGCCTGCTGCAGGATCGTAAGATGAAAGGCTGTCGGCAAGGTAATAGGTATTTGAGAAATTCCTAAAATCACCGCTTATGTCTATCGGCTCATTCAGTAACGCCTGTGTCTTTCCCGGAGAACCAACAGGAATCTGTCCAGACACTGTAGGATGCAGGAAACTGATAAAAAGCCATACTATTGAACAATACCAGATATTACGAATAATTAAGTTACTTTTTTTCATAATACGTACTTGGATTAGATTATATACTTAAATGCCGAAAAATCCATAATTAGAAATATAAATTTATTAAAAATATATTTAAGAATTAAACATAAGAGTAGTGAACAAATATTGTGATTATTTCAGGTAATTTGTCTAATCAACCAGTCTTATTATCTCAGTTGGTTTATTACGATTCAGAATTAATATTTGCTGTTTGCCATTTAATTTAATTCCCCTCTCCAAAAAGGTATTCTGCAGGGTTTTAAGCGCTTTTTCGGGAGTATTATTGTTTTTGCTGAGGTGAGCAAGGCAGATATGACTGAGATTTTCGTTTATTGTATCTGCAAGGAAAACCGAAGTTTGATGATTCCCTAAATGCCCGTTGTTCGACCTTATTCTTGCTTTTAAAGAATGAGGGTATCCGCCATTTAAAAGCATCTCCTCATCATAATTTGACTCGATAACAAGCAAATTAGCTTCTGCTATATATGGAGCAACTATGGATGAAATATGTCCCAGGTCTGTAGCAATCGTTATCTTTTTATCTCCCGCGGAAACATGAAATCCGATTGTTTCAGGAGCATCGTGACTAACCGGAAATGCCTCGATATCGAAACCTGCCAGATGGAATTTTTCCTGTATAGGAATTTCACGAATACAGTCACTGTATATTTTGGTTTTTGGAGTGAGAATGCTTTCCCATATTTTCCTGGTAGTGAAGGCAGGAAGGCTGTTTTTTCTGATGAGTACTTCTAATCCCTTAATGTGATCAGTATGATTGTGTGTTATCAGCACCCCCATAATAGTTTGCATTGAAATATCCATATCCTTCAGAAACTTACGAACCGAAGATGCTGAAATACCTGCATCGATCAATATGCCATGGAACTCGTTACCGATATAATAACAATTTCCGCTGCTGCCGCTGCTCAGACTGCAAAAATTCAGTTTCATCGATATTTTATTTGGAGGAGCAAAAGGAATATGTTTATGTATTATGTTGATTTTCAAAATTTATCAGTTTGCTCTACGCAAGTTACTTTCCGATACAGAAATTCTTAAAAATATTTCCAAGGATCTCATCCGAGGTAATCTCTCCAGTGATCTCACCAAGGTAATGAATTGCCTGCCTAATATCAATTGCGATCAGATCCTCAGGAATCTGCTCATCAAGTCCGGTTAATACCCTGCCAAGACTTTCTGATACATTCTGAAGCGCTTCATAATGTCTTATATTTGTGATTATTATATTGTCTGAACTGAACTTATCCTTCATTACCAGATCACTCAGTTTTGACTTTAGTTCATTCAGTCCTGTTTTTTCCCTGGCTGAAATAAACAGGAGGGTATCAGTATCAGTATCTGTGAGGTGTAAATTCTCTGTGATACCTGTCTGCATTGCAGGATTGCCCTGATCAGTTTTATTAATAAGTACAAATAACCTTTTATCGGAACCCTTTATCAGATCTCTTACAGCCTGAATCCGCCTGTTAATAGACTCACTTGTATCTGTTATCTCATCTACCAGGAGGATCACGGAAGCCTGGTTGATCTTTTCATGTGTCCTTTTAATGCCGAGCGATTCAATTATATCAGTAGTATCGCGTAATCCGGCTGTATCAATGAACCTGTATTCAACACCATCTATTACAATTGTATCCTCTATAGTATCGCGGGTTGTTCCGGGTATTTCCGATACTATGGCTTTATCTTCCATTAACAGGGCATTGAGTAAAGTCGATTTACCTGAATTGGGCTTTCCTACAATTGCCACAGGGATACCATTTTTTAAAACATTACCGAGACTGAATGAGTCAGACAGCCTGTCAGCCAGCTCTTTTACATTTGTTATGATACGGGTAAGATCCTTTCTATCAGCAAATTCCACATCCTCTTCCCCGAAATCCAGCTCGAGTTCAATAAGCGAAGCAAAATTCAGTAATTCCGATCGCAGCTTTGCTATTTCCGAGGAGAAGCCTCCACGCATCTGATTAATGGCAATCTTATGTGCGGAGCTTGTGGCAGATTTTATAATATCAGCCACGCCTTCGGCCTGTGACAGGTCAATTCTTCCGTTAAGAAATGCCCGTTGGGTGAATTCCCCGGGATTAGCAGGTACAGCTCCGTTCCTTATCAATAATTCAAGTATTCTCTTTACAACATAAGGTGATGCATGGCATGAGATTTCAGCTGAATCTTCACCGGTGTAGGAGTGAGGTGATTTAAAAACACTTACCAGCACTTCATCAATAATTTCTTCTTCTGTTCGGATATCTCCAAGGATTATTGTAAATCCCTTTCGATCAGTTAGTTTAATACTCTTATCTAAAGGATAGAATATCTTATCACAAATGTTAAGACTATGCAGGCCGCTTATCCTTATTACAGCAATTGCGCCACCGATTGATGTTGCAGGTGCACATATTGTATCTTCAGTTCTGATCATTTGCTCAACAGATATCAGCAAATGTATGAAACTTAATTGATCTTACCTTTCAAGGTTTTGCAAACTGAAAACAGAATCTTCTATCCTGGCATCAGTACTGACATTATCAATGATGATTTCAGAACTTCTTCCGGTAATCAGGTTTTTAGCTGTCATATCTTTCACAATATATTTCCCATCTTTCACCGAAAGGGTACTTTTTATTATTATTATTTTAAAAAGCTGATTATCAAAATTATAGAATTCCATTTTTTTGATCTGCCAGTTATCTGAATTGAAATAAGATATCTTTCTCAAATATCCATAATCGTCAGCCAGTTCATTGTTAACCGGGGTACTTTCAATTATCCATTCTTTGTTTTCACCAGATCCCGGAAGATGTTTATATGCAAAGTCTGCCAGAGACGGGGAGGTCATATCGGAATTTGAGAATTCTGAGTTCATAAAACTTTTCCCATTCTCAGAACTGACTATTCTCCTGGTTCTTTTTAAAGCAGGAAGGTATATCCACATTTCATCCGCTGTATTTTTATTATCAATAATAAGTAAAGCAGTCCCTCTTACATCCGGCGGCTGAAGGAATTTTATCATTCTTTTCTCTGAACCATCGGTATAGCTTTTTGTAACCATAGAAATTGTTCTCTTGCGTGTCATTCCACTTTTCTCAGTGATAATCAGTGAAATAGTCGATTTGATTGATCCGGTCATAGTCATATCTCTGGACCTGACCATAATAGCATTTGCATCTGGAAGTTGCTGTACTGCCTGTAAATGCAGCACTAGTAACATTAATAATATTATTCCTTTTTTCATATTTTCTGTTTTTTCTGTTTCTTAAATCCATAATAATGAACTTCGGCCTGAAAGTGATAAGAAAAGCAGGCACAACGACAATTGCTCCAATCAGACATGAGCCTATTGAAATAAAAACCAGGTAGCCAAAAAATCTTATTGAGACGAAGCCGGAAAGCATAAGCGATGAGAATCCGGCCATAACACTCATGGCATTAATTATTATACTTCTCCCGATCGTAGACAGAGTATTTTCAGTTGACTTTTCGTAAGAGTGTCCTTTTCTTAGTTCTGCATTAAAACACCAGAGAAATTGTATAGTAAAATCAACACCAACACCAATCATAACAGATGATAAAAGAGCAGTCGCCGCATCAAGCGCTATTCCTGCAATACCCATGAATCCGAATAGAATAAGGATTGATGCCACAAGCGGCATTAAGCCTGTCAGGCCTCCTTTTACTGATCTGAAAATTATCGACAGGAGCAATAAAACAGTCAATACGGCAAAAGCCAGCGAAGAAGCCTGTCCTGTAATTATTGATCTGGCAAAATCAGCCATAATAATTGCATATCCGCCGACTGTTATTTTAGCCGGAAAATCAGCTGTCAATTCACTTATCCTGCCTCTTACTTTTTTTATTACTCCGTTCTCCGGCTTTGAGAGCTTTATCAGAACATGTGCTTTCGTGTTATCCATGTTAATTAACTGTTTGAAATCATTCTGGTCTCCGCTCATATTATAAAGCTCAAACATCTGTGCTATTGCATTCCTTGAACCCGGAATTTTATTATACTCATTCTCCCGGGGTGTATAAATGGCTTTGCTCATCTCTTTCACAACCTGTGAAACAGAAAATACATTTCCGACACCGTCAAGTTTTTCGATATTATTGGTCAGACTATCAATATCATGCATAAGCACTGGATCCATTATGTCGCCTTCAATCATTACCGAGATAGTCTGTGAGCCTCCGAACTTTTTGTTAATAATGTCGGAAGCCAGCCTTACAGGGTTCTTCGGTGGAAAATAATTTTCCTGGTTTGTTTCTATCCTCAGGAAAAAGATTCCCAAAAAAACCAGTAAAGTTGTGATAGCTGAAATGACTAATATCTTACCGGGATTATTTATAATGATCACTGACAACCGTCTTAGAAACTGATCAAATATTTTTTTCCTGACAGGTTTGTTTCGCATATTCTTTATAGGGGAACCAGTGAGAAAAATTAATGCCGGCACAAAGGTCAGGCTCATTAACAGGGCAATGGATACACCTGATGCAGCCAGTATGCCATCCTGCCTGGCCGGTATGACCGAGTGTGCAAGCAATCCGAGGATCCCGGCAATAGTTGTCAATCCGCTGAATAATATTGGCATATTAAGTGAACCCATAAGATTACCCAGCACATCACCGTCACCTGGTTTCGTTATCCGCCTTATTTCCTGATGCCTGGCGACAAGATAGATGCCATAATTATTAGCTACAGCTACAATAATTATGGGTACCAGCAGCGTCAGGACAGATATCTTCCAGCCAAGAAGCGGGATAATTCCCATGCTTATTGACGTTGACATTAATACAACAGAAAATGGCATCAACACACTTTTCCAGTCACCAAGAGTAAATTTGAGAATCAGCAACATTATAAAAAGGGCCAGTGGAACGAGAATAAGTGCATCACTTCTGACATCGGTCATAATATGCTGCCTTATATATGGCAAACCCCCTGTCAGTATCTTTGCTTTACCCGGATGAGATGCTAACACTGAATCGATTTTATGTAAGGTCACTGTTTCTGCATCAACTTTGCTTATTGTAGCAGTAATGGATGCAGTTGTCATATCTGAAGAAAATACAATATTGCGGGCAAACCGGTTATTGAGGATTGATTTTTTAAGCTGTTCTGTTTCAGCAGCATCATGAGGAATTATCTTTATTAAAGGGTCAACAACCATCATACCATCCTCGCTTTTTATGCTTTTTATTGTAAAAGGGGAAATTCTTCCGGAGATACCTCTTATCCTGGAGATACCCCGGTCAATTTCTTTTATCTGCTTCAAATCTGCAGGCATAAGAATTGAGCTGTCTGAAAACAATATTACAACCATATCCTGCACGCCGAATACATTCTCAATCTTATCTGTAGCAACTCTTGAAGGCAGGCTCCGGGGAATATAATTTCTTATTTCCGGATCTGTCTTTGCACGAGGGATCATAGCACCAAACCCGATACCAAGCAACAGGCAGGAACAGATAATCAGCCATCTGTATTTTATTATAAATTTTGTCATTTGTTCAGAAATCAACTTTGAGTGTGAGATAAATTGTATTCATGAAGTTATCTACAATATCAAACAAAGATCCTTTCTTACCATGGAAATATTCAGCCCCTGCAACAATTGTAAATCCATCTGCAGGTTTATATATTATCTCAGGAATGATTAAAAGGTCATTTGATGTAAAATTGTACATAGTGAAAACTGAAGGAGTGATTATACCATAATTAAGGTCTTTTTCAATCTTAATTCCTGCAGAATGACATGATTTCTTTAACTGGTAATTATAAAGCCTGTTAAATGCGCCTACCTGCTTTCTGACATAATCATTGATATCAAATCCGGGAACTGCGAGCATTTCTGCCAGTTTTGCAAAATCAGGTTCGGTTCCTATAATTGGATCAACCAAAGATGGTTCAAATCCAGGTAAATACTTGCCGGTATACTCCACAGTAAACCTCCAGCTGCCGGGAGACCAATCCATCCCTGCGACCCATTTCACTTCTTCCAGAGGAACATATTCCTTTGTTTTGTACGAAAGAGAAGGTAAAGACCACGCTATTTCTCCTCTCAATCCAAAAGAGCTGACAGCTGATTCAAAATCAACGCCAAAAACCTGTGTTTTGTATGGTTTTAAGGTTAACTGTGTTTTGGCAATGGGGACTGATCCTGACATGTCAATGCTGAAGTTTGTTAATGATACTCCCGGGATTGGATCATATCCGTTAAACCATGAAATTCCCCAGTCAATCCCCGTAAAATGAAAATCTGTACGCAATCCAAAACTCGAAAGTTCCTGTTTGGTAATTAACCCATTTATCTGATCGATAGTCGTATTTTCAGGCAAGAGGACAGGATCAATAATAAGTACAGATGGTCTGTAATAGGGAGCAAAAACTGCCTGCATATTAATTTTTCCTGCAGGATACCAGTTTACAATTGCAAGGATATTTCCTAAATCCATATCTCCCGGGTCGGTAGATCTGGAAATCATGTTCTGAGGATTGAACTTTGAAGTAGGATTGGTAAAATCAGCACGGCCCCATTTTAAGATTCTTTGTCCTATTGTAAAACCCCAGTTTTTTTCATTCAATTCTACATATGCTTCATGGATATTGATATAATTCACCGGCTTATTAAACTCAGAACCAAATCTGAATCTGGCATCAGCAAAAGCTTTGTACTTTCCTGTATTTTCTGATTCTATCTTAAGTCCTAAATCGGAAAAACCACTTGAAAGAAATGACTCACTGCTTTTCCTGTTAAGGTCATAGTAACCACCTCCTCTTATGAAACCGTATATTGAAGTCATCTTATCATTCCAGCCATTATGAGAACCGGATATTGTGTCCTGTGCTGAAATTATTTGACTTAACTGCAGGGGGAAAAAAATAAGAACAAGAATTTTAAATTTCATTTACTCTTTTTATAAACAAAGAAAAAGAATAAAAGAGGCGGAGTCGTCTCAGCCGCTCAGATGGTACCTGTTAATTTTGAAGTTCAGGTTCGCGCCGCCGGGAAAGTACGCCTTATGTCGAAATACCGGTTTTATTTTCCCTGTACTTGCTTGGAGTCATTCCTGTTTGACTTTTAAAAATTGAATTAAAGGTGGTCTTTGAATTGAACCCGGCATCAAATGCTATGGCAAGAATGGTATAATGGTTAAATTTAGGATCAGAAAATCTTTCAATAACTTCCTGTACCCGGTATTCATTAATAAATGTGAAAAAATTTCTTTTATAATTTTCGTTAAGTACCTGGGTTATATAATGCTTTGGAATACCTGTTAAACCGGAGAGGCTGTGAATGGTAAGATCACGATCAAGATAGGGCTTGTTATTCCCCATAAATATGATCAGTTCCTTAAGGTATTCCTCTGCCTGATCATCCCTTAAACCGCTTTTTATATATTTCTCAGTTTCTTTTCTGTTATTATTGTCAGAGCTGAATTCCTGACCGAAAATCACCGGTTGTTTAATTGCATAGAAACTGAAGAAGAAAGAAAATAAAGCAATAAATCCAAATATAACAAAGTAGGGATCAAAGGGAATATAGTTACCTATCATATTCAACCCTCCGAGAATAAAGAGTATAAAATAGGCAGCATAGAAACTGATGGAAATAATCTTTAGCCAGTTAAGTGTAATAATTCCCGAAGTATATGAAACAAGATTTTTAAGATTGGACTGGTGACGCTTTATTTCAATGAATGCAAGTGTACTGTAAATAGTAATTGAAAGAAAGAAACAAGAACTGTATATTATTCGGAGCGAAATAAATTCATCCGGTTTGAAGAAGCTTCTTAAATCCCTTACCAGTGGTACTGTTCTAAATATTACGGAAATAATGAAAAAAATAAGGAATGGTACAAAATGAAGCAGGGCCAGCCAGTTAAACTTCCTTTCAGGATCAGTCATAAATCTTACGTATAGAAAGAGCAACGGACCATAGGTGAATGTAATAAACGGGAATGAGTACATTTCCAGAACCCGGCTGTTTAGCAGTGCAAAAATATTCTCCAGGCATATGAGAAACAGCCAGGCTGCCATGAGCCTGTTTGCTATAGTTACCGGTTTTTTTGTAGATACAAGAAGTCCGGCAAAAAAGGATTGGGAAATGCCAATATAAAGGACCGGATCGATGTACTCCATAAAAAAATAGATATTTATATGCAAAGATAACTAAATGCCTCCAATAATTATTGTATTTTTGGAAACCCTATTAATCAGAAATAATACAATTTTAAATTTATATAGTACTAAATATTAGATAATTATGAGTATCCTTCTCAATAAAAACTCAAAGGTAATTGTACAGGGATTTACCGGAACAGAAGGCACATTCCATGCAACCCAGATGATTGAATACGGAACAAAAGTAGTGGGGGGAGTAACACCCGGAAAAGGCGGACAACCGCATCTTAACCTGCCGGTTTTTAATACCGTAAGGGAGGCCGTTTCAGCAACAGGAGCCGATGTCTCTGTTATCTTTGTGCCTCCTGCATTTGCGGCCGATTCTATACTTGAAGCTGCAGATGCCGGAATCTCGCTTATTGTAACAATAACAGAGGGAATCCCTGTTGCAGATATGGTAATGGTTAAAAATCATCTCAGAGGGTATAACTGCAGGCTAATTGGTCCTAATTGTCCGGGAATAATCACCCCCGGCGAAGCCAAAGTCGGCATAATGCCCGGGTTCATCCATAAAAAAGGAACTGTTGGTATCATTTCACGGTCAGGGACTTTAACCTATGAAGCTGTGGATCAGGTTACAAAGACGGGACTCGGACAGTCCACCTGTATAGGGATTGGTGGTGATCCTGTCGTTGGTACAACCACCCTTGATGCCGTTAAACTATTGATGGCGGATAAAGATACTGAAGCCATTGTGGTAATAGGTGAAATTGGCGGAAACATGGAAACTGAAGCTGCCGAATGGATCAGAGATAATGCCACAAAACCGATTATCGGGTTTATTGCGGGACAAACAGCTCCAAAAGGACGAAAAATGGGACACGCAGGAGCAATTATAGGAGGAAAGACCGACACAGCTGCAGCTAAAATGGAAGTAATGGCAAAATGCGGAATCCTTGTTGTTCAGTCACCTGCCGATATTGGATCAACTGTTGCAAAAGCACTAAAGCATTAAAGCTTTTAATTATATTTGCTAAAAATTTAATCCGAAGCGAAATGAAATTACTGGAAGGAAAAACAGCGTTGATAACAGGAGCATCAAGGGGAATAGGGAAGGCTATTGCCCGAAGATTTGCTCTTGAAGGTGCAGATATTGCAATTACAAATATTGTTGATGACGAAGAATTCAAAACAACCATAAAAGAGATTGAAAATCTGGGAGTTAAAGCAAAGGGTTATGTTTCAAATGCGGCTGATTTTGAAGACTCGCAACGTGTTATTAATGAAGTGGTAAAAGATTTCAGCAGAATAGATATTCTTGTAAATAATGCTGGTATTACAAGAGATACCCTGCTCATGAGAATGAGCGAGGATCAATGGGATTCTGTAATCGCAGTCAACCTTAAATCTGTATTTAATCTCACCAAAGCTGTCCTTCAGACAATGCTTAAGCAGAAAAGCGGTTCAATAATTAACATGAGTTCGATAGTTGGTGTTTCAGGTAATGCAGGGCAGAGTAATTATTCAGCCTCAAAGGCAGGGATAATAGGTTTCACAAAAAGTGTAGCTAAAGAGGTAGGTTCGAGAAACATCAGGTGTAATGCTATTGCTCCTGGATTTATTCTTACCGAGATGACAGAAAAATTACCGGAGGATGTGAAAAAAGAGTGGGCAGAAAAAATACCTCTCCGGCGTGGCGGAACTCCTGAAGATGTTGCAAATACAGCTTTGTATCTTGCTTCGGAGTTATCTTCTTATGTAAGCGGACAAACAATTCATGTATGTGGAGGTATGTTAACTTAAAAATATTTTATATCTTTACAAAACCGCAGGGCACCCATCCTTTTAGCACGAGGAAATGCAGCGAGACATATTTATTCCACACTTATTTTAAACGGGTGCTCTGCTTCTTTTATTTAATAGCTTGCTGATCAATGCACAATACCATCTTTTTTTTAATCCTTATTATTCCGGTGGCGGGATTTATAACAGAAAGGTATCTCGATTACCTTAATTCTACAATGTGGTCAGATACTCTTCCTGCAAAACTCGAAGGGATCTGTGACCATGAGGAATACAGGAAGACACAACTATACGAGAAAGAAAATAAAAAATTATCCTTCTGGTCATCATTTTTTAATCTGCTGGTAATCCTGGCCATGATCATTTTTGGAGGATTTGCATTGATCGACGGGCTGGCAAGGACATTCAGCCTGAACATGGTGCTGGTGTCACTGATTTTCTTTGGAATAATCGGCTTTGCATCAGATCTGATCAACATTCCCTTTAATGTCTATGATACATTCGTGATCGAAAAAAAATTCGGATTTAATACAATGACTCTCCGGACTTTTGTCACCGATCATATTAAATCGTGGTTTATTGCACTTTTGGTGGGAGCACCGATACTAGGACTGATCACATGGTTTTATTATAAAACAGGAAAAAATTTCTGGTTATATGCCTGGGGCCTGATCACGGTATTCTCTGTCTTTATTAATCTTTTCTATTCAGAACTCATTGTACCTCTTTTCAATAAACAAACACCCCTGCAGGAAGGATCATTACGGACTGCTATAGAAAATTTTGCAAGGAAAACCGGGTTTAAGCTAAAAAACATTTTTATTATTGACGGTTCCAAAAGAAGCACAAAAGCAAATGCCTATTTCTCAGGATTCGGTCCAAAAAAAAGAATAGTGCTATATGATACCCTTCAGAAAGAGCTTACAGAAGAAGAGATTGTGGCAGTACTGGGGCACGAAATAGGCCATTATAAAAAGAAACATGTCCTGCTGACTTTAATATTTTCAGTTATACTCACAGGTTTCATGCTCTTTCTTTTTTCGCTGGTGGTAAACAGTCCGCAACTCTCAGAGGCAATAGGGGCAAAGAGTACAAGTTTTCATATGGGACTGATAGTATTTGGGATACTCTACAGCCCTTTATCACTTTTAATCGGACTTGTTTCAAATTATATATCAAGAAAAAATGAGTTTGCTGCCGACTGTTTTGTCAGGGACAATTACAATCCGGAATTGCTTTCAATGGCTCTCAGAAAGCTTTCTGTTAAGAATCTTTCTAATATGATGCCGCATCCGGCTTATGTGTTTTTTCATTATTCTCACCCTCCCTTACTGGCAAGGCTCGAGAAACTGGAGGAAAAGCAGTAGACGCTGTAGAGGCTTTAAAGCTTTTTACTATATTTGCCGGACATTTTGCCTCCTTAGCTCAGTTGGTAGAGCAGCTCATTCGTAATGAGCAGGTCGTGGGTTCGAGTCCCATTGGAGGCTCCGGTTTTCCGGTATGCGGTGTACGGTTTGAGGTGCGAGGCGATATACGGAAAAAGTATAGTTTCATCTTGTGATATTCTGACTTATTGTTATTTTTGGCATTCGGATTTTATTAAATGCGGGAGTAGCTCAGTGGTAGAGCATCAGCTTCCCAAGCTGAGGGTCGCGGGTTCGATCCCCGTTTCCCGCTCAAAAAAGAGGATGTACAGGTAATCTTGACATCCTTTTTTTATCCAAATGGTCTGATTTTTGCTGTGAATGCTATAACACTAAACCTTACCTCATGAAAAAGATTTTATTGCTATTCTTCTTTTCTCTCATTATCTCATCATGTGAAAAAGATAAACCACTAATTGTCGAGAATACTGATATCCCGTTAATAAGTAAAGTTTTAATTGGTGATGAAACTTATATGGAGTATTCATATAATGATGCAAATTTAGTGACCGAAGAAAAAAGCAAGTTTCATTACGCTAAGCACACCTATAATGACATTAATCAGTTGATAACATCTGATTTTTATTGGGATATGTCTATTGCAAGCAGCAACAGCAGTGTTCTTGAAGCTGCGATGAACCGGACAGAATGGGTCAATCCGGGGAACACCCCGAAAAGCATTACCCATACTCTTGAATATAACGGCGAAGGACAATTAATCAGAAAAAATTATATCCGTACTGCAGACAGCAATTCTGATTATGTTGAATTCATGTATGAAGGCGAAAAAATAATTAAGGAAACAGGGTATTATAATAACTCATTATCTAGCTACACAAATTATATATATGATGATAATGGAAATATAATAAAGCAGCTGAAATATTTTATTTCATCATCCGGCATCGCTGAACTGGCCACTACCACTGATTATGAATACGATAATATGCATAATCCTTTTCAGGCCTTCAGGCGATTAACCACACCGGGAGTATTTACTAACCCAAACAATATTACGAAAGAAACATATACACTTAATTTTGAAGTTGACCCCTCAATTGAAAAAGTACAGATCACAGAATACTCCTATGAATATAATGACAAAGGATATCCTTCAAAAGTAAATGGACTAACTGAATATATTTACAAATAATTTGTATTTCATGGAGAATTAAAATCATGACATGACTGACAATATCATCCAACAGCCAGGTTGAAGAATGGTACTGCCACAGGTATGAATATTACTAAAATGAAATGTAAATTGATTTGCTTCGTATGAGTTTCAAACCCCTTTCATTCCAAATTTCCATTCAGAATAAAACTGGTCAAGAAAATTTAAAAGCACCTGGTGTCGCTCAAAGGCGATACTAAGTCCCGTTTTAGTATTCATCATATCTTTAAGCTTCAGAAGCTTATCATAAAAATGACCAATAGTGGATTTGCTGTTTCCCTCTGTATTTTCACCGGGAATATAAATTGGATTATTTCTGAACCCCCCGTAATTAAACGCCCTTGCAATACCAATTGCTCCGATTGCATCAAGCTTATCGGCATCCTGCAATACAAGTAAAACCGGGTCAGTAAGATTTCCCGTTTTATTAATTTTACTAAATGAAACATTGCTTATGATCTCAATAATATGATCTCTTATTTCTGACATTCCTGATTTATCAAGAAAATCAGATATCTCGGAATAGCCCAGTTCCATTTTGCCATTTGCAAATTTTGAGTCCGCTGTATCATGCAAAAGGCAGGCAATTTCCAGTATAAAAGTGTCTGCAATTTTTTCTTCACTATTAATGTAATGTGCAATTTTTCTCACTCTTTCAATATGCCACCAGTCGTGACCACTGTCATAATCTTTCATTTTATCTTTGACAAAATTTTCAGTAACAATAATTTTTCGGTTTGTATTCATTGTGTAACTATTAATTGCAAACAGACTGAATAATAAATACTTTTGTAAAGCTAAATATTACAGTTAAAAAAACATAAAGAGAAATTAATTGTTAATTGTCTTTGTGAATAGAAAGATAACCCCGGAATTATATGAAAAACAAGATCCTTCTGGTTTTTAGTCTGGTCCTGAGCATGAATTTTATGATAAATGCCCAGGATGATTCCACTACCATTCAGTTACAAAAATTTCAGGTTTTACTTAGACAGCTGCAGCAGGACCGTTTTGCGGATTCCCTGAAAAAAACTGAACTTCAGTACAAATACAATCTTCTTAAATCAAACGAAAGTCTTGAAAAAGAACGCGTTCAGGCTGAATTCAGAGCCATTGATGTAAAAGATTCGCTCAGAAAAGCCGATATGATTCTAAGGGCTAATTACCTGAAAAAAAGTGCTTTTGGATATCCTGTAACATTATTCTCAGATACACTCTTTAAAATATACACCAAAATCGGGGCTTCCACGGCTAAAGACCGCGCCACAAATGTTACCAAAAGAATCCAGAAGTTGTATGACGATGATTTCTTTAAGGCCGATTCCCTGTTGCCCTTTGAATCAGAAAGTACCATAGATATAGTATATGGCGATTTAATCGTAATAAGCTTATCTGAGCTCGATGCTCTGATTAACAACAGCACAAAAGAGTTATTGGCTAAAGACTATATAACAAAAATCACTAATGCAATTGAAGGACAAAAAGAGAAGAACAGTGTGCTGAAAATACTTTTAAGAGTAGGATTAATGATCTTAGTGGTTGCAGGAATTGGGTTGCTTATCTGGCTGATTGGTAAAGGTCATATCAGGACCGCGGCATATATTACCAACAAAAAGGATAAGTTTTTAAAAAGCCTTAAATATAAAGACTATACATTTCTTACTGCTGACCAGGAACTTAAAGTAGTCTACTTTATTTTGAAATTACTAAAGTGGTTTTTTGTTCTGGTTCTGCTATATCTGGTACTTCCGATAGTCTTTAGCATTTTCCCTTTTACCAGGGGGTGGGCAAATCTTCTGTTTGGCCTGGTATGGTCTCCCCTTAAAGGCGTTTTTATTTCTATCTGGGATTTTCTGCCAAATCTGTTCAGCATCCTGGTGATAATTTTTGTAATGAAGTATGTTATCCGCTTTGTTAAATATGTTTTTTCTGAAATTGAAACGGAACACCTGAAAATCGGAGGATTTCATCCTGATTGGTCCCAGCCGACTTTCGGCATTGTAAGATTTTTGCTGTATGCCTTTATGTTTATACTGATCTTTCCCTATCTGCCTGGTTCCAGTTCAAAGATTTTTCGGGGAGTTTCAGTATTTATTGGTGTCCTGTTTTCATTAGGATCTTCATCGGCAATTGCCAATATGATAGCAGGACTGGTTATCACATACATGCGCCCGTTTAAAATTGGCGACAGGGTAAAAATTGGAGACATAACAGGTGATGTAATTGAAAAAAATATGCTTGTAACAAGGGTAAGGACAATTAAAAATGAAGAAATTACCATACCTAATTCATCAGTATTGTCAGGTAATACAATAAACTATTCTTCAATCTCAAAAACGGAAGGGCTTATTATTCACACAACAATCACAATCGGCTACGATATTCCATGGAAGGATATGCACCAGGCACTTATTGATGCTGCATTGAAAACTGATATGATTCTGAAACAGCCTAAACCATTTGTGCTGCAAACAAGCCTCGATGATTTCTATGTGTCGTATCAGATCAATGCCTATACAAAGGAGCCTGCCAGTCAGGCACAGATATATTCCGAATTGCACAAAAACATACAGGACGTTTGCAACGAACGAGGTCTTGAAATTCTTTCCCCTCATTACAGGTCGGAAAGGGATGGAAATATGACAACGATTCCCGCAGATTACCTGCCGGAAGATTATAAAGCTCCGGAATTCAATGTAAAACTTAATACAGGGGACAAAAAGTAATTTTTTCAATTAATGAAGGCAGCAATTATAACAATAGGAGATGAGCTTCTGATTGGTCAGACAGTTGACACCAACTCAGCATGGATTGGTTCTGAATTAACTAAATCGGGATTTGATGTTTACAGAATTACATCTGTTCATGACAGGAAAGAAGATATTATATATGCGTTGAATGAAGCCGCAGGGAAAACTGATGTTGTTATTATTACGGGTGGACTGGGACCCACCAGCGACGATATTACCAAACAGACATTATGTGATTTTTTCAATACCCGCCTTGTCATAAATGTCGAAGTTTTACAGATGATCGAAAAAATGATGCGTCACCGTAATTTCGCTATGAATGAAAATAACCATCGCCAGGCGGAGGTACCGGAATCATGCCGGATACTGACGAATGCCGCCGGAACTGCCCCCGGAATGTGGTTTGAAAAAAATGAGACTATATATATATCGGTGCCCGGTGTGCCTTATGAGATGAAATATATTATGACTGAGCATGTGCTTCCAGAATTGAATAATCGCTTTAAATCGCAGATTATAATTCACAGAAATATAATGACTTATGGCACTTTTGAAGCAAAACTTGCCGAAATACTTACAGGATTTGAAGCCGGTCTGCCAAAAGAAATAAAACTTGCATATCTGCCTGCATCAGGAATAATAAAATTAAGGTTAACTGCAACAGGTAAAGAAAGGTTACACCTTGAAAAAGTGCTGAATGATACCGCGTCAGATCTTTATAAAATCATCCCGGAGTTTATTTATGGGGAAAATGAAGAGACGCT
>CAYUQR010000020.1:0-46554 GCA_964446825.1 uncultured Rikenellaceae bacterium
GGACAAATATGTTGAACTTGTTCATCTGAGTGGAACCACGGGTCTTCCTCTGTCAGTGAATCAGAAGAGACTATGGCTTATTACAAAACTTCAACCGGATATAGCATCGTACATAATTCCATTCACTATGAAATTTTCGGGTTCGCTGAACCGTGAGATATTTCAGGAGAGTCTGGATGTTTTATTCCAAAGACATCATATTGTGTTTTCAATATTCAAAGAGGTGAATGGCGAACCATGCTGTGATATTGTACCCTCTAAGGTTGATATTTCTTTCATTGATTATTCGGATCAGTCTGAAAATGAAAAATCAAAAAAGGTAAATGAAATATTTAATGCCGATTCCAGGAAAATTTTCGATCTGGAGAAAGGCCCTTTGTACAGGTTATATCTCATAAAGACTGGTAATGAAGAGTATTATTTTAGAATTTGTATTCATCATATAGTTTTTGATGGCTGGTCGTGGTCTGTTCTTGCGAAAGACCTGAACAATATTTATAATAGTCTACTGACAGGTAAAGAGGTTCGACTTGATGCTATTGAATATCAGCAGTATGACTATGCTCAGTGGGAGAAAAGCAGTATTGGTTCAAGGCATGAGGCAGAATTAATTAAATTCTGGAAAGATAATCTGAATGGTGCTTCTTCGGTAATGAATTTTCCTTATGATTTAATGCGCCCGACGAAATCTTCAGGCAGAGGATCATATATTACCATTCAAATACCGAAAGCTATTTCGGAAAGTCTCAGAAAGATCAGTAAGGATGAAGACTCATCGCTATTTGCCACTATGCTAAGTGCATTTGGCATCGAGATGCAGAAATATTCAGGGGAAGACGATATCAATATTGGTCTTCCTGTAGCTTACCGGCCCCATTCAAAGCTTGAGAATATATTTGGGATGTTTGTAAATACGCTTGTAGTGAGGCTCAGGCATGAAGAGGGCTATTCATTTAAGGATATGATCCATCAGGCAAATGAAGCTTCGCTTAATGCTATTGCTCATCAGGAACTGTCGTTTGATAAAATTGTGGAAATTGTAAATCCCGAACGAAATTCCAATGTAAATCCATTGTTTCAGGTTGCTTTTGTCTGGCAGAATAATTTGTATGAACCCATAGAATTTGAAAGAATCAAAAGTGAATTTGTAATGGGGGAAGAAAGGACTGCCGTATTTGATATGACTCTATATTTATGGGAAAATGGAGATCTGATTGAGGGTGAAATAGAGTACAACATAGATATCCTTAAGAGGGATACGATACTTCGGTTAAGAGATAATTTCATCAATCTGCTTCATTCTTTAGTTAGAGATCCTGAACTTTCGATTGAATCACAGTCTATAATTTCTGAAAAAGAAAAGAATTTAATTGATAGTTTTAATGACAATGCTACTAATTATCCGAAAGAAAAAACCATTACAGAGTTGTTCGAAGAGCTGGCCAGACTATATCCCGACAAACAAGCAGTAGTTTTTAAAGATGTCTCTCTCACTTATAGCCAGTTAAATGATAAAACAAATCAGTTAGCGCGTGTTCTGCGAAATTCAGGTGTCATTGCCAATGATCCGGTATGTATATTAGTAGACAGGTCGGTTGATATGATTGTCGGGATATTTGGAATTTTTAAAGCAGGGGGGGCTTATGTGCCCATAGATCCGGAATATCCCGAATTTAGAAAAAACTTTGTAATCAAGGATTCCGGATGCAAGATTCTTGTAACCCAGAATAAATTTATTTCAGAAACTACTGAAGAAATTATAAAGTTAAGTCTGGATTCTTCCAGCTCCTATGACGATGATAAGTCAAATATTGAAGGTATAAATGTTCCGACGGACCTGGCCTATATTATTTACACTTCGGGAACTACAGGTGTTCCTAAAGGAACACTTATTCCTCAGCGGGGAGTAATAAGGCTGGTATGTAATACAAATTATGTAGATTTTACACCTGAAGACAGAGTTCTACAATCTACTTCCATTGTATTTGATGCCTCAACTGTAGGAATATTTGGAGCATTGTTAAATGGTTCAACCTTATATCTTGTTGATAAGGATACCCTTCTTGATCCTAATTTATTGGGAGATGCGCTGGAAAAATACGATATTACGATGACAGATTTTCCTACTGCGGTATTTACACAGATCGCAGAATTGCGGGCAGATATATTTTATAAATTGAAAACTCTCCTTATAGGCGGAGATGTTTTGTCTGCTCCACATGTAAATAAAGTGAGAAAAATTAACCCGCAACTTACTGTAATTAATGAATATGGCCCCACTGAGAATTCATGTAACTCTACTACATTTAAGGTAGACAGAGACTTCGATAATAATATTCCTATTGGTAAGCCTGTAAGCAATTCAACAGCTTATATTTTTGACAAAAATATGAATTATCAGCCCGTTGGAATAGTAGGGGAGCTTTATGTGGGAGGAGATGGGCTTTCAAAAGGGTATTTGAACAGAGAGGATCTGAACAGAACTCGATTTATCGATCATCCTTTTTTCCCTGGTAAGAAACTTTACAAAACAGGCGATCTTGCAAGGTGGCTCCCGGATGGAAACATAGAGTATCATGGTAGGATGGATAATCAAATAAAGATCCGGGGGTTCAGGATCGAACTTGGGGAAATAGAGACTGTAATATCAGAAATAAATGGGATTATTGAAACAGTGGTTAAACCCTTGAAAATAGATGAAGGAGACATAAGGCTGGCAGCTTTTCTGAATGTATCTGATACTTTTAGTATGGATGCAAAAGAGCTCAGCAGGCAAATAAAAGAAAAGCTGCCTCCTTATATGATTCCTTCAGCCTTCAAACCGATGCACGGCTTCCCTAAAACTGTCAATGGAAAAACCGATAAGGATAAGCTTGTTATGGATATCAGCGAAATGATCAGCCATAAAGACATCGATTTAAAAACCTTTTCAACAACAGAAAGGAAAATTTATGATGTCTGGAGTGAGGCCTTAAAGACAAAAGAGATCTCACCCACAGACAATTTCTTTGATATTGGAGGCAGCTCCTTAATGGCAATATCTATTTTTACAAAGATTAAATTGGCTTTTAATGTAGATTTAGGTTTGAAGATCTTTTTTGACAGTCCACGTATAAAAGATCTTGCAGAAACTATTGAAGTATCATTACATAAGAAAGCAGAACAGAAATCCTTAAAAGAAGTAAAAGGAGAAGGAACCAAAATTATTTCAGGTGAGATTTAATTTTTATATATTTTATATATCATGAAATCAGTATTTTACGACACAAGTTAATTCGATTGCCACAAGGGTTTTAATTTGGTCTTTTTAAAACCGATTAATATATTTATATAGTCAAAAATAAAGTTCAGAAAATTTAATTTTATAGATATCCTATTATAATTCCACTCAAAATTTAATAAGAAAGTAAAACATGCGACACAAAAAATTAAAATTAAGTGTAGTACTACTGTTAGTTCTTGGGCTAACAGCTGTACAGGCACAGGAAACCATTCCTGCCTCAGGCGGAAATGGTTCTGGTAGCGGTGGCTCATTGAGCTATACTGTTGGACAGGTTGCTTACACCACAAATTCAGGAACAGATGCTACAGAAGCACAGGGAGTACAGCAGCCTTTTGAAATATCTGTAGTGACCGGGATTGAAGACGCTAAAGGTATTTCACTTGAATTTGTGGTTTATCCAAACCCGACAACTGACTTTGTTATATTGAAGACAGGTGATTATAACGTTGAGAAAGTAAAATACATTCTTTATAACGTTGGCGGACAGATTTTAGAAAGCAATCAGCTTCAAGGTAATGAAACTAATATTTCAATGCAGGCATATAAGCCTTCCACCTATTTTTTGAAAGTAGTTGACAATAATAGAGAAATTAAAACATTCAAAATCATTAAAAAATAAATCACTATGAAAAAATTTTACGCACTTTTATGTACAGTATTGTTCACTGTAGCCATTTTTGCCCAGGCACCTCAGAAACTGACCTACCAGGCACTTATAAGGAACAGCAGCCACGCCCTTGTTACCTCAACTCCTATTGGAATGCAAATAAGTATTTTAAAAGGTTCTGAAAGCGGTTCTTCCGTATACGTTGAAACCCAGACTCCTACAACAAATGGTAATGGCCTTGTAACAATTGAGATTGGCGGAGGTACAGTTGTTTCAGGAAGCTTTGCAACTATTGACTGGGCCGACGGACCCTATTTTATTAAGACCGAAGTTGCAACAGCTGCACCACTCACAACTTACACTATTACAGGAGTAAGCCAGATATTAAGTGTACCTTATGCTTTGCATTCACAAACAGCAGAAAGTTATACAGAGACTGACCCTGTTTATATGGCATGGGATAAAAGTTCAGGCATAAGTATTTCATCTTCCCAGGTTACCGATTTTGAATCAAGCGTAACAAGTAACACTGCTGTAGCAGCAAATACTGCAAAGGTTACCAATGCAACACACACTGGAGATGCTACAGGTGCAACAGTTCTTACAGTTACCGGAATAAATGGTACTTCCCTGGCAGGCCTCTCTACAGGAATTCTTAAAAACACTTCAGGAACAGGTGTTCCAAGCATAGCTATTGCAGGAACAGATTATCTGACTCCAACCGGAAGCGCAGCTTCCCTTACCAACTTTCCTACATTGAATCAGAACACTACCGGTTCAGCAGCTTCATTCACAGGCAGCCTTGCCGGTGATGTTACCGGATCCCAGGGGTCAACTGTTGTTGGCAGTGCTGCCGTTTTAGGAAAAGCACTTACTGGCTTTGTTAGTGGGGCAGGCGTAATAACTCCTTCTGATAATATTTTACAGGCTATTCAGAAACTTAATGGTAATGATGCCATAAATGCGAATCTGACAGGTGAAGTTACTTCAGTTGGAAATTCAACTTCAATTGCCAACAAAGTCACAATGACCGGAACCTCTCCAATTGTTGTTTCAGGCAGCCCATGGGTCATTGCATCGAGTGCAGTTAGTGTATCAATTGCTCCTGCCACAACAGGTAACGCCGGAAGTTTGAGTGCAGCTGATAAGTTAAAACTGGATGGTATAACAACAAGCACACACTATCTTGGACAATCCTTTGATGGAGGAGTTATTTTTAATCTCTACAAAGGCAGCGACGGTCTTGAACATGGTTTAATTGTCTCAAAAGAAGAATCTTATTCAACAGCCTGGCAAACTTTAGCGTCGTCTGTTGGTGCCACATCTACATGGGATGGTGCTTCTAATACAAATGCTATGACTGGCAGTCCTGCAAAAGATGCTGTTACAGCTTTGGGGTCTGGTTGGTATCTGCCTGCAATAGATGAACTGGAGCTTTTGTTTAACAATCGTTATTATGCGAACAAGGGTTTAGCTGCTGCTAGCGGCACCTTGATTGGATACGGCGATTACTGGTCAAGTACGGAGATCGATGTCGACAATGCCACTTCTTTGTTCTTCAGAGATGGTGCAGCCTACGTAGGAGCTAAAACAAATGCGACAGGTACTATTCGCGCAATTCGCGCTTTCTAACTGCATAATGAATGTTACCTTTGGATATCTCATTTCTAAGGATTGGTTTAATTTTTGGCCAAAGATATCCGGAGGTAATATTCTGATTTTAGTATAAAAAATATTAAGCTTTTGACCCGGATAATCATTTAATCCTTCTGTACCATGAAATCAGGTAAAGAAAGGATCTTATCCGGGTCATAAGCTTATATTATCAATTGAAATGTTATGACTAAAATATTTATAAAAAATTTAGAGCAAAACTGTATAAAAATAACCTGGTTCATAACCTTAGTATAACAGTTAAGTGCAACAGATAATATCGACTGCCAACTGCATTCAATGTTTTTTTGAGTCCGGCATAAATGGTTCATCTGATATACCGGTTAATGAAGTGGAAGTTTTCTATGGATTTACTGAAAAAATATCTGCATATTGCCCTGATTTAGTTAATTATCTAAGTCGGAAAGAAAAAGTTAGATCAGAAAGGTTCCGTTTCAATGCAGACAGAGATACTTACATACTGAGCCATGGATTTCTGAGATACATCCTGTCAAAAAAACTTAATGTAAACCCGGTGGAGGTAATATTTAAAGATGATAAAAACAATAAACCCGGATTGACAGGAGATCCATATTATTTCAACTTAACACATAGCCGTGATGCATTTGCATTTGCTGTTTCAAAACTCTATTATCTGGGAATTGATATTGAAAATTCAGACCAGGATATCGATATCCTTCCAATTATAAATTCTTATTTTGGCAAAAAAGAGAAGGAATTTATTTTAGGATCAGAATCGGACAGACTAGATCGATTCTTTCTTTTATGGACGCGAAAAGAAGCTCTGCTGAAGGCTGTCGGGACAGGAATAGTAAATGACCTTACTCAAATACAAGTATCTGAAATGAGTAATAATATTAGTATGAAGGTATTTGAAAATGATATATGCTATCCCATTTATAATGAGCATTATATATATTCCAAAAAAATAGCCGGTTTTTTCTTAAGCATCGCAATACCTTCTAAAGCAGACATTGTTATTAATGAAATAGATGAAAATTTTTTACTGATTATTTAAATTGATTACATAACCTCTCAGGGTTATTTATCAATTTTTCTCAGACACATGAACAATTCTTCTATTATAATTTTTATGCTTTTTAATTAACCTGTTTTTCCAATTCATCTGCTATCAAAAGAAGAGCTTAATATTACATTTAGTTATTTTAATATATGCAAACAGCAAATAGGGTTGTCGTTAATACAGGTTTCCTTTATGGTAAGATGTTTATTACAATCCTTATTTCATTATATTCAACCCGGTTAATATTAAATGCTCTTGGGGAAACAGACTACGGAGTTTTCAACCTTGTTGGTGGCGTAGTTTCGATGCTTTCTTTTCTGAACGGTGCGATGGCCAATGCAACTCAGCGGTATATGTCCTATAGTCTCGGGGAAGGCAATAAAGAAAAGCTGATATCAATATTTTCTTCAAGTGTTGTACTTCATCTGGTGATTGGAATTATTATAGTTCTTTTGCTGGAATTTGGAGGTATTTTTCTTTTCGATGGACTTTTAAAAATTCCGGCCGAGAGAATGAGATCTGCAAAAATTGTATATCATTTTATGGTTGTAAGTACATTCTTTGCTATTAATGCAGTACCTTACGATGCAGCAATTAATTCACATGAGAATTTCCTTTTCGATGCTCTTTCTGGTATTTTAGAATCAATTCTTAAACTGGGAATTGCAATCTCTTTGCTTTTTTCATCTTTCGACAAACTTATTTTGTATGGATTATTAATAGCTCTGCTCACTATATTAATCAGAGTCGTTAAAAGTATCTACTGCTACAGGAAATATGATGAATGTCGTACCAGGATAAGATCCGGGATAAATATTCCTTTAACAAAGGAGATGTTATCTTTTGCCGGGTGGAATTTATTCGGATCCTTTTGTAATATTGCAAGAAATCAAGGGCTGGCAGTCATTTTAAATCATTTTTTTGGAATAATAATAAATGCTGCCTATGGTATTGCCAGCCAGGTGAATTCTAATTTATTGATGTTTTCTGTTAATGTACTTAAATCAATAAATCCGCAAATTGTAAAAAGTGAGGGAAGTGGAGATCGTCAGAGAACCTTACGCCTTACAACACTTGCATGTAAATTGTCTTTCTTCCTTTTAGCCCTTCTTGCCATTCCTGCAGTCTTAGAAATGCCATTCTTACTAAAATTATGGTTAAAGACTGTACCAGATAACACAATTATTTTTTGCCAGCTAATGATCATATTAACCTTAATATTGTTGATGACAGCAGGATTGAATGTATTAATACAGGCAGTTGGCAGAATTAAAATGTCTCAGACAGTAACGGGATCCCTGCTAATTATGAACGTACCGGTTTCATGGGGATTAATTAAACTTGGGTTACCTGCATATTCAGTTTTGGTGGGTTCTATTGCTCTGGAAATTATGGCCGGTGGTTCACGAATCTGGTTCTCTAAAATTCTGGGCGGTTTGAAAGTGAAAGAATTTTTAGTCAGGAATGTATTAAGTTCTTTATCTGTTTTATTTCTTGCTACAGGTTTTGCTATATTGCCAAGAATTTTTTTAGCTGAAGGTATTTTAAGAGCTGTACTTGCAGGTCTTACAAGTACAATCGCACTTATTATCTTCGGGAGATTAATTGCATTGACAAATTATGAAAGCACTATTATTAAGGAGCTTATCGCAACTTTCTATTCTAAAACCAAAAGTATTATAAACAGACAGGGACCAAAAAATAACAACTATTTGGATTTATGACTGAATCAAGGGAATTATTAGAAAGAATTATTAAGAATGATTATTGCATAGGATGCGGATCCTGTGCATCTCTTAAAGGTTCTCCTTTTAAAATACATATGAATGAATATGGAAATATTGTTGCAGAATCAGAAGATGATCCGGATAAAAGTGATATAAAGGTGCTGAAGTTTTGTCCATTTTCAGAACAGGCTAAAAATGAAGATGAAATAAGTGAAATATTTTTCCCGGACATAAAAAATAAAAATTCAAAGATTGGCAGGTACCTGAATTGCTATGCAGGATTTGTTGAGGAAGGTGCCTTCAGAGAAAAAGGAAGCTCTGGTGGCTTCGGAAAATGGCTTGGTTATACTCTTTTAAAGGAGAATATCATAGATTATTTCATTCAGGTTTATCCTAATCAGACTAACGATCCATCCAGACCTTTGTTTGATTATTCTATTGTTTCAGATAAGGAGGATGTTGTAAACGGATCAAAATCATCTTATTATCCTGTTTCACTGGCTGACATTATAAAAACCGTCAGGGAAACAGACGGAAGATATGCAATTACCGGCGTTCCGTGTTTTATTAAAGCACTCAGATTACTCTCTTGTGAAGATGAAGTAATTAAGAGCAGGATTAAATATACATTCGGTATAATCTGCGGAGGAATGAAAAGTGCCAACCAGTCAAAAATAATAGGCTGGCAACTGGGTATAAAGCCTGAAAATCTTGTGGCAATCGACTTCAGGAGAAAACATAAGGATAAGCCTGCCGGATATAAGATCTACCAGGTATGGTCAAATATTGATGATAAAGAAAGATACAAAGATGCAGGCGAGATATACGGAACAGATTGGGGATCAGGCTATTTTAAACCCAAGGCTTGTGATTACTGCGATGATGTTGTGGGGGAAACAGCTGATATAAGCTTTGGCGATAGCTGGTTGCCTAGGTTTGAAAGTGACCCCCGGGGCACATCCCTTATAATTGTGCGTAACACTGAACTTCTAAATTTACTGGAGAGGTATTTTAAGAGTAAGAAGATTACTTTATATGATTTGACTCCGGAAGATGTTGTTAAGGCCCAGGAGGGAGGCTTCAGGCAGAGAAGAGACGCTCTTTCCTACAGGATCGCGAAAAAAGAGAGAAAAGGTGAATGGTATCCTCCTAAAAGAGTAAAGGCTAATCAATATAAAATTACAAGAAAGAGAAAGAAGATATATTCTTTAAGAGAAAAAATTGCTGAACAAAGTCATCTCTCTGCTTTGAAAGCTTTAAAAGCAGGTGATTTGAATATTTTCTTCATGGAGATTGAACCCTTGAGGAAGAAATACCATACCGCGCTCTATGGAAACCTGCCTGTCAGAGCATTCAGGAAAATTAAGAAAATATTGATTCAGAAATAATCAGATTGTAAGAAAGATCGATAAAAAAAGTACAATATGAAAATAGGCATTCTTACATATCATTCTGTTTATAATTTTGGGGCAAACCTTCAGGTTTATTCAACAGTTGGATATTTGAAAAACAATGGATTTGACCCGATTATTATAAACTGGTTGCCTGAGGATCTGGAAGAAAGATATAACAGGACTGTACCTGATGGTCAAATAGAGGCTCACAAAATCTTCTTTAAGAAAAACCTGCCATGCACAGAGATTTGCAGAAATGATAATGACCTTGCAATTGTTATCCCAAAACATGATATTAAGGGAATTATAATAGGAAGTGATGCTGTATTGCAGCATGTACATTTTTTATCAAGGATTCATTTATCAAAGAAAGGAATTGTTCTCAGAAAGAAACCTGCAGTTGATGTGCTTTTTCCGAATCCTTTCTGGGGAAGCTTTATCCATTTGATGGATGAAAAAATACCAGTTATTATAATGTCAGCCTCGTCACAAAATGCAAATTTCAGATTATTCAGAGGAAACCTTAGAAAACGCATGTGCATTTCTCTTAAACAGTTTAAATCCATAACAGTAAGGGACGAATGGACAAAAAAAATGGTTAGGTATCTGACATTTAGTTCAATTGTTCCTGACATAACACCCGACCCTGTCTTTGCCTATAACCAGAATATTAAAGAGCAGTACTCAAAAGATGAATTGACCAGGAAGTTTAACTTGCCTGAAAAGTACATACTTATAAGTTTCAGGAACCGCAAATGCGTTACCAAGGAATGGCTGAATTCATTTCAGGTTATGGCTGAAAAAAACAATTTGCATTGCGTTGTTTTACCTATGCCGGACGGGATTAAATTTGACCATCAGATTAAGAATATTATTGATATTCCTTTAAGCCCCGAGGAATGGTATGGTATAATAAAATATTCCTCTGGTTATATTGGAGAAAACATGCATCCAATTGTTGTCGCTTTGCACAATGGCATCCCTTTCTATTCGTTCGACTCCTATGGTATAGTCAGATTTAAATATTTTGTGAATGAAAAATCCAGTAAGGTTTACGATATATTAATCAGGGCTGGCTTTCCTGAAAAGAGAATCGGAATACTTAGCAGGGGATACAAACCGCCCAGGCCTGAAGAAGTTCTTGGCCAGCTAGTAGATTTTGACCTTTCAAAATGCGAAAACTTCAGCAGAAGTCAGCAAACCAAATATAATGCTATGATGGACAATATAATTTCATCAATAAAAGTCAGAGGATGAAGAAGACACTATTAATTTTACTGTTGTTAAGTTCAATTAACTTCTGGGGTTTTGTTTATCTGCCTGATAATTTTTTTAAGATTGCAACGGCTGTTTCATTGCTGGTTATGGGAGTTCATTTTCTTATGACCCTTGGCAAAAAGAGCATATATTTCAGGTCTGCTATTATCGTTTATTTTATAGGCCTGATTATTAATATTTTAGCCGCATATTTTAATTCCGGACAACATTTGCGTAATTCATTCTTCATGTTTGGCCCCTTCTACTTCATTCTCTTTTACTTCAGCCTGCACGAAATGAAGATTGAACGTAAATACCTTGAGAATATTATCATTGTTTTTGCTATATTATATTCACTATTTTATCTTCTTCAGCTTTTCGCATATCCAAGACCAATATTTTACACCGATATGATTAAAGACAGAGGAACAATTCGTTTAAGGATTGTTGGTAACGGATTCCTGGTTCTTGCTTACTTCCTTTTGCTAAATCGATATTTAATGGAGCAGAAATTGAAAAATGCTTTTCTGATGGCATTCTTCTTTATAATTTTGTTAAAGGGAGGTTTTCGTTCTCTTACATTTGCTACAATGTTACTTACGGCCTTGATGGCAATAAGGTTGTTCCCATATGTGGTAAAGAACATTTTAACAGTTATTCTTTTAATGTTACTCTTTGCAGGAGTTCTTTACAGCAGGGGAACGTCTGCTATATTGAAGAATATGATTACTACAACACAAAAACAAACGAGTGAAGGCCAAAATTATATCCGGGCCCGATGTCTTAATTACTACTATACCATATATCCTGTTAACAACTCATATTTTATTTTTGGCGGAGGCTTTTCCAGCGGGACAACTTTAGAGACAAGAAAGCATCAGTTCATCGAAGATAAATTTGGATTTTACTGGGTGGACCTTGGTATATTAGGATTTTATATAGTTGTAGGAGCAGTAGCAACCCTCGGATTACTCTGGTATTCTGTCAAAGCTATGCTTACCAGGGTTCCAAATGAAATGATATATCTTAATTTTTACTTTCTGTACCTGCTCATAGTTTCATTTACTACCATGGAAATCTACAGGACTGGCGTCTTTGCAGTTGAAGCCATAGTTTTGTATTTAATTGATATTAACCGTATTAAAAAAAAGCGGGAAGCTGATCCAGCTTTAACTCCTTAGTCATTTAAAATAAAATTAGGGCAATTAAAATCCTTCATTGAAAATCAGATTTATTTTTCCCTTTTATTCACATTTTTAACAGATATCTTAAAGTTAAACCTTTAACGATTATGGAAAACATAAATTCATTCAGCAAACAAGTAATTGGCCCATTACTTAATGCCATCGAGAGATTTCAGAATGAGAATGCTTTTTGTATAAAGGGTGTTTTCTATACCTATAAAGAATTTGGGGAATATATTTCAAAAATCAGATACGCACTTGCTTCATATACAGAAAAGGGTTTGAATATTGGCCTGGTTGCAAATGATGATATAGAAACTTACGCTTCCATTTTTGCAGCCTGGTTGGAGGGCTGTGCTTATGTTCCCTTAAACCCAAATCAGGCGATAGACAGAAGTATAGAAATAATTTCTCAGTCTGATATTGATTTAATAATTGATTCAAGCCTTGAGTCCACGTTTGCAAAGTTCAGGGTTCTGGAAAGTGCGAAATTGCATTTTGGAGAATTATGGCTTGAGCCAAAATCAGTCTCTGATGCTGTTCTTGCTTATATTCTTTTTACATCCGGAAGCACTGGCAGACCCAAAGGAGTTCCAATAACAAGAGGTAATATTGCAAATTTTATTGAATCATTCTGGAAAGTGGGATTTGATATTAATAACACTGACCGATGTCTTCAGTGTTTTGACCTGACATTTGATGTGTCTGTTCAATCCTATCTGGTTCCTTTGACAAGAGGGGCATGTACATACACCATTCCGCATGATCAGATCAAATACAGTTATATTTATGGCTTATTTGAGGAGCATAAGTTAACATTTGGAGCCATGGTACCCTCAATGATACGTTATCTGCGACCTTATTTTGATGAAATAGATGTACCCAGCATGAGATATAATATTCTAACTGCTGAAGCCTCTCCGCTTGAATTGGTAAATGAGTGGTCAAAATGCATTCCAAATGCTGAAGTATATGATTTCTATGGACCAACAGAGGCCACAATATATTGTACATATTATAAATTTAATAAGAATGAACACAATAAACAGTTTAATGGTATTTCTTCGATAGGGAAACCAATGAATGGATTGGTTGCTGTAATTGTGGACGAGGAGAGAAATATACTTGGAGCTAACCAAAAAGGAGAATTATGTATATCTGGTGGTCAGTTAACTCCTGGTTATTGGAATAGTCCGGACAAGACTACAGAATCTTTTTTTGAGATGGAATACAAAGGTGCTAAACGAAGATTTTATAAAACTGGTGATTCTTGTTATATGGATGAAGAAAGTGACATTATGTATTCAGGCCGTTTGGATTATCAGGTAAAAATACAGGGATATCGTATTGAGCTGGGAGAGATAGAGCATCATGCAAGAGAATTTGTCAAAGGGCAGAATGCTGTTGCCGTATCGTTTGAAAACAATAGCGGAGCTACGGAAATTGCACTTTTTATTGAGTGTGAATCAACCAATACAAAATTGTTAGTGGAATATTTGAAATTAAAGATGCCGTACTATATGATTCCTTCAAAAATACTTTTTAATAATAGATTCCCTTTGAATTTAAATGGTAAGATAGACCGTAATGTTCTGAAAAAATTAATAATATAAATGGTAAGGCAGATAGAAAAGCATTTAAAGAAGTTGTGATAATTGATGGATTTAAATATTGATTCCTAATTATTTAATTTGTAACTAATTAATGTTATATATTTTTGAGCCGCAAGACAGAATTCAAAAGCCAGAATTAAAATGTCTGAAAAACTACTTTTGGACTTCCGACTTAGTGGGTACTTTAATTTTAAAAAATCAGATATGAAACTAATAAAGGAAATCTCTGAATCAATACTGAAACATTCTGCAAGGAATGCATTCTTTTTAGACGAAGTTTTTTATACATACGATGATTTTGCAAAATCAATCTCAGGTATTAGAAAATTAATACAACTCTCAATACCAGAATCAGAAAAGAACATAGGATTAGTAGCCAATAATGATTTGGAAACTTATGCATCAATTATTGCTCTTTGGTTGGAAGGGAAAGCATATGTTCCGATAAGCCCGGATGCGCCTGCTGCCAGAAATGAAAGCATGATAAGTCAAATTGGAATACACGCAATAATTGGCTCGACCAAAGTCCCTCTTTCCTCTGACTACTCCATAATTGATAGCTGTAACCTGCCCGAAACGGAAGCCATTTTAAATCCTGTTCCGGTTTCAGAAGACGAATTAAGCTTTATACTTTTCACGTCTGGCAGTACAGGTACTCCGAAAGGTGTTCCTATTACTATTGCTAACATCACAGCTTTTATAGAATGTTTTTTAAATTTAGACTATACGATTGATGAGAATGACAGAATCCTGCAAATGTTTGAACTTACATTTGATGCATCAGTAATGTTATTTCTTGTACCATTGCTTAAGGGCGCGTGTATATACACTATTCCAAAAGATAGAAGGAAATATCTTTACATCCTTGAATTATTAGATGAACACAACTTAACTGTTGTTCTTCTGATGCCATCAACTATTTACTATTTCAGGCCATTTTTCAGTGAGCTCAACTTTGAATCTGTAAAGTTATGTTTGACTGGAGGTGAGGCAGTTCCTTCGGATTTAACAGAAGAATGGAGTAAATGTATTCCCAATGCGAATATTTTAAATTTATATGGACCAACTGAAGATACTATTGTATGTTCTTACTATTTATTTAATCGGAATGGGATTAACAGATCACACAATGGAATACTATCAATAGGATTCCCGATAAGGGGATGTGAAATTATTATTGTGGATGAAAATAAAAACATTTTGGATAAAGGTGAAAGAGGTGAACTTTGTCTTGCAGGAGCTCAATTGACACAGGGATATTGGAATAATGAAGAAAAAAATAAAGAAGTATTTTTCAATATCAATTATAAAGGGAAAACAACACGGTTTTACAGAACAGGAGATTTAGGATACTTTGATGAAGATGGATATTTAATGTTCATCGGCCGAATTGATTTTCAGGCAAAAATTAAAGGTTACAGGGTAGAACTTACCGAAGTGGAGTTCCATGCTAAATCGACTCTTGGAAAAATTAATGTTACGGCCATTCCATATATAAATATGATCGGGGAAACGGACCTGGGCCTGGTTGTGGAATCTGAAGATTGCAATGTCACAGAGTTAATAAATTTCATGAAAACAAAAGTTCCCTTTTATATGATTCCTGCAAGTGTTAAACTTGTTAAAGAATTTCCACTAAACAGAAACGGGAAAATTGACAGGAAAGTATTGGAGAAACTCTTTGTTTCTTAGAGGATTGTTTCCGGAACAGTTCAGGAGTATGACTGTACTGGCTTTGGCATTATTCTTAGGCAACCGTAACATAAATTTATTTTAAAATAAAGGATTATTCACATAAAACTTGGAGTATGGAAAGAACAGAAGTAACTGATAAACTAACAACGATTTTCAGAACAACATTTAGCAATGATTCATTAATACTCAAAGATGAAATGACTGCAAATGATGTTGATCGTTGGGATTCTTTGTCGCACATGATTCTTATTGCAGAGATAGAGAAAACCTTTTCGATCAAATTCAAATTAAAGGATCTGAATAGAATGCAAAATGTCGGAGCAATGATAGATATCATTATCACTAAATTATAAACATTAGACGCAGATATTCATGCAATTCACATCATTTAATTTTCTAATTTTTTTTCCTTCGGTAATTTTACTTTATTATATACTTCCTCAAAAGTTCAGATGGTCATTTGTCTTAATTATAAGCTATTATTTTTATATCAACATAAATCCAATTTATGCGTTCTTGCTGGTTGGTGTAACAACTTCTACCTATCTCTTTGCAATTCTGATGGAAAAAACAAAATCGGATAAAACGAGGAAATGGTTGCTTATTGCTGATATAATTCTTACGCTACTGCCGCTCTTCTTTTTTAAGTATTATAATTTTGTAAATCAAAGTGTTTTCGACCTGCTTGATTATTTCGGAATCAGATGGCCGCTACCTAATTTGAGTTTGCTTTTGCCGATAGGCATTTCCTTTTATACTTTCATGGCCCTGGGTTACTCAATTGATGTTTATAATGAAACCATTAGAGCTGAAAAGAACTTTGGGATCGTTGCATTATTTACCTCATTTTTCCCCATTGTATTATCTGGCCCTATTGAGAGGGCCAGAAATATGTTTAATCAGTTCAGGGGTAAACTTACATTTAACTACGATAAAGCTGTATCAGGTTTGCAATTAATGTTGTGGGGCTATTTTATGAAGTTGGTGATAGCAGACAGAGTAGCAATTTACGTAAGTACAATTTTTAATAATTATGAGTATCATTCCGGTGTCTCACTGTTATTTGCCACCTTGCTTTATCCATTTCAGATTTATGGTGACCTTGGGGGTTACTCACTAATAGCAATAGGATGTGCCAATGTTATGGGAATTGATATAATACCAAATTTTAATCGTCCGTTCTTTGCTACTTCTATGTCAGAATTCTGGCGAAGATGGCACATGTCCTTAATTAAATGGCTTACTGATTATCTTTATACTCCAATCTCGTTTGGCTTAAGAAGATTAAATGTATGGGGTATAGTAATAGCACTCTTGCTGACATTTCTTATTTCCGGTGCATGGCACGGAGCGGCTTTAATATATATGATATGGGGTACTTTTCAAGGAATTTTGCTAAGTATTGAGGCACTTACAAACAGACGGAAAGTAGAATTTGAAAAAAAATATAAACTCAGAAGTAAAAGTTTGTATATTATTTTCAGTTCAGTTCTTACATATGCATTATTTGCATTTTCATTACTAATCGCCGGAGCTGTCGAATCAGTTTCTGCTGCATTTGCCGTAATAGGGAAAATATTTACAAATACCCAGCCTCTGTTTATTAATAAAACCACCTTGTTCTATATGCTCATAGGCGTAGGTTTACTAATCTTATCTGAACTTAGGGATGAATTTTTCCCTGAAAAGTTCAAATTATTTCAAAGCAAAAATATTTATATCAGATGGGCAGCTTATATGTCAGTTCTTTTTTTAATTCTTTTGATTGGGGTATTTAATGGCGGTCAGTTTATTTATTTTAAATTTTGATAAATGAACAAAGGGAAACTCTTTATTAAAAAACTATTTGTTTTCATAATATTATTAATAATTCTTGATTTTGCAATTGGCTCAGTTTTGGAGCATTTTTATTTTTCACCAAAGAGCAAAATAAGCGGAGACAACAAATTGTACTATAGCCTAAAGATGACTAAGGAAGACATTCTTGTTTTTGGGGCTTCCACCGCCATTCATGGGATTATTCCTAAAATAATTGAAGATTCGGTGGGTATGTCATGCTATAACACCGGGTGGAATGGAACAAATATTTATTTCTCCAACACAATATTGAGTTCTGTATTACAGCGGTATGCACCGAAGGTTGTTATTTTTGATATGACAGCCTGGGAATTAAACAAAGAAGACGATGACTTCGATAAATTATCTGAGTTGTACCCTTATTATTATACTAATAAAAGTGTCAAAGAGATTATCGATTTTTCAGGTAAATATGAAAAGTATAAAATGCTGTCGAAAACATATCGGTATAACAGTAAATTATTATATATTTTAACTCAAAATTTGAGATCTGGAAATACCGGAGTACAAGGCTACGAACCAATATATGGTTATTGGAACTTAGATCTGGCAGAGGATACTATGTCCGTTGAACCCTATGATTCAATAAAATTCTCTTATTTTGATAAGTTTGTAACACATGCTTCTGAAAAAGGATGCCGCGTTATAGTAGTATCTCCCCCGGTATATCGTGAATACATTAAAGATCAATATTCCAGAATAGAACCATACCTGAAAAGTAAGAATGTTGAGTTTTGGAATTTTCGAAATGATACATCTTTCCTTAATCACCGGGAATATTTTTATGATTATGTTCATTTAAACAATGCCGGTGCCATATATTATACCAGGCAGATAGCGAGTCATCTGAAAAAATTGCCAGGCGCTTGAAAAAAAAAACCGATATATCTATTTGTGTTTGTACCAGAAATCGTCATGATGGACTTAAGAGTCTGCTTGATAGTTTCCTGGTCATGCAAATTCCCCGGGGTACAGATGTCAGGGTTATTATTGTTGAAAATGATACGACAGCTAAATCAGAAATCCTGGTAAACAGTTATGCTTATAAAGCTAATTTCAGAATACAATATTTTCTGGAGACCCGGCAAGGACTTGCTTATGCCAGGAACCGATCTGTTAAAGAAGCCGGAGAATGTGATTTTTGCTGCTTTGTTGACGATGATCAGTTAGTTGATGATAAATGGCTTACTGAACTGGTAAAGTGCCAGAAGGAATTTAATGCTGACGGGGTATGGGGATCAAATCCTCCAGTCTTTTCGAAAGAGGTGATGCCTTCCATCAGGAAATTTCATACTCCAAAACCCTTTAAATATGGTGAAATTGTTAAATACGCGTTCACTAATTGTCTTCTGTTAAGGAAAGCATATCTCGATAAAATACCAGGACCTTTTGATATACGATTGAATTTCACGGGAGGTGAAGACAGATATATGACAACTCTGATTTCAAATTCAGGGGGTGTCATTCGCTGTAATCCAAATGCTAAAGCATATGAGATAATACCTGATAACAGGACCACCATTAAATTTTATGTCGGCAGAATTTACAGAATTGCGAATGCAGCTTTATATGTAAGGACTCTGGAAAATGAAAATTTCTCAAGGTGGAGTGCTTTCCCAAGGCTATTTCTGAGATTTTCATATGGATTGTTGATATTTGTCCCTTTTTTCCTGTTTGGAAAAGAAAGCAAACTTAAAGGATTAGGCAAAATGGTTAATGCTATTGGCGGTTTCGCATTTATGCTCAGGATAAGGAATAAGTATTATAAAAGAAAAAGCCATGCTTCTTGATAATTTTAATAATTGGGCTAAGCAGCCGCCTTTTAAAAATATAATATTTCCACCTGACTACATATGAACAGAATTGCAGTTTGTATTCCTACCTACAAAAGACCATTGATGCTAAAAAAGTTGTTATCGAGCATTTTTGAATGCAGTATTGATGCTTCTTTAATCAGGGATATTAATATTATAATAGTCGATAATGATGATGAACGAACAGCAGAAACAGTCGTAACTGAGTTGGAAAAGAACATACCACCAGTCTATAGTATATCTTATTACAATTATCCTGCGAAAGGGCTGTCAAACGTCAGAAATGAACTCATTCGGCTTGCTTTATTAACAGATCCGGATTATATCGATTTTATTGATGACGATGAGTACGTAACTCCCGACTGGCTAAACGAACTGGTTAAATCAATAATCACATGTAATGCTGATGCAGTGCGTGGCCCGGTGATTGCAGCTACAGAGGAAAAGGTACCAGGATATATCTGGTACTGGTTTAAGCGGGAAAATTACCCCGATAAATCTCAGATATACTCTTTTACAACTGGCAATCTGCTATTAAAAAGAACCTCATTTCAGAAATATGATGTATGGTTTGATAAACGTTTTAATGCAACCGGTGCTGAAGATGTATATTTTGGCAATCAGTTACTTAAGAGGGGGGCTACTATTTTTTGGTCCGCGAATGCCATCACATATGAAACAATTCCAAAGAACAGAACCAGCATTTACTGGATAATGAAAAGGAAATTCAGGGGAGCTACCAATTTTGTTTACAGCTTGAAACTGGAGAAACAATACTTTAAATTATCAGTAAAGTTTTTAGTGAGTATAGTTTATGTGATTATAGGTACTCTGGCAATGACTATGTTACTTTTGCCAATAAAAAGAAGGCTTTGTGGATTAATAATGATATGGGAGGGGTTTGGAGGAATCTCAGGCCTTGTAAATATCAGATCTGTTGGTTATTAATCAGAATTGCTAATATAAATCAATAGTTGTTTTGACAGTTACTATTCTTAGTTGACCTTATTTACGGACTCATGCAGAAGAATGTTCTTATTATTCAGCGTTTCTATTACAATTTCCGTGAAGGATTCTTTGAATATCTGTCTGACATACAATACGATTTTAAACTTATCAATGCCACATCCTCAAGAGGCAGAGTGAAAGTACATGATGACGCAACAAGCAAGCCATACCTGGAAAAGATTTTTTATTTTTTTATTGGTGAGGACTTTGTCATTTTCCCTTTCCTTTTCTTCAGCCTTATAAGGATAAATCCCAGGATAATAATCACCGAAGGGGGGCAAAATACATTGAACAATTTACAGGTCCTTTTATATTGCAGGATTTTTAAGCGAAAGTATATAATATGGGATTTGGGAAAAGGCTTTGCAGATTTTAAGGATTCTTTGTTAAGACGCCTCTATATGAAAATCTACAGGTACCTTCTGAAAAATGCCTGCTTTGTTTATGGGTATAATTCTCAAAGTAAAAATTATTTTTGCTCACTTGGCATTCAGGAGAATAAGATTATTGTGCTGAATAATACCATCGACACAAGAAAGATTACAAGAATAAAATCTTCTTATACACCAAAGATCCCTTCAGAGCTTTTCGAACAAGTTAAGAAAGGATATACTTTTCTGATTTTTGTAGGATCGCTGTTAAGAAGCAAGAATATTGAGGATCTGCCTGAACTGATGCGATTGCTGGGCGACAGGTATTTTTTGATTATAGTGGGAGATGGCAGTCAAAGTTATAAATCAGAGTTAGAAGAGCTTTTTAACGGAACAAATCATATATTTGTCGGATATAAGCGAATCGAACAATTAATTGATTATTATGCTATTTCCTCATTTTCTATTCTTCCAGGATTGGGAGGATTGTCTATTAATCAATCTATGGCTTACGGTGTTCCTGTAATATGCAGTTTTGCAGACGGTGCTGAAAAAGACCTTATAGTCGAAAATGAAACAGGTTATGTATATGAAAATCTGAAAGATGCCTGTGATTATATTATTTCTAAAGATCGGAATGATTGGTCCCTAATGGGGAAGAAAGCAGAATCTTTCCTCTATTCAAACCATAGTGTAGAAAAAATGATGGAAAAATTGATTTATTACAGTTCCATTTAAAACGATTGGAAACTGCCAAAAACAATGTATAAATTATTAAAAAGAATAAGGGATCTTTTTCTGGCTAAAATAATCTGGAGGAAATATCAGATAGGAAAAAACTTCCATGCAGCCAGATCAGTATTCTTGTGGGCAAAGAATGAATTAATTATCGGGAACAATTTCTATATAGGAAAATACTCCATAATAGAATGTGATGCAATAATTGGCGATAATGTAATCATAGCTAATCATGTTGCAATCATTGGCAGATATGATCATAATTATCAACAGGTTGGAGTTCCGATACGTTTGGCATCCCAGATCAGGGATACTGATTATGACTGGAAGGGGCTCAATTTAAAAGTAATTATTGAAGATGATGTCTGGATTGGATATGGATCAATAATAGTAAGCGGTGTCAGAATAGGGAAGGGGAGTATTATTGCCTCTGGTTCGGTAGTGACAAAAGATGTGGATTCATTTTCAATTTATGCTGGTGTGCCTGCAAAGAAAATAGGGAACAGGTTTGATAATGAGGATGATTTGAAAGAACATCTTCAGTTATATAATCAAAATTTCCAGGGTAAATAAAAGTAGTTTATTTTTAAACCCGAAAATTTGATTACTTTATACAAATTTTATTCTTAGCAAATTCAGAAATAAAGGAATATACTGTGAGTTTTTCATTATTAACTTCCTCTATCTATAGTTACCCTTTGGATGCTTTACCATCTAATAAATTGTTAATCAATACAATTAATGCTCATTGTTACAATGTAGCTCGGATAGATGAGGATTACGCTGAAGCTCTTAAAAGATCAGATGTCTTATTACCGGATGGAATAAGTATTGTTTTTGCTGCCAGGTTTTTAAACGGTAGCAAATTTAAAAAAATAGCTGGTGAGGATTTGTTTTTTTATGAAATGAACCGATTAAATAAAATGGGGGGTACATGCTTCTTTTTGGGAAGCAAAGAAACCACTCTTAACAGGATATTTACCCGGGCACAATTGGAATTCCCTGAAATTCAGGTTCATAGTTTTTCTCCACCTTATAAATCAAAGTTTTCGGACCAGGATAATGCAGAAATGATATCTGCGGTAAATCTAATAAAACCTGATGTGCTGTTTATTGGAATGACAGCCCCGAAGCAGGAAAAATGGGCATTTGAACATTTCAATGAAATAGAGGCCGGTCATATATGTTGTATCGGAGCTGTATTTGATTTTTATTCAGAAATGTACAAGCGGGCTCCTAAGTGGGTGATAAAGATCGGTCTCGAATGGTTATTCAGGTTTCTTCAGGAACCCGGGCGGATGTGGAGACGTTACTTACTTGGAAATCCAAAATTTATCGGGTCAATTATAAAAGAAAAGTATAAGGCGGGCAAACACTAAGTGTTTGTAAAAAGACATTTAAAACGGAAGATTTATTATTTCAGTAAAATATCTTTTATTATCGAAGTTAACTTGTAATTATTATTGAAATATGTTTGCTGAACTTATAAATGAATTGAATGAAAAAGAGATAAGAATCTCTTTCGTAAATGGGAAATTGAAATATACTGGACCTGAGCAAAATATTGATAGTGAGTTATTGGATAAACTTAAAAAGAATAAATCCAAACTTCTTAAATATTTCTGGCCATCGGAATGTTATAATATGATGCCCATTAATACTGAGGGAGAAAAGATCCCATTAGTATTATTGCATGCTGGGGAGGCAAATTACAGTATTAGCAATTATCTGGGGAAAAATCAGCCATTTTACGGATTCTTCTATATAGGCTCTGAGGGAGAAAAGATAAGGTATCGTAACCTGGAATCCTTTGCCAATGAATATTTAAATCAATTGTTAAAAATTATACCTGAAGGTCCATACTATCTGGGAGGTTTCTCACTTGGAGGAACCCTTGCGTATGAGATTGCTATCAGGCTTCAACAGAAAGGTCAAAAGGTTCCCTTATTGATATTGGTCGATTGTGCAATTCAAACTCCTTACAATGGTGCTAATCATGTTTTCAAATTTCATGAAATATATTTGCTTGCCAAAAAAACCCTGAGAGAAATCTATAACCTGTTTTATTACAACAGTTTAAAGGCTTTCTATGATCTCTTGCATTTATTCAATATTAATGTCCCTGCAAAATATCGTAAATCGTACATTATCTGGACGTATTCCAGATTAGCAAGGGCTTATAAACCAAAAACGCGGTTTGATGGTAAGATTTTGCTTTTCAAAGCTGATGGGAATTTGTCTCAGAATGGAAATCTTGGTTGGGATTATTTCTGTGACCAGGTTGAGGTAGAAGTGTTTAAAGGTACACATAGTACGATGTATAAGGGACAGGAAAGTATTGATGTTCTGAGCAAAAAAATTGATGAATTCTTAAAAAAGGCAAATGGCGAATCCAAAAGCTAAAGAAATTAAAACAGTGATTATTTCTTTTTCACAGCTTTAAATGCTTTCTTCGGGTACCATTCGAAAACTCCAAGGCTTGGAGGATTATTAAAGGGTTTCCCATCAAAATCTTTCAACAAATTCATATTGACTCCTGCACCTATTGCAGGAGAATTTTTTTGTAAATGCATATCCGAAGACGACACTACCATGGGATCTGATAAGAATATACTATGCTTATCCCAACCCGTTCGTGCCTTATAACTTTCCAGTTGGTAAGAATAAAACGGACCTCCGCTGCCCTGTAAGTTAAAATACATGTTTGTATTATCCACATTGTAATAGATATTATAATCAATATCTATTGTTGCCTTGTCAGGCTCAAATGTTGAATAAATGCATGGCCAGTAATTGTTATGGGTAAAAACATTGTTATTGTAAAATATATTGTTTTTTATCGAACAATTCTTCATTGAACCACTCAGATATATCTGGCCCGAAAAAGCATCTGAATTCGGATTCACACCATAAAAAACATTATTATAGACATTGGTGTTTTCCGCACTGTTGATCTCAACCGAACTAAATGTTGAGTTCAAAGAGATATTACAGTAATAGTTTATGTTTATCAGCGTAACGTTTTTTGAATTTCTTTTACCTGTAATGCCGTAATGCAGCGACGGATAACCTTCGGGTGCAACTGTCTGCTGGGTCAGGTCGTCATATACCAGATTATATCTTACATAAACGTTTTCAAGAGTAGCGCCATCTATATCAGACACAGTACTGATACCTGCATGGTAGCAATTATAAACAGTATTATATTCAAAAATTATGTCGTGCAAACGTGCACCAACAGCAGCATCCTGAACATGGGAAGATATGCCTCTTCTGCCGCATTCACTTACATTGTTATGGTTGATGTTAGTATTTGAATGATAACACTCGATACCATATCCTACATTACTGTTCTTTACGCCTATATGACTGACATGACAATATTTTACTTCGAGACCAATCTCTCCATCAAACGGCCATGCTTCCTTAATGCCGGCAATTTTCGAATAACGAATGTCTAGATTGTCTATTACCAGGTAGTTTTTGTTATTCAATTCAATACAATTATCTCTCTGATTTATTTCGACAGCATCATACCTTGTTGTAGGGTCAGAGGCAGCATAAACATAAATATGCCCTGAACCCCATGTCCAGTCATATTCAGCCGAAAGGTTCACAATTGCAGCTTTCTTTACATGTCCCCAGGTGGTTTCACCTGACTTTTCAAAATACACTCCTCCCTGGTAGGTTCCGGCATAAGGATCGGTAAATGTACTTGCAGATACCCAGATATTGCCACTGTAATTAGTCCAGGTGGTGGTATTTGAACCGTATATTTTCGGTTTTGCTCCCGTGCTGTAACTGCCAAAGAAAACAGGAGCAGCCGAAGTGCCTGATGATGGGATTGTTAGTGTCTCCCTCCAAAGATCGCCACATTTGAAAAAGACAGAGTCTCCGGGTGAAAAGGAGGTCCTGTTGACTTTTGAAATAGTTTGCCATGGGCTGTTCACCGAACGACCATTTGCCCTGTCTTTTCCTTCGGAGTTGCTAACATAATATTTTGAAGCATTGGCTATTAAGCTGACAAAAATAAAATGTGTTATAAGAATACTCTTTAATACATCCATTTTAACTCTCTCTAATTGTTTCTAAATAAATAAAACAAAATCAACCGGGTTTTGTTTACCAGAAGTCTCTGTAAAACAGGAAATGATAAGGGTCCTGATCATTAATTTCTAAAGGACCCAATAACAGGATTACCGGCAGAAGACCACAAAATGTTATAGATTTTCAGTTTTTTCAAAAATTTAATAATGCTGTTCCTGAAAGTTGGATTAACAGGTATTCTGGCTGCAATGGGGGAAAAGTCTTTTATTATGAGATTATATAATTTGTTGTTATGTCTGTCCCTGTATTTTCTGGGAGTAGAAAGCAAGGTTATTAACAGTTTATGAGAACAGAAAGGGGAATATACGATTTTCCCTAAAGCACTCATTTCAGTTTTTGCTTTTGCTGCCCAGACACCCATTCTTTCTTCCCAGTAGGACATATCTAATGCATGATAACCCATTTCTGAGAATAACGGTACGTTTTTCTTTAACCATTTATCATACTGTTCACAAACAAATTCGTTGTTATTGTACCCATACTGAAATTCCAGGTCCTCAGGTTTTACATTGTTATTATAACCAAAACAATTTCGTGCAATCTCGCTTAAATTTCCATTTAGAATTATTTGGTTATCAAAATAGTGACCGAGTTTTTGACTTGGTCGGGGAAAATCAATGCTGGCATTCAGAATCTGGGTCGCTTGTTCATCAATATCCTCTCTTTCAGTTATTACAGTTAACTCTCTGTTATGAGCTTTTGTGAGTCTTTTTGGTATGAAAATATCATGATGCTTATCACTTAAATGGGGTAGTTTTGAGACATAATATTTGCAATTTAAATCCAGGCTGGCAAGGAATAATACACGGCTGTCATAGCCCCCTGTTACACCCATGGTTATGTTGTACCTTAAAGATGCTGCTTTAAGATAGCCTTTAAGCATTTTGCGGGCCTGAAATGATGCTTCCTCAATAGAGATTTGCTTTATCGGATTTAAAGGGAAGAATCGGCTTACGGCTTTATGTTTAAGGTCAATATAATTATTTGGTGTAAGATGTTTAATATTCCCTGCATGTATGGTTTCATAGATGTACTCTTTTCTCATTAAGAATTCTTGAGAGGAATAAAATTTAGAAGCCATTGGTTCTGTGTGAGGTAAAACCGGGATGACTTTGCTTAATAATTTTGGCTGAGATCCAACAGCAGAAAATGATGTATCATAATATACTTCATTCTGGGCAACAGCATCATTCAAAAGAAGTAATTTATCCTTTGATTTGTAGATTATAACAAAATGGCCTGAATATTTAAACAGGTGTTCCAGGAAGTCTGTGAACGATTTTTCAGCAGATAAGGATTCTAAAATCTGCAAATTTGAATATTCGGGATTCTCATAATCAAATAAAAATCCTAACAGGTACAACTCGGTTTCATCTTTTATTACATGCTCGAATTCCAGTTCGGGGTGGTAAAAAAGATTATAGTCAAGAATTTTTCTTTTTTCCCACGGTAAATCAAAATTATCGTGCAACGTTAGCAGGAATTGGCGTCTGAAAATTTCTAATCCTTCCATTATTCACATCTTTTTAATTTCCACTAAATCATAAGGAAATTATAAACAATCAAACAGATAAAAACAATATTTTTTCAGTTAATTTCTGCAATTAACAAAAAAAAAGTCAGGTTATTCGATCTCATTTTGAGTATTTGACTAAAGGTCATGTTATACCTGCTAATAAGGTATTTTTGTTCTTCAATGTGTCTTTTCATTAGGTGATTGACATATTGTAATATGAATATTACATGCTCATTATGATGTCCTCTGATGTGTTGTGGACTGCAGAAAAAGAAAATTAGCATATATTTGAGAGCAGTATTTTGAAGAATTGTAATTATAGTTATTTATCAAGAAAAAAATATGGATATGAAAAACAAATTTTTAGCCATTATATCAATATTCTTATTGAATATATTCTCAGCGCGCGGGGAGATTAAAATGGTTTTCCGTTATGATGATTATCTTTTAATGCCGTCGAAGCTTAATGATTCCATTTTATATATATTTCAAAAAAACAATATTCCATTGTGTATTGGTATAATCCCTTTTGATAATGCTAATTCAGTCATTAACAGTTTTAATCAGGATCAGATTAATGATCTTATATCAAGAATTCAGAGAAAAGAGATTGAAGTGGCATTACATGGTTATAACCATAATAATAACGCAAATGTTTTATTTTTTACCAAATTCGCTTCAAGTGAATTTGCTACTCTGAGCTATGCGAATCAGATTGAAAAATTAGAAAAAGGGAAAAGATATCTGGATAGTTTGCTGCATATAGATATGAAAGTATTTATTCCTCCTTTTAACACATATGATAGAACCACTCTGAAGTCCCTGGAAAATCTTCATTTTGATATTATTTCAGCAAATACCAAGGGGCCTGATGGCAATGGTAAAATTCAATATATTCCCGGTACATTTGTTGATTTTGTAAATTTACCCAAAATTATAGAAGCCAATAAGAACAGCGACGTAGCTATTATAGTCTATTTTCATCCATTTTCTTTTCCCGGAGGCTCAGCAAATTACCCCAATGATTTTACAAAGCAAATAACGATGAATCAATTGGACAACTTACTGCAATGGCTTAGACATGATGGTATAAGTTTTTATACTTTTTCAGATATTGCAAAAAAAGCAGATTTTAGCAAAAAGATTTATCGGGAAAATACCGCTCAGTTCAATATCCTGAAGAAAATATTATTTAAAGTAAAGAATTATAATTACGGAGTATATTCTATTAGTAAGAATGCCAGACAAAAATTAGAATTTTTTGTGGCTAACATATTACTGCATCTTTTTAGTTTCGTGCTTGTTTATTTCTTTGTGGTTTATTTCTGCAGGATTTTTCATCCAAATTTTACCATAATTAAGGCAGGGCTGGCTGTTATATCAATATCGGGCCTGATATTTTTCTATTATCACAGGATGGATTTTAGTTTCTGGATTCTTCTTATACTATTTCTTGTCATTTATATTGCCACGATTATGGGAGTAATCCGGGTATACAGACCATTGATCCATGCATCTAAGAAGCCAGTCTGATTGCCTTATTATTTAAATTATTTTAATATCTGATTATACTAAGTATCAATTTATTATTCCTTCAGATAATAATTTTTATAGCCCGAATATGGGCTTTTTTCTATATCCAGATCGTTTAGAATAACTTCATAGTTATCAATTTTATTTGATTCAAGGGAAACAAGGGCACTTGCAAGTATATCTTTCTGTGTAGAGTTGACCCTCGAAACAACAAGTACCATTGTAGCATATTTCATCAATTGGATAGAATCAGACACAATACCTATTGGTGAGGTATCAATAATAATATAATCATATTTGGATTCCAGGAAAAGGAAAAGATCATCAAGTACTCCAAGATCGATTAACTCTGAAGGATTTGGCAGGACAGGTCCGGCAGGAAGGAATGAGAGGCTATCAATAGAAGTAGTTTCCATAACAATTTTATTATAGTCATCTTTCTTCTTTTCCTTTTTGTTCATAACATTGGAAACTCCTGACGAGTTGTCATTATCAAATTTCAAATGAAGAATAGGACGTCGAAGATCGAGGTCGACGATTATAGTTTTGTACCCAACAGAAGCTATTGATGCCGCAAGGTTAAAGGATATAAAACTTTTTCCGTCACCTGGCTGAGAGGAGGTGACCAGTATAACTTTTGATTTATCAGATTTCAGCTTAAGGAAAATTGAACTTCTAACGACTCTGAAAGATTCTGAAATTGCAGATTTGGGTGATTCAACAACCACTGCCTCTCCATCTTTGGTATTCCTGTAAATAATACCAAAAACAGTACGATCAAGCAGGTGTTCAATATCGAAGATGCTGCTGATTTTATTATTTAATAAATCATTGATTACTAAATATGCTGAAGGTATAAGTACTCCAAGGAAAAGAAATAATAAATAATTTGTAATCACCTTGGGCTTAATGATTTTTGAAGTTATTTCACGAGCCGGTTCCAGAAGTTCATAATCAGGATAGTTAGAAGCCAGGGCTATTGCAGCTTCTTGCCCTTTTTGCAGCAGGAAAGTATAAATTGCGTCGTTGAGGTTATATTTACGCTGTATCCCAACCATATTCAATTCAGTCTTGGGAAGATTTGAGATCTGTTTTGATAACTTGTCAGAACGGTAGTTCAATTCATTAAGAGAAAGATTTAAAGTATTCAGGTTATTTGTCACATTTTCTGTAATAACCTGCTTCTGGGCTTTTATTTTACTTTCTATCTCTGCCAGAAACAGGTTCTTTTCATTTTTATTCTTTGAAATAATACTGGCCCTTTCAGCATTTAATGCGATAAGATCAGTAATAAGCTTGTTCATTATAGGGTCTGTTATGTTTGCTGAATTGGGAGGAACAACACCCGATATATCCTGATTTGTTGCAAAAAGTTTAATAACGTAATTATAATAACGGATTTGAATCTCCAGGTTATTTCTATCAGTTTCAATTTGAGCCATCTGATCATAAATAGCTTTACCCTGAAAACTAAGGTCCATTACCTGGTTAGTGCTTCTGTAATTCCTCAACTTGGATTCTGACTTTACCAGCGAATCTGATATTTCAGAAATCTGAGAATCAATGAAGCTTACTGTGCTTTTTGCTATCATATTTTTCTTATCAAGATTATCCTCAAGAAAAGTATTTATATATGAGTTTAAAAAGCCTATTGATTTATCAAGATTTTTACCGGTTAACTGCAGATTTATGATTGATGCAAGAATCGATACTGGCTCAATCTTCAGCCTTCCAAGGTACACCTTAGCCAGTTCTTCAGGATGGAAAAGACTGAAAAAGTAAGAATATTTTGTGTTTATATCCCCAGGAGACAATTTCTTATTGTTTGATATAGAAAATTTAAAATCTTTTCCGGAAATTGTCTTATTGAAATGAGCTATTGTATCAACATTCAGAGGGACATCCCTGTTGGTTATTATGTTATCAATATAATTAAACAGAAATGCTTTCTTGTTTTCTGCAACTAGCCTGAAGGTAGAATCATTTAGAAACGTTACATAGAATTTAGTGTTAATCGCCTGTATGTGGGATTTATCAATATTTACCTGGAACGGAGAGCTCAAATATAGATCTGTTGCTCTTTTGAAAAGACCTCTTTTCTCGGAAAAATATCCAATCTCGAGGTTCATGTCCTTAATGGTTGCTAAACTGAGGGAAAAGGAATTCAGGCTATTTATAGCATCTTCGATGTTCTTACCTGAATTGTCCGATCCAAGTCCATTGAACATTTTATTGGAAGCCAGTACCGCTGATCTGCTCTCCTGAACAGGACCAACGGTGGCGTTTATCTGGTAAACCTTTTGTGAACATTTATTTATCAGGAAAGCAATACTGATAAAAAATATAAATGACCCTATATAGAAATATCTTAACCCATAAACCTTGTAAATGTATTGCTTAAGGAGAGCACCTAATGAATCGGGTTCATTTTTTTTTTTCATATATGACTGAATTTAAAGAATCGATATAACTATTAAAATTGACAAGATTGTTGAAACTGAGCTAAGTATAAGTGAATAAGTATTATTCGAGTAATTTGTTGATAAGTTTTTAAGAGGTTCAACAATTATAATATCGTTAGATACTATATAATAATAATCTTTCGCAGCAATCCTGGAATCTGAGAGATCCAGCTTATAATGCATTATCTTGTCACCCTCCTGACGTACCAGTATTACATTTTTCCGGTTGCCAAATTGAGAAATTCCACCTCCAAGAGCAAGTGCTTCATATATAGTCAATTTATCCTTGGTAAAAGGATATGTCCCTTGATTTTGAACCTGTCCCATTACAGTGACATTATTATCAATGAATCTCACCACCACGGATGCATTGGAAACATACTCGCTTAAGGCCTCACTTACCTTTTGATTGGCTTGACTTATTGAGAGACCTCCAACATTTATTTTGCCGACAAAAGGATAGTTGATATTACCTGATTCATCTACCAGAAAACCCAGTGTGCTGGTGCTTGAAGTGCTGCTACCGGCATTATCATTCGAGTTGAAAAGCAGGTTGGTTTTTTCATCGATACTATATACCTTGATATATAATCTGTCGAATGGCATGATAAGCTTCTGTACCTTCGGATTAACAATGGGCTCCTGCATTTCATTAATATCGTTAAAATACGATAATTTACTTATTGGGACACACGAAATAGCTGATACTATTAATATTATCAGGCATAGAATATTAATAATCCAGTTTACTCTTTTTTGCATTGCTGTAATTGTTAATTATAAATTTGAATGATATAAAATATCCTGTTATTTGGAACAAAAATACGAAAACAAAACTATGCACACAACTTGATATTTTTATTAAGGCTATGTTATTTCCATTTTCATCAAGGAAATATTACTGTTGGCATCCAGTAATTATTTGTTAAAAGTTCAAATATTGGAGTTAGTCATCTCAAATTGAGTATTAATCAAAATTTACCATTATTTTTGAGATGACATAAAAAATTCAAAATTATGGTTCGGCATAGGATCATTTTAATCAGTGCTTTTATTCTAATTAGCGGCATTGTTTCAGCTACTAATTATTATGTAAGCAATGTTGGCGGAAATGATAATTCCGATGGCCGATCAGTTAATAGCCCATGGAAGACTATTTCAAAAGTCAACAGGACCTCCTTTTCACCCGGAGACTCTGTCTTTTTCAAATGTGGCGATCTTTGGAGGGAGACACTAACAATCCCATCATCAGGCACTTCGGCTGCTCCTGTTTTCTTTGGCAGTTACAGCACGGGAGCAAAACCGAAAATATACGGTTCAAATACCACCACCTGGACTAATTACAGTGGCAATATCTGGGTATCTGCAAGTACATTTACCGATCCTTATGCCGGAACCTACCAGGGAGGAGTGTATTTTGAAAAGTCAGGTGAAACCACCTGGGGACATGTAAAGAAAGCTGCAATTGTGAACCTTTCGGCTGAATATGACTGGACATGGGGTTCAGGGCATATTTATGTTTATGCTGCCTCTGACCCTACAACAAGGTATGATGCTGTCGAAATAAATCAGAGAGATAATTGTATTGAATTGAATAACAAAAACTACCTGGTAATAGACAATCTAGACATTCGTTATTCGAAAATTGCCGGCATTAAGGAAGCATGGCCGTTTGATGGAGAGATTGGTCTCGAAGTAAAATATTGTCATGTCAGTCATATAGGCGTAAAGAACAGTAATGTAGGATATGGTATCGAGTGTTATCATTCAAATACTAACATCAACCATAACAATGTAAGTGAATGCGGCAGAAGAGGCATATCTTCCCATGTTCAGGATGCTGCTGTTGGTGCACGTTTGCACGACATAATTTTTGAATATAATACTGTTTATAATTGCTACCATGCAGGTATCAGTACTGTGTCTGATATAGATGGCGCTACTCTTGAAAACGTTTATGTAAGATATAATCTGGTATATGACGACCTGACCCAGCAGACAGTTGCACCCGAAGGTTATCCGTCGCTGCATTACGGCATTACAGGTAAAAGAAATTCAAAAAACGTTACGCTGATAAACATAAACTATTACTGTAATATCTCTTTGAACTCAACATTTAGTTCGGTTGAGATCAACAGTGCGGAAAACACCAATGTCTATAATAATGTTTTTTATGGTGTGAATCCGAATTCAGATGCTTTTTCGGGCCAGATATATCTGAGTGGTTCAATGAAGAATTGTTCGATAAAAAACAATATATTTTACAATAACAATGTTTTTACCCATAACAATTACTGGCCATGCATTTATTCAACATTTGAGCCTGACAAGGCAACAATAGATATTGATTATAATATCTATTACAATGTGGATAATACAAATATGTATTTTAACTTACAGGGAAGCGGGGGGCCTTTTTATCTTAATGAACTGAATGATTACAAAACAGTTACAGGATGGGATAAACATAGTATTCTGTCATCAGATCCTCTGGTTATGTCGCCCTCGGACATGCATTTACAGACAGTTTCGCCTGGGATTGGAGCCGGGATTACGGTTTCCCAGGTAATAACAGATATTGAAGGTAATGATTTCTCAAATCCACCAAATATAGGTTGCTATGCAACTCCAACGTTGTCAGATGCACCGGTATATTTAAGTGCAGTTATTGAAAATGCCACCCCCGCATTACTTACAATGACCTACAGTATAAGTCTGGCTGATATTGTACCTGATCCTTCAGCGTTTAAAGTTACGGTGAATAATATTGCACGATCTGTTTCGTCAGTCTCTGTTTCAGGGGCAAAGGTTATCTTAACTCTTTCAAGTCCTGTAATTTTCGGAGATGTTGTCTTAGTTTCTTATACAAGGGCAACCGTTGATCCTTTGCAAAGTGTATCTGGCGTTCAGGCGGCAAACATTATGGATCGGCAGGTAAACAATAATGTCGTTTCAGATAATAATACTCCTCCAGTTTCGGTAGTAGATTTTAGTCCAAATATTTATGCGGGATTTATTGGTGAATTAGATGCTGCAAAAAGTTATGATGCAGACAACGATCAACTTTCTTTTTTATGGTCGCCTCCTGATAATATACCAGTTTCTTCAACAGACAGTCCAAATATTCAATTTCTGGCACCTCTGGTTCAGGAAGCAAATACTGTTGACTTTAATTTAAGTCTTTCAGACGGAAAGTCTAATCAGAGCGAGGCTGTACCCATTACTATTATCCCATATAAACCTGGACTGTCTGTGGCAAAAGTAAAGAATGTTGAAGCAAGCGATTATGATGGCATTAATTATCCTGCAAATATTATTGATAATAACCCTGAAACCTATTGGTCATCCAGTGGCATTGGCAGATGGTTAATCTTAAAATTGTCCGAACCTTTCAGACTTGATCATTTTGGAATAACTTTTCCACAAGGGCAGATGCGTAGCTCATATTTTGACATCGATGCTTCAAAAGATACTATATTGTGGGACCCGGTTTTAAACAGTGCAACTTCATGCAGCTTTTCCGGCAATTTTCAGGTATTTGTTGCACCTGAATCAACAACTAAAGAAGAATACTCCTATGTCAGACTGGTTGGGCATGGCAACTCCGTAGATTCACGGAATGAATATTCCGAATTCAAAATTTTTGGCAGACCTCATAGCGACGTCATAAACATAAATATTTATCCCAATCCGGCAAATGAAAATATTAATATTTCAATAGACTATCCTGCTTCCTATTCAATTGAAGACATAGAGAACTTGTCGTCCAGTATCAGGATTTTGGATATAACCGGGAGGATAATTAAAGAAAAATTGTTGGATACAGGAACTACTTTTGTACAAGTTCCAATAAATCTTAATTCAGGGATGTATATTGTTCAGATGATCTCTAATGATAAAGCTGTTGCTGTAAATAAACTGATAATTATTAATTAAAGCTAAAAAGCCTAGCACGGGGAACTCGTTTTACTATAAACCGGTTCTTTGAAAAACTGTTTTTATAGTCTTAAGAAGGATTAAAAAATCGAGACGAAGAGACCAGTTATCTATGTATGCTAAATCCATTTCCATCCATTTTTCGAATTTAATATTATTTCTGTCGGGTTTAATCTGCCAGAAACATGACAGTCCGGGTTTAACAGATAAGCGTCTTAACTGCCAGCGTTCGTATTGTTCTGTTTCACTTGGAATCGGAGGACGTGGTCCAATCAGCGACATTTCTCCTTTCAGAATATTAAAAAGCTGCGGAAGTTCATCTAATCCAGTTCTCCTTAGATATTTACCGATTTTGGTTACACGAGGATCATCTCTAATTTTAAAGACAGGGCCATCCATCTCATTTACCGACTTTAAATCTTTTTTGAGACTTTCTGCGTCTGCTACCATTGTCCTGAATTTATACAGGTTGAACATTCGTCCTCTTAACCCAACCCTTTTCTGTTTGAATATTATGGGTCCGGGGGATGAAAATTTAATTACCAGTGATATGGCAAGAAGAAAGGGTGACAGCAATATTATCGCAAAAAGAGAAACATTCAGATCCATTATTTTCTTAATTGCAAGTGCATATGAATTATATGGTATATTTATGAAGTTTAAAAATTTATCATCTCCGATTTTTGTCTTTATTGCATTGGTAAGGTTTATTTTTTTTTCGTCGTATTTAAGTCTGAAGATAACACCAAGTTCTTCGCATGAACTGATTACATTTCTTACTTCACCCGGGACTACTTTTTTCTTAACGTAAAGCACCTCATCAATAATGTCAACTTCCATGAGATCATTAATAACCTCCATGTATTCTTCAGGAAGCAGGATTATAGTCTTTTCATACTTTTCCTTGATAAGGGCTGATTCAGTGAATATTGCAATTATTCTATATCCCCATTCTTTGTTATTTCTCAGATTTTCAATAAAAGGAAATGACGAATCATCACCTATCAATACAATATTTACATAATTGTGACCTTTAGCCCTGTATCTTCTGAAGACTTTATACTCGATGTACCTTATAAAAAATAAGAATATGAATCCGAGGAAGGTGAGTTCAATTAAAAAGAGACGTGAGATCCACGCCATTTTAAAAATGAAATAGACGACAAGAAGGACAACAGCAATAATCAGAGCCGATTGGAAATATTCAAAGAAGAGAACTCTGATGCGCTTGGTACGAGGAATCTCTGTAATCTGGATGAGATAAAGAGTTACCAGCCAGAATGGTAAAACACCAAGAAAAAGAAAGATCATTCTTTTTTGTGAAAAAAAGAATATCCCCATCTTAAAATAATAGTAGTTAGTTGAATATGCACATTGAAAAGCCAATGCTATTGCAAGTATGTCGAACAAGCCAATAACATAAGCTAACAGGTTCCATCTTTTAAAAAAAGTGACTGTCTTAGGATTAACCAGGTTATCAACTAAATCCATTCTCCTTGTGCTTCATTTTTGTTTCAATACGGTCATTTCTTCTAAAGTATAATATCTTTTGTGTCTTGCTTAGCAATTATGGTTACTAATTTTCCTTTCCAGTAGACTCCAAAAGTAATAACTTATCGTCGACTTAACTTTAAATAATTTCAGCTTTATTTTTCTGAGCACAGAAATACGTAATTCCATTTAAGTCTGTAAAATCCAGACTTTCAAATCCACTGTCATTCAGTAACAATCTCACACTTTCCTTCGTTAGAAATTTATTGATTTTTGAATCCATAACACTAATCAACATGTTTAATAATGGATACTTCGATACAATACCGTTTTCAATATCTTCATTCCGCCTCTTTTTAAGATGCTCCGATAAATTCTTTCTTAATTTATAGCTGTTTACTTTTTTGTTGTCAACAAAACAGCCAATTAAATAGGTGTTGGATTGAAGTATGGTGCTTAGCGAATGAAGGAAGCTGCTGATATCCTTTGTCTGATTAAGTTCTTTGATATTAACAACTGTCTTAACATTAACCATCTCTTCAGCATCATAAAAATAATGATGCTGAGAAGTAAGAACAACTATATTAGGATCTTCAGCGAGACCCAGCCACTCAATATAACTTACAAACCAATCTGAATTTTCAGCAAATAATAATCCCAAAACAGGGTTGGTCTTTGTAATTTCAACTGACTTTCCCTTGTAAGTAGCAAAAGGCTTAACCTTCTGAATATTAATAAGATCAGGTGTGTTAATGGCTATGCTTTTGCCCATACTTTTAATATCAAAATTATAAATTCAAATTAGGTATTATTTGAACTTGAGTCAATAGATTGAACATGTAATTGTCAAATTACTGTGTTTAAAAATTTAATCTAATCAATGAAATTTGCTCAATAGCCACCGAAAAATAACCGTTTACATTAATATTTCATTCGTTGGTCAAAATAGATTAATATTTATAATCAATTTTCTGTTCTTTCTGAAAAACATTAGATGTATCTTTAGTAATGAACATTATTACAGATCAATACAATTGTGGAGAATATAATAAATATAAATTTCTCTTTATAAACAGATTTTGACCAATGCTGGATTTTTAAGGGTAAAAATTATTCTTGCCTAGCATACTTAAATCATGACCTTTTTAAATTTTTTCTTTTAGCAATTTACTATTAATCTTAATGCAGAAAGGATGGAATCTGTGATTCTTTTCTTTTAAATCAATATATTAATATGTTATCTTTGCAGGCTGAAATTTGTAAATAAAAGATGGAGATTGTTTTAAAAGAGAAAATAACAGAGGCTGTCAGAGCTCTTTATAATTGCGAAGTTGAAGAGAACCTGATCCAGATACAGGAGACAAGAAAAGATTTCAAAGGCGACTTTACGATTGTTGTTTTTCCTCTTCTGAGATACTCTAAAAACACTCCGGAGAAAACTGGTGAAACTATTGGAAGATACCTTGTTGAGAGATCTTCTGAAATAAGTGGATTTAACGTAATAAAGGGATTCCTGAACCTGGAAATATCAGATACCTGGTGGTTAGATTATTTTGCTGGGCTGTCAGTTGAGGAGAATCATCTCCTTGATTGCCGGAAATCTTCACCTGAGACCATTCTCGTAGAATACTCTTCTCCTAATACCAATAAGCCATTGCACCTCGGACATATTCGGAATAACCTGCTTGGTTATTCTCTTTACAGAATACTCTCGGCTACAGGGAACAGGGTTATCAAGACGAATATAGTAAATGATCGCGGTATCCATATATGCAAATCGATGATAGCCTGGCATAAGTTTGGAAAGGGTGAAACACCCCAGTCTTCCGGGATAAAAGGTGACCATCTTGTTGGAAAGTATTATGTGTTGTTTGAAAAGGAATATAAAGCCCAGGTTGAGGGACTTCTTTCTCAGGGAACAGATGAAAATGAGGCAAAAAATTCAGCCCCTCTTATGAGAGAGGCCAGGGAGATGCTCCTCAAATGGGAGGCAGGGGATAAAGAGGTCGTTGATCTCTGGAAAATGATGAATTTATGGGTTTATGAAGGTTTTGATGAGACATATAAAAAACTTGGTGTTGATTTTGATAAAATTTATTATGAATCTGATACCTATAAAATAGGGAAAGATATTGTCATTGATGCTCTGAAAAAAAATATTCTTTATCAAAATAAAGACAATTCAATATGGGCTGATCTTACTCATGACGGTTTGGATCAGAAACTTCTGCTCCGTTCAGACGGCACAGCAGTATATATGACCCAGGACCTTGGAACTGCTGTCAACAGATATAATGAATATGGATTTGATAAAAACATATATGTTGTTGGAAATGAACAAAATTACCATTTTCAGGTATTAAGGGCAATTCTTAAGAAGATGGGCTATAAATGGGCAGACGGTCTTATACATTTTTCATATGGTATGGTAGAACTCCCTGAAGGCAGAATGAAATCCCGCGAAGGAACAATTGTTGATGCAGATGATCTTATCAAAGAAATGCATGAGACTGCTAGAGAAGTTTCTCTGGAACTCGGTAAACTTTCCGAATTTTCCGACGATGAAAAAGAGGAGATATTCCGGAAAATAGGGCTTGGCGCACTTAAATATTATATCCTTAAAGTTGATCCTAAAAAGAATATGACATTTAATCCTGCTGAATCAATTGATTTTAACGGAAATACCGGTCCATTCATTCAATATACATATGCAAGGATCAAATCGGTGTTCAGGAAGGCCGAACAGATGGATATTAATCCTGAGATCGATAAACTTAAAGAAACTAAAGCCGGAAATAAAGAGATTGAACTGATTAAACTATTACGCAAATTTTCTGAAACGGTATCAGCCGCAGCTGAAAATTACAGTCCTGCACTTATAGCCAATTATTGCTACGACCTTGCAAGGGAATATAACCAGTTTTATCACGATTTTACTATTCTTGGAGAAAATGATAAATCTGTAAGAAATTTAAGATTGATATTGTCAAAAATCACCAGTGAAATTATCTTTGAAGGCATGTCACTTTTAGGTATTGAGATGCCGGAGAGAATGTAGAGGAGGCAGAAGGCGAAAGGCGGAAGGTAGTAGGTAGTAGGCAGTAGGCAGTAGGCAGTAGGCAGTAGGCAGTAGGCAGTAGGCAGTAGGAAGGAGGAAGGAGGCAGAAGCAAGAAAGATATTTCTTCGGACAATAAGATAAAATATAACAAAATAAAAAGAAGTCTACCATATGTTTGAAAATCTGAGTGAAAGGCTGGAGAAATCCTTTAAACTATTAAAAGGGCAGGGCAGGATATCTGAAATTAATATTGCTGAGACACTTAAGGAGGTACGCAGGGCACTTCTCGACGCTGATGTCAACTTTAAAATTGCAAAACAATTTACGGATACAGTAAAACAGAAAGCTCTTGGGCTGGAGGTTTTGAAATCGGTTAATCCGTCACAAATGATGGTCAAAATAGTCCATGATGAACTGGTTGATCTTATGGGCGGAGACAAAACCGATATCAATATTAAGGTCAATCCGTCTGTTATTTTGATTGCCGGTTTACAGGGTTCAGGAAAAACCACTTTCAGCGGAAAACTAGTTAAATGGGCAAAGAGTAAAAAAGGGAAAAATCCGTTGCTGGTTGCCTGCGACGTTTACAGACCTGCAGCTATTGAGCAGCTTAAAGTAATAGGAACGCAGATTGAAGTTCCTGTATATACCGAAGATGGTAATCTTAATCCTGTCACTATTGCCCGGAATGCTGTAAAGGAAGCTAAAAAAACCGGTTACGATCTGGTTGTAATCGATACCGCTGGTCGACTGGCTATTGATGAAGAGATGATGAAAGAGATAGCTTCTGTCAAAGATGCTATCAATCCTCACGAGATACTTTTTGTGGTTGATTCAATGACGGGTCAGGATGCCGTGAATACTGCAAAAGAATTTAATGAAAGGCTTGATTTTGACGGAGTTGTACTTACGAAACTCGATGGTGATACCAGGGGTGGAGCAGCTCTTTCAATTAAAACTGTCGTTAATAAACCAATTAAGTTTGTAAGTTCAGGGGAGAAAATGGATGCTATTGATATTTTCTATCCTGAAAGGATGGCAGACAGGATCCTTGGTATGGGAGACATAGTATCCCTGGTGGAAAAAGCACAGGAACAATATGATGCTGAAGAAGCCAGGAAACTGCAGAAAAGAATTGCAAAGGACCAGTTCGATTTCAACGATTTCATTTCGCAGATCCATCAAATAAAGAAAATGGGTAATGTTAAAGATCTTATGGCAATGATACCTGGGGTTGGCAAGGCTGTGAAGGACCTTGATATTGACGATAATGCTTTCAAAGGTATCGAAGCAATAATTAAAAGTATGACACCTGAGGAGAGAACAAACCCTGTGGTGCTTAACGGCAGCAGGCGTAAAAGAATTGCACTGGGAAGCGGAACAAGTGTACAGGAAGTAAATAAGCTGCTGAAGCAATTCGATGAGACACGCCGTATGATGAAAATGATGACAAAAGGTGGTAACGTAGCCAGGCTGATGAGCAAAAGATAATTATTATGATGTACAAGATCATTGACGGTAAGAAAATCGCATCCGAAATAAAGCTCGAGATTGCAGAAGAAGTCAGAAAGCTTAGGGAAAACCGGGAGAAAATACCTCACCTTGCTGCCATACTTGTGGGAAATAACGGCTCAAGTGAAACATATGTTGCCAATAAAGTAAAAGATTGTGAAGAGGTTGGCTTTAAGTCTACACTTATAAGGTTAGAGGATGATATAAGCGAAAAATTCTTACTTGAAAAGATTGATCAACTCAATAACGATGATGATGTTGACGGATTCATTGTCCAGTTGCCATTACCTTCCCATATTTCGGAAAATAAGGTAATTGAATCGATTAATCCGGAAAAGGATGCAGACGGATTTCACCCTGTGAATATCGGGAAAATGGTTATCGGGCTTCCCGGATATCTTCCTGCAACTCCCTTCGGAATAGTTGAACTTATAAAAAGAAATAATATTGAAACCACGGGTAAAAATTGTGTGGTCATAGGACGCAGCAATATTGTGGGAAGACCGGTAAGTATTCTTTTATCCCAGAAGGGAATGGATGCAACAGTTACTGTAATCCATAGCAGAACAAGAGATATACAAAGTATAGTAAGTCAGGCTGATATAATAATAGCAGCAATTGGATCTCCTGCATTTGTTAAAGCTGATATGGTAAAAATCGGAGCTGTTGTCATTGACGTTGGTACCACCCGCGTTAAAAGTACAGTTACAAAATCAGGTTTTAAACTTGTCGGTGATGTTGATTTTGAAAATGTTGCCCCGAAATGTTCATATATAACCCCTGTGCCCGGTGGAGTAGGACCCATGACAAGAGTATCCTTATTGCGCAATACACTAATGGCAGCAAAAAGAAAAGATAAAAAGTAACTGAAACATGGATTAATTCGCCGGAAATTCAATACCTGTAAAATAGAGATCATAGCCTCCTTTGCCACCAGGCCTGTCTGATGAAAACATCAGGAAGAGGTTCGAAAAATCAGGATAATATCCAATAACAGGCCTGTATTCGTTTGATGATGTATTAATACCGGGACCAAGATTAACAGGGAAATTCCATTTGCCGTTTCGGAAAATGGAATAATAAAGATCGAAGCCACCCATTCCTCCAGGTCTGTCGGAAGCAAAAACCATAATCTTTCTGAATATCAACGGGCACTTATCATCACTGTCGCTGTTCAGACTGTCAACCCTGGCTGAATTTGCAAAACCCTGGCTAAACCATGTGGAAAGAGCCATATCTGCTGGTACACTTTGCACGAAAATATCGAAATTCCCGTCTCTGTTTGATGTGAAATAGGCCGAATCCTGTTTGGAATTAAAGCAGATATATGCATCATCCGAATCCGTATTTAACAGACTGACAGGATATGGTCCATCTATAGCCGGCAGGTTTGCATTATATACAGGTTGGTTCTTAAGATAATATAAATCAAGATTTCCTTCTTCATTAACCGATGATAATATAAGATATTCATATCCATCTACCGTACTGAAAAGACGGTAGGGACCAAAATCATTTCCAGGGGTTTTGGCTTTATTGATCAGTTTATCAAGGAATGCATCATTTGTTATCAGGGCATTCATTTCAAAACTTCCGTTTGTCTGATCAAAAGTAAAAGAAATATTTGCCTGCTCCAGATCAAATTGTCCGCCTTCACTTTCCCTGTTACTGGAGAAAATAATTGGGGCATCACCATTAAGCTGGTATAGTGCTATGTTATAATCATCGTATTGTGAATTAACAGACCCAAGGTTAATAACAGTATCAGGGAATGTTCCTTTTGGATATTTTATGGGATTTTCAGTCTTTTTACAATCGGTGAGAATAGCAAAAATTAATAATATGCTAAAAAGAAATGGTATATAATTACTGTGAAGTATTTTTTTCATACAGGTGAATTTTAAGTATTGTATACTCACAAATATAATCAATATAAAATGAAAAACCGGGTTGTGGCCCGGCTCTTCGAAGGTAGAATTTAGGTTAATTCTAGGGTAAATAGGGTATATCGTTAATGAAAAATCTTATTTACACATAATAGATGCTTATTTTGTTCATGTGGTTGCGTGTAAGTGATATTTTTTTTAAAATTAAATAAAATATATCTATACAAACTTGGATATCAGGTGTTTATAAATATGTTAAAATGTTAATAATTGGGCACAGGTGTAAACTCCCTTTATAAAAATAGTGTTATTTTTGTAAGCATATTTTTGTATGACATGGAAGAAGACAAATACGGGTTTTCCTACGAGGAAGAGGTAAAACATGCAGTGCAGAAGTTTGAGAGAATGAAAAAAAATAATGAAAATTATTTTTTTGATGTTATTGAATTTGAGACAATCATAGATTATTACATTGAAAGTAATAACTCATCAAAGGCTTTTGAAGCTGCAAACCTGGCTACCCAGCAGCATCCTAATTCTTTATCGATACAGTTAAGGAAAGCTAAAGTTCTTCTGGATAAAGGAAGAGCTGTTGAAGCACTCAGGTTATTAAAACAAATGGAGAACATCGAACCGGGAAATTATGAACTATATATAGCAAAAGGAACAGCGTTAGGAATGTTGGGTGATATTCAGGGGGCAAAGAAAATGTTTGATTACTCCCTCACCCTGGATTCAGAGGATATAGAAAACATACTATTCGCCATAACTTCAGTTTTGCAGAATCTTAATTATTATGAGCACATGATACCCTATATGCTAAGACTCGTTGAGATGGAGCCTGAGTTTAAGGCTCATCTGTACGATCTTGCATATGCATACGAGAAGACAGAAGATTTTGAAAACAGCATCAGATATTACCTTCTATATCTTGAGGAGGAACCATTTTCAGACAGTGCCTGGTATAATCTTGGAATTATTTATAACAAGCTTGAACTGTTTGATAAAGCAATGGAAGCATATGATTATGCCCTTGCAATTAATTCTCAGAATACATTTGCTCTTTTTAATAAAGGTAATATTCTAAGCAATATAGAAAGGTACTCAGAAGCCATTCCTGTTTATCATGAATACCTTGAAAATGAGCCAGATAGCTTTGAGGCAATGACTTATCTCGCTGAATGTTATGAAAAAACAGGTGAGATTACCCTGGCACAAAAATATTATCAGGAAGCCATTGAACTGGCTCCTGATTTTGCAGATCCGTGGTTTGGACTTGGTATAATTGCTTTAAATACAGGAAATACTGAAGACAGCCTGATCTTTTTCAGAAAAGCAGTCCGTCTTGATGATGAAAATCCTGAAATATGGTATCTTCTTGGAAAGGCCCACTATTCAGCAGGAGAGACAAAAGCTGCTTTGAGATGCTTCAGGGAAGCACTGAAGTTAGATGCCTATTATGACGAAGTCTGGGCCGAACTTGGCAGTATAATTCAAGAGAACAGACTGACTGTCAAAGCCCTGCCATATCTCGAGCATGCATATAAAATTACGGGAGATGTACCTGGAATAAACTACCTTTTGTCTTCTGTCTACTTACATTCCGGAAATACCGAAAAAGCCTTCAGGCATCTGGCCTTAGCTTTAGAACTCGATAAGGATCTGTTCACTGAATTTGAAAATATTTTTCCTGAATCGCTTATTCCCAGGAAGATCCGAAAGTTACTCGGAGACAATGGTATAACCATATAAATTAATTATTTATATAATGAAAATGATACTTCCATTCATACCTGAAAGACCAGCTAAACCAAGGAATTCAGGCCTGACGATGGTAATGGATAAAGGCCTCAGCCTTAGAGAAGCTGAAGACTTTATGTCTGTCGGAAGCGAATATACCGATTATGTTAAACTTGGTTTTGGGACGTCATTAGTAACACCTGATTTTGATAAGAAGGTGACCATATATAAAAAAGCAGGTGCTATACCTTACTTTGGTGGTACTTTATTTGAAGCATTCGTAGTAAGAGACATGTTCGAAGAATATATTGAATTTCTTGACAAACATGAAATTGACCTGGTTGAAGTATCTGACGGGTCTTATGATATGGAACATAAAAGAAAACTCGATTACATCAGCCGGCTGGCAGAGCGAGGTACTGTGATTTCGGAAGTAGGTTCCAAGAAGAAGAATGTGGTTTATACGCCTGATGAATGGGTTTCAATGATGAAGACTGAACTCAAAGCAGGATCTGTAAAAGTAATTGCGGAGGCTCGTGAGTCGGGTACTACGGGTATCTATAATGAAGATGGTTCTATAAATAATAAAATTATATGTGGGATTGCTGACCATGTGAAGCTCGAAAATGTGATATGGGAAGCACCTTTAAAATCTCAGCAGGCCTGGTTTATCAGACATTTTGGAGCAAATGTCAACCTCGGCAACATTGCGCCAACAGAGATTATTCCGTTAGAGTCTTTAAGACTTGGACTCAGGGGAGATACTTTTTTTCAGTTCCTTCCCGAAAAACTGCAGCAATAGTAATTATGCCTGAATTGACTTTTCTATAAAATTCAACTTAAAAAATGAGAAAATTCGGCCTCATTGGATATCCCTTAGGGCATTCTTTCTCTAAAAAGTACTTTACCGATAAGTTTCTTATGGATCATATTCAGGATTGCTTTTATGAAAACTTTCCGCTTACAAATATTGATCAGTTGGGAAAACTGATTACTGAAGAACCTGATCTTTGTGGATTTAATGTTACAATACCTTATAAATCAGACATTATCAGGTTTCTTGATTCTATTTCACCTGAAGCAGGAGAGATAGGAGCGGTAAATGTGGTAAAAATTAAAAGGGAGGATAGCCTGGTTAAATTGCATGGTTTTAACAGTGATGTAACTGGTATACGAGATTCTCTCATACCTTTTTTAACCGGTGACATCAGCAGAGCAATAGTTCTGGGTACCGGTGGCAGCTCAAGAGCTGTATGTTTTGTTCTTAAAAATCTGGGCTTAAAAACAACTGTTGTGTCGAGAAGCAGGAAGCCGGGTACAATAAAATACACGGAACTTACTGCGGAATTGCTCAGTGATGCCGGTCTTATAATAAATACCACTCCACTGGGAATGTATCCGGATGTAACCAGCAAACCCGATATCAATTATAGTATCCTTACTAAGAACCAGATCCTCTTTGATCTTGTTTATAATCCTGAAATGACGCTATTCTTAAAAATGGGGGCTGAGCAGGGATGCTCGGTAATCAGCGGCAAAAAAATGCTCCATTCGCAGGCGGAAAAAGCCTGGAAAATATGGAATGATGATAGTCTTTAGTCCTTGAAGATCGGGGTTACCTAATCAGATGTGGTCTTCTTAACAGCTCTTCTTCTGATCCAGTACCTGGGATCACACTCTGTACATTCCTGTCTCCAGTATCCGGGAGTTACGAATGCTCCTTCCCTGTTTTTTAGTTGACGTTCATATAATGCGAATACAGGGTTAAACAGAAGATCAGTGACCCCAATCGTATATTTTGGTTCTTCATTTTCAGCTCCGGGCGCCTCCGGCATCTCTTTTACTTCCAGATTATTGAACCTTAAAAGATCTGTTAGGAAAGCAACACGCTCAAGAGTTGCACCGGTTTCAACTATTGTACAGCGAATACCGTCTATTTCACCTACAATGTGTTTTGCATTACTGATAGCCATATCCTTTAATTTTTGTCTAAATATCTAATTGTCTTGCGGTCATGCGGTCTTGCGGTCATGCGGTCATGCGGTCTTGCGGTCATGCGGTCATGC
>CAYUQR010000020.1:46654-54152 GCA_964446825.1 uncultured Rikenellaceae bacterium
TGCGGTCATGCAGTCTAGTGTCCAGCGTTCAGCATCCAGCGACTAGTGTCTAGCGTCTAGCGTCTTCTTCCCTCCCTATATTCCAAAACTTAAATTCCTTATCACCTCAAAGATTACACTGGCAAATCCTGTAGCCACAATACCTGCAACACAGATTCCCAGAGCAAATCGTGTCGGGAAATCACTTATGAATTTTTCAATGGGAGATTCCCCTTTGTTAATAAACATTGCCCTTACCACAAGTAAATAATAGTACAATGAGATGATTGTATTCAAAACTGCTATCAGGACAAGAAGGTAAAAACCTTTCTGTGCAGCGGCTGTAAATAAAAAGAACTTCCCGAAAAACCCTGCAACAGGAGGAATTCCTGCAAGTGAAAACAATGCTAGAGTCATTATAAGGCTCAGTTTGGGGTTAGTGTGATATAAACCGTTATAATCATCAATGTTTTCCTTTCCGGTTGCATTTGAAATAGCTGTTACAACTCCAAAAGCTCCCAGGTTAGAGAATATGTATACCAGAATATAATATATCACTGCAGCCATTCCAAGCTGATTTCCGCCAATAAAACCAAGAAGGATATACCCAGCCTGTGAAATAGAAGAAAATGCCAGAAATCGCTTAAGATTGTTCTGTCGTATGGCAAAAAGGTTACCAATAGTCATGGTAAGTACTGCGGTGACATAGATAGTTTTCTGCCATGTTGCCATTATTACAGGAAATACAGTGAATAGCATTAATATGAAAATAAAAATAGCTGCTCCTTTTGAAATAACAGAAAGATATGATGTAATATTTACAGGCGAACCTTCATATACATCTGCAGTCCAGAGATGAAAAGGAACTATTGATATTTTGAATGCCATTCCGGCAAAAAAGAAGATAAATCCAAGTATCTGAAGGTTACTGTTACTGAAATGTGTTGCTATCTGATTGAAATAAAAGGTTCCCGTGGTTCCGTATATCATCGAAAGACCATATAAGAGTATTCCGGATGACAATGCCGACGACAGAATAAGTTTAATACCTGCTTCAGCTGATTTATTTCTGTACCTGTCGAATGCTGCAAGAGCTGCAATGGGTATTGTAGCCAGTTCAATTCCGATATAAAACATCAGAAAGTGTCCTGCAGAAATCATAAAGTTCATTCCGATAAGTGTTGAAATTAGCAGAATAAAATACTCGCTGACCTTTCCTGAGTTCTCGTCCTTCCTGAGCCAGGTAACTGACTGAACAAATACCAGCAGGGCTCCTATATTCAGGATATTTTTCATTAGTAATCTTGTACCTGATGAAATATACATTCCTCCGAACAGTTCTCCTGTTGGAGACGGTAAAAATCCTGTTATTGTAATAACTCCGAACAGAATAACCGAAAAGAGGCTGATACCGCTCTTTTTGTGCGTATCTGTGAATATCTCAGCCATCAGTACCAGGAGAGCTGCAGCTATCAGCAGCAATTCATGCCGCATTATCAAAAAGGTTCCTAAGCTCATATTATAATATTATCCAAAACATTTATAACTTCAAGAATCAGAATGGGTTAAGTGCAAATATTCTGTCTATAACAGGTTGAAGGCTTGTACCTATCATTGTTGAAAGCCAGAAAGGTGCAAGACCAATTGCTGCTACAGAACCGACAAGCGTAACAACCGATATCTTTTCGAACCATTTTGCATCAGTGAGGTGCTCATAATGCTCATTGGTAGTCGGACCAAGCAGGAGTATACCAATAACCCTCAAAATATATACAGCAGTAATTACTATCGAAGAAACAGCCACGATCGTCACTATTCGGTAGAATGTTTCATGATGCTGGAAAGCACCGACAAAGATTGTCATTTCAGCAACAAAACCGCTTAATCCGGGAAGTCCAAGTGAAGCCAGTCCTGCTATTACATAAGCAACAGAAAGGAAAGGAATTACTTTCATCAGGCCACCCATCTGGTTTATCATCCTGGTATGGGTACGTCCGTAGAGCATACCAATCAGGGCGAAGAAGAGGGCTGTCATCAGGCCATGTGAGATCATCTGAAGTATCGCTCCGTTCATCGCTGTCTTATTCATCATAAGAACGGCAAACAATACCAGGCCGCAATGGCTGACAGATGAATATGCATTAATGTATTTAAGATCCTTCTGTGCTACTGCTCCAAAGGCTCCGTAAACTACACTTATTGAGGTAAGAATAATGAATATCCATGATAATTCCTGAGCTGCCTCAGGCATTAGAAAGATTGCTACCCTGAAAGCACCGTATCCGCCAAGCTTCATAAGAACACCTGCATGGAGCATTGATACAGCAGTGGGAGCAGAGGCATGTCCGTCAGGTGACCATGTATGGAATGGAAACAAGGCTCCGAGTACACCAAATCCTACAAAAGTGAGTGGGAAAAAGATCCTCTGGGCAGGCATTGGTATCATGACTTTTGAAATTTCCAGGATGTTGAAAGTAGGATAACCTCCCGAAGGAGCAGAATTAAAATATATTCCCAGAATCCCCACCAGTAGTAGTGCTGAACCTCCCATGAGCATTAGCGTAAGCTTCATTGCTGAGTACTCTTTTGGTCCGCTTCCCCATATTCCTATCAGCAGGTACATTGGAATAACTGCAAGTTCGTAAAACAGAAACATGGTAAACAGATCTATTGAGATAAAAAAACCGAAAACCCCTGTTGCAAGAAGAATAAGGGAAATAAAGAATTCCTTCCTCAGAAACTCTACTTCCCACGACGCAAATATTCCCGCAAAAACGACCAGAGAGGTTAGTCCGATCATTGCTACTGAAATGCCATCCACTCCGATAGCATAATGAATATTAAGGCTTTTGAACCATAAATAGTCTTTTACGAAAAGCATCTCATCTGTGTTTCCTGCATGACGCGCCGAGAGATAAAGAAAAACAAGAATTCCAGCTGTAAGAAGTTGAAGACCCATTCCGAATGCAGATACCAGGCGAACCTGGCGGGTATCTTTCAGAAAAAGGATTGCTGTAATAGTCAGCACCGGAATTAATACAAACAGAGTCAGAATATCCATAGTTAAAAGTCTTTTTCTTGATAATCGATTATTTCCATAAATAAATAAATAGTATAGCCAGCATTATAGCACCGGTAACAAATACGAATCCGTATTTCTGCAACTGTCCTGACTGAAATTCTCTTATCCTGAAAGAAACGTTTTGAGTAAGGTTAGCAATTGCATTCATGGTGCCATCAACAATATGGCGGTCAAACCATGCAACAGGTTCGGAAATATATCTGAATATGATCTTCTTGGTGACAAAAAGATAAACTTCATCTATATAAAATTTATTATATGCCCACTTATAGCTGTATTTGAAAGTTGCAGCCAGTTTATCGGGTATTGCACTTTCCTTCCTGTACATCACATAAGCAATTCCTATTCCAAGTAAACCAATTAAAACGGAAGGAATGGCTACTGCCAGGTTAATCTCTGTTTCAAAAGCGCGGCCATCGGATGTAACAAGCCGGTTAAAAGGAAGGAATCCTGATACTGCAGCTCCGATTGCGAGAATAATTAACGGTATTGTCATAATTGCCGGCGCTTCATGCGGAGTATGATGATATTGTGTTTCTTTCCCCCAGAAAATACTGAAATAGATCCTGAACATATAAAACGCTGTGATTCCTGCTACTGCCCACTCCACGAAAAATAAGAATTTATTGTGATCGAGTGCAGCGGCAAGTATCTCATCTTTGCTGAAAAATCCTGAAAAAGGAGGGATCCCTGAGATTGTAAGACATGCAACAAGGAATGTCATATGAGTAATTGGAAGGTATTTACGAAGTCCACCCATATCGGTCATGTAATTGCTGTGAACAGCATGAATTATTGCGCCTGATGCCAAAAAGAGGAGTGACTTGAACAAGGCATGCGTAAAGAGGTGAAACATTGATGCCATATAGCCCAGTCCTTCATGTCCTCCATATCCTGATACACCTAATGCCAGCATCATATAGCCAATCTGCGACATGGTGGAATAGGCGAGAACTCTCTTAATATCAGTCTGGGTACAAGCTATAATTGCTGCAAATAGGGATGAAAACCCTCCTACATATGCAACAACATTCAGGGCAACAGGTGCAGAGAAATAGTAAATCGGGAACATTCTTGCAACAAGATATACTCCTGCTACTACCATTGTTGCGGCATGTATAAGAGCCGAGACAGGAGTAGGGCCTTCCATTGCATCAGGCAGCCAGATATGAAAAGGAAACATGGCTGATTTGCCTACACCTCCCATAAAAACTAATATCATCGACCAGGTCATTACCGAAAGACCCAGAAACGCAATTTTGCCGCCCTGGATGATTGAAGCACCTGCAGGATTCGTAAGGGAAATGAAATCAAATGTTTTGGTATTGAATGATAGTATAAGTATACCAATAAGAAAACCCAGGTCGGCGAACCTTGTGACGATGAAAGCTTTTTTTGAAGCCCTTACAGCCGATGGTTTCTGGTAATAAAATCCTATTAGCAGAAAGGAGGAAACTCCAACCAGTTCCCAGAAGATATACATCTGGAAGATATTTGTTGCAAGTACCAGTCCAAGCATGGAAAAGCTGAACAGAGATAGGAATGAAAAGAAACGTTCATATCCTCTTTCTCCTTTCATATATCCAATGCTGTAAATATGAACCATCAACGAAACCGTGGTAACTACAATCAGCATCATCACTGATATGGGATCAAGAAGGATACCAATATCAATATGAAGTTTATCGGTGAATTGCAGCCACACTGTATTAAAAGCAGTAATCTTCTGATATGCATTATCTATCTTTTCACTCGTAAAAAAATACTTATACGCAGTAATGTACGACAGTACTGTTATCACTCCCAGACCTACGGTTCCTAACAGACCCGAAAGTTTTGGTTTTAGCTTATGTCCTGCCAGTCCCAGAAGGAGGAACATAAGAAATGGTAACAGAAGGATCCAAATAGTATAACTGAAATTTATCATTTTAATACTTCCTATATTTGTAATAATCAGAATTTCATTTCGTCAACATCTTCAACATTGATGGTGGTAAACCGCCTGTAAATATTAATTATAATTGCTATGGCAACAGCCGCTTCCGACGCAGCAACAGCTATCACGAAAAGGCTGAAAAACATACCTTCAAGTTGGTGGGGGTACAGGTACCTGTTAAAAGCCAGGAAATTAATATTCACGGAGTTTAGTATTAATTCTACAGACATTAAAATGGTTATCAGGTTCCGCCTCGTAAGGAAGCCATAAACACCCGCGAAGAACATTATTGTGGCCAGTACCAGAAAGTATTGTATAGGTATTCCGTAATTCATCTTATTCCTGTTTAATAGTTGGTAATTCACTTTTATTCGGACCGGCTTTCTTTGCTACGACAATAGCTGCAATCATTGCTGCAAGAAGCAAAACCGAAATCACTTCAAAGGGAAGAACATATCCGTCATGCTCAACAGATAAAAGACTTCTGCCTATAAGCTTCATGTCAATTGCCTTTGCAGCTTCAGCGGTTGCGGAAAACTGGTAGTCCAGTATAGTTATAATTGACAAAATAGCTCCGGCAAATGCAGCTAAAGCTGAGAAGATGACTTTTTTAATACCCGGAGATTCAAACTTCTGGCTGATATGACTTGTTAACAGAATAGAGAAAATGATAAGCACAACTATACCACCGGCATAAAGCGTAAGCTGAACGGCAGCGAGGAACTGATAATTAAGCATGAAATAAAGTCCTGATGTTGAAACCAGAACAAAAAGAAGAAACACAGCAGCTCGAAGTATCCTGCGCGTGGTAACTGTCAGAATGGAAAAGACAATTATCATAGCTGAAAAGAGGATAAACATAATCTGATTTAAGGCCATTACTCAACTCCTTTCATTAATTGGGAACCAGGTTTATTTAACTGTTTTATCAGGAGAGCCCTGTTAAATACGGCATGTTCGAACTCCTGTGAAAAAGCAAGTGCATTGGATGGACATGTCTTTACACATAAAGCACAGAAGGTGCACATTCCCAGTCTGTAGATGTGCTTATCAATTATCCTTTTTTTCTTGCCATCCTTTGTTATGATGGTTTTTGAAATAACCTCAATTGTTCCGTTCGGGCAATTCATTTCACAAATCCCGCAGCCGGTACATTTGTGTTCGTTATTTTCGTTGTGCGGCATTATGACCTCACCTTTGAACCTGTCGAACATAACAAGGTCCTTCCGGTTATTCGGATATTTTTGAGTCACAATGGTAGAAGGCCTGAAAAAGTATGAACCTGTAACTTTCATCCCTTTCAGAAGTGACCAGATCCCCAATACTACATCCTTCAGATATTTAATGATACTTCTCATTCAGAGATATATATTTATAATTGTTAATTTCTAATTACTTATTGTTAATTGTTAAAAATGCCAGCCCATAAGTACTATAAAGGCCATTATCAATACATTAACAAGGTTAATAGGTAACAAATATTTCCACTCAAGAGTAAGAAGCTGATCGATCCTTAACCTGGGGAAAGTCCACTTGAACCACATCATCATGAAAATTACGAAAGCTGTTTTACCTATGTACCAGATAAATGGAGGAATGAAATCCATAACATTATTAAATCCTGTCCAGCCTCCAACGTGAAATGGCATCCAGCCGCCCAGGAATACCGTTGCAGCTATAGATGCCACAATGAACATGTTAATGTATTCCGCCAGGAAGAAGAATGCAAATTTTATCCCCGAGTATTCCGTATGATATCCTGCTGTAAGTTCAGATTCAGCTTCCGCCAGGTCAAATGGTCCGCGGTTTGTCTCGGCAGTACTTGAAGTAAGAAATATTATAAATGCAATGAATGCAGGAACATGACCCTTAAATATGAACCAACCATCCCTTTGAGCTTCAACTATGGTAGAAAATTGCATTGATCCGGCCAGAATAACAATTGTAATTATCGCCAGACCAACAGACAACTCATAACTCACAATCTGGGCGCCGCTTCGCATAGCACCGATCAGCGAATATTTATTATTACTTGACCAGCCTGCAAGAAGTACACCTATTACTCCCATTGATGATACAGCTATCACATACAGGACCCCTATGTTAAGGTCTATTGCCTGTAGTCCTTTTGCAAATGGTATGGCCGCAATAGCCATAAATGAAGCTATAATAACAATAAAAGGAGCGAGGTTAAACAAAAACTTATCGGCATTCTTGATTCGTATCAGCTCGACAAATAGCAATTTAATAAGGTCGGCTATGGTCTGGAATAAACCAAAAGGCCCTACTCTGTTCGGACCCAGCCTGTTCTGCATAAATGCACATACTTTCCTTTCTGCATAGACCAGGAACAGACCAACAATAGCATAAAATAACAGGATAAGCACCCCGATAATCAGCAGCTCGGTAATAGTTGTCCAGAATGGAGACATTGCATTGTGAAGGCCTGTATCAATCCATTTTGTTAACGACGTGAAATCATAAATGTCAAACGGCATACT
>CAYUQR010000021.1:0-53179 GCA_964446825.1 uncultured Rikenellaceae bacterium
GTTTAACCTCCTTCGCCAAGGCTACGGAGGTCAAAGCGGGGTGTGGCGCAGTTGGCTAGCGCACTTGCATGGGGTGCAAGGGGTCGTCTGTTCGAGTCAGATCACCCCGACAATTCAAAGACCCAGTTATCTAATTATCAGATAATTGGGTTTTTTGTTTCCCCGTAATTGTACCTCAAATTGATAAACTGGCCTTTTTTATTCAAAACTTTGGAAATAGTCAACTATTAAAAAAGCCCCCTGCCATTTATGACAGAGGGCGGATTGTTTCGCTGCGATAATTGCAAGTAATGTTACATAACGATCCAGTCGGTACTTCCTCCGGTTATTCCCGGTAAAACTAAAGGGAGCACGAGTTTCCCCACCTCATCATTAATAGGTTTCAATTTTTCTTCAGCCGCTTTTGCATATTCACTTGTTGCTTCATCAGCTTCAGTTGGCCAGTATTTATCTCTTAGCTGAAGAGATTCAAGGTACCATATTTCTCCAAATTGATTTTTTCTATCTCCTCTATTGGCCTTCATAAGAAATATTTTTAAACCAGGATAACACTTTTCAACTTCAGGAATGTATTTATTAATCCAAAAATCCTGAAACTGATTCATGGTCACATCAGGTTGAAGAGTAAAGACATAAGTTTTGATAGCAATCATCGCACCTTTCTTTATGGTTTGTGCGGAAAGTTGAGTCATCCCTATGCTCATTAACAGGAATAGAAATAAGATTGTCTTTGTTTTCATAATGGATTGATTTTAGTTAATAAAATTGGTTAATTGTACTAAAATGTAATTCAGATTATGAAAAGTTCTCATAATGTATATATGTGAATTTCAAGAATATCAATTCACATAAAAGACTATCGGCGTTTAGCTAAACAAAGTTAGGCTATCATTACACTAAAGTCAAGGTTTAATAAAATAAAGAACCCGACCTATTAAGGCCGGGTTCCCGTCTCACTGAATCTGATAAGTGCTTTCAGTCACGGTCAAGTCAAATTTAAAATCCTTCGAGGCCTGCAACAAATCTTTTTTGATTTTGGGGAGAAGAATTTCTAATTTTGGTTATATAGTGACAAAATCATAATTACATATTAAATTTTTAAACTAATTGGAAGACATGAGCACGAACCTCTAAATTGATAATCAATGTTCTCAGATTTGAAAAAATATTTTGTTGAAAATGTTTTGGTTACCTATCAGGATTATGCCAAAATCAGGAATTCACATAAAGTCGGTAAAAGCAACGACTTGAAAACTGCCTTAAATGTTGCCACTATCCTTTATCATTTACATGAACACTTACCACAAGGTCAAAATAAGAAATTTCAGGAGTACTTAACAATATGTCCAGATTATGAACTCTTAAGAGATATAGTTAACCTATCAAAACATAAAACAATCACAAGATATACACCTAAAATTTCAAACTTAGATAATATATATGAATTGGTTATTAATACAATGTACAATGATAGAAAAGGTGAATATTGGGATACTAAAAAGTCTGTTTTTATTAAACTGGATGATGGATCAGAAAGAGATTTATTTGAAGTTATTACAAACGTTTTAAATATGTGGCTTTCTGAGTTTGAGCATTTAGGAATTATAAAACACATAAAACCCTTTTCATTTACCAGTAACGGAAATCCAAAAAGGTCACAAAGTTCAAAAAAATTAGATATCACCGTAATTCAAGGCTTACCTTTTAAACATAGAATTAAAGTCCAAAAATTTAATTATGAAAAGGGTTTGATTGAACCATTGGACCTTTCAAGCGGCAGAGCAGAATTCAGAATACTCAGGCCAATGTATACAATTGAACTAAAACTTAAGAACAACAAAAGTGGTGATGAGAGATCATTTGAAATAAAAGTTGATGAAGAACAATTAAAAAAACTAAATAGACTAAGGACATCTGAAAAGAAAATTGAGTACTTTTTTCTATTGGCAAAAGAACAGGGGTAATTTCTCATTTTAATCATCCTTAAAATGATCAAATAATCAGCAGCTAACACGGTCGGTATAATTCAAAAGATTGTCACGGTTTTTAATATTCACTCTGCCTCTAATTAGGTACAATATATATAGAGGAATTATGATGATAATTGAATGGTGGTAATTTTACAAGCAAATCCTTGTTTGTTTTTCAGTTTTTATTCAGGTCATAGAAAAGAATGCTTTAGATAGGGCGTGGCATTCAACTATTTGACTTTCTTTATAAATAGCTGCCCTTGTCTTGACTAGGGTGACTTCCTTCATATTTCTTTGTTTTTGAGACAAAAGAGGAACCTGATAACTACCTGCAGATCCATTTGTAAGTAACACCTAATATGACAACATTTGGAGTAGATTCAATTTTTAATAATTCTGAGTCACAATATTCTGCGTCTGATCCCTCAGAAATGAGATTGCCACTTGAATCATATTTCTTTTGGGCGCATGTTTTACAAATCGTATTTATAAAAGACATTGACATTCCATACCCTGTGCCCTCACTATTTGTAGCATAAGCTCTTACGTAATAAGTTATTGAAATACTCAAACCAGTCATAATACTCGTATAACTGCCTGCACCGGCCCCATTTGTAGTTTTGTTATCTGCTATGGTTGGCATAATAGCTGTGCTCCAGCAAACACCTCTGGCAGTTATGGTACAAGATCCTTCGGAGATTACAGTCCCCCCACTTAAAGCCGTTGTTCCTGTAATATCAGTTATTCAGAAGTAATCAAAGCAGGCACCTCTCCCTTTTCTTTTTTACAGGAATAAATAAATATTATTGAAAGAATAAATAAGATTAATCCTGAGATTCTAAATGAGGTTTTCATTTATTTTGTATAGGGTTAAGTTTATTTGGAAATACGTATTTTACCAAAGTTACAGTAACATTAATTGAATTAAATAAAGTTTAAACATCTCCCCTTAGAGACCAGTTCAGTTCAGTATGCATTGCATATTCATAGCTAATTTTTTTGATCATCATCAAGTTCGGGGATGTGTGTATCAATTTTGTTTTCTTCTTTTTTCCACCTTGAAAAAGCATTTTTTGATTTATATTTATTAGATTTGATAGGAAGAAGATCATATTGTTATATCATAATCAAAGATATATGAAAATAAGAAGGTTTTCTCTTTTTTTAATTTTCCTAATTCTTGCGACTAAATCTTTAGCTCAGGATTTTCAACTAACTCAACCAAGGCTGGAGCTTGATGGGAATCGATTAATAATATTCTATGATATTGTATCCCAACATTCATCTGATAAATTCTATATATGGATCGAGATAAAAAGTTCAAACGGAGAAATAATTGATGCTAAATCTCTTACCGGAGATATTGGTGACGATATTAAAGTCGGGAAAAACAAAAAGATCATCTGGTCACCTGAACAGGATTCCATTTACCTTGATGAAGAAATATTTGTTGAGGTTAAAGCAGAAAAATATATAAAATCTTATAATAAAGGCTCAATGATTATCAAGTCAATGGTTTTCCCAGGCTGGGGACAAACAAATATAAATAAAGGTAAACCTTGGTGGTTGACAGGAGTAGCTGTTTATGCAACACTTACAGGGAGCTATTTATACAATAAGAAATACCATGATAGCTATGACTTATACGTAAAGGAAGAAGATCCAATAAAAAGGAATAATTTTTACTATCAAACTCAGAAACAACTTGATATTTCTACTATTATGTTATATTCTGCCGCATCTGCATGGGCTCTCAATGTTTTATGGGTAGTATTAACACCCCAAAAATATCAGCCAATAAAACATGCTAAGATTTCTCTTAATCCTTCAGCCAGCCCATTTAATGGCCGCTTATTATTATCATTAAGGTTAGACTTTTAAAAGCTTGCAATAATGAAAAAACAAATTCTCATTATAAGCATTTGTTTGTTCCAAATGGTAAATTTATCTTCTCAGGTTGTCAGCAGTGGACAGGCTTCCATTAGATTCAATAATAAGAAGGCAAATGTTCTGAAACCTTCAGAATTAAACCAAACAATTAATGATGGAAAATCGGAACCATCCAAAGCTCCTGAAATTGAACTTATAAACATAAATGTTGATACGACAAAGGTTCTAATATGGAATGAGAATAAAATTAACCTTGAAGGTAGGCTGAACTCAAATAAACAAAAAACGATTCTTTTACTTAACAATAATGAATTAAAGGTCAATGCGGCTGGATTTTTTAACATTGCTCATTATCTTATCCCGGGAATAAATAATATATGCATTAAAGCTATATCTGAAAATGGTCTTGGGAGTAATATATCGTTCAAAGTTGATTATCACCCAATGGTCGCTGAAGTAGCACCTTTAGTAGATGGTAAATACTATGCTTTACTTATAGGAATAAACAATTACAGGGACCCTCTTATTATTGAACTTAATAGACCTATCCAGGATGCTGAACTATTTTATAGTATAATAACTTCCAGATATACTTTTCAAAAAGAGAATATTAAGTTACTTCGAAATGCAACTATAGCTGAAATAGTAGATGCGCTGGATTATTTCGCAAAAATAGTCAGTCCGATTGATAATTTTTTAATCTTTTATGCTGGACATGGTGTATGGGATGCGGCTTCTGAGATTGGTTACTGGTTACCTTCTGATGCTACAAAAAACAGTAAACTTGCGTGGTTCAGAAACAGTACGTTACGAGATTATCTTCGTGAGATAAAATCAAGGCATACCTTATTAATAAGTGATGCATGTTTTGGAGGCTCAATTCTAAAAACACGCAGTGTTTTTATGGATGCTTCAGTCGCTATAAATAAACTTTATTCATTACCCAGCAGAAAGGCGATGACAAGTGGAACTCTTTCAGAAGTGCCGGATCAGAGTGTTTTTTTGAAATACTTGACTGATAGATTGCAAAACAATTTAGAAAAATATCTATCCTCGGAGCAATTATTCAGTAATTTCAGGATGGCTGTAATAAATAATAGCAGTGCTGTCCCACAGTTTGGAGTGATTCAAGATGTTGGTGATGAAGGAGGTGATTTTATTTTCATTCTTAAAGATCAATAATAAAGGTTTCTTGAAACTCATAATGATATAATAATGTTCAGAAGTAAAATAATCTTGATTTTGTTATTATTCGGGTTTTTCATTATTACTACTTGCAAAAAAGTTGAAAAGGTAATGATGGTAAAAACAGGTGTAATAACCAATATTTCAACAATTTCTGCAGAAATATCAGGGTATTGTATTGACCTGGGTGAAGGAAATACATTTCAAGGTCATTGTTATTCTAAAACCCCAAATGTGTCAGTGTCTACTTCAATAACAAAAATTGAAGAGCAAGCAGTTATTGGAGATTATACAAGTCATTTAGTAAATCTGGAACCAAAGACAAAATACTACGTTAAAGCGTACTTAAGTAATGGAAAGAATATTGTATATGGAGATGAGATTTATTTTACCACTGACTCTCTACCGACAGTCATTTCGACAAATCCTTCAAAAGAAGCTACTAATGTGCCGCTGAACACAAGTATTAGTGCAACTTTCAATCACGAAATGGATCCTTCATCAATTACAACATTAACTTATTATCTAAAAGATGGAGAGACATCAGTTCCAGGTGCAGTATCCTATTCAGGTTCGACAGCAAGTTTCACTCCTACAAACAATCTTTTAGCGGGGAAAACATATACATGTACAATAACGACCAGTGTCAAAACATTAGCTAATATTTCATTATCAACTGATTATATATGGACATTTGGAACTCAGAATGTAGCGACTACATCTCCAGCTACAATAATTCAGAGTAGGACAGCTACACTAAATGGCATCGTTTGTCCAAATAACTTATCGACAACTGTTACTTTCGAATATGGTACATCAATATCTTATGGAACAACTTTAACCTTACCTCAGAGTCCAGTTATAGGAAATTCACCAATAAGTGTTAGTGCACTTGTGACCTCCTTAATGCCTGATCAACTTTACCATTTCAGGATAAAGGCAATAAATTCAGATGGTACTTTCTATGGAGATGATTTGGTTTTTACAACTCAAAATGCATATGCTGACTTAGCATTATCAAATGTATCCTTCTTACCACAGACAATCATGGTCGGCGCACATCCTGATACTATTTCATTCCGGTTGGCCAATAATGGCCCGGAGAACTTAACATCATTGGACACCTATGTGATAATAGAAATCTATCTTTCACAAAATACAACTTTTGGAGATGGTGATGACATTAAAATTTTTGAGGCAGGATGGGACTTTATTATAAATTCTGGTACCTATACTGATTGGTCATATCCTGATTTAAATCCGTATATTACCATTCCTCCTGGAGTGTTAGGAGATTACTATGTTTTCTTTAATGTACAACCTTACTCAACTCTGACCGATCCAAATCCCCTTAACAACTGGGCAATGCGTTCAGGAACAATTCATATATCAGATATAATAAGTGATAATGATGGGAATGTTTACAACATTGAAAAAATAGGAAATCAAGTTTGGATGAAGGAAAATCTTAAAACGACCAAATATAATGATGGCAGTGAGATTCAAAACATAAAAGATAATATTATTTGGGGTGGTCTAACTACCGGAGCTTATTGTTGGTATGATAACGATTCAATATATAACAAAAATACTTACGGAGCATTATATAATTACTATGCAGTAGGCACCGGGAAATTGTGTCCTATAGGTTGGCATGTGCCAACTTATCAAGAATGGCAGATATTAATAAATTATTTTGGTGGGGAATATCTTGCCGGAGGTCCGTTGAAAGAAACTGGTCCAATACATTGGGGAAGTTATAATCTTGGAGCAACAAATGAAAGCAGGTTTACAGCCCTCCCTGGAGGATCACGATATATAGTCAATTACCCTTTTTATGGGATAGGGGAATTTGGCGAATGGTGGGCGTCAACATTTAATAATACTATCATAATAAGATTCGACGCTACTTCTGCAACTATAGCTAGTTTTGCCAATTTAGAATATGGTTTTAGTGTCCGTTGCATTAAGGATTGACTTCCCTAAGGTTCTTTTGTTTTAGAGAAAACTTAGAAAAAAAATCAAATAAAAATCATTGCCTATTTATTTTGTCTTTCTGTTGACTTGAATCGTATCCTTTCATATATTTACTTTAAATAAAAGGGAATCAGTCATCAAGCAAATAATTATCTATTCAATTCTCAAATATGAAAAACAGGATTTCCTATCAGATGTAAATTTTTTAACCTTAAAATATCAATTATGTATAATGACTTTTTCAATCTGAATAGTCCGCTATTCTGGACTATTATCGAGAGGTTTTTAATAAACCTTGTATTTCTTTCTCTTCTTATCGGGGTAGTCTATTACAGATATTCGAAAAAGAGAATGTATGTATTCAGCTTGTTCCTGATGGGCATAGTGATCTTCGTTCTGGGTTCCATGCTGCCAATTGTATTCAACGCAGGTATGCCTGGCGCTCAATTAGGAATGGCAATTGGCTTATTTGCCATTTTCACAATCCTCAGGTTCAGAACAAGAAACCTGACCGTAAAAGATATGGCATATTTCTTTACTGTTATTGCCATTTCAGCTGTCAATTCATTTAAGTGGGTAAATTTCCCTATGCTGGGGATATTTATCTTTAATCTCCTGCTTATTCTTTCTGCATTTATTCTCGAGATATTACTTACCGGAAAAACCAGAAAAACCAAAAAAACTAAAAAAGACAGAAAAGCCAAAAAAGACAAGTACAATACGCATCCCATAATTTATAATAACCTTGAAATGCTGAAACCGCAAAATAAATCTGAGCTAGTAAAGAACGTTGCCGAAATAACCGGGTTAGATGTTAAAGAGGTCAGGATCCGCAGAGTAAATTATAATAAGAAAACTGCTGTACTGGATATCTATTATAATGTTTGAGCATTATTATTTGATGAAATTGTCAGGGAAGATGTCATAGTTGTAGCCTTCGATAATGCTTGCCATTGCTTTTGGCTGGGTTCGGCATTCGACATTCTTGTTTTCTTTTAAAATTGGGAAAACCGTTTTCACATTACTCACTTCCCTTATCAACAGGTATTTATGGTATAATTTTTACTGACAGCTTATGTAAACCCATTAAAATATTTGATAAAAGGCCTGAATCCATAGATGAAAACATTCGTAATTACTTGACTTAAACGATAATATTTCAGATCTTTGATTAGCACTAATGGTGAAATCAGAAACATCTAAAGTTGCTTCAAAGCCCCCTGTCATAAAAGCGCCGGGGGCTTTGTTATTAATGTCAGGAATTCTTATACTTATTTCAACGATCTGAATTTTTTAACAACTTCATTTGCGGCTTCTGCAATCGTTTTATCCTTAATAATACCCTGATATTTTCTGGCCACTGCCATTAATTCTTTTATCAAATCCTGCTTCAAAGAATATTCACCTGCTTTTTCAAATGGAGATTCTTCTGAAATCCATTCTCCTTTCCAATTAAAATGTCCCATTCTAATAAGGTATATTACTTCTGGTTATGTCTGAGGTCCCACCAAAGGATATGGCATATCTATTTGCATTTGCATTTGCATTTAGTATAAAAAGAATACAAATTAAGAATAAAACGTGCTTCATCCAAATCCTTAAATTCAAAGTAATACTCTTATCCCCGACCACAACATATAAACTCCAAAAAGCAGAAGGGCAATCACTGAAATTCCTGTTAATATTCTATTTACTCTGGATCCGAGGTTCGCGGCAGCAGCAAAGAGAATTACCATAATTGCGGAATAGATAATCATTGAGCTATAGAATCCGAGCAATAAAACAATACCATTTGCGGGTTTCTCATTCCAGCCCTTTATCAGCAGGGGTCCCATAACCAGGCTCCAGCCCATATACGGATTAGGATTTAACAAGTTAACCGTAACTGCCTTAATTAAGCTTATATTGCCGGAGACATTGTTTTTGTTGTTGTTATCGGATGTACGCCATGTCCGGTAAGTGTTATAAGCCAGGTAAAGAAGAAACACTCCTCCCAGGCATTGCAGAAGGGGTAATACAAAATGAGGAACATTTGTAAGAACGAGTAAAACCAAAATGATTACCGGCAAATCACTTATCAAAGGAGCAAATACTAAAGGAAGAGTTTTTCGCCAGCCATTCGCAAGACTCTGAGATAACAAATAAGCCTGAAAGGGACCCGGTTGTACAACACAGGCTAATGCATAGCTAATTCCGAAAATGAAGTATGTAATCATTGGGTGCAATATTTTTTTACCCAAAAACAACTGCCAGCCTCCTCAATATTCTTGTTAAAAACTTAATTAAGCTGAAAATTAATATACACATTAAACCATACCGGCACGGGAACGCCAGTCTGTTTACCTGGCGTAAATTTCGGAAACGATTTGACGACCCTCATAGCTTCAGCATCCAGTGATGGATCTACGCCTTTTAATATACTGACCTGCTCAACGGTCCCTTTAGCTGTAACACAAAATCTTACATATACTTTTCCCTGAATATTATTTTCTCTGGCTATCTCAGGATATTTTGTATGTTCAGCGATATATTTATACAGACCTGGTACCCCTCCTGGTGGTATCGGCATCTCTTCAACAAAAAGAAATGGTTCAGGTTCTGACTCCTTGTCCTGCACCTCTTCCTTAACTTCCTTAACTTCGACAGGGTCATCATTTTTAACGTTGGTCTGCGCCTCGTCAGCAGTCAAAAGTTTATGAGCATCTTCAGGTTTTACTGAATCTACCACAACAGGAGGTATATATTTTACCTGCTGAACAACATCTGTTGGAGGGGGAGGCGGCGGTGGCGGAGGCACAATTGTTTCATCAGGCTGATCGAGATTCTCCATTTTGATCTCTACCTGTCTTTCAGTATGATGCTGCCGCTTTTCCAAAGCTTTTGCATCCAGATAAGGTGTGATAATACCAGTTGATATAATTATGATGCCTATTAGAATTGATATGGTGACATTACTACTGTACTTCTTACGCAATAAGTATGCTCCGTATTCCTTATTCCTGAGTTCGAATACTATATCATCTAAAGTCGGAATTTTCTTAAAATTTTTTCCCATGAAGTTTCTCCAAGTTTTTTGTTCAAACAGCTAATTCATTATAACAAGCAATAGCATAGTCTTGTTCAATAATACTGAATCTGTTATTAGTGCTTCAAGGCAAACATAAAAAAAGATAAAGACACTAATGTCTCTTTTTAGATAACTTAATGTTACATTTAAGTGAATAAGTTGCTAATTCAATAAAGTGATCACAAATAAAACATGTAATCAGGCAAAATGAATTTATAAAAGTTCGAATATTTTGTTATTTCAGGAAATATCTGTACACATTGGTTTCTCTAATGACAAATCCGGCATTTTGATACAACTGATTTGCTCCTACCCTCGATGGTCTTGATGTCAGTTCAATTGTATGAGCTCCTGATGCTCTTGCAAATTCAATGGCAAATAGAATTAATTCCCTGCCAAATCCCCTGCCCCTTTGTGATTCATCAACAACGACATCCTCTATCCAGAATTTTTTTCCCGTAGGTATATCATAAGTGGCAATTGTCAGCATACCAACAATATCTTTATTATCGAGTTCAGCAATGAAAAAGTGAGTCCTTTCAGACTTTAAAATTCCTTTAAAGTGTTGCTTTGTAGGGTACTCCAGGCCGGAATCAAGTTGAGGCAATAATTTTAATACAGCATTATATACCCTTTTACTGAACCTTTTTATTTCCTTGATTTTCATTCAAATTACTCTATTAAATAAAATCTGATTTTTTTACACAATATTAAAATCTGATCTTTAATCCAAAGCCATTAGCAGAAGCAAAATTTCTAAACCTGATTAATTCAGCTTCAATCTTAAGATGTCTCTCCTTCGATTTCCCAATTGTAAGCAGCGGGATTCCAACAGCCATTAATCCAATTCCGCCGGCCATTATATCCACCGATCTATTCACTTTGTCTCTTGGAACATCGTTGTTGCCGTAATCATTATATATTTTCCAGTACATTATATTCCCAGTAAATAATGCTGCTCCACCAACAGCTATCAACACCGTTCCGGCTTTCTGCATCTTCTGGTCTTTAATTAATGCATTCCCATATATCAGTGAGCTATTTGTTTGTGCCCCTGCGGAAATTGTAAAGATCGCAAGGAATATTAGAAGAGTCAGCTTTTTCATTTGAAGCAAATAATATCCAGGGTAATTTATCATTTATTACTGATTTTCCAAAAATAATCTTCTTTGGGAATGGTAGTTATAAAAGATATATCTTTAATTTATAACCTTCTGTTATCACTCGGAAAGAAACATTAGTTATATTTGAAGACCGATATGTCAATGTAATTATTTTAAGTACTATATATTTATTATTGAGACGTTTATAGATATATATCATCGTTTTTCTGTCTGTTTCCAAGCAATATATTTGTGTTTTTTTGACAATGAGGCTATTTTTGTGTTATATAAGTATGTGAGACTTATAAAACAGATTTGTAATGAAAAAGAATTTAAAGAGTATATTAATCATTTCAGGAATTGTTATTGCGATAACCGGACTTATTGTATTTAACAGAATGGCTTCTGACAGGAAGGTTTCCGGCATGTATACAGAAGCAGAAGAGGGGCTGTTTAAGGTTACTGTTACAGCCGCAGGAGAACTGGTATCTGAGCATTCAACAGATATCATGGGGCCAACACTTCAGAGCAGGAACAACAGACGGGGAGGAAGGCATAGCAGAATGCATTTCAGGGATATAAAGATAACCGATATGGTTCCGGAAGGTACTATTGTGAATAAAGGTGATTATATAGCGCAGCTTGACAGAACAAATTTCGATAACACCCTGAAAGATGAACAGGAGAACCTCAAAAACCTAGATTCTGATCTTGAGATGAAGGTTCTGGATACGGCAGTTGCTCTTACAGACCTGAGGGATGCGATCAAAAACCAGGTATTTGATGTGGAAGAGGCCCAGATAACTCTTGATCAGTCAAAATATGAACCCCCCGCAACAATCCGGCAGGCTAAAATAGCCCTCGATGAAGAAAGAAGGAAGCTCATTCAGCAGAAAAAGCTGTACAAGCTGCGCGCCGCACAGCAACTTAAAGAGATAAATAATATCAAAATCAATATTGATATCCAGAATCGAACGGTGGAGGATCTGGAGACCTATCTGAAAGGTTTCACCATTGTTGCCCCTTCTCCTGGCATGGTTGTCTATAAAAAGAACAGAGACGGCACCAAGAGAAAAGCAGGATCATCACTTAATCCCTGGGATATGGCGGTGGCTACACTTCCCGATCTGTCAACAATGTTGTCGAAAACCTTCATAAGCGAAATAGATGTGAGCAAGGTTAAGCCGGGACAGGAGGTCAATATTAAAGTAGATGCATTTCCAAAGAAAGCATTTACAGGGAAAATAGTTAGTATAGCCAGGGTAGGTGAACAGCTGCCCAACTCTGATTCCAAGATGTTCGAGGTTAACTGCAAAATTGATGGCTATAACCCTGAGCTTAGACCTTCCATGACAACAAATAATGAGATCCTTATAAAAAAAGTTGATAATGCAGTCTTCGTACCTCTTGAATGTGTCCATACGGGTGCAGACGGTATACCATTTGTTTATACAAGGCATAAGACCAAACAGGTAGTGGTGCTGGGTTTATCAAATGAAAAGAACGTTATTATCAAAGAGGGACTCAAACCCGGTACGTCCATATACCAGTATACACCTTCTGATCCTGAGAATTTCAGGCTGGAGGGTCAAAACCTTATTACAAGTACGAATCAGGCGCCAGTCAAAAAGGAGACTGCGGGTTTAGCAGATTAATTATCAGCAATCGGTGATAATATTATCTTAATAGATGGATGCAGAAGTTACAATTATTGGTGCCGGAGTAGTAGGACTTGCAATTGCAGAAGAGGTATCAAAGGCACAAAAAAATATTTTCCTTATTGAAAAACATCCGACTTTCGGACAGGAGACGAGCAGTCGTAACAGCGAGGTTATACATGCCGGAATATACTACACAAAAGACAGTCTGAAGTCGAGACTCTGTGTGGAAGGAAAGAAACTTCTGTATGATTATTGCAGAAAGTATGATGTTCCTTTCAATAACTGCGGTAAGCTTATTGTTGCAACCTCTGAGGATGAGATATCAATAATTGAAGGGATAAGACATACAGCTATTGAGAATGGAGTTAATGATATTGAGTTAATTGACAGGGGCAGGATAGCTGAAATGGAGCCTAATATTTTCGCATTAAAAGCTCTTTATTCACCTTCAACAGGAATTGTCGACTCACATTCACTGATGAAGCAATATGAAACCAATACGGTAAATAATGGGGGTCAGATTGTATATGAAAGTGAGGTTACAGGTGTCAGGAGGATAAATGGTGGCTATGAGGTTAACCTCTTTGATGCGGATAAACAAAATTACAGATTTACCTCAAGGATTGTCATCAATTCAGCGGGTCTGACATCCGACAAAGTATCTGAGATGGCAGGTATGCAAGATGAAAACCTCAAAATTCTCTTTTGCAAAGGAGAATATTTCAGGGTCAACCCTCCGAAAAACCGTCTGGTTACCAGGCTGATATACCCAGTTCCGCATCCGAATATGGAAGGAATTGGCATTCATGTAACAGTTGACATGGGAGGTGGAGTTAAGCTGGGTCCTGATGTAAAGTATCTGGAATCAAATCTATACGATTATAAACTTACTCCAGCCAAACAGGAAGCATTTTACAGATCGGCAAAAAAGTTCCTGCCATTTCTTGAATATGATGATATTGCTCCTGAAATGGCAGGTATACGTCCCAAGATACAGAAGCCCGGAGAGCCTTTAAGGGATTTTTATATTTCAGAAGAAAGTAAAAGAGGAAATCCCGGATTTATTAATCTTATTGGAATGGAATCTCCGGGTTTAACTGCATCAATTGCAATAGCAAGGCATGTAAACTCACTGATTTACAATGGCATATGAAATAATATTCACGCAAATAACCTCTTTTTGATGACTTCAACCGGAAAAGATTTTCCATGTCCCGGAAAAATAACTTTTGCACCTTTTTCAATCAGCAGTTTCCAGCTTTCTTTTACTTTCTCAATATCCATTGCATAGATCGGAAACCCGGGTTTTATCCTGAAAGGTAAACCATTATGCGCCTGGCAGCCTACAAATGCCTCGCCTGAATTAAGCAATAAACTTATTGACCCGGGAGTATGCCCCGGAGTATGGTATATCATTCCTTCAAAACCAAATTCATTCAAAGAATACTCCTGTGTTTTTATAACAACATCAACTAATGGCTTCTCAAACCGGATCTTTTTAAAGAAAGGAAATAATACAGGTAATGAAATCTTTCCCATAGTGTTCACACCTTTTGGCATTGCGAATCGATCTTCATCGAAAAATACCTTTTCACTCTCATGCATTACCACCCTGGCGCCTGTTAATTCCCGGATATCTTTAGCCGATCCGGCATGATCAAAATGAGAATGTGTAAGGACTATAAGCTTAATATCCTCAGGATGGATATTTAACCTGGCTATTTTCCTTCTGAAAGATTTTATCTTGTTTGGGGTACCGGCATCAATCAGGATTATTCCATTACTCCCCCTGATTAAATAGGAGCTGGTAATCCCGAGTTTCAATGAAAGAATATCTGTTGACATAGTCTGGGTATTATTGATATTTTATGAATCAATTTCCAACCATAATGATCAAAACAATCCTGTTATTATCAAAGAACCTGCAAAAGATTCTGCATGAAGATTCAATCCTCCGGTAAAATTACGAACAATTCAATGAATAATAACCCTCAAGTCCAGTGTTATTGAAATATTTTCTATTGGATTTTGCTTCTGAGAAGTTTCTGGAGGTCAGCCATTTCGTCCCTGTATCTGGCAGCCTCAACGAAATCAAGTTCAGCAGCAGCCTTTTCCATGCTTTTTCTTGACTTTTCTATTGCCTTCTCCAGAGCCTCACTATTCATATATTTAACCACAGGATCTGCAGCTACATCAGGTTTTTCGGGTTCAATATATGCCCTGATGGCGGAACCTTTTCTTCCAAGGCCGCTTAAGACAGATCCGATTTTTCTTACTATCTGGGTAGGAATTATCCCCATCTCTTCATTATATTTCAACTGTTTATTCCTTCGACGGTTTGTTTCATCGATAGTCTGCTGCATGCTTCTGGTGATATTATCGGCATACATAATAACTTTCCCATTCAGATTTCGTGCAGCTCGTCCTGCCGTTTGAGTCAGTGAACGTGATGATCGCAGAAATCCTTCCTTGTCGGCATCGAGTATAGCTACAAGGGACACCTCAGGCAGATCAAGACCTTCTCTTAATAGGTTTACTCCTACGAGTACATCAATAGTACCGGTCCGAAGACCTTCCATAATATCTATACGTTCCAGTGTGTCAATATCGGAGTGAATATAACCGCACTTAATATCATATCGGATCAGGTATGAAGAAAGTTCTTCAGCCATTCTTTTGGTTATAGTTGTTACCAGGGTCCTCTCCCCTTCCTTTGCCCTTCTCCGAATCTCACCCATGAGGTCATCTATCTGGTTCAGGCTCGGGCGCACCTCTATCGGCGGATCAAGCAGACCCGTAGGTCTGATAACCTGGTCGACGAAAACTCCCTCGCTTTTCTCGAGCTCGTAATCGGCGGGTGTCGCGCTTACAAAAATTGTCTGCCCCGTAAGCGATTCAAACTCCTCAATTCTCATAGGCCTGTTGTCAAGAGCTGCCGGCAGCCTGAAACCATATTCGACAAGTGTTTGTTTGCGGGAATGGTCACCGCCAAACATAGCCCTTATCTGGGGAAGGCTTACATGGCTCTCATCTATTACTGTAATGAAATTCTTCGGGAAATAGTCAAGAAGGCAGAAAGGCCTGGTCCCTGGCTTTCTCCCGTCAAAATATCTTGAATAATTTTCTATGCCACTGCAATACCCCAGTTCCTTTATCATCTCAAGGTCGTACAACACCCTTTGCTCAAGTCTCTTAGCCTCTTCTTTCCTGCCAATATCATTAAAATGCGTAACCTGGCGAATCATATCGTCCTGTATTTCATGAACCGCAAGATGTATTCTTTCCCTGGTAGTTACGAAGATGTTTGCAGGGTAAATAATGTATTCATTAAGGATGTCTATCCTGGATCCCTCCAACGGATCAAAAGTATTTATTTCTTCTATCTGATCCCCGAAAAATACTATACGTACTGCTATATCAGCATAAGCAGGGAAAATATCTACTGTATCACCCCGTACTCTGAAAGTACCATGTTTGAATTCCAGTTCATTGCGTGAATACAGGCTATCAACAAGCTTCCTCAGGAAGAGGTTTCTTCCAATATTCTGACCTGTTCGGACATGAACAGTATTGGAATGAAAATCATCAGGGTTCCCGATGCCGTAAATACAGGAAACAGAAGATACAACAATAACATCACGGCGACCGGATAATAATGATGAAGTAGCGCTAAGGCGCAATTTTTCAATCTCCTCATTTATCGATAGGTCCTTCTCTATATATGTATCGGAAACAGGAAGATAGGCTTCAGGCTGATAATAGTCGTAATATGATACAAAATATTCCACCCTGTTCTCCGGAAAAAACTGTTTGAACTCTCCGTAAAGCTGGGCAGCCAGGGTTTTGTTATGACTTAATACCAGTACGGGCCGGTTGACTTTTTCAATTACGTTGGCAATGGTAAAAGTCTTCCCTGAACCTGTAACACCCAATAGTGTCTGAAATGGAACTCCTTTCTCCAGACCGTCAACAAGTTGTTTTATTGCTTCAGGCTGGTCGCCTGTCGGCTGAAAATCAGAAATTAGTTTGAAATCCATAGAAACAGATACTATGATAATTTTGCAAACCTACGCAATTTTAAAATAATGCGGTTATATGTACAAAATGATAAGCGAAGTCCTCAGACTTCGCTTATCATCATTCATTATATAACAAATTTATATCTAACCAAGATAGCCTTTCAATAACCTGCTTCTGGATGTATGTCTTAATCGTCTGATTGCTTTTTCCTTAATCTGACGTACCCTTTCGCGTGTCAGTCCGAACTTCTCCCCAATCTCTTCAAGAGTCATCTCCTGACAGCCTATGCCAAAGAAAAATCTAATTATGTCTCTTTCTCTTTCAGTCAAAGTGGCAAGTGCCCTGTAAATCTCCCTTGACAATGATTCATCCATCAACAGCTTATCAGCCACAGGAGAATCAGAGTTGGTAAGGACGTCCAGCAGACTGTTATCCTCTCCTTCAATGAAAGGAGCATCAACAGAAACGTGCCGTCCTGATACTTTAAGAGTGTCGGTCACTTTTTCCTTTGGTAGTTCCAGAACATCAGCGAGCTCTTCAGGCGAAGGAGTACGTTCATTCTCCTGTTCAAATTTAGAGAAAGCTTTATTTATCTTGTTCAATGAACCTACCTGGTTAAGAGGTAATCTGACTATTCTTGATTGTTCGGCAAGAGCCTGAAGAATTGACTGCCTGATCCACCATACAGCATAGGAAATAAACTTAAACCCGCGGGTTTCATCAAATTTCTCTGCAGCCTTTATCAGGCCCAGATTTCCTTCATTGATTAAATCGGGAAGGCTAAGTCCCTGGTTCTGGTACTGTTTTGCAACAGATACTACAAAACGTAAGTTTGCTTTGGTGAGTTTCTCAAGAGCAGCTCTGTCGCCTTTCTTTATACGCTGGGCCAATTCAACTTCTTCTTCTACCGATATCAACTCCTCTTTACCAATCTCCTGCAAATATTTGTCGAGTGAAGCACTCTCTCTGTTTGTTATGGATTTGGTAATCTTTAGTTGTCTCATTAATGCCTCCGAAAAAATTTCCGCAAAGATATTGCTTTATTGTGTAATAACAAAAATTATTCACTATTGTTGTGTAAAGGGGATTCAATTTTATAAATCCCCTTAGACACAACTTATTATGTTAGAAAATAAATCAGTTGCCAAACTGATAATTTAAGATTGTTCCGTCTGGCTGTATCCCTCCTATCGATTTAAGAGTTTTTTCATTATTAGAATATCGTTTGACATCATCAGCACTTTTTACTTTTTTCCCGTTAATAGTCAGGATGATATAGCCAGGAGACATCCCTATAGCCCTGAATTTCCCATCACTCAGATCTGTTACCTTAACACCATAATCAACACTTAAAGATTGCATTTCATCAGGACTGAGCGGTTCAAGAGTGGCTCCAAAAACTACATTGCTTACCATATCAGCTGTCACAACACCAGTTGTTCCTGCCTGGTTTTTAAGTACGATTGGTACCGTATTCTCTATCCCGTTTCTCATATATGTTATACTTGCCTTGTCACCCGGACGATATTTTCCAACCTCCACCTGTAATTCGGAAACACTATTCGTTTCAACGCCATCAAACTTCACAATGACATCGTTTTCTTTCAATCCGGCTGCCTTTGCAGCTCCATCGTCAGTAACTCCTGTAATAAGCACGCCCTGAACTGAGGGTAATTTCTGCTTAGCTGCAGCATCGGCATCAACATCCTTGATATTTACACCTATGAGTGCTCTCTGAACATGACCATACTCTTTAAGATCATCCACAACTTTCTTTACTATACTTACAGGAATGGCAAATGAATTACCTGCATATGCACCGTTTGGTGATATAATAGCGGAGGTTATGCCCACAAGCAATCCTTTTGTATCAACAAGAGCGCCGCCGCTGTTGCCCGGATTAAGGGCTGCATCGGTCTGTATAAACGATTCGATATGGTATGTTCCTTCATTTAATCCCAGGCTCCTGCCTTTAGCACTTACAATTCCTGCAGTAACTGTTGAAGTAAGATTAAAAGGATTTCCGACTGCAAGAACCCATTCTCCCAGCCTTAGGTTATCCGAATCTCCGTATTTAATAAATGGCAGATTGTCAGCATTAATTTTCAACAGAGCAATATCGCTGTCAGGATCACGTCCAACAACCTTAGCTGTAAAGATTCTTTTATCATTTAGTGTTACATCTACAGATTCAGCATTTTCAATAACATGGTTATTTGTAATTATATAACCATCGCTCGAAATAATAACACCTGAACCATAACCGCTTACTTCTCTCGGTCTCATATCACGATCACCATAGAAAAACTGCATTATGGGGTTGTTAGGTGCATTACCCATCATTGTTTTTGTATGAACATGTACTACAGCATGAACAGTTGCCTCAGCTGCATATGTAAAATCTATCTGACCTTCAGGCATCTGCATTGATGTCAGGAACGCTTTAGCATTCTGAATTTCAACTCCTGAACTGTCTTTAGAAACGACAACAGAGGGTTTAACGATTAGCTTGGTATAGACAAATAACGCAATAGTTGCGCCTAACACTGCCATTAATAACCCCCCTAACAAATACTTTCTTTTCATGATTTTTACTGTTTTAAATTAAACTTATCTCCTGTGATTACTCTAATCAATAATTTTTATCCCTTCACAAAAGATTGATATCTTTATAACCAAATTGATGTAATTTTGTTTTGCAAAGATCATGCATTTCTTGGATGATCTTCAATATTTTACAAAGTTTTAACAACACTTTAACAATGCCCATATTACAATTTAACAAATACCGCGACACCAGAATGAATATAATTGATCTATGCCTGTAGTGTCCGGCTGCTATTGTTTTAGAAGAAGTTAAGAAGATATAAAAAAATTGCATGATATGAAAAAAATAATTCTAAGTATCGCAACTGTAATGGGATTTTATTCAATAAGTGTTTTTAGTCAGCCGGGAACCATGGAACTTATGGATGCCATTAAGAAGGTAAATGTCAATGTTGAAGAACTAAGCCATAGGTTTGATGTTATTGAGAAAAAAGTAGATGATATTCAATGGTACAATAAGGTAGGCGATATTGCCTTTATTGATAAGGTCTATATTACCGGACCGCCTTTAGCTGTTGAGAAAAACCCGACAGGTCAGGGAGCAGGTAATCCGGTTAAATTCTGGACATATGTCTTTATTCCAAAGAATTCCGATCCTTCAAAAAAATACCCGTTGCTTGTTTTTCCTCATGGCGGCGTACATGCGAACTTCGATACTTATTATACTCATATTATAAGAGAAATGGTTTCGCAGGGCTATATCGTTGCAGCTGCTGAATACAGGGGATCCACCGGGTACGGTGAAGATATGTACAAAAAAATTGATTATGGCGGACTGGAGGTGCAGGATGTGGATGCAAGCCGACAGTACATGATTGACAATTATTCAATTGTAGACAAGGACAGGGTAGGTATCGCTGGCTGGAGTCACGGTGGATTAATTACTCTGTTCAACATCTTTGAGTATCCCAACCATTATAAAGTTGCATTCGCCGGTATGCCTGTCAGTGACCTGATAGCGCGAATGGGATATAAAGACCAGGAGTACCGTAATCTGTACTCCAGCCAGACAGCCATAGGAAAACCTGCAGATCAGGATGTTGCTGAATATCGTAAAAGATCACCCGCCTGGCAGACCGACAAATATCAGAACACCCCGCTCCTGATTCACACCAACACCAATGATGAGGATGTCAATGTACTTGAAGTGGAGCACCTTATCGATGCACTAAAAGCCAACGGGAAGAAAAATTTCGAATATGAGATATTCAATAACATGCCCGGAGGTCATTCCTTCGACAGAATGGATTATAAGGAGGCAAAAGAGACAAGATTGAAAATATATAACTTCCTGAATAAATATCTGACACCTCCAAAACCCTTTAAGTCGGTTAAAGATCTTCAGAAAGCAGGGTATGGGTTTAATTAGGCGGTAGGCGGTAGGCGGTAGGCTGAAGGTTGTGGTTCCTGGTTCCCTTCCCTGAAGGGGTTAAGAGTGGGTTCTTAGTCAGACAGTAGGCAGTAGGCTTTAAGCTGTGGGCTGAGGAATACTAATTATGAAATAATGCAGAAAGAAAAACTATACGGTAAAACATTAAATGAGCTGATTGGGGTAACAAAAAGGCTCGGGATGCCCGGATTTGCAGCCAGGCAAATTGCTGACTGGTTGTATAAAAAAGAGATACAGTCAATTAAGGAGATGACCAACCTGTCGAATAAAACAAGGGATCTTCTCGAAACTGAATATGAACTTGGTCTTAATCCTCCTGCCAATGTGGCAGAAAGCACCGACGGAACAAAAAAATATCTTTACAAAGTACTGAAAGATAAATATATAGAAACAGCATATATTCCCGAGAGCGATCGTGCCACAATATGTGTCTCATCACAAGCCGGATGCAAAATGGGTTGCATTTTTTGTATGACTGGAAAACAAGGATTCCAGGGGAACCTCTCCGCTAATGAAATTCTTAATCAGTTCCGAAGCCTTCCTGAATTCAGAACCCTCACAAACATGGTATATATGGGAATGGGTGAACCTCTTGATAACATTAATGAAGTTCTGAAAAGCCTTGATATACTTACCAATGAATGGGGATATGGCTGGAGCCCCACGAGGATTACCGTAAGCACTGTAGGACTTATAGCCGGGATAAAAGAGTTTCTCGAAAAAAGCCGCTGTCACCTCGCAGTTAGTCTTCATTCCCCATTTGACGAAGAGCGAAGGAAACTGATGCCTATTCAGCGTACCAACACTGTAAAAGAGGTTCTTGATATAATAAAGAATTTCGAGATCAACAACCAGAGAAGGGTTTCATTTGAGTACATCCTTTTCAAGGGAATGAATGATACTCCCCTGCATATAAAAGAGCTGGCAAGAATTCTTAATGGCATTAAATGCCGGATCAATATAATACGTTTTCATCCCATACCCGGATCACAATTTTTAAGTCCCGATATAGGGGAAACAATAAAATTTAAAGAAGCTTTGAATGCCAAAGGAATACTTACCACAATAAGGGCCAGCAGAGGTGTCGACATAAATGCTGCCTGTGGATTATTATCAACCCTTGAGCAAAACAAATCACAGTAGAAATGCGGAGATCTCTTTTCATACTATCAGTAATTTTATTTAGCTACAACTCCTACTCACAGGAAAAATCATTTGTGAAGTTCCTTGCTGATTCAACAATGAAACATGCCTCGGTATCCTTTTACGCAGCTGATGCAGAAACCGGAGAAATAGTATTCGAATATAACCCTGAAATAAGCCTGACACCGGCTTCGGTAATGAAGCTTATAACATCGGCAGCCGCTCTGGAGTTGCTAGGTCCTCAATTTACCTTCAGTACACTTGTCGGTTATGCCGGAACCCTTAACGAACATTCTGGAAAGCTTAAAGGCGATATTGTCATTAAAGGAGGAGGAGATCCGGCGCTGGGATCAAAGAATTTTACGGAACATTACCAGGACTTCCTCAGCAATTGGGTAACTGAAATAAAAAAACAGGGAATCAGAACTATTGATGGTCAGGTTATTACAGATGATTCATACTACGATTATTTACCGGTGCCCGCTAAATGGCTGTGGGAAGATGCCGGAAACTATTATGGTGCCGGTGCCTATGGATTATCTGTTTTCGATAATACTTACGAAATTCACTTCAGAACAGGTCCAGACAGTTCCGACCTGATTGTCACGGAAATTGTCCCGTATGAATGCAAAAATGAATTTTCCAGCCGGTTGGTTGCGGCAGGAACAACCGATGAGGGATATGTCTTTTCGGCTCCGTATAATACATATAGCTGGTTTTCAGGGTCTATACCTGTAAATATGGATGATTTTATTCTTAAAGCATCAATTACAGATCCTCCTCTGCTCATGGCAAAAATATTAACGGAAAAACTCAAATCAGAAGGAATAACTGTGTCAAAAGGTCCCACAACGTCAAGGTTAGACAGAAAGAGTATTACTACATATTTTATTCCGATAACTGAAACCATATCTCCCCCTCTTAAAGATATAATTGAAGTTCTGAATCATGAAAGCGTAAATCTTTATGCAGAGCATCTGATCAAGGAACTTGGAAAACAATACAGACACAACGGATCAACTGCTGAAGGCGTCGAAGTAATAAACAATTTTCTGGACACTGCAGGCATTGATACTGATGGGTTGTTCATTGAAGACGGAAGTGGTCTTTCTCCGGAAAATGCCATAACAACAAGACAATTGGTTAACCTTTTGATCTACATGAAGAAAAGAGGGAAGTATTTTCCTGAATACACCGCTTCACTGCCCAGGGCCGGAAAAGATGGAACTCTTAAAAATTATTTTCAGGATGCTGCTTTTAATTCAAGAATGATAGCAAAGAGCGGTTCCATGACCAGGGTAAGAAGCTATGCTGGTTATATCACAACTCAAGCCGGCAAAGAAATGGCATTCAGCATAATAATAAATAATTATTCCGGGCCATCCAAGAATATAATATCCGGCATTGAGGAAATCCTCAAAGATTTAATTCTGAATAATTGAAGATTTCTGATTCATTTGAAACTATCCTATATATTTGTGCACTTTTAACCCGAATAATATTTCAGGATAAAATAAACATGAAAATTTAATATGAATAATAAAATCTCGGTTAGAAAGTGTAAAGAATATGAGGTTCAAGAGGTATTTGATCTGATATCTGATATATATTATAATACTGAAGGTCCCGAAGTCAGCGGTAAAAGAGTGCTTTTAAAACCAAATATCCTTACTGACGATGATCCGGCGAAATGCATAAGTACACACCCTGTAGTTGTCGAAGCAATGGTTCGGTTTTTACAGTCTAAAGGGGCAACTGTTATGGTTGGAGATTCACCTGCGGTGCACAACCAGAAGTTCAGGGCCGAGAAATCGGGTATATTTAAAGTTTGCGAGACCACCGGAGCTACATGGATAAATTTCATGGATAGCCCTGTTGAAAAAAAACTAAAGAAGGGAAGGATTAAAATAGCATCTGCCGCTTTCCAGGCAGATATGATTTTTTCCCTGCCGAAATTCAAGAACCACGAACTTGTATATTTCACCGGAGCTATAAAAAATACCCTTGGCCTGATCCCCGGATTCATTAAAGCAAAACAGCATGCACTCCATCAGGACAGAAACAGATTCGGAGAGTTCCTTGTCGATCTCAATGAAATTGTTACTCCCGACTATTTTCTCATGGATGCTATAATGGGCATGGAAGGACCTGGCCCGGGCGGAGGTTTCCCGGTTGAGATAGGGCTTTTGCTGGGATCCACCAATCCTCTCGCTTTAGATATGATAGCAAGCAGGGTTGCAGGTTACGATACAATGATAATTCCCACATCCAGAACAGCATTATTCCGAAAAAAATGGTTACAGTCAGAAGAAGATATTGAATATGACGGCCCGGAAATCAATACAATTATAAAAGAAGGGTTTACAAAGATACCAATATCATCCAGCAATAATATTGCCCTCCAATTTATGATGAAAAGGATTAAGTTCCTGAGAAAACTTGAAAGAAGGCCTGTTTTTATTCACGAGAACTGTACCGGCTGCCAGAAATGTGTTAATATTTGTCCTGTAGAAGCCATTAAGCCGCTGCCATCCAATAAATTACATATAGTACTGACAGACAAAACATGTATCAGGTGTTTCTGCTGCAGTGAAGTCTGTAATGATAATGCTGTTGAGATCAGAAGGAAAGTCTTTGGAGTTTAGCAATCTCAGTATTCTTATTCATTCCGGTGCAAATTATTTACATATTGCTTTTTGCATTTTTAGCTCCTAGACATCGATTTTGGCGTACTTGGCGTGTGTTTCAATAAACTCCCTTCTTGGAGGAACCTCATCGCCCATAAGCATAGAAAATATATGATCTGCCTCAGCGGCACTTTCAATGGTGACCTGTCGCAGAGTCCTTGTTTCAGGGTTCATGGTAGTGGACCAGAGCTGTTCGGCATTCATCTCACCCAGACCTTTATAACGCTGAACACCTACAGAAGATTCTTTGCCCTGTCCCATCTCAGCAACTGCAGCTTCGCGTTCTTCCTCTGACCAGCAATATCGTTCCGACTTACCCTTTTTAATAAGGTAAAGAGGTGGTGTAGCGATAAAGATGTGTCCTCCTTTTATCAGATCCTGCATATATCTGAAGAAGAAAGTCATAATTAATGTAGTGATATGAGACCCGTCAACATCCGCATCTGTCATTATTATGATCTTATAATAACGTAAACCAGACAGGTTCAATGCTTTACTATCATCATCAGTTCCTATATTCACGCCCAGTGCAGTAAAAATATTTTTTATTTCTTCACTTTCGTAAATTCTGTGCTGCATTGCTTTTTCAACATTCAGGATTTTCCCTCTCAGTGGCAGTATAGCCTGGAAACGTCTGTCGCGGCCCTGCTTGGCAGTCCCTCCTGCAGAATCACCCTCAACGAGGTATATTTCGCAATGTTCGGGATCCCTGTCGGCACAATCAGCCAACTTACCGGGAAGTCCTGACCCCGAAAGCACATTCTTTCGCTGAACCAGTTCCCTTGCCTTACGGGCAGCATGCCGTGCGGTTGCAGCCAGGATAACCTTCTGAACAATTATCCTTGCATCCTTTGGATTTTCTTCGAGATAATTTGTAAGCATCTGGCTTACAGCCTGGTCCACAGCACCCATTACCTCCGAGTTGCCAAGCTTTGTTTTTGTCTGGCCCTCAAACTGAGGCTCCTGTACCTTAACGGAAATAATAGCGGTAAGACCTTCACGAAAATCATCTCCATTAATATCAAATTTTAACTTTGAAGTTGCCCCTGAATCTTCAGCATATTTTTTCAGCGTTCGGGTGAGTCCTCTTCTGAACCCTGCCAGGTGCGTTCCTCCTTCAATTGTATTGATATTATTGACATATGAATGAACATTCTCCGAAAATGAATTATTGTACTGAAGAGCTATCTCAACAGGGATATCTGTTTTATCGAATGTAATATGTATCGGTTGTTCAATGAGCCTTTCCCTGTTGGCATCGAGGTATTCAACAAATTCCTTCAGACCAAGCTCAGAGCGGAACTCTTCATAGCGAGGAATCCCTCCATTACCATTTTCAATTAATTCCCGCATATCCTTAATGGTGAGAATAATTCCTTTGTTCAGGAATGCAAGTTCACGAAGACGTGCCGACAGAATCTCAAAATTGTAATCAGTAGTCTGAAATATGGAATCATCAGGTTTAAATGTTATAGATGTACCTGACTTATCAGAATCACCTATAATCTCAACTTCGGTCACTGGCTTTCCCTTCTGATATTCCTGTTTGAATATTTTACCCTCGCGCATAATAACAGCTGAAAGCTGTTCAGAAAGGGCATTTACACAAGAGACTCCAACACCATGAAGACCTCCGGAAACTTTGTATGAATCCTTATCAAACTTCCCTCCGGCATGTAAAACTGTCATTACTACTTCAAGGGCGGATTTCTGTTCCTTCTCCATTTTACCGGTAGGAATACCTCTGCCATCGTCCGTTACATTTACTGAACCATCCTCAAGGATGGTAACATCTATCCGGGAACAATATCCTGTCAGAGCCTCATCAATTGAGTTATCAATCACCTCATAAACAAGGTGATGTAATCCTTTTACACCAATATCACCAATATACATTGCAGGCCTTTTCCTGACAGCCTCAAGACCTTCGAGCACCTGGATATTATCTGCTGAATAATCAATACTGTCCTGCAACTTCTTCTCGTTCTCACTCATTTTACCTTCAATATTAAGTCTGTAAATTTTCTCAAATTATATTTTCATAAGACCAATAAAAAAAACAGGGAATCGTTTCTGATTTTGCTCCTTATTCCGATGTAAAACATGTTTTCTGGGAAATAAAATCAGGATACTTTTTTTAACTCTTTCAACCTCCGGAACCAACTTCACTTTTCCTGGTATAAATTATTGATTTTATGAATTTTAATTATCCGGGCAAATATACGGATTTAAAACGATTTTATATCATATCTTACATGAAAATAATGCACAATTTTAACCAAGAAATTAACAGTAAAGATCTAAATCAATTAAACGCAAAGAGAGCAAAGATTTTCCGCAAAGGTCGCAAGAATATCAACAGTAAAATCCAACTTACCGCATACCGCTTATCATTTTAAAGGCTATACGTGAACCCGACCATAAACATAAATCCCTGTGTCGGGTAATATGCCCACTCGTAATAACTGTTTATCGAGATATTATTTAATTTGGCCCAAAATGACAATATTTTAGAATAACGATATTCCGCACTCAGGTTAAGATTTATATGAGCAGGAATATCTATCTGGACCCTGGTACCGGATATCAGCGGATCGTCTAAACTCTGGGCTGAAGGAGAAAGGTACCCGTTTACAACTTCGTGCCTCATGCCCTGACCTGTAAGCTCCATACCGGCAAGGATCTTATCCCTCAGGTTATATTTTAATCCGAATTTACCATCCCATTGCGGCTTGTTCCACGCATATTCTGAAACTGTTAGGGTATACTGGTACAAATTTGTCTCACCATGGAATAAAAGTTTGTCATTTATTTTCCCATTAATTTCTCCGTGAATATTCAAAAGATCAACATCGTCCGGCAATGCATAGAAATAATTCCCATGTCCCTGGCTAAAAACACTATCCGGGAGAACTAAATTAGAAAAAAACAACATATTTTTTACTATCGAATAAGAAGCGGAAATAAGGTAATTCCCATCCATGCCCGTATTCCCTTTCAATCCGGCATTAATGATAAGCTGGTGATCGGTGTTTGGGAGAATGAACAAACTACCGTTATTGAGCAGAAACGGGTTTTCAGCAATGATCTTCGGAGGATCATTAACCTCGAGCTTGCCTGATAATCCGGCAAAAAACCTGATATACTTTGGCACAACATTGAAGCCAAAATTAATATCAGGATAGAAATGCAACGCCGCGGAGGAGGTCATATTTCTTTCAAGCATAGCCTGTATACCAAATTTAAAATTCCATTGATCACCAGCTTTTTTAACGAAAGGACTGATCGATGCAATGTATTTATTATTTGATAAGAGGTTGTCAGGTATAGAGTATAATTCATATGATAAACCTGATCCTATATAGAATTCTTTATATGATTTTGCCATAATCCCGTCAAACCCGAAATTCTTCTGATTAAGATTACCGGCAGTGTAGAAATAATTATACTTCAGGTCAAACTTATAGGAAAAACTTGCTGAATCAAGATTCAGTGATGACAAGGAAGCTTTAGCACCTATATTATCATAACCAATTCTGATATCCTTTTTAGAAGGAGAATAATCAATAATGGCAGGATCATACCCGTAAGCATATCGGGTTCGCTGTGCAAAATCCACAGACCCTTCAAGCAGGCTTTTTCTGAAGAATTTCCTCCCGAAAAGAGATGCGTCATTATCCATATAGCCTGCAAATACCTTATGAAAATTTGGAAGCTCAATCTTTCCATTGGTTGAATAATGCCTGCCATAGAAGCCTATATTTCCTTTTTTGGAGCGTTCATTGGTAATACTTATCTCGGCCAGTGGCGACAGATAATTACCTAAGCCTATGTTCAGATAACTCTTATAAAGTTTAGGCAGAGGTTCAGGAAGTAATGAAGCCGCTTTAATCGGACTAATAGTATACTCTGGCATAAAGGGTTCAGTAATTACATTATAATGGAAAATGGGTCTTACTTTCGACGTGTCGCTCATATCAGGGAAAAGGCTGATCTTTCTCGATTCCTTAAGAGAAGGTTTATAAGGATTGTATAAGGTTACCTCTCGTTTAAGCACAGGTTCCTTTTTAACCTGGGCCGCTGACGGCAAAACGGATAAAAATATAAAGGGTGCTATAATCAGGTTTCTTTTAATCATGTCTAATCAGTTTCTTATTCACTTTTAATATTTTTCTCAGTATTATCTTAAGAATAAAACCATGCATCACTTATTTTCATTCAGGCTGTCAAGTTTGGCTTTTACTTCATCAAGGATTCCGTCATTATCGATTGAATAATAATCCCTGAGACTTTGAAGAGTTGCTCTTGCCTGAAGCATATCGCCTTTTTTAACACAGATATCAGCAAGAAGAAGAAACATCCTTGCCATCCAGTATTGATGTGGAGTATTCTGACTTACAAATTCGTTTATGACTTTTTCTGCCTCAGCTGTCTGATCTTTTTTATAAAGTATCTCAGCTACCCTGTATTTTGATTCTGCTCCCTCAATGCTGGTAACTTCGGTTGCAACTTTTCTGAAATTCTTAAGGGCTTCATCCATATTGTTGAGGCTGTAATTTGCCTTGGCATCCATGAAAGCTGCTTCACGTATCAATTCTTCAGGCATATTAGGAGTACTGATTATTATTTCTGCTGCCGCGATTGTTTTCTGTGCATCCTCAGCCTGGTAAGCCGACCTGAGTGCGCCCCGCATAGCAATCAGCTTGTTGGCGTCAGTAGTTGCTGCATTTACAAGTTTCTGATAATAATCGTAGGAAGTAGTATAATCTTCTTTCTCAAAAAGTATAGTGGCAGCAGAGAGCAATGACTGTTCCATGAATTGATTATTAGGCTGATTTGCAACATCAATATAGAGTTTCAGGGCTGCATCGTTGTTACCGGCCGATTTCAGGCATTCGGCCAGGTAATACTGGGCATTCTGTCTGAAACTGCCATTGGGAAATTCACTGAGGTAATTCTGAAAGACATCTGACGCTTTGTTATACTTGCCCGATATATAGAGGTTCTCTCCGGAAGTATACAAAAGAGAATCCTTCTCCGACATATTGACATCCCCATAACCATTAAGGGTTTTAATATATGAGAAATATGATTCAACATCATTCTTGTCGACATATGCATTTTTTAAACCTGTCATGGCTGCCCGTGCTTCAGGTGTCGACTTGAAATCATCAATAACCTTCTTATATTCGGCAATTGCTTTGTCATTAGCACCCAGATTATAATAGAGTAAGCCCAGCTGAACCATTGCAGCTGGCACATACGGGCTTGTTTTATAGTCCGTTATAACAGCATTGAAGTCATTTTCTCCGTTTTTATAATCTTCCATAACCAGGTAGGCTCTGCCCCTTTCGTAGACAGCCTGAGGAACATATGATGAAGAGGGGAATCTCTGCGTAAGGTCTGTAAGCACCTGCACCTTACCCTTCGCATCATTCATAAGGCCCAGCGAAAATCCTTTCTGGTACATAGCATAATCGGCATCCAGCTTCCTGTAATCTATTACCTTATCGTAGTAACTGACTGCCATTGAATAGTTCGTTGCCATAAAATAGCAATCGGCAATCCGGTCCCTTGCATCTGTCAGGATATCAGGTTGTACATCATTTACAGATGCTTCAAAAGCTTTAAAATAACCAAGAGCAGCGGAATAATCCTGTGTATTATAAAGAGCATAACCCAGATTATATTTTACAAGGTTATTTTCTGCCAGCAACATGGATCCCGGTATGCCCATGAATGTTTCATAATCCTCTATTGATTTATCATATTCCCCGAGCCTGTACCATGATTCCCCTCTCCAGTAAATAGCCCTGGCCATCAGTGACCTGTCGTATTTTTCATACTTCAGAGATTTGTCAAACATATCTGCCGAAGCCTCAAACTCAAGGTTTTTAAAGAGCTCCAATCCTCTGAAAAATGCCACCCGCTGGTATGCTTCCTCAAGCCGCGGGTCCTTGTTCCCAATCTTATCGAGAGCAGACAGTGCAGCTTTGTAATTTTTAAGCTGAGTAAAAGTAGCAACCAGATAATCGTAAGCTTCCTGGATCCTCGGTGAGCCGGGATAGAGGTCGATATATTCCTGGAAGGCCGCTATTGCTTCTCCGAATGGAGAAAATGAAATTTCATAAGTCAGTTTTGCATAAGTTAGTAGAGATTCTTCCTGAATCTCTTTATTAAAGTTAAGTCTGGAAGCCTGCCCAAAAGCCAGCTGTGCTCTTTTTTTATCACCCTTCTGAAGATAGCAGTCCCCAAGAATGTTCCAGATATTCTGGCTCAGAATGTCGTTTCTCGGGTTTATGTCGAGAAATATCTTAATTGCCTTATCTGTTTCTCCTGTCTTATAATAGCAATACCCAAGCTCATATTTATCTTCCCTCCCGCTTGCTCTCACCCCTGCAGAATATTTCTCGAGATAAGGTATGGCTTCCTTATAATTCTCTTTGTTATAGTAAGCATCGCCAATGAATCTGTAGAGTTCTACAACTCTCTCCTTTCCAGCAGATTTAATAAGATCGGGTGCTATTGACAAAATACCGTCGTAGTCTTTCTGGAGATATAGTATCTGCACGATATAAAAAGGAACAATACCCCCGAAAGTCTCATCATCCCTCAACCTCATGAATCCTTCCATAGCAGTCTGATACATCTGTTGCTCGTAAGCGATCTGGGCAAAGTAATAAACAGCAGGAGGTGTATATTCAGTGTCAATATCCTTAATTTCTGAGAACATGAGAAGTGCCCTTGGCTTGTTCCCTCTCATATAGAGCGAATATCCCAGCCTGAAAAAATATTGCGCAAGTTTATCCGATTTAAGTTCCTGCCTGTTAACGGATTCATACCATGTCACAGCCTTCCTGTAATTTTTACCCTGGTAAAAATAGTCGCCAAGCTCCAGCCTGGCTTCATTCAGCCTGGGACTTTCAGGATGGGTGTAAATGTACGTAGCCATCTTATATTCAGCATCACCATTGAATAGTTTTAATGCCGAAATGCCACTGAAATATTCAGCCTCTGAAACTAATATCTGATTTTTTTCATCATTCTTTGCAACAAATGAATCAAAGAGTCTTATTGCAGCCGGATATTTCTCTTTATTGAATAGTTCCATTGCCCTGTTAAACTCAGAATCAAAATCCTTGGCTGTAAATGGTATCTGGCCTGAAGTTATTGAACCATAAAACATTAGAAAAAAGAGCACTGAAAATGATTTTAACCACGAAGGCGCACTAAGGATATCACAAAGGGCCACAAAGTACAGGTATAATTCAGAAAAGATATTTGTTTTACTGTTCATAACTAATTTTTTTTGGCATTATCCAAATAAGATGATTTTTAGACTAATTATTCATCATTAATCTTTAATCATCTAATTGTAAGCCATATATAATACTTTATTATTATTTTTAACCAAGCATAAAATTACAACTATTAAACGCCGTCAGCCGGGCTTTATTATTGATTTTATCAACATATAAATGTTAATTATCAATTCTTTCCTTATTTTGCAAAATAAATGATCAGAAAATGAATGAGAACCTTCCTCTTGACGTTATTATTGAATTGACTAACTGTACAATATGGCAGCAGGATCATCTTGTACTTTCAGATGTTAACCTGAGTGTAAGAAAAGGAGAGTTTCTCTACATGGTAGGAAGAGTCGGGAGCGGTAAATCAAGCCTTATTAAAACACTCAACGCCCAGATTCCTTTAAAAGACGGGACTGGTATAGTTGCAGGATACGACCTGTCGAAGCTTAAGAAGAGAGAGATCCCTTATTTGCGAAGAAAGATAGGGATAGTATTCCAGGATTTTCAATTGCTGATAGACAGAACAGTCAATGATAATCTTGAGTTTGTTTTGAAAGCTACCGGTTGGAAGAACAGGAAGGAAATTGAAATGCGTATCGCTGATGTTCTCGAAAAAGTTGGTCTTGAACGCAAAGGTTATAAGATGCCTCACCAATTGTCTGGTGGTGAACAACAGCGTGTCGTTATTGGACGTGCCCTTTTGAATGATCCTGAAATTATTCTTGCAGATGAACCTACCGGTAACCTCGATCCTGAAACATCTGAAGGTATCATTAAGCTTCTCCTGGAAATAAGTAAAACAGGGAGAGCAGTTGTAATGGCAACACATAACTATACCCTTCTTAAAAAATTTACTGCCAGAACTCTTAAATGCGATGATGGCAAACTCGTTGAAGTTAAGAACGATGAGGAGATGGAGTTGCTTCAGTAGGCGGAAGGCGCTAGGCGCTAGACACTAGACGCTAGACACTAGACGCTAGGCTGTAGGCTGTAGGCTGGAACCGGGAGTCGGACACCGGAAGCCGGATGCCGGATGCCGGATGCCGGACACCGGATTACTGTTTCAGAGCTGCCTTTGTAAAAATATAATCGGGAATTGGCTGATTAAATTGAACCGATGTGAACTGGAATTCGGTCCCGTCACCTTGTTTTAACATATCCTTATAGACAATTTTTGTCGGGAACCATCTTCCGCCTATCTGTTTCACATTCGACAGGGAAGTCCTTTTAAGTAACTGACCACTCCTGGCATAGAATTCTTCGCGAAGCGGAATAAACCGTTCAGTATCCACCCACAATTTCTGAGTGTAATATGCTATATCAGTTACTTTTGCAGTAAGCTTGAGAATTACTGTATTCCTGCCATCAATTGTCTCATTCCCTTCAATTGAAGCTGAATACACATCAGTCAGTTTCCTGTCATCCATCATATCTTCATAGGAAAGATCAGACCCCATTACAGACTGCCGGAGAAGGCTACCCGATATCTGTATAGTCCTGTCTGTAGAAGGTGAATAGATCCAAAGCTGATTTGCCAGCTTAAGCATTTTTGTTCCCTGGTCACGGGCTGGAGAAAGATACTCGGTAAATGATTGCTTTGTCCCTACTGAATAGGTTTTCAAAGTCATTGTCCTGGTGTTGCGGGTGCCATGTATTATCATTGTTGCCTCAAAAATCCGGTTATCGGATGACATATTATTTTCAACTTTCCTGAGAATATCTTCTCCATCCTGCATTGAGAAACCTGAGGCTAAAAATGAAATTATTAATAATATCAGTGTCTTTTTCATTGTTCTTTTTTTTTTATGCTTCCAATTCTTTGAATAAACGGGCAGTCTGACGTTTATAAATACCAATGCCCGACAACATTGTTCCAATAACTGTCGATATAAGACCAGGTATAAAACCAAGGTAAAAGTCAACTGGCGAAATTCTTGCTCTTATAACAGAAGGTATCATTGCTGAGGAACCTTTCATCATACTTCCGATATCGATGCCATATTTCTGGATAAGAAATGCAAAAAAGAGGCCTATAGCAGTACCGACAACTGAGCCTGCAATACCTATCATTACTGATTCATAAATCATTGTCCTGTATACATGACCTTTTTCCTCTCCCATGGCAAGACGAATGCCTATTTCACCATAGCGACGAAGACCTCCCAGAAGACCTGCATTCCACAATACCAGCGACATTGCAAACACAAATATCATAGCCACATACATCGACCAATAATGTAACATGCTAACATATGTTGACATATTGCCCTGTTCACCCAGACTAAGCATTTCAGGGACATAATCCCCCTTAATGGATTTCTCCAATGAAGTAAATCTGTCTGCGTCTGCCCGGGCGAGAACATCATCGTAAAATCCGTCTTTAAAAAACCCGACTATTTCGCCGGCTGAGTTATCCATATTTAATGCCATCCTTATGTCTTCAATGTCGGCAAATACCGATCCCCTGTCAAGTGCGTCGTATCCAATGGAAACAGTACCTGAAACCACGAAATTATAAAAAGCCATGCTTCCGTCCATTGTTGAACTTATGAGAGTAACTATATCACCCGGATTAACATTTAGCTTCCTGGAAAAATTCTCGCTGAGAAGTACTTCTCCACTTTTTTCGGGCAGGTGTCCCCTTACAAGTGATTTTTCAAAATTCAGTCTTTTCACTTCTTCCGAACCTGGCGACAACATATCAATACCCATACCCATGGCAGGTCCCTGCGACCTGGTTTCACCATTCTTATCAGGAACATCGATAAGGCCTCCAAAATGAATTCGCGGTGTCCACTCAATATCCGGATATAGTGTTTTTAACCTGGTTATTAATGAGTCGACACCCGTCAGGGCAAGATCGTTAGGTACCTGATCCATATTATCGGCATATGCCCTTGTCATTACCTTCAGATGGCCATTGAAAAACCTGGCATTTACGTCTATTGTATCACCCATAAATCCGGTAATATATGCATGCATTAATACTGTCAGTGTCACACCAATAGCCACAACCATTACCGGAAGCCGGCTTCGGCTCTTATCCCTGATTAAGCCTTTTAATAAGAATTTTATCATTGTATTTTCCCCCTTAATGCTTCTGTTGGATTCATTTTAGCAATTCTTCTTGACGGCCAGTAACTTACAACAGCAGTAACGAGCATAACTATCAGTACCGTGGTAACTACCAGTCCGGCGCTATAAACAGGATATAAAGTCTGAGCCATAGCTAACCCAAACTGGCTCGCATCCACAGGCAAGGTCCATCCATGTTTTGCCTGCCATGCAAGAAAAGGCAAACCATAGGCAGCCGAAAGAAGTGCTGCAAAAACCGAATGCATTGTTCCCTCAACAGTAAAGAGGCCAACCACTTCTCTCCTTGTGTAACCAAGGGCAATATAGGTTCCTATTTCTTTCTGTCTCCGGAAAATCGACAGAACCTGGGTATCGAAAATTGCCAGCATGGCAAGCAGAAGCAGAATAAAATAGAGTATTGACTGACCCGATGATTTCATTTTTAGCATTTCATCTATAGATGCTGTCAATTCTGCTTTCGTTTTGTGGACCCATCCCGGTATGGCAGGTCGTTCTATTTTACTGTCCTTATATGTCAGTATTGTTGCTTCACCTGGAAGATTGAGCATAGACTGAAGTTTTTGGAGAGGGATATAAATTTGTCCCTGGTCTACTGACGGAACGCTGACATTAAAAATATCGGTAATAAGAACATCGGATGCATCGAAAGTGCCATTGGCATCGCGCCATTGAAGCACTGCCCTGTCGCCAATTCCAAGTTTCAGGTTCTTTGCCGTAATGGCACCTATCATAGCAGGTATGGCATCTGTCATGGTTGTATCCAGTTTTTGAGAAGGAAGCATTAATAACGTCTGTTCCGGCTCAATTCCTTTTATCATAATCGATTGAATCCTTCCCTGAGGGTAAATTGAACCCTGAGTTATGAGGAATGGTTCCATATCGCCTCTGGTGATTTCTTCCTTAAACATGGAAGGTATAGGAGCATGACTTTCACTGTAAGTAAACGGATCATACGGATCGAATTTTTCCTGCCAGTATTGTCCGCCGCCTATTTCCCAATTTGTCATGTCGGTCTTGGCCTGGTAATCCCAGCCTGTCATTATCCCTTTCATCCAGATTATCACAACGAAGGAAAATGAGAGGACAATCGCATTAAGCCAGGTCCGGAGCCCAGCACCGATAAGATTTCTGTATGCCAGTTTGATTGCTAGTTTCATTTTACCATAATTTAATTATCTGTTATCTCATCCTTTTCCACCCTGCCGTCGATAAGATAAATTTTGCGCCGCAGGTACGACTTGACCTTATCATCGTGGGTTGCAAACAGAAATGTAGTATTAAGCTCCCTGTTCAGCTTATCCATTGTTTTAAGTATGTTATGTGAGTTATCTGCATCGAGGTTGGCAGTTGGTTCATCAGCCAGCACCAGGGAAGGTCTTTTTACCATTGCCCTTGCTATGGCAACCCTCTGACATTCACCCCCCGACAACTGCGGGGGCTTAGATTTGATCTTGTCGACAAGGCCTACCCATTCAAGAGCTTCCATGACCATCTTCCTCCTCTCGGAAGAGTTATATTTAAGAAGCAGAAGAGGAAACTCTACATTCTCAAAGACATTGTGAACTGCCAGGAGGTTGTAACTTTGAAAAATAAATCCAAGATTTTTCTTCCTTAACTGGGCTGATTCTTTTGCAGTCATATGGCTTATATTATGTTGTAGTACAAGCACATCGCCTGAAGTTGGCGAATCGAGCGATCCTATAATGTTAAGGAGCGTCGTCTTGCCTGATCCGCTGGGTCCTATCAGGCCTGCAAACTCTCCCTGCGAAAGGGTCAGTTCAATGCCCTTAAGAGCCGTGAATTCCCCCTTCCCCATTGGAAAGCTCTTTACTAATTTTTCGATTCTGATGATTGGAGAATTTTCCATTTCATTATTATTAGTGATTGAAAACAAACATTACCTGGATTCCCTTTCCCGTGAAGATATTCTGCGAGGATGTCTGAGCAGGCAGCAAAAATGTCTCCGGGTTCCAGTAAGCCATGAAATATAACATTACTTTATCATATTGGCGTTGCCAGCTTAAAAAGTTATAAACTGAATTATCAGTCCAGTTATAATAAACAATAGCGCTTAACCTGTCAAATATTCCTATAGGATAATTCAATGTTAACAGCGAAAATGTGGTTAGATTCTGAAAAGCAAAAGGCTTTTCATCATATGATGCAAGTAACTGCTCACAGGCGACATACAGGCCGCTCCCTATACCAAAGGTATAATCCATGCCTGCAGTAATAGCCAGCTGGTTTGTAAATATCCCGACATTCTTAAGCTTTTTAGTATACGATCCTTCAATCCACAAACCAGCTTTCAAGTCCAGTTTTGCGTCGAACCCGAATTTGTTTTCCGGTATTTTATCGTAAGGGGTAATTTCTGCACCCATATCTTCGCTGTCAGCAACCCGGTGATGATAAGTAAAAGCCATTTCACCGGTGGGTATTGGCAGCTGTATCCTTCCCCCGAATTCTGGTATTTTATGATTTACCGGTATAGTTTCCCAGCCTCTGACGCCATTGTTGCCATATAATCCCCACAACCAAAGGTTAGCATTGTTCAGAAAGTAGTACCTGCCAAGGATTCCCCATACACCATCAGTAAGCTGCAGCGGATCGCGCGGATCAAGCTGATCGAACCACATCAGCGGCCTGATCATCATGGCAGACCCAAAATTAAGTTTCTGTAATCCGAGCCTTAACTCAAACTGCTCTGAGGAATAGCGTACCCATGCACGATATGGCTTTATTTTGCCGGAAGCAGTCAGGGAATCAAAAGGATGAAGACCGGCACTGCCATATATATTTGCGGATAGCTCAGTATCAAAAAGCCGGTGATGCCCGGCATCAATTGAATAATCAACCTGCGGTATATAGCGGAGACCTCCCCATAGAGGCAGTTCATTGCCTGAATTAATGTTTAACCATGAAGAAGCCTGTCCACTGAATCGCAGGCTGTCCTGTCCCATAGCAGCGACCGCAGATATGGTCAGAAGAATTAATATTAACGCCCTCTTTGCCATTCAATTTTATTCGACTTGTGATAATGATTAAATCTCAACAGCTTCTCTTGTTACGAAATTTAAGTATATATTATTTCATCATCCTGACCGGCCAGAACAGCCTGTTCCTGTAGAGCCTGTAAAACGGAACTTTAATTGCACCGAACGACTCCATGAATGAAGCTATTGACGGGATTGATGATCCTGCGAAATCCAATATCGTCCTGGTTGAGGAATGGCTCTTTATTAATTCATCTACAACATAATATCCTATTCTCTTTTCACGGCTCTGAGGTGTATTGACAACAAAAAGCATTGTTTTGTTACCATGTGTCTCTACGATAAAAACGCCGTATAATATCCTTTTTTTTGTAGCCCTAACGCCTATTATCCTTCCCTTCTTATTTTTAATGCAAAAGTTCATCAGGCTCTTAAGCCTGTGATAATCGCGTAACTTTATTCCTCTAATTTCTTTGCCTTTATTCATTATAAAGATATCGATCAGCTCATCAGGTGTAATATCGGTAACAAGTTCATGATTTTTTCTCGAAGCAGTCTCGATATTGCGTTTACAATGGGGTGTAAAATTCTCCCGTAAATTTTCATAGGGTTTTGAGAGGTCAAGTTCATAATTACTTCTTTCAGTAATTTTAAATCCTTCAATGTGATTCCTTTGTCCTACACACAAATCTATCAGGCGGTAAAAATCAGGCAGGAATTCAAGAAATTCGGCAAGAGATGCATCGGCAGGTTTATCAGGAGAAAAAACTCCCAGCTGCTGCAAAAAAATCGGGGTTGCAATATATTGAATACCAAATCGCCTGAACCCGGGAACAGGAAAAACCGAATCGTAATCATCATCTACAAGAGCCTGCCATCCGGGAGCCATTATATCAAGAAACCATGAATATCCATAAGGCTTAACACCGGGAGAGTTTCTTATGCAGTTATCCCACTGTTCCCTGTCGATTTCATTATTGTTATGGAACACTATCATGGCATTTGGTTTTTGAGCATAAAATCAAAGACCTCTCTCCATCCCTGGCAATCAGGATTATCAAGCAATGATGTATTATGCCAGATACTTACAAAAAGACCTCCGGCATTTCTTGTTTCGGATATCAGGTTCAGTACTAACTCCATGGCAGCTTCCGGATCAAGGTTTTTATATTGGTAAAGTGTGGCATCCATTAATTGGAACGGTATTATTTTCAGTTTGGTCTGTTTCTCTTGAGATAAATCATAAAAATAAAACGGCCTTGATATACCTGCCCTGAACCCGGGTTCATCGGCGTAACCCATTGAATAGTCTTCCATTATACCTGTTTCAGAAAGATAACGATATGATTGCGGCATGAATAGCCGTAGGTAATGAAAACGGCTTACGGTAATGTCTTTTTGAAGAATAGTCTTCAGCCGGGCCAGTTCATTATCTATAAGATTCACTCTTTCTGCAGCGTAATAAGATGGATGGAGGCCCGTTTCAAATTTATCAGCCACCCGGGTAATCAGCTTCCTGTATTCATCATTTTTCCATGAAGGGTTCTTATCATAATCTGAATGATCGCCTACAGGGAAAAAAAAGAGAGTTTTGGTTTCATATTTTTCAATGTTTTCAATTATATAGTCGAAAACATCGAAAGGATCCTTTTCTTCGCCGGCAATAATTCTATACCTTTCCCCCACATGTTTTTCATTATTTGTTATATCGCGAAAAAATCCTCCTAAAGATCTGATAAGAGTTTTCCCCCTGAAAGCAAAAGGCTGATCAGTATCAATGGTCAAAAGCGACCTGAACTCATTACTTTTAAAAACCAGTGTCGGGAATTTTTTCAGAAGAGTTTTAGCCAATTCCCTTGCCCAGTGGTCGATAACCGGTTTCCCGAGAAATCCATTTTGAAATGCAATGGATGATGAAGCTTTGAAACGTCCATGCTCATCCGCCTCAAAACCGAGATATTCCTCGTAGCGGCTTATAAGGTAAAAAGAAGCGGCAAAAATATCAAAAGGCAGATCAGAATCAGGTTGCGTCTGGAAAAATACAGGAAAGTCCTTCCATTGAGTGACACTAATAGCCTGAGGAGTGATCCCGTTTTCAAAAAGCAGAGGATGAGGATCTATTTTAAATGCGCCCTCTAATTTTTCTGCTGAATAATTAATTATGTGATTTTTCCCCAGTCTCCTTTTGTCAGTAATTACTTCCCATGATAAACCCAGAATATCTTCCAGTATGATTCCTGCAACATAACTCAGACGAGGAACATTGTCTGTCGAATAGATTTTTACCGGCCTCGATTCCATAGTTACAAATTTATGTAATTACGTGTTATATAACAGTATATTATTAATTTATTTATCCCAATTTTATTAGCAAATTTTATAGCCTGACCACACATTGGGGAAAATGCTATAAAATCTATAAAGGCTTTAAAGCAATATCGCATCTAAAGCCTCTACAGCCTCTATTGCCTTTATAGCCTCCTAATTATGTTGTAATTAGAATAATTTGATTATCTTCGCGGCCTAATTAACAAGGTGACTTCCACGAAGCGTTGTCAGGCATTTTGCCCAGTCTGTATTTGAGTTCATTTCGACCGGGATTAAGAAAATCCATTGCTCCCGGAAACCACATCATAAAAAAGAATAATGATAAATTTTGAAGAGATGGGATTTACTCCCGGTATACTGAAGGCTATTCAGGAACTTGGATTTGATCAACCTATGCCGGTGCAGGAAAAAGTAATCCCGCTAATGCTTGGCAGTGAAGATGACATTATTGCCCTGGCGCAAACCGGAACCGGAAAAACAGCAGCATTCGGACTGCCACTGGTACAGGCAACAGACACAGAAATTAACACTACGCAGGCACTTATCCTCTGTCCCACCAGGGAGCTATGCATGCAGATAACGGGCGACCTTACTGATTATGCAAAGTTCACCGGAAAACTAAAAATTCAGGCTGTCTATGGCGGAGCAAGTATAGACACCCAGATAAGAGGTTTAAAAAAAGGTGTACATATTATTGTGGCAACACCCGGCAGACTGATTGACCTTATAGGAAGGGGGGCAGCGAAACTCTCTTCTGTAAACACGGTCATACTCGATGAAGCGGATGAGATGCTTAACATGGGTTTTCTGGACAGTATTAATGAAATACTTGAAGATGTTCCGGAAGGAAGAAGAACACTTCTGTTCTCTGCTACGATGTCATCGGAAATTGCATCAATAGCAAGAAAATACATGAATAATCCAGCTGAGATAACTATAGGTGCAAAAAACGCATCAGCCGAGAATGTAAGCCATGCCTATTACCTGGTACATGCAAAAGACAAATATAAGGTACTCAAACGCATAGCAGACTTTGAACCTGATATTTACGGCATTGTATTCTGTCGTACACGTAAAGAGACCCAGGAAGTTGCATCTAAGCTTATAAATGATGGTTACAATGCAGACGCCCTGCACGGTGATCTGTCGCAAGCTCAGCGCGATGCAGTAATGCAGAAGTTCAGAATCAGGAATCTTCAGCTTCTTATTGCAACTGATGTAGCTGCCAGGGGACTTGATGTCGATGATCTCACCCATGTAATTAATTTCAGCCTCCCCGACGATACTGAGGTTTATACTCACAGAAGCGGACGAACCGGGAGAGCTGGTAAAACAGGGATTTCAATTTCGCTTGTTCACCTGAGAGAAAAACATATTCTCCAGCAGATCGAAAGAAAAGTTAAGAAACCTTTCAAATCTATTCCGATTCCGACAGGAAGCGAAATTTGCGGAAAACAGTTATTTAACTGGGTAACTAAACTTGAGAATGTTTTAACTGATCACCAGGAAATTGAAAAATTCCTGCCTGAGATAAAGGAGAAACTGTCAGGACTTGACAGGGAAGAGTTGCTTAAAAGAGTTGTTTCTCTTGAGTTTGACCGTTTCCTCGATGATTACAGGCACGGTGAAGATATTATCTCTCCGGTATCTGAGAGAGACGAAGGTTTCGGCAGGTCAGGCAGAAGAGAATCTCGCGGAGATTACCCGGGAAACTACAAAAGACTGTTCATAAATCTGGGAAAAACAGACGGGTTCTATGCAGAGCAGCTAATTGAACTTGTGAACTCCAACACCAGGGGGAAAAAAATACCGATCGGAAAAATTGACCTGCTAAAGAGCTTCTCCTTTTTTGAAGTTGAAACCGGCTATGCTGATGATCTGATAGGAGCGTTGAGCAATGCCACATTTAAAGACAGAAGAGTCGCCGTCGAAATAGCACAGGAAAAACCAGACAAAACAAGAAATGGAGGATATTCCGGAAATAAACCTGCCAAATGGTCAGACAGAAGACCGGAAAAAAGGAATCAGAGCAGATCTGAAGGCAAAAGCAGGGAATTTAAGAGAAGCAGTAAATATGGTAAAAAAAGTAAGAAAAACTATAGCCGCTAGATCTTAATACCTTTATGTTTCTCTGTGTAAGTTCTTTTTTGTCACACAGAGGTATAGTTTAAAAAGAGCTTTTTATGGGCTCTTTTACTTTTACTGCAAGAAGTATCATAGAAATAATTGCGATTGTTCCCCCAAAACCGAAAGCTACAGTTCCCCCGTAACCGGGATATATTTTATCAAAATAGCTGTAAAGAAATCCGAATATAATACTTGCAGGCAGAGCTCCCAGCCCTATCGAAAAATTAAACAGACCAAAAGCTGTTCCTCTCTTTTCATCGCTAACCATATCAGCAATAAGCGCTTTTTCCGTTCCCTCCGTAAATGCATAGAACAGAGCATATACAGCAAAGAGAATAAATGTTGCGATAACCTGTAATTCAGGAGATAAAAACACAATAAGAGCAAATGAAATATAAACAAATGCATAGATTGCCCACCCTGCATTTATAACAATCTTCCGGCCTATTCTGTCGGAAAGAGTTCCGAGCGGAGTTGAAAAAACAGCCTTAATGATATGAAAAAATGCCCAGACAAGAGGAAGGAAAAGGATATTGATAACATTTGACCTGGTGGTTTCATCGCCGAATGCAGATAACATTACCTGAAGAGGATGAATATTGTTTACCAGGTTTACAACAGCCCCGCTTCTTTGGATAGCCTCCTCAACTCTGAACAGCAGAAAAGCATCCGAAGAGTTTCCAAGAGTGAAAAGGATCATTACAAGGAGATAGTTCCTGAAATTATTATCAAAACTCTTAAAAGATAATTTAAACGGAATCCCTGTTTGCCTTTTTGAAGAAGCTTCTTTTACAAACAATAAAAGTGTCAGAACAGCTAAAATTCCGGGTATTATTGCAAGTATGAATGTCCACCTTAAGGCTGAAAGAGAATCTTTCATTCCGAAACCGATAAAAAGGACAAGAAGAGTTATTATTGCAAGTACCGGACCAATAACAGCACCAACATGATCCATGGCACGTTCAAAACCATATGACCTTCCCCTTATATTTTCATCAACCGAAGAGGCTATCAATGCATCACGGGGAGCAGTTCTGATGCCTTTCCCGACGCGGTCGAACATTCTAATAATAACTATCTCCCATGCAGCAGTAACCATTCCTGTCAGTGGTCGGACTAGTGAAGAGATTGTATAGCCAATAAATACGAGCAGTTTCCTCTTTCCGATCTTATCCGAAATTATACCACTAATCAGTTTAAGCAACGAAGCTGTAGTTTCTGCAACACCTTCGATAACACCAAGTAAAATTGCCCCGGAACCAAGCGCAGCGACATAAACAGGGATAAGAGGATAAATCATCTCCGTAGCGACATCGGTAAAGAGACTCACAATTCCAAGCATTATAACAACGCCTGGAATACGCTTATTAAACCTTATTAATGGGTCTGCCCGCAATTAGAACCTGGTTTTATCTTTTTAAATAATCATCAAACAATACCTGGAGATAAGCTTTCCCCATGTTCTCCGTCAAAATCGGATCTTTCCCTTCGTTCAGAACAGCTTTTCGCTGCTTGAGATCGAAGCTTACATCGGAGGTATCGGTAACAAATCCGAAACCTTCATTGAAAGTGTAGAATGCAAATGAATTTGATTTATCAGAAAAGAGGTCTTTCGCAAAAGGAAAATTACTTTTTATGCCAAGCTGGTTAAGAACAGTAACCGGGATATCAACCTGGCTGCCAATCTTCTCAACTTTCATACCTTTACGCGACAGAGCTCCACCAGTCCATATCATAGGTATCCGGAAAACATATGGTGTAAAAATAGACATATCGCTGGTAACACGTGCACAGTGGTCGGCTACCATAATTATGAGGGTATTTTTCCACCAGTCGGTGGTACTTGCCCAATCGAGGAAAGAACCGAGAGATTTATCAGCATAATAGACAGAGTTTTTATACTTTGACATATTATCTGACCCATGAAAAACAGTCTCCATAGGAACATCGAATGGCTCATGGCTGGAAAGTGTAAGTATTACTTTAAGGAAAGGTTCCTTTACTGTTTTCATTGAATCCTCCAGCGTCTTAAAAAGAATGTGATCATGTACTCCCCATTTAGAATTGTAAAATTCAGGGCTGAAGTTATTTTTGGTTATAATATTCTGAAATCCCGACCCTATTACAAAGGAATTAAAATTGGCAAAATTAATCTCTCCTCCATACCAGAAAGCAGTATGATAGCCATTATCGATCAGTATCTTTACCAGGCTTGGTAATGACTGTGTCTTCTTTGGTTCCTTAATAATAGACTGGGCCGGCTGAGCCGGGTAGCCATCAAAAACTGCAGGTATTGCTTTGTCAGTCCGGGTACCGGAAGCATAAAAATTCGAAAAGAGTATTCCCTCCCTTGCATACCTGTTAACATTTGGCGTTACCGTTGAATCCCCACCCAGTGGTCCAATAAGATAACCGCTGAAACTTTCCAGTACAATTAACATAATATTTGGCCTGGATGTGGTCAGTACATTTTCCGTTACTCCTCCTTTAACAGTGAGTGAATCAACAATGGCAGCCGCATCCTTGATATCTTCGAAAATATAGGGATTTTTTACCGGTTTTTGCGTGAATGCAGTTGTCCCTACGTTCCATATTGCATTGACAGCAGTATGATTAAGGAACATTTTGTTACTGAAATAGACTGTGCCGGCATTTATAGGTGCAAGGCCAAACCCGCCTCTTATTGGAATTAATAATGCTCCCCATAGTATAAGAAAAAGAGGGATCGCCGCTAACCAGTAACGTATCCTTTCAAAACGGTCAAAAAGGTTATCAATAAGTTTATTATACAGGAAAATAAAAAAAGATGAAATTGCAGCAATTGTTATAAAAAACAAAATGATCTTCAATGTACTTACTGAAGCCATTGCTTCCCCGGGTGTTTTAAGGTAAAGCATTGGAGTGTAATCCATGCGAAAACCCCAGTAGGAATAGAGATTAGCATCAGCAACAACTATTATTGTTGAGAATACAATAAAAAAATATGAATACCATCTGAGGAACAGCTTATACCAGTTACCATTAAAATATAATCCCGGAATGGATAGTAAAACCGGAATGATCATGTAATATCCTATTGTTGAAATATCAAGCTTCGACCCATGCCAGAAGGTGCCAAGGAGACCCAAAATACTATTCTGAAATGAATTATGGTATTGGAATGAAATGAAAAACAGTCGGGCAAAAAAGAAATATGCAAGCCAGAAAATTGCATAGGAACCTATTGCTTTGAGTCGTTTTATCATGACGGTATATTATTAACTAATTTAAATGAACTTGTTTTGTGCTTCTGTAAAACAATATCAATGAAACTGTAATGATAACCATCCCGGTTATTGTAAGCCATTCCGGTTTTTCACCGGGAACAAAAAGCCAGCTGAGTATAGCCCCTACCACCGGAATTATAAATTTCCAGAGATTAAGTTCAGACACTTTAACGCCGGGACGCAGTAAAAGTTTATACCATAATGAAAAGGCAAATGCAGCCATTAAACTCAACCACAACAAGATCAGCCAATATTCCACGGGAAAAGGACCTTTAGAACCTTCGAGCGGTATTGAAAAAAGGAAGATGGTAAGACCTCCTGTAAAAAGTGAAACAGAGCTGAGAACGAGAGGATTCATTCCATTGCTTTTAATGGAAACCAGAACATTACTTGTAGCGGTTGCAATATTCGCGATAAGGATCATAAATACACCCAGCATTTCAATGGCAGTACCAAACTCGAATGCCTGTCTCCCGGCACTTATAAGGATCACACCTGAAATACCAAAAACTATGGTTATAAGCTTCTTCCTGGTAAGTTTATCATCTTTATGCATCAGGGAGGCAACTACTGCAGTAACAAGCGGTTGTGAACCAACAATTACGGCACCCAGGGCACCTGGAACAAGACTCATCCCCTGGTAGAACAGAGCATAATTAAGAATGGTCTGAAGAAGTGTTACCCATACAACAATCTTCCAGTGTTCCCTTACCATTTTTATAAAAGCTGTCGGTCGGACAGTAAATGGAAGAATCAGCAAACCGGCTATCATAAACCTTAATCCGGCAAAATGGAAGGGTGTATCATACTGTAATCCGATCTTAATCGATGCATAGGCTGTCGACCAGAGCAGGCATGCAATTACAGCCCAGAAAATAGTGTTTCCTTTACTGTACAATTAAAATTATTTGCCGGCAAATATCAGAAAAAAAATCATTTTTCCACTACATTCCAATCCGGAGGCGTAACACCCAGAAGGTTTTTGACAAAGAAATCCCTGCGTTTTCTTTCGCCATAGACACCACCGCTGGTATGTTTCATCCCCGGCAGAAAGACATATTCAAACTCCTTATTTGCTTTAATCAGTGCATTAACCACCTGCATGGTGGAAGTGGGGTCAACATTATTGTCCATCTCCCCGTTCATCAATAACAACTTTCCTTTAAGCCTCGAGGCGTTTTCCACATTTGACGACTCAGCATACTCTTTTCCTACCGGCCAGCCCATCCATTGTTCATTCCACCACATTTTATCCATTCTGTTATCGTGACATCCGCAGGAGGCAACTGCTGCCTTATAGAATTCAGGGTGGAACAGTACTGCTCCTGCAGCATTTTGTCCGCCTGCAGAAGTACCATATACGCCAACCCTGTCGATATCCATGTAAGGATATTTTTTAGCAGCAGCCTCCATCCACAAAATCCTGTCGGGGAATCCGGCATCTTTCAGATTCTTCCAGCATACATCATGGAAAGCCTTCGATCTGTTCGAAGTGCCCATTCCATCTATCTGGACAACAATAAAACCCAGTTCAGCCAATTGGTGCATTCCTTTGACGATCGGCCTGAAATTTTTCGGAACAAAACTGCTGTGAGGGCCGGCATAGATATTTTCAATAACTGGGTATTTTTTGGATGGATCAAAATTTATCGGTCTTATTATTATTCCCCAGATATCGGTTAACCCATCCCTCCCTTTCGCCACAAACGGTTCTGGCAGCCTTATTCCTGTCGCAAGAAGTTTAGTTATATCAGCTTTCTCTAACAGCATTACCTGCTCCCCATCCTCTGTCCTCCTTAATACTGACACAGGTGGAAAATCAACCCGCGACCAGGTATCCACGAAATATTTCTTATCTGGAGAAAAGCTTGCATCATGGGTCCCTTCTCCTTCAGTCAGCCTGACAAGTCCTGTCCCGTCAAAATTTATTCGATAATAATGAATGAAATAGGGATCTCCCGGTTCTTTTCCACTGGCTTCAAAAACTACCTGCCTGTTTTTATCATCAACAAAAGCAACATCCCTGATAACCCATTCGCCACTGGTTATCTGATTTTTAACCATACCCGTGGAAGAGTCATAAAGGTAGAGATGGTTCCATCCGTCCCTCTCTGAAGCCCAAATTGTCTCACTGGTTTCTTCAATGTCATACCTGTAACGTTTTCCGCTGTAATCGATAAATGTAGGTGAAGTCTCATTAATGATTACTTTATACTCACCGGTTTTAGCATCAACTTTTATTACCTGGTAAAGCTGGTGACCTCTTTTATTATACTCAAAAGTGAAATAACTGTTATCCTTGCTCCATTTGATATTATCAACCGAATATTGGTTCGGGATCATGGAGGCATCAACCTTAATGTGTTTTTTGTGTTCAATATCAAATAGTTGAGGAAATAATTGAGGTACAGCGTCACCTGGCTTCTGGTACTCATATGAATAATGCCTGGGTTGTAACTGATCTTCAGGTGAAGATTCAATATAATAAATCATATGTCTTTCTGCCGGTATCACCTTGCACGAAATCAATTTTCTGGAATCTTCAGACCATTTGAAATAAGATGAATAATATTCACCCAAACCCCCGTCATAACTAATCTGGTACTCTTTCTTATCGTCATTGGATCTGACGTAAACATTGAAATTTTTTATAAATGCAGTCCATTTTTTATCGGGAGAATCAACAGGTTCATTAGCAAGTTCATCCCTGAAGCCCCAATCCCAGGCTCTTCGCTTTCCGTTTTCTGCTAGCGGCTCTCTCTTAACTATCTTATAGTCTTTAAGGTTACATATCCAGTTATAATTATCAAATTCAAAAGCAAAGCTTCCGAACTCATCCGAAAAAAGAATATTTTTTATTGGCAATCTCCCGGGTTCTGTTTTCTTCCCGGTTACCGATTCAAAGGCTTTAGCGAATCTCTTTTGGTCGAATGCCTGCTTTATAGTCAGTTTATTAGTGTTTACGATCTTATAATCAGTACCATCCGGTGTATTGTTTCCATAAAAGAAACTGCCTGTTTTTCCTATCCATGAAGGATTCACCGTTCCATAAAAAACCTTGCCAGCCACAAGCTTATTCAGGTTGTCTGCTCTTTTATAGTCGTCAGCAGTAACCTGAGCACACAACATGTTCGAAAAAACAAAATCTATGAGAAAAAAACTCAGAATTAGTAATGTCCTTTTCATTATTGAAGATATTAATTGAAATTTACTATTGTTATGTTATTTATATAAATTCTTCTCAACATACCGATAAATGTAACAGAATTTGGATATAATTTTAGTATGAAGACTTCATAATATTTAATAGTTTTGTCTGTTATTCAACATGTTATTCATGACTATTGCAGAATATATTGCAAATCAGTTGGTTAACAACGGTGTTAGATTTGTGTTCGGTCTTCCCGGCGGACCCTCAATACCCTATCTCGAGGCATTCAGGTCAGCAGGGATAGAATTCATCCTAACATCGAATGAAGCCGCTGCGGGCATTATGGCTGATGTGACGGCAAGACTGACTGGCATTCCCGGTATTTGTCATTCCACATTTGGTCCCGGGGCAACAAATATTTCAACAGGCATCGGTGGCGCATTGCTCGACAGATCTCCGGTAATAGTCTTTACTAGTGAGATTGATGACCTTATGATCAACCGTACCACCCAAATGAATATTAATCACCAGAAACTTTTTAAGCCACTCACAAAAGCAACCTTCAGGATGAGAGCTGATAATGCAGCAGAGGTAATGGAAGCTGCCTTGAAGATATGCCGCGATTCATATCCCGGGCCTGTCCATATCGGTCTTCCTTCCGATATTGCAGGCATTGAAATTGAGACAAATACTGAAAGGGGACCCTCCTCTGAAACCAAATATTTTCAGAACGACATTCCTAAGATAATTTCATTACTTGATAAATCGCGCCGTCCGTTGCTGGCCATCGGACTTACAGCCGCCAGGCTGGGAATTCAGAACGATTTGCTCAAGTTTATCGATCATTACAGGATGCCTGTGGTGATCACACCGATGGCAAAAGGATTAATCCCTGAAGATCATCCATGTTATACAGGTGTCTTATTCCATTCACTGAGTGACTTTATCGAAGATATATACGAAAAAACCGATCTGGTTATTGGCATAGGCTACGATCCTGTTGAATACAATTACGAATCGTGGATACCCGATGTACCGCTGGTGCATTTTGATACCAGGCAAACCGATCTGCCTTCCACTGGGATCGTTGCAAGCTATACCGGCCCTACTGATGAATGGTTCAGCATACTTAAAAATCTTAATATAAGCTCATTAATATTTGAACAAACGATAATTCGGGGCATACGTGACGAGATGGAATCGGTTTTTATGGGCTTCACGAACCATTTTGGTCCGGCTGCAGCCCTTAAAGTGCTCCAGGATGAATTGCCTGAGAATACCATCATTACTGCGGATGTTGGTTCTCATCTTCATCTCATAGGACAATTCTGGCAGACCCATGGAAGAAGTAAAATAATAATGACGAATGGATGGTCGGGAATGGGTTTTGGCATTCCGGCTGCCCTCGCGGCTCAGATCACTGACCGTGAAGCTACAGTTGTTTGCATTACCGGGGATGGCGGATTTCTGATGATGGCTGGAGAGCTGATAACTGCCAGAAGGTATAACCTTCCGATTATTGTTGTTATTTTCTCTGATGGAGAACTAAACCTTATCAAAGTGAAACAGTCGTGGAAAAACCTGCTTCCTTATGGGACACTTCTTTACCAGGGCGACCTCTTTGGTGCTGATACCTATCTGGGGATAAAAGTATTGAGAGCATGGTCACTTGAAAGCATGAGAAAAACAATTATTGAAGCATTGGCTGTTAACGAACCCGTTATAATAAATGCAGTTATTGATCCCGAGGACTATAAGTGGCTCATTGTAAAGAGATGAAGGGGTGACAGGGTGAATGGGAGGGTTCAGCTCTTCTTCTCTTTTTTAGGCTTTGATTCTTTTCCTGTTTTCTCCTCTTTAACAACTTTCTTCTCTTTGGGAGCCTTTGGTGATTTAACTTCAGCTTTTGCTTTTACAGTTTTGGTTTCTTTAACCTCAATAACAGGAGTTACTACTTTTTCTTCCTGTACTTCCTTTACTTCCTGTACTTCCTGTACTTCCTGTACTTCTTTTACTTCTTTTACTTCTTTTACTTCTTTAATAACTTTTTTCTCTTTGACAGGCTTTTTATCTTTCAGTTCCTTCTCTTTAATAATTTTACCTGGTTTGATCTCTGGCTTAAATGATTTTTTCCGGCGACGTCTTACGCCAAAAGAGCCAAGGACTATTTTGCCTCTTCTTGTTTTTTTATCACCTTTTCCCATGACATGTTGGTATTGGTTAGTTTTTTTTACCCTTTTTATGAGTGAAGGCAAAGTTAAGAAATTTCTTTATTTTTAGTGAATATATTTCAGGTTTCGATAATCAGATTTAGATAAGTATAGATTTTTCAGAAAATGACCTATTGCGACTACATAAAAACACTGACAGGCGAACAGTTGTCTCTGCATAAAGAGTATCATGATAACCATTATGGCTTTCCTATCGATAACGACAATGCATTATTTGAAAGACTGATGTTTGAAATTAACCAGGCTGGGCTAAACTGGATTCTTATCCTGAAAAAACAACATAATTTCCGTAAAGCATTCGATAATTATGATATTAATAAGGTTGCTGAATATAATCATGATGATTTTCAGAGGCTAATGAATGATCAGGGAATAATCAGAAACCGTTTGAAAATAAATGCAGCGATCGAGAATGCCAGGGTTATTTTGAAGATCAGAAATGAAAGCGGGTCATTCAGAAAATGGCTGGATTATAATGCAGAAAAGATTTACTCTCTTGATGAGTGGATTAAACTCTTCAGGAAGACATTTAAGTTCACCGGGGGGGAAATTGTAAATGAATTTCTTATGAGTACCGGATATCTCCCTGGTGCTCACTCCCATGATTGTCCGGTGTTTAAAACGATTGAAAAAATAAAAAATATTAGTATGACAGATACCGAAGGAAAAACTAAAAAACGATGAGAAGGAAGGACAGGGAAATAACTGATATAAATGATATTGAATCAATAATTGATACATCTGATGTATGCAGGGTGGCTTTTGCTGACAGCAACATGCCATATATTGTTACAATGAATTTCGGATACTCCGCGAGGCCGGACCGATGTCTCTATTTTCACAGTGCCCCGGAAGGAAGAAAACTGGAGATGATCAAAAAAAATAATCATGTCTGTTTTGAAATGGATACCGATCATAAGCTCTATTCCGGATTAAAAGGATGCGATTGGGGGATGAAATTCAGAAGTGTAGTTGGGTATGGCAATATTTATATTGTATCCGAAAGAGATGAAAAAATCAAGGGTCTCGACTGCATAATGTCACACTATTCGCGGAAAAGTGATTTTGACTATGATGAAAAAATGATAAGAGAGACATTGGTAATCAGGCTAGATATTAAGGAAATGACCGGAAAAAAGCGTTAACTTGCACCATGTTTAACTAACCGGATTATGCAACCATTAAATGATTTACGTCTGGCTGTTCTTATCGATGCCGACAATATACCCTACAGTAATGTCAGGGGGATGCTTGAAGAGATAGCCAAATACGGAACCCCCACATTCAAAAGGATTTACGGAGACTGGACAAGGCCAACCATTTCAGGATGGAAATCAGTACTTCTTGAAAATGCCATCACTCCGATACAACAATACAGTTATACCAAAGGCAAAAACTCAACCGACTCGGCATTGATAATAGATGCAATGGATATTCTGTATTCAGGTAAAGTAGACGGTTTTTGCATCGTATCGAGCGACAGTGATTTCACAAGGCTTGCAACCAGGTTAAGGGAAGCTGGTATGAAGGTGATAGGCATTGGAGAAAGGAAAACCCCTCCTCCATTTATAATAGCATGCGATAAGTTCATTTATCTCGAGATAATCACTTCATCAACCGTGTCGCTCGAAACTCCTGTACCAGAGACAAAGAGGAGGGGGAAACCGATTGTGAAAAAGAAGAAAGCCGAAACACCTGATCCTCAAGCCGCAACAAGACTAGTGAAGCGTCTTATTGCATCCTCTATATCTGACCTGGCTGATGAAAACGGCTGGGCCTACCTTGGAGATGTCGGTAATCTTATCCTTAAGAAACAGCCTGATTTTGACCCCAGAAATTTCGGATTTCCTAAACTAACTCCGCTTATCAAGTCACTGGATTTTGAAATTGACGAAAGAGAATCGGGTCAGAATCACATCAAACATATTTATATCAGGAACAGGAAGTAAGAAGAGGTGCAGGGTGCAGGGTGCAGGG
>CAYUQR010000022.1:0-51777 GCA_964446825.1 uncultured Rikenellaceae bacterium
GCTCAGGGCTCAGGGCTCAGGGCTCAGGGCTCAGGGCTCAGGGCTCAGGGCTCAGCGCTCAGCGCAAAAGGTTTATTTTTTCTTTTTAAGAAGGAAGAAACCTGCTGCACCAACTACCACTACGGCTCCGACGATGATTATAATAGTTGTAACTGAACTTTTTTTGGAATCTGACTTCTCATCCTCTGTTGCATAGTAATATGTAGGTTTGGCATCGGTATCCATATTAACCGTGTCTTTTTTTGGTTGAGGTTGCTCCTGCGCATTTAAAAAACTCACACCACTCATTAACAGCAACATTGTCATCGTAAACACTAAAACTGATTTTTTCATCTTAAACTCTTATTTTAAATTATTTAATAGACTTTGCAAGATCATCATATTTCCTGGCAATACCCGGGTCTGTATTCCTGTAAGTATCAGCCAGTGCTATTATTGCCGGTTTATACCGTGGGTACATGTCCAGGCATGTTCTCAACAAGGAACGGGCTTTCATAACATCCCCGGGGGTCAATAATGCAGACAGGCTGACGTATGCTTCAAAGTACTTCCGATTAACTCCGATAAGTCTTTCATAATAATTAATCGCATCTTCGGTTTTATTCTGCGATCTGGCAATATTGCCAAGATACATCAGAAGGGGTTCAAATTCAGGATTTAACTCCAGTCCCCTTTTTAAAACTGAATCAGCTTTCTGATATTGTCCTTCATTGTAAAGAGCCGCCCCAAAATTATAAAAAATCATTTCATCCAGGTCATCATTTTTCAATGCTTTTTCAAAGTATTTAATAGCATCCCTGTATCTGCCCTCTGATAAAGCCACATAACCATAATAATCATCTTTTGATTTTCTTTCCAGAACTGAACATACAGGTACTTTATCGACATATATTACATCTATAGCATTTTTTGGCGGCCAGAAATTATGCCTCAACTTGTATGGAGAAATATACCTGTTTACAACAATGGCATAGTCCCAGTCATACTCGCTTCTCTCCTCATAACGGAAAAACGAAGTTTTAATTTCAGGATGCTTACGAAACTGCCATAACACTGAATATGTTGCTTTTACTTTTACCGGTCCCTGAATATTCTTCTCTTTAAGGTAATCAATTAACCATCGTGATGCTTCTGTCTGGCTTACAAAATAATAATCCATTTCATAATTGGTATAAGCACCTTCTGTTCCCCCGACCAGCTGATTATAATATAAATAATAATAAGGATGATTTGAAATCATGAATCTTAACGGATTAATTGAAAACAATATCATCAGAACGACCATGCCCCATTTTAAATACCTTGTTTTAACTCCCCTGAAGAAATTATAAAAACCAATGGAAGCCAACAGGACAATTGCAGGATATAAAAAAAGAAACTGTCGCCAGGAACTATAAACATTTGATTTTTCATAAGCAACAAATACCAGCGGAAAAAGGACTGTAAAAACTATAAACAGAAAAAGAACCTGATTTTCCTTTTTGAATGATGCCTTTGCAAAAACACAGAATAATATAAGTCCTGCCAGTACTATAAACGGAATGGTTATTGCCATCGATTTGGGAATATAATACCAGGGCATAAAATCGGACCATTCCACTTTTCCCTCAAAAATCTGCCTGAAAGTATCAGGGAAATGTGCCATTACACGGTATGATTCAATAACATTTTTTACCGGGCTGAGCAGGGCAAAGGGCCATAAGAGAGTACTTAATAACCAGGAAACTGCCAGAATGCCGACTATCCATTTCAATTTACCGGATATCTCAGTAAAATCAGCTTTTTTTTCTCTGAGATATCTTATAAAATAGTAAAATGAAAAAAAGAACAGAAGATAACACATTAATATTAGCCCTCCTGCCCGTATACTTAATGAAAAAGCAATACTGAGCGTCAGAAGAATAATATCTGAAATGCGATTTTCCCTTCCTGATTTCAAAAATTTGAGAATGAACCAGGTAGCAGAAATATATGCCAGTGCAAAAGGAATATCTTTCAGATTATTCTGAGTGTGACCGATAAATGTAGGGGAGACTGCGTAAAGTATTAGTACTATTATTCCCGCTCTGTAATCTGTAAGCCATACTGCGAAAAGAGCTGTAACAAGAATTGCCAGCCAGCCGGCAATTGAACTCATAAAATGACGGAACCGGTATACATTATCAATTTTGAACCATTTGATCAGGATTGTGACGATATTATCATATGACTGGCCATAATATTTTAGATGGGTGACCGGTGTATTTAATGCGGACCGGTCAGTGCCATGCGATGCAAAATAATCATAAACTGAGACCGATTGATTATAATGAAGCACTTCATCGCATGTGATGCCGGCATCCCTGCTAGTCAGCAGCATCATTATAAGAAGAATTGCAGATGTGATAAAAAAGATATATTTCAGGGATTTCTCTTTCATCATTTTTCCTGACTCCCGTCATAGAACTTCTTAACGAAATAGACCGGCCGGTTCTGTGATTCTTTGTAGCTCCTGTAAACATATTCTCCCAATATCCCGAGAAAGACCAGCTGAATCGATCCCAGGAAATAGATGCTCAGCAATGTTGATGACCAGCCAATAATAGCAAACCCGGAAACTTTTGCGATAAGAACATAAATGCCTGCTAACATAAAAACAAGAGTTCCGATTGTTCCCATAATCAGGCAGAATCGAATTGGAAACCTGGAAAATGAAAAAATACCATCTGCTGCCAGCTTAAATAATTTGCGAATACTCATTTTCGGATTTCCTCTGAGGCGGTCTTCTCGTACAAATTCAACATATCCCTGGTTAAAGCCAATGAATGTTCTCAGTCCAGGAAGATACCTCACTTTTTCTTTCATTGATAACAGGGCCTCAACAGCTTCCCTTTTCATCATGGAATAATTTCCCGAATTTTCCATATTCTTTATTTCACCGATATGTTTAAATATCAGATGAAATAATACCGCATAAAGATTACGGCCTTTATTTCCTTTTCTCCCGGTTTTTTTCCCGCTTACAATATCAAAATCTTCCTCCTTAATCTTTCGGTACATATCTGATAGAAGCTCAGGAGGATCCTGAAGGTCCCCATCCATCATGGCAACTATCTCACCACTTGCATGTTCCAGACCTGCAGTGTATGCAGCCTGGTGACCAAAATTCTTCGAGAGGGAAAGTATTTTTATTTTCCTGTTATTTTGCTGCCATCGGAGTAATTTATTCAGGCTCTGATCAGAGCTTCCGTCATCGACAAAGATCACTTCATATTCGGTAATAAATGTTTCAAGCGACGATATAGTTCTTTTAACAAGTTCATCAACCAGGCTCTCTTCGTTAAATATCGGTATAACCAGTGATAGCATTTATCAATTTTTCATTATAGTACCTCTGTGCAACTCTGTGTCTTCTCCGTGCAACTCTGTGTAAGTTCTTCTTTGGTTACACAGAGAACTACAGAGAAGCACAGAGGGCCACAGAGTAATGTTATTTAGTTTGTAATCTTGATAGTGCATAATCTGCTTCATCCTTAAGTTCAGCATTTTGCACAAGTTCCTTAATTGCCGGAATACAATAATCCGATCCCATCCAGCTGAGTTCACGGAGTATAAGTTTCTTCGAATCAGCTGTGGCACTTTTATCCGTCAGAACTTTAACCATATTTTTCTCCATCTTAAGCAGGCCAGCCTCATCTCCGGCCAGGCCTCTTATATGGCTCTGAATACATGAAAGATATTTTGTACTTTTCGAGATATCATAATTCCCTATCTTCGCGAATGCTTCATCCAGAGTAATCTCTTTGAAATCGGGACGCAAAACCACTCCTGCAGCGCTTGGGAAATCCCAGGGTACAGCCTGGGTTACATTGCCTGTAACAGCCCATTCGGCTCCTCTTTGCAAAGTAGTAATAAATCCTGCACATTGCATTGATGGACCTCCTCCCTCGTCTGCATGACCCATAGTGGTATGGAATATCCGTCCCTTTCCATAAGCAATGGTCATAAGAACCGGTTCATCTCTCATTGTACCGCCTCCAGCAGTGCTGTCAGCAAAAGCCGTTGCCAGTATCTGCAGGTTTTTGGCGGGTCCGCGAAGCTGGCTGTACAATTCATCAGTTCCGTGCAACCAGTTTGCAGGCAATCCTTTCATTACAGGGTGATCCGGCATTCTGGTCCTTACCAGAAATTCTCTTCTTTTGCCATGAGATCCCCCTGGCCCTGGTGTGGTATCTGTGACCAGAACATTATGCTTATAATAAACATAGGGTCCGTTCTTTTCATTACGGTCTCCCCATCCGCCAAGTCCTGTCATCTCATTATATTCCTTCCAGTCGGGAAATGAATTATCTGCAGCATGATAAATAACAAGGCCTCCCCCGTTTTTAACATAATCAACAAATTCGGCTTTGGTCTTATCAGACCATGAATCACCATTATAGTCGATGACTACCAGTTTATACCTGGAAAAATCGGGATTAAATTTGTTCATGTCACCGCCTTTTTCAGGGGTAGTCATTATCTCGCACGAAAACAATCCTGTTTCGTCGAGTATCTGTTTAAGTATTGGAGAACTTGCTTTCCAGTTGTGGTTATTCTGGCCGGTGATGATCAGTGTTTTATAAGCAGTCTCATTTTTACAGGCAGTAAAAAAGGTTAACAAACCTGCTATTAATATAAATAAATATCTGTTTTTCATTTTGCTGTAGGATTAAATGGTTGGTAAATTCCAGGGCTGGCGATAGGGACGACTAAGTAATCTGCTGGCAACAGGATTACCGATTATTTCTTCCCTGTCAGGATCCCATTTTATTGTCTGACCTGTTGTCATTGCTATTTCTCCCAGCAAGGCAACTGATATTGCCCTGTAAGCCACATCAACCGGAGCTATTGCCTGTTTACCCGAACGAACACAATCGACAAAATTCTGCCAGTGATTGTCGCTCTTGTACAGATGAATTTCGTTTTCACCTATAACCTCCTGCAGAATCTTCGGATCAGAAGCTGATATGATACCTCCCCGGTCGACGTGAATCCAACCCAAGTCGCCATGCCATGTGGTTCCCATTCCCAGAGGCAGACGTGATGCATTTGCAACACGCATTTCAATGCCATTTTCATACTTGCAACGGATATCATATTCAACAGGCACATTAAATATACCATCGAAAGGATAAACGCCTTTGCCTGATATCTCAACCGGACCGGTATGCTCAAGTCCTGCTCCCCAGTTGGCTATATCAATATGGTGGCCTGCCCAGTCGGTAAGTTGTCCGCCCGAATAATCGAGTATCCAGCGCCAGTCCCAGTGACAAACGCCTCTGTAAGGGACTTTCAGTGCCGGACCCAGCCACATTTCCCAGTTCAGTTCAGGAGGGATCTCTTTTACAGGCGGAGTACCTATACCTCTGCCACCGTCGGGCAAGCCTGCTTCAATATAGCTTATCTTCCCTACCCTACCATTAATGGCCAGCTCAGCTCCCCTATGAAAATTCGGTTCAGAACGCTGCCAGCTTCCTGTCTGCCAGATAATATTGTTCTTTTTTACTGCATTGACGATAGTCTGACCATCATGTATTGTCCGGCAGATGGGTTTCTCACCATATATATTCAATTTCCTGTTTGCTGCTTCAGTATATATTATACCATGCCAATGATCAGGTAAAGCAAGAGAAACAGCGTCAAGTTTTTCTTTTTCGAGGAAATCGCGATAATCGCCATAGGTTCTGCAATCGCTGTTTTTATTTGCCAGATCAACAGTCTCTTTGGCTATTGCCAGATGTTTGGCATCCACATCACACACTGCAACAAATTGTACAGCATCTTTTAGTTTTAGAAAATCTCTCATATTGCTCATACCCTGCGATCCTGTTCCAATTGAACCAATTACAATCCGGTCGCTTGGAGCAATCCTCCCTCCCATTCCAAAGACAGAGGACGGGATTATCTGCGGAAGCACAAAAGCTCCTGCTACAGCAGCAGCCGATCGCTTAACAAATTGTCTTCTTGATGATTTAATTACCATTTCGATTTTTTTTGATTTATGTTTATGAAATAACTCTTAGTTAAATTGGTGTTGGTGTTCCAGGAACAGGTGTCTCAAAAACCATATCAACAGGACCCATCTCTATTTTTTCAGGGCCAAGGTCCATATCTGATCTGAAAATCTCATCCCATGTTATCAAACGACCTGTATAAGCAGCAGTTCTCCCCATGATGGCAGTCAAAGTTGATATTGCTGTCTGTTCTGCTTCGTTGACATAATTACCGGTACGTATGGCATAAACCAGGTGCATATGCTCCTGAACATATGGGGGTATCTTAACAGCATTCATTGAATTTCCGTTTTCATCTTTCGGATATTCAAATTTCCATTTTACTTTGCCATCGAGGTCCCAGATTGTATTTACACAGTTTGTATAACCTTCGGTACCAACTACAACTTCACCGGTTCCGTTTGCACAGCTGTCAATCTGCCTGCACATACTATGCGAACTTATACCATTGCCATAATCAAAATCAATACTGAAAAAGTCATACTGATCGCCTGTTACCCTTCGTGCCCTGCCACCATAGCCGATGGTTTTCTCAGGGTGTTTGCCCAGAAACCAGTTTATTACATCGATGTTATGCACATGAGTATCGAGAATAAAGTCACCACTCAACCAGCAGAAATTGTTCCAGTTACGTATCATATATTCCATGTCGTTCCATCCTTTTTCGCGTTCACGGAACCATACATGGTCCTGGTTCCAGAATGCTTTGGCGGAAGTTAAAGTTCCAATGGCGCCTCCTGCAATCTGCTTATATGTCTCAATGTAATCTTCCTGATGACGGCGTTGGGTGCCGGTAACAACGCACAAGCCAAGAGACTCTGCTTTTTTAGCAGTGGTAATTATCGACCTTATGCCAACAGGGTCAACAGCCAGGGGCTTTTCCATAAAGACATGTTTATTCCTGGTTACAGCCTCAAGAAAATGGTCAGGACGGAATTTACACGGAGTTGCAAGGATGACTACATCGAGATCGGGCAGTGCCATAAGCTTCTTATATCCATCAAACCCTACAAAACAGTTTTCGGCAGGAATAGGAAGATTGAAAGAGGCAAATCTCTCAAGGCAGGCGTCAATTTTGTCCTGAAAAACATCGGCAAGTGCAATTATTTCCAGGTCGGGACCGGAGCTTATGAAGTTAATAGCCGCTCCCGTTCCCCTGGCCCCGGCACCCACAAGCCCTGCCCGAAGTTTTTTACCTTTAGGGGCACCATTTAAAATAGGCGGAAGTCCCAGTGATTTAATGTCCGGTTTCCTTTTGCATGATGATAAAAAAGCGCCTGCACCGGCTAAACCAATTCCTGCAAGCGCCGTTTTTCCAATAAATTTTCTTCTGTTAATATTTTGCATGATTTCACTGTTAAAATTTCATGATTATTTTTCCAGGGAAGTATCAGCCTCACAGACAACCCTGAATCCGACATCGATACAATCGGAATACCACCAGATACTTTTTGGCATCTGCGGATCGGTAACAAGCCATGCTTTTGTCTTTGTAAAATCGCGTGAAGCACTTCTCACATCTTTGGCATCACTTTTAAAAGATCCTCCCCGGATAACGTGTTCCCTTCCCCTGGAAGGCCCCGTCGGGTTAATAAGACCGGTAGAATCGTTTTTATAAGCATCAGGAGAGTAATAATCGAGACAAAACTCAGCCACATTACCCGACATGTTCTTTAACCCGAATGGATTTGCTTTCACATATCCTGGCTCCTGCGTCTTCGAAAAGCTGTTCATTTTATATACCACCCTTGATGCGATTACTGAAGTATCGGGACGGAATATTTTCTTTAAGAATCCTGTTGATGTGAATTTTTTGGGATCCCCGGGGAAAAAGTACGGAGTTTCAGTACCTCCCCTGCACGTATATTCCCATTCAGCTTCAGTAGGCAACCTGTACTTTTTGCCGGTAACCTTCGACAACCACTGACAATAAACTGTTGCAGCATGCCACGACATGGTAATTGCGGGCCGCGATCCTTTGCCCCATCCCTGGTCGGGAGCGCCCCATGGCGGCGTTGCTCCGCTTATAGCGTCAACATTTTTTTTTGTAACTACCTGTCCTTCTGTCCTGCCCTGTGAACCTGTTGCCCTGAAAAATGCCATGTACTCATCCCAGGTAACCTCAGTTTTTGCTATCCAGAATTTCGACACGGTTACTTTCCTTACCGGCCCTTCATCAGCTTTTCGTAAGGGTTCTGTTTCAGGACTTCCCATATAAAATGTTCCTCCCGGAAGTGCAACCATGTCAAATGATACATTGGTTCCCGGTATCTTCTCGGTGAAATTCTCGAACTCTTCAACTTTTGTCGGTTCGGTATAAACAGCCTGACTGGCTGTAACAGATACACCAAAAGTCGTATCATGAGCATGAATTAAATTTTTATCGTAATGGCCTACCCCAAGATGACAGTTAATACAATTAAGCGGCTCTTTACTGGTAGTATAAAACAGGTGAGCGTTTCCTCCATTTACCGATAATGTTACCGGAAACAGATTCTGATGGCATTCAAGACATGATTTCTCATAGACATAGCCTTTGGCATTTTCGAGCAATTTTTTCCCTTCCCAGTTAATTTTGGCACTGTCCTTAAAGAAATATCCGTAAACATCCCTGAATCCGTGCTTTGCTTTTGCAAAAAGATATCCATGTCCTTCAGGAGGTAGATGACATTCGACACAATGAACAATATTGCCTGAGTGATTATTAAAATGTGTTGAGAGTTTCCAGCTCTGATCAGCCATCGGATGTATATGACATGAAATACAATATTTATCTGATGAGGTATATAAAACTACTGCCTTACCTGATTTAAAAATTATCAAACCTACAATAATACCTAAAATAAAAAACACATATTTGACATTCCATTTTCTGAAATACTTATTACGCCCACTTCGTAAATTCATGATTTTTTAAAAACTATTTATTCATTATATCCCAAAGATAATTTTTTTAAATAAAACTATTGATATAACGTTGTTTTTAAAAAATAATTTGTATAATATTATATTCCAACACATTATTGACATTATTTAATTTTTTGATTTCAAATCACTGTATTTTTAGCAAAAAACCGCGAATAAAAGAAAGTTAATTTTTGCTCAAATGACCAAACTTAATATTCGTGATGAGTTTGACAAATGTGTATTACACCATTAATGTGATTACAAAGTTTAAGACTTATGTTTTTGGAACAAGTTTTTACAGACATGCTTATGAATCTCGCGAATGTTCAAATTGCTGATACTAAGGTTTAATTCTAAGTTGTTACATCATTCACAAACTTGATATAAGCTTATATTATGTCATATTTACAATTAATCACTATAATTTTAAAAAATCAGTATCCAAGCGAAAATTTATTAAGTACTTAGCGTATTTTATACAATATCTTTGGAAATAATATTATTTCTTTTTATCTTGTCCTGTATTTTAATCATATTAGTAATGAAACAAATTTATTATTAATGAAAAAAATATATTTATTTATTATTTGTGCCTTAACTGTAGTTTCGAGCATATTCTCACAAGAAATAAAGACTCCGGCTCATAATATGAAATCCTCATTTGGCAGTATGGGAGGCAATGCATTCTCCGCACAAATAGATCCGAATGAAGCTGTTACTTTCAATAATCCCGTTATCCCCGGTTTTTTTTCTGATCCGAGCATTTGCCGTGTAGGAGAAGATTACTATCTTGTTAATAGTACATTTGAATACTTTCCGGGAGTCCCTGTCTTCCATAGCAAAGATCTTATCAATTGGGAATTGATTGGCTATTGTATAAATCGTACAACCCAGTTGCCAAAAGGCTTAAATATTTTTGCCACTACAATTCGTTATTATAAAGGTACCTTTTACATGATTACTACTAACGTGGGCTTAGGAGGCAATTTTTACGTTACAACAACCAATCCGGCCGGACCATGGTCAGATCCTATCTGGGTAAATGCACAAGGAATTGACCCTGATTTATTTTTTGATGAAGATGGGAAAGTATACATAATTTCCTCAACTTTCGAGTTACATGAAATTGATCTGAGAACAGGAAAATTTGTTTCGGAAGGCAGAAAAGTATGGAATGGAACAGGGGGTCGCTATCCCGAAGGCCCGCATATTTATAAGAAAGATGGTTTTTATTATCTGATGGCTGCTGAAGGGGGCACAGAAGAGGCGCATTCAGAAACAATAGCACGGAGTAAAAGCATTTGGGGCCCTTTTAACTCTAATCCAGCCAATCCGATTCTTACCCACGCCAACGCGGCCGGACAGAACAATCCCATTCAGGGGGTGGGGCATGCTGATATAGTACAAGCTCATGATAGCTCCTTCTGGATTGTCTTTCACGGCTATCGCACAGTAGGCGGGGGTGTCCATCATATACTTGGCAGAGAAACCTGTCTGGCACCGGTTACCTGGCCAAAGAACGGATGGCCGGTTGTAAATGGAAATGGAACGGTTACAGTTAATATGACCAACCCTACCCTACCTTTAAAACCATTCCCTGCAAAACCGACAAAAGATGATTTTGACAGTGATAAATTGGACCTTGCATGGAATTATATCAGGAATCCGGTTCTTGATAATTATTCGCTCACCTCACGCAAAGGTTATATGAGGCTGACAGGTTCCGAACAAACCATTGAAGATCGTAAATCACCTTCTTTTATCGGCCGCAGGCTCCAGGATATGTATTTTACCGCCACCACTCCGGTAGAATTTAATCCAAAGAAAGCCAATGAAGAAGCAGGATTAATATTACTTAACAATGGAACGCACTTTGATTTATTAATTAAACAATCCAAAGGCAGGAGAGTATTGGTTTGCAGACTTAGATTCGGATCGATTATTCATGAATCTGAAGAAATGGCTCTAAAACCAGGTCCTGTAATGTTGAGGGTTAAAGGGGAACGTTCAACCTTTACTTTTTTGTTTTCTCAGGGCAATGAACCCTATAAAGAAGTTGAAAAAGTAGACTCAAAATTTTTAAGTTCAGAAACAGCTGGTGGATTCACCGGGACTTTTATTGGTTTTTATGCTACCGGTAATGGCAAAACTTGTTCAACAAGCGCTGACTATGACTGGTTTGAATATATTAAAAATGGGGCTCCAAAAGAAGTGAATGCAGGCTTTCCAGTTTTTTAATTCTTGCATTTAGGTTAAAAAATACTGGCTAATATGTTGAATTTAAACCCGCATGTATCAGTCGATTGTGTCATTTTTGGCTTTCAAGAAGGCAAGCTGAAAGTTTTACTTATCAAACGGGAAAAAATTCCTCACAGTCATTTGGGTGGTCATAAGCTCAAATTACCGGGTAGTCTTATTTCAGCAACCGAAGATTTGGACATTTCAGCTGTCAGAACACTTAAAGAACTCACGGGTTTAGAAGAAATATTCCTGAAGCAATACGGTGTTTTTGGTTCTCCGGAAAGGTTGACACCGGCCGAAGATTTATCATGGCTCCGTAAAACCAGCGGATTAATGGTTGACAGAGTGGTAACAATAGCCTACTATGCACTGATTAAGATCTCCGAAAGCAATATTACCGACAAAACAATATGGCAACCGGTGAATGAATTGCCGGAGTTGATATTTGATCATAACCAGATAATTCGTAAAGCGCTGGAAAGCCTGCAGCATGATTTTCGAAACGAACCGCTCTGTTTTGAATTTCTTCCCAAAAAATTTACGCTGCGTCAGATGCAGAATATTTATGAAGCCATATTGGACGAGAATATGGACAATCGCAATTTCCGGAAGAAAATCAGGCCCTTGGAATTTCTTATTCCTTTACCTGAAAAAGAAATAGAGGTTAACCACAAACCTGCCCAATTATACCGGTTTGATAAGAAATTGTTTGAAAAACATAAGAAGATTCTAAATGGTTTTAATCTTTAAAATAATTAATTTATAAATAATTCATAATTACAATGTACCTACTTGGTTACGATATCGGTAGTTCCTCTGTTAAAGCCAGCCTTGTTAAAATAGAATCGGGGGAATGTATTGCTGGAGCTTTCTATCCTAAACAGGAAATGCCTATAAAAGCGATTAAACCCGGATGGGCTGAACAAGATCCTGAGATGTGGTGGGAAAACCTTAAGCTTGCTACACGGGAGGTCATGGCCACATCGGGGATTAAGGGGAATGGTATAAAAGCCATCGGCATTTCATACCAGATGCACGGTTTGGTTTGTATTGATAAAGAGCATAAGGTATTACGGCCATCAATTATATGGTGCGATAGCCGTGCAGTTGAAATTGGTGCCAAAGCCTCCAGGGATATAGGGGAAAATAAATGCCTCAGTCACCTGCTTAATTCGCCTGGTAATTTTACCGCATCAAAACTCAAATGGGTTAAGGAGAACGAGCCGGATATATACGAAAAAATTTATAAAATAATGCTACCAGGAGATTATATTGCCTTAAAGCTTACAGGTGAGATCTGTTCTTCTATCTCAGGTTTAAGTGAAGGTATGTTTTGGGATTTCAAAACAAATTCAGTAGCTGATTTTCTGCTCGATTATTATGGTTTTGCACCTGAATTATTGCCTGATTTGAAAAATACTTTCTCTGAACAGGGAAGAATAAGCCCTTTGGCAGCTCAGGAATTAGGGTTACTGGCAGGCATACCGATATCATACCGCGCAGGTGATCAGCCAAATAACGCGTTTTCACTCAATGTATTGGAACCCGGGGAAATTGCTGCGACAGCAGGCACCTCAGGTGTTGTTTATGGGGTTTCTGATAAAGTTCGATATGATCCATTGTCGAGGGTGAATACATTTGCCCATGTGAATCATACAATCGATAAAACAAGACTGGGAGTGCTGTTGTGTATCAATGGCACAGGCATTCTTAATTCATGGTTAAAACGCAATGCTGGTTTTGCCGAATCTGGCTATTCAGCCATGAATGAAGCAGCCTCAGTAATTAAAATAGGTTCCGACGGATTGATCATACTCCCATTTGGCAACGGCGCCGAACGAATGCTTGGGAATGCAGATCCCGGCAGTTTTTTTGCCCATGTTGATTTTAACCGGCATAGCAACAGTCATCTTGCACGTGCTGCACAGGAAGGTATTGTGTTTGCTTTTCATTATGGCATGGAGATACTTAAGCAAACCGGAATTCAACCTTCGGTCATCCGGGCTGGTCATGCCAATATGTTCCTGAGCCCAGTTTTTTGTGATACCTTGGCCGGTGTTACCGGCGCCACTATAGAATTGTACGATACCGATGGCTCACAGGGTGCTGCCAAAGGTGCAGGTGTAGGGGCCGGAGTTTATTCATCATTTACTGAAGCCTTCAAGGGATTAAAGAAAATTGAAACAGTGGAGCCGGATTTATCAAAAGCAAATATTTATCATGATGCCTATGGTAAGTGGCTGCAGGTAATTCAAATGATAATGAAAAACAAAAAATAAATCACTAAATCATCAAATATTATGAAAGTTACAATTGGAAACAAGGAATACTTTCCGGGGATCGGGAAGATTTCATTCGAAGGACAGGGGTCAAAGAACCCACTTGCATTTCGCTTCTATGATGAAAATCGTGTAGTGGGTGGTAAAACCATGAAGGATCATTTAAGGTTTGCCGTTGCCTACTGGCATTCATTCTGTGGAACAGGAGGTGATCAATTTGGCTCCGGGACCCGTATTATGCCATGGAACGACAGTTCTGATGCGCTACAACGAGGTAAGGACAAGATGGATGCGGCTTTTGAGTTTATTTCTAAAATGGGTGTTCCATATTATTGTTTTCATGATATTGACCTTGTTGATGAGGGCAATCTTTTAACTGATTATGAAAAAAGGTTGAAATCTATGGTGGATTATGCTTTACTGAAGCAAAAGGAATCCGGTGTAAAACTCCTGTGGGGCACAGCCAATGTGTTTAGTAATCCACGGTATATGAATGGTGCGGCCACCAATCCCGATTTTAATGCATTGACCTGTGCGGCCCTCCAGGTGAAGAATGCATTAGATGCTACAATCGCCCTGGGTGGTGAGAATTATGTTTTCTGGGGAGGTCGCGAAGGATATATGAGCTTACTGAATACTAACATGAAACGCGAACAGGAACACCTCGCCAGGTTTCTTCATATGGCGAAAGACTATGCCAGGAAAAACGGTTTTAAGGGCTGGTTCTTAATTGAACCCAAACCAATGGAACCCACCAAACACCAGTATGATTTTGATGCTGCTACGGTAGTTGGATTCCTGCGTTATTTTGGCCTGGACAAAGATTTTAAATTGAATATTGAAGTGAACCATGCAACATTAGCCGGACATAGTTTTCAGCATGATTTACAAATAGCTGCCGATGCTGGTTTGCTGGGCAGTATTGATGCCAACCGTGGCGATGCATTTAATGGATGGGATACTGACCAGTTTCCAATTGATATTTATGAACTTACCGAAGCCATGTTGGTGATTCTCGAAGCCGGTGGATTAAAGGTTGGCGGCACCAACTTCGATGCTAAAATTCGGCGGAATTCGACGGATCAGGAAGATTTATTCATTGCCCACATTTCAGCCATGGATGTCTTTGCCCGTGCCCTGACTATTGCTCATGACATAATGGAAAAATCGCCTTACCTGAAAATGCGAAAAGATCGATATACATCTTTTGACAATGGAAATGGAAAGGCGTTTGAAGAAGGTAAACTTGGACTGGAGGATTTACGAAACTTTGCATTGAAAAATGGAGAACCACTAATAACCAGCGGCAAACAGGAATTGTATGAAGCATTAATCAATATGTATATTTAATAATATTTAATAATGACATTTATTGACACCGCTGCAAAATCCGCCGATAATTCCTTCAAAAAAGGAAATCCTTATTTTGTGATGGCCCTGACCCTTGTTGCCACCCTGGGGGGCCTATTGTTTGGATATGATACTGCCGTTGTAAACGGTGCTGAAAAATCGCTTGTTGCGCTGTTTATTACAAAAATTTTCAATCCGGCTAACCATGAATACATGATCAAACTGATCAGTCAGTATAAAATACTAATGACACTGACCATTTATCTGGTATTTCTTGTTATCTCGGGTCAAATTGTAAAGTTATTGGGTCTGAAAAAAGGAGTAATATTAAGCATCGCTATCATTACGGTGGTAACAATTTGGGCTGTCAGTTTCCTTAGCAAATCAAACCCTACAGAAGGATCAGCCTTGAAGGATACTGCCGATATAATCAAAGGTTTTGTTATTGCCAGCGCCCTGATAGGATGTATCATTGGTGGATCTTTGGCTGGTTTTATTTCCAAATCGTTAGGCAGGAAAAATGGACTGGTCATCGCAGCAGTTGCTTTTTTCCTATCAGCCGTGGGGGCATGGAAACCTGAATTCTTTAATATCTTTGGTACCCTGCCTGTTTTTTCTTTCTTCTTTTATAGAATACTTGGTGGCATTGGTGTGGGCATTGCTTCCATGATCTCTCCAATGTACATTGCAGAAATAGCTCCGGCAAACTTACGCGGTAAACTGGTTTCGTGGAACCAGTTTGCCATTATCTTAGGCATGCAGGTCATTTACTTTGTCAATTATTTCATTGCCAGACAGGGAAACGAGCAATGGCTCATTGACGAAGGATGGCGTTGGATGTTTCTATCCGGAGCCATACCTGCAGGGTTATTCCTGATCCTTCTGTTTTTTGTACCGGAAACCCCCCGTTATCTTGTAATGAAAGGTAAAGATGACAAGGCGCTTAAAGTGCTTAATAAAATCTCGGGCAGCAATAATGCGCCTGCTATTCTACTGGAGATTAAAGGTACTATTCACGAAAAAAATACCCCGTGGCTTTCATTTGGATTTTTTGTGATCTTTGTTGGTATCTTACTTTCTATTTTTCAGCAGTTTGTCGGAATTAATGTTGTGTTATATTATGCCGGGAATATTTTCCGGAATATGGGGGCTTCAACAAATAGTTCACTAATGCAAACCATCATTGTTGGTCTTGTAAACCTGACTTTTACTGTTGTTGCCATAATGACTGTTGATAAATTCGGCAGGAAACCCCTTATGATTATTGGTGCATTAGGAATGGCAGTTAGCATGATTGCTCTTGGCTTATCTTTCTATACACATAATGAGGGTGTAATCGCACTCATTTTTATGCTTTTGTATACAGCATTTTTTGCTATGAGCTGGGGACCAGTGACATGGGTGCTACTATCCGAAATTTTTCCCAACAGTATCCGCGGGGCCATGTCAATCGCCGTTGCTGCACAATGGATTGCAAACTGGTTAGTTTCTCTTTCATTTCCCATTTTGAACGACAATCAATGGCTCACGCATCAATTCAACCATGGTTTTTCCTATTGGATCTACGGATTAATGGGAATTTTGGCCGCTCTATTCGTATGGAAACTGGTTCCCGAAACTAAAGGAAAGACATTGGAAGAAATAGAGAAGCTATGGAAAAAATAACGATAATATATATATTCCTTTTCAAAATCAGTTTTATTAAATTATGAAAGCTTATCTATTATTCTACTGTAGAATAATCAAAACAGGGATCATATTACTGACGACCATTTTTATACCACAAATTCTTCAGGCTCATACACAAAATGTAAAGAAAGAAGGAAAGTATTCTTTTGTCGAAGATAAAGACAGTTCTCGGGTAACGTTGAATTTGGGCGATTCTTCATGGAAATTCATTAAAGTGATCTCAAAAAATCTTAGCTTATCTTTTACGCTAAGTTTGGATATATGAAACACTCTATCTAATTTGGAAAAGCTGCATAGTTGATCCTTAATAATTATTAACAGCCTGTTGATTAATACTTTATGTTCTTTGACGCCTTGTTTTTATATTTTTAACTTCTTATTTGATTTATCAATAAATTACCAAATCCGGGAAAGATTATTATTGCTTTTCAGAAGAATATTTTTTAAACTTGTCATATAAAAAATCAGAAGCCGGAAGTCGACAGCCTTCGCCAAGGCTTAGGCTGTCAAAAGAAGTCGGAAGTTGGAAGATACTAACTTACTTCGGACTCCGGTCTTCGGACTTCATACTTGAAACAAAACATATTACAAACAATTATTAAAATATTTAATTATGAGCAGACCAGTTACGCTTTTTACGGGTCAATGGGCTGATTTACCCTTCGAGACTCTCTGTCAGAAAGCCAGATCGTTTGGCTATGATGGTCTGGAGCTTGCCTGCTGGGGTGATCACTTTGAAGTCAATAAGGCAGATGAGGTTTATTGCCGCAAAAAAAGAGAAACTCTTGACAAATACGGACTCAAAGTATACTCTATTTCCACTCATCTTGTCGGCCAGTCGGTTTGCGACAGAATTGATCAGAGACACAAGGGGATTCTGCCTGATTATGTCTGGGGAGATGGTGATCCTGAGGGTGTCAGACAAAGGGCAGCAGCAGAAATGATAAAAACAGGTGAAGCAGCAAAAAGGCTCGGAGTAAATATTGTCAATGGCTTCACAGGAAGTTCCATCTGGCATCTCCTTTATTCCTTTCCCGCGGCCAGCCAGGAAATGATTGACCAGGGATATGCAGATTTTGCTGCACGATGGACTCCTATTCTTGATAAATATCAGGCCATGGGTATCCGTTTTGGCCTTGAAGTACATCCGACTGAAATTGCATTCGACATTGTTTCGGCCAGAAGGGCGCTCAAAGCAATTAATAATCATCCGGCCTTCGGGTTCAATTACGATCCATCCCATCTTGGCTATCAGGGAGTTGATTATGCAGGGTTTATATACACCTTCGCCGAAAAGATCTTCCACGTGCACATGAAAGATGTTGGCTGGTCAAAAGTACCTGTCGAAGCCGGGGTATTCGGTGGCCACACCGAATTCGGAACACGTGGCCGGTATTGGGATTTCAGGAGCCTGGGACATGGTGACATTAATTTTGAAGATATCATAAGAGCTCTTAACCGGATCAACTATAAAGGTCCATTATCGGTTGAATGGGAGGACAGTGGTATGGACAGGGAATTCGGTGCGAAAGAAGCATGTGACTTTGTGAGGAAGGTTGATTTCCCTTCATCTGACATCGCTTTTGATGCAGCATTTGAAAAGAAATAGACAGTCAATAATCTTAACCTTAACCTTAACCTTAATATGGAGACTATTAAAAAGACTCAACTATTTAATGCAAGTTGCGTTGCATTAGTTGTTACAGCACTGACTTTTGCTACACGAGGCTCATTTGTGGAAGCATGGGCCAATGAGTTTAACCTGACTCACACTGAAATCGGGTGGATCGTAGGAACTGCTTTCTGGGGCTTTACACTTGCAATGGTGTTTGGAGGCCCGCTGGTAGATATTATAGGTCTTGGCCGTATACTGGCAATTGCCTTCTTCTGCCATGTTGCAGGAATAGTACTTACTATTATTGCAACCGGCTTCTGGTCACTGTTTATCTCGACACTTCTTATCGGTGTTGCCAACGGCAGTGTGGAAGCTGCATGTAATCCATTGATAACAAGCATGTATACCGGTGAAAAGACACGACGGCTGAATCGTTTTCATGCATGGTTTCCCACGGGTATCGTAATAGGAGGACTGGTTGTATACCTGTTTAATAATATCGGTCTTACCGACTGGCGCTATGCCATGGGGATAATGCTTCTCCCGACATTTGTTTACGGTTATATGTTTCTCAAAAAAGAGTTTCCGCAGACTGAACGCGTCGTTTCCGGTTTCTCATACAAAGATATGCTGAAATCATGCGTAAGTCCTCTTTTTCTTTTCATGGCCTTCAGCATGATACTGACAGCCGGAACGGAACTGGGTACAAACCAGTGGATAGCAGCATTACTTTCAAATGTTTCAAACAACCCGATCCTTCTGTTAGTTTGGATTTCGGGTATAATGGCTCTGGCACGACAGTTCGGAGGTACTCTGATCCATAATCTTAAATCAACCGTTGTATTGCTCTCGTCAGCTGTTCTGGCATTTATCGGTTGCATACTGATGGGCTATACCAGTGGAGCTATGGTGTTTGCATCAGCAGGCATCTTCGCCCTGGGCGTGGCATTTTTCTGGCCTTCCATGTTAGGATTCGTATCAGAGAATATACCTGAAAGCGGGGCACTGGGTCTCGCAATAATGGGTGGTATCGGCTTCCTTGGAGGAGCAATAGCTCAACCCGTTCTGGGTGCCATTTTCGATGCACAGACCATCGCAGCAATACCGGCAGGACAGACAATTGAAGTTTTGCGTTCAGCTGCCCAGGGAACACAGGAAGCAGCTGCATGGGCTGCAGCTCAGCTTACAGGTGGTGAACATACGTTGAGATTTGTTGCCATTGTACCGGCATTATTGATAATATTCTTCTCATTCCTTCATGTATGGAAGAGAAAACAGGTGTATACAAGGAACAAAAGCTGATAAAGATGAAAAAGATAAAAATGGGAATGATTGGTGGCGGCATAGGAGCCTTCATTGGTGATGCTCACCGCCGTGCCTCCAGGATATGCAATGACTTCGAACTGGTTGGAGGTGTTTTTGATGCTGACTATGAGAAAAGCAAACAGTTTGCTAAAAAGGAGGGAATAAGTGCCGATCGCTGCTACAAAAGTGTGGATGCTCTTATTAAAGCGGAATTGGCTTTACCCGCAGATAAAAGGATGGAAGTAGTTGCCATTGTCACGCCCAATGCACTGCATTTTCCTTTTGCAAAAACTCTCCTTGTCAATGGTTTTCACCTGGTTTGTGAAAAACCGATGACGATGACAGTTCAGGAAGCACTGGAACTTGAAAAGCTCGTATCAAAGAATAAACTTACTTTTGCTCTTACTCATACCTATACCGGTTATCCAATGGTACGTGAGATGAGAGATCTTATCTCAAAAGGAGTCCTTGGAACTATTCAACGTATAGATGCACAGTACTATCAGGGCTGGATAAATTCGATCATTCATGGGACAGGCAGCAGAATAACAGGAGTATGGAGGCTTGACCCCAAACATGCCGGAGCAAGCAGCTGCATGGGAGATATAGGTGTGCATGCCTTCAACCTGATAGAGTATACAACAGGTCTTGAAGTAAAAGAAGTACTTTCAGACCTTAACCAGGTAAAGGAGGGAATAAAACTTGACCTCGATGGAACTGTACTCATTCGTTTCAGCAAAAAACTGAAAGGTGTTATAAGGGCGAGCCAGGTTTGCGGGGGAGAGGAGAATAATCTCACTATTGCCGTATATGGTTCAAAAGCAAGCTTCAAATGGTCACAGGAAAATCCCAATTACCTCTATATGCTAAGTGATTCAGAGCCGACCAAAATTTATAAACCAGCTCATGGATACAATGAACAGCTGGCAGAAGCCAGCCATACAATGCCATCAGGTCATCCTGAGGGAATCTATGAGGCACTTGCCAACATTTATAAAGGTACGGCTAAATCGATAAGGGGTGAGAAATTCAATGCCGGAGAATTCCCAACTGTGCATGATGGTGTCCGCGGGATGAAGTTTATTCATGCAGTTGTCGAATCCAATAAGGCCGGTAATACCTGGGTAAAGGTATAGGCAGAAGGCAGAAAACCACAGTACCTACAACAACCACATGGCGATTTTAAATAAAAAGTTTTTATGCCCACAAGCCATGACAGGCTAAATTCTGAATCAAAGGCGTTGGTTTCCTGAGTGGCAATATTTAAACCTTTTAAATAATTTATTGTTCTAATTATTGAGAGAATTTCTGAACGGGATTATAGTTCATTGTTCAGATGAAATTTTATTTTTGTTGAGAAGATTGTTTTACGAATGAAAAGCTTATTTTTGTGAATTATTAATTACTATCCGGTATGAAAAAATTTGCAGTTTTACTTATAGTTGCTTTTGTAACTGTTCTGGTTGTCAGTTCCTGTAATAAAAAGGAATGCCCGGCATACTCCAAAGCCAACACAGAGCAGACAGGGAGAAATGTCTGAATTTAAAATTGCTCTTTTAATTCCTCTAACTTTATAAGTTGGCGAAAATATGAAGAAGCTGCTTATAATAGCGGTAATTTTATTATTTGGTGCAGTTTCGCTGTACGCGCAGGGTGAGTTGGATGAGCAACAGAAGGTATTTTTCCGTAATGAAAGATCCTTTGCAATTCTTCTTAATACCGATGGTATCGGATTAAGCTACAGGGGAGCTAAAAGAATAGATTATCTTAATAAACGTATTTTTGAGATTGAAGCCGGAACGCTTAAAAATATAAAAGAGTATAAGCAGGCTTCTCAATATATACAGGGAGGTTCTTTTATCTTTGGCAAACTCAATTCCGTTATATATCTCAGGACGGGTATAGGCCATCAGCATGAAATATACAAGAAAGCTGACCTTGGAGGAATTGCTGTAAGGTATTTTTATTCTGCCGGTCCAGTATTGGCAGTATACAAACCCGTATATTACAGGGTAGTGTATATAATGTCGTCAAACGAGTATGAGATTAGAGAGGAGAAATTCGATGTTTCAATTGCTGCCTCCCAGGATATTTACAGCAGGGCACCTTTTACAAAAGGTCTTGACGAAATCAAAGTGATGCCTGGTTTATACGGTAAAGGTGGCTTTAATTTCGAATACAGCAAACAGGATAAGATAATTCATGCTATAGAAGTAGGGGCCCAGATAAATGCTTTTCCAAAGAAGATTCCAATAATGGCAAACACCCCAAATAAAACCATCTTTTTCTCATTATTTGTTAGTTACAGATTCGGAGTTATTCTGGATCCTCTCAATCCGGAGGCAAATAAGCTTTCAAATATTTTCAAAAGAAAAAAGAATAAATGATCTAATTGTCTGTTGCCTTTTCCAAGGAAAATACTAATTTTGTATACTTAATTTATTAACTAATTAAAGATACAAAAATGTCAAAGATTAAAGTTGCTATAAACGGTTTTGGCAGAATTGGCCGTAACGTTTTTAAAATTGCTCTTGAAAAGCCGGAAATAGAGATTATAGGTATTAACGACCTTACTGATACACTAACGCTCGCCCATTTGCTCAAGTACGATTCGACACAGGGAAAGTTTGCCGGTGTCACTCATGATAGTGAAAACCTTATCGTTAACGGTGTCAAAGTAAAGGTTACTGCAGAAAAAAATCCTGCAAATATTCCATGGAAAGAAAAACCGGATGTTGTTATAGAATCAACAGGGGTCTTTACTACAAAAGAAAGTCCGAAAGGGGGTTATGGAGACCATCTTAAAAACGGTGCAAAAAAAGTTATTCTTACCGTTCCTGCTAAAGACACCATTGATGCAATGATAGTTCTCGGGGTAAATGATAAAGATCTCAAGTCAGAACACCAGTGCGTTTCAAATGCATCATGTACCACCAACTGTCTGGCTCCCATAGCTAAGGTTCTGAATGACAGTTTCGGAATTGAAATAGGCTTTATGACGACTATCCATTCATATACTAACGATCAGAGAATTCTTGACTTCCCTCACAGAGACCTCAGACGTGCAAGATCAGCAGCTCTTTCGCAGATTCCGACCACTACCGGCGCCGCCAAAGCAGTTGGAAAAGTAATTCCGGAACTCAAAGGCAAACTCGATGGCATATCAGTAAGGGTTCCAACCCCTACCGGTTCGCTGGTTGACCTGGTTGTTGTTCTGAAAAAAGAAGCCACAAAAGAAGAGATCAATGCAGCAATGAAAAAAGCTTCAGAAGGTCCGATGAAAGGCATTCTTGAATATACAGAAGATCCCATAGTTTCTGTTGATATTGTTCATACAACAGCATCTTCTACATTTGATTCACTCAGTACGATGGTTAATGGAAAAATGGTTAAGGTACTTGCATGGTATGATAACGAATGGGGTTATTCCTGCAGGGTTGTCGACCTTATTCCAATGGTTGTTAAATAATTTTATTCACAAAATATAATTAAATAATGTAGGGACGTTGCATGCAACGTCCCTACATTATTTTACACAATCATATCAATTTCGAGCGGGATACCTGCAGTATCGCGGTAATGTTCACCCAGCTCCAGCATGGCTTCGTCATCTTCCTCATATAACCACTTCAAATTTACCTGCTTTCCCGACCGGCCGTATCCGGTAAGCCTTTTCAGAATCTCATAAAGATATTTTGACGAACCGCTGTTAATATATTCAAGCTGAATATATACATCGAGACCATTATTCTTCTCAAAATGGAGAGTGATCCAATCATCCAGACGCCTGAAGATAAGTTCAGGGTTTTCAGGGATTGAACGGCCAACAAGCTCAAGCTTATTTGAATCGGGATAATAAGCTATACCCGGACAATTTTTTAACTCTTCCTGAATAACATGTTTTTCCATTTTTTGATAATTTATTCGTATCTTAAAGCTTCAATAGGATCGATACTGGCAGCTTTTACAGCAGGTGCATAGCCGGATACCACACCAACGATAAAACAGACAACGATACCGGTAATAACCCATATCCATGGGATCACAAAACTTGATCCCAACATAGAGGAAACCCCGTTACCTATGAGTATCCCAAGAAAAATTCCGAATAATCCTCCCATCTGACCTATCATTATCGATTCAAACAGGAATTGATATTTTATTGTCTGGGTTTTGGCTCCGATAGCCTTCCTGACACCGATCTCGCGAGTACGTTCAGTAACTGAAACAAGCATTATGTTCATAAGCCCCACTGCAGCTCCGAAGAGCGTTACAATGCCTATTATTGTAGCTGCGAGTGTAACATACCTGATATTCTTAAGCAGCATATTAACAATATTGTCGCTTTTTGAGATGTTAAAATCCGATTCATCCCTGGGATTAAGGTTTCGAACAATTCTGAATGTCGCCTCTGCTTCACCTGCCAGCATATCAAGGTTCATCTCCTTCATCGGCATTATGGTAATACTGAAAGTCATATTCGGACGCGAAAAGTACTGCCTGGCTGTTGTTACTGGTATAAAACATACGCGATCGCTATTCAGAAGACTTGCGCCCTTACTTTTAAGTACACCCGTAACCTGCAGTTTCAGTCCTGCAACCGTGATCTCCTTGCCCAGGGGATCAACACCTGAAGGGAAAAGATCCTTCGCAATATCAGAACCAATAATTACATAGTGACGATTCAACCGGATTTCATCAGCACTGAAATTTCTTCCTGATTCAATTTCATAACCTGAAACATTAAGGTTAAACTCATCAATACCGGCAAGGCCCACATTTGGATTTGTCTTCTCCGACCCGTACTTAACAGTTGCTGAATTCGCTGCATTGAATGATATCGAAACCCATGCATCTTCCTTGAACCTTGATTTAAACTCCTGGGCTTCCCTGTATGATATCTGTGAATAATTCTTTGTCCTTGATCTGTCATTCCCCACCTGAATGTTCATACCTCTGGAAGTTATTGTAAATGAGTTAGCTCCCATCATGGTAAACTGATTTGTAAGAGACGACTTAATAGCATCGATTGCAGTAAGTATCCCTACAAGTGCCATTATGCCAAAAGCAATAATACATATTGTCAGGATTGCCCTGACCCTGTTTGACTTTATTGCTTTGAATGAAATTCTTAGATTTTCCTTGAAAATACCTATTTTCAGTATACTGCTTTTCATCTGCCGGGATCTACTGCATTTTTATTACCAAATAAAAAATAAAAGTACACTTTTTTTCCTTTTTAGCTAACAGGAGAACCAGAATTAATCAATGTATCTAAAATGATATATTTCGAATTTTCTGATTTTTTGTCAATGTTAATCCGATAATATGTGATTAGAAGAAGGAGATTCTGAGCGTAACGAAGTGAAGCGAAGAATCCCCTTCATTTTTTTGGAAAGGAATATATATTATTGATTTTGGATAAAAATAATTATGCTCTTAGTTGCATAACTAATTTATTCGTTGTATATTTGGTTATAAATTTACGGCATAGTTTATGAACCAGTTTTAACTGATTATAAGGCTACAACTGGTAAAACATTAAAAATTCAAATTAAGGATCAAGTTTATTTACAAAAAAGGAGACATTATGAGAGAATTGACCAGGGCCGAAGAACAGGTGATGCAGGTGTTGTGGAAAATAAAGAAGGGATTTGTAAAAGACATTCTTCAACATTTCAATGAACCAAAACCTGCTTATAATACTATCAGTACTATTGTCCGGATTTTGCAGGACAAGGGCTTTGTAAACCATAAAGCTTATGGAAGGACACATGAATACTACCCTGTTGTTTCAAAAAGCGAGTATTCGAAAACCCATCTTAATACCTTTGTGAATGACTATTTTTCAAACTCATTTGAAAAAATGGTTAGTTTTTTTGCTAAAGAAAGAAGTATCTCGGTGAAGGAGATGGAAGAGATAATGAAAATTATGGAAGGTGAAGTAAAAAAACAAAAATCAGATAAATGAATACGCTTTTGATATATACGGTAAAAACAGCTATTTATCTTCTGGCATTTTACCTTGTATATTGGCTTACGCTAAGCAGGGATACTTCGTATAGCAGAAACCGCCTGTTCATCCTTTTGTCATTAGCCGCATCAATTATATTTCCTTTTATTACCATTCAGACTTTAAAACCGCATAATATCCAGTTTTTCGGTAAATTCCTTTCAGAGGTCTTTATAACCTCTGGCTCAGCCAGTGGCGGATCAACAGAACCGGGGTCATTATCAGCTGAATCATTACAGGCTGTTTATAACATATATATTGCAGGTCTGTGCCTTGTTCTTTTGAAGTTAATGGTGAATCTGGCAAACCTGGGTTTTCTTATCATAAGGCAAAAAAAATATGGCAGCAGGATTATTGTATTTCATGGTTTTAATACATCAGGCTTTTCTGCGTTGGGATATGTATTTATTAATTCACGGCTGAACAACGAAGAAGCCGGAGAGATAATCAGACATGAACAAAACCACCTTAACCAGAATCATTTCATCGATATTATTTTTATCGAATTAGTCAAGGCATTTCAATGGTTTAATCCTATAATATACCTTTTTAACAAATCGCTCAGGGCTGTGCACGAATACCAGGCTGACCTTGACTGTCTTAAGTCTGGTATCCCTGTAATCACCTATCAAAGCCTGTTATTAAACCAGGTGTTTAAATCAAAAGCATTTAATCTCACAAACAGCTTTTCCAATGCGTCTCTCATTAAGAAGAGAATGGTTATGATGACAAAAAAACGTACCTCAGCAATAGCCAATATAAAGTTAATTTTAGTTATACCTGTTACTCTTTTGATATTCCTTGCAATTTCAGCATACAAAGAGATGCCCGCATCAAATAAACGAAATATACCTCTGGCTAAAACTTCTGATTACCTGCCAGCGTCGGCAGCATCAGGAATATCGCATAAACCTTTTGAAAAGAATACAAACCCTTCAAAAACAAAACCTCTGACTGATATAAACACTGAATCTTTAATGCCTCCGCCTCCGCCGCCTCCACCCCCTTCACAATCATCTGCAAATAAAGAAGATATTATTACTGAAAAGGGAAAATCAGCTGATGCTCCTGATGAAGTACCATTTGTGGTTGTTGAAAAAATGCCTCAGTTTCCCGGTGGTGATGCAGCACTTCTTAAGTACATTAGCGAGAACACCGGTTACCCTCAGAATGCCAAAGAGGAAAATATCCAGGGAAGAGTCATAATACGATTTTGCATAACTGCACAGGGCGGGATAAGCCAGATAAGTGTCCTGAAAGGTGTATCTCCCGAACTTGATAATGAGGCCATGAGGGTTGTCAGCACTCTTCCCTCTTTTCAGCCCGGACGACAGGGAGGTAAGCCGGTGCCTGTTTGGTATATGGTCCCGATAACATTTACCATGAAATAATTCATTCAGCATTATTTTCCAAAAATATTGAAATTAATTAAGTTTTTAGTTGCATAACTAATGTATTAGTTTTATATTTGACTCAACCTTATTTCGTAGAACTGAATTATGAAATTAAGCAAAAACTAGACAATTATGAAAACTAAGAAACTAATTAAATCTTCCCTGTATTTGAATCTGATATTCATAATACCGGTAATTGTATTTTTACTGTCTGTAGTTACAGGATGCTCAGCCAGTAAAAAAATCAAGGCAACAAAGACAGAAGTAGCTCCCCTTCCGCCGCCGCCACCTCCTCCTACTCCTCATACCGATATGGAAGAAGAAATTCCGTATGTAGTAGTTGAAGAGATGCCACTTTTCCCAGGAGGAGACAGTACTCTTCTTGCTTATATAATGAATAACACCAGATATCCTGAATCAGCAAAAGCCAGCGGGATCCAGGGAAGGGTAATTGTAAGATTCTGTGTAACCAAAACCGGAGGAATTGACCTCATAAGTGTACTCAAAGGGGTAAGTGCTGAACTAGACAGTGAAGCAGTAAGAGTTGTAAGTACTCTTCCTGCTTTTAAGCCCGGAAGGCAGGGAGGGAAACCTGTTCCTGTGTGGTATATGGTTCCAATCACGTTTTCTCTGACAGGTTCTTAACCACCATTTGATAAACCCGGAATCAATTCAGGGCAGGCTGTAGCAGTAACCTATATGATACCTATAACATTTTCATTAAAATAATGTGGAAGAGGGTGTCTGCATTATTATATATGCAACATTATAAAATACGCCATTCATTCAGTTTTTTTATTGTAATCCAAAACAGGTAAATTTGACCCGGCGTTAAATTTATCTGATGAATATAAAAGAAAGGATAATATCATTTGCCAGACTTGGTGAAATCCTCCGGGATTCTCTTGCTGAAAAGGAACTGAATTATTCATCAGGGCTTAAAAACCTGATCGAGACCCAGCATCTTAAAAATCCATGGTTTACTCCGGATAATGTAAAAATGGCCCTGAGTGCCATTGCAGATGAGCTCACGGAACAGAACCTGATAAAATGGACAAGTGCTTATCCGATGCTAAAGGAAGAAGCACCAAAGTCAAAAATCGGTATAATAATGGCCGGAAATATACCACTGGCAGGTTTCCATGATTTTCTCTCTGTTCTTATAAGCGGCAACTATCTTGTGGCAAAAACAAGCGCAAAAGACAACGACCTTATAAGATTTATAGGTGATATTCTAATTTCGATCGATCCCGAATTCAAAAACCTGATCTCTTTCACTGAAGGCACACTGACCGACTTTGATGCAGTAATAGCAACAGGCAGTAATAACAGTTCCAGATATTTTGAATATTATTTTGGCAAATATCCTAATATAATCAGAAAAAACAGGAACAGTGTTTCTGTTATTACCGGAAATGAATCTGAAACTGAAATGGAAGCATTAGGCACAGATATCTTCTCTTATTTTGGACTGGGCTGCAGGAATGTATCAAAAATATATGTTCCGGAAGGATATGACTTATTGGACTTTAATAAGAACTGGCTTAACTTTTCTGATATTATCAGACATAATAAATATGCTAACAATTACGATTTTAATAAAGCAGTTTATATTGTCAATAAAGAAGCTTTTTATGATTTCGGTTACCTTTTACTAAAAGAAGACAGCAGAATTTCTTCGCCGGTATCAGTTCTTTTTTATGAATTTTACCCCTCACAAAATGCTGTAAAACAGCAAACAGAATATTTAGCAGAAAATATTCAGTGCATTGTCGGAAGAAATAATATTCCTTTTGGCACTTCACAAATGCCACATCTGTGGGAATATGCCGACGGGATAGATATATTAGAATTTATTTTAAAAAAAAATATACCAGGAATATTGTAATATAAAAAATATTATATTGCACTCATTGAATTAATACATGTTATGGTTTATAAATTTGTAGTGTTATCAGATGAAGATGAGTCATTTATCAGGGAATTTGAGTTTCTTGATATCCACACTTTATTGGATTTTCACAATCTGATTCAGGATGAATTGGAGTTTGATAAATCTCAGATGGCTTCATTTTTTATGGCAACAGATAACTGGGAAAAAGAAGAAGAATTTACTCTTTTTGATATGGGTACTGGTTCTTCAACAATGGAAGTTGCTATACTGGAAGATGTTATATTCAGGAAAAACCAGAAATTACTTTATGTTTTTGATTTTTTTAACGAAAGAGCCCTCTTCGTTGAATATACAGGTGAGACTAATGAAATTGAAGGACGTGAATATCCATCATGTACAAATTCAAAAGGTATCCCTCCTAAACAGGTAATATTTGGAGGTACCAGCCATAAACTATATAATACCATAGTGGTTTCCGATGACGAAGATGATGACGAACCTGTGGTTGATGATCTCTTTCTTAACGGAGATGATGAAGAAACCCTGCCTGATTTCGATAATATTGATAGCCTGACAGAGGACGAAGAATAGTCCTCTTCAGGTTTTTTTCGATGAAAAATTTCCTGATAGTCCTGCTTGGTCCGACAGCTGTCGGCAAAACTGATATTTCCATAGATTTAGCTGAAAGGTTTAATTGTAAAATAATATCAGCTGACTCCAGACAATTTTACAGGGAAATGACAATCGGAACGGCGGTGCCATCCGATTCCCAGCTCAAAAGAATCAAACATCATTTCATTAAATTTTTATCAGTCCACGATTACTACAGCACAAGCCTTTTTGAACATGATGTTATAGAAATGCTGCCGGAATTATTCAGCAAAAACCATATTGTTTTAATGTCGGGGGGCTCAGCACTGTACATCGACGCAGTATGTAATGGCATGGATGATATTCCCGATGTTGACACTGAAGTAAGGGAGAAATACATTTCCATGTTTAAAAAAGAAGGTGTGGAAGGATTAAGGGCAGCTCTAAAACTAGTTGATCCTGAACATTATGCAAAAGTTGACCTGAAAAATCACAAGCGTATAATGAGAGCCCTCGAGATATGCGAAACAACCGGCAGGCCATATTCATCTTTTCTAAAGAGACAAAAAAGGGAAAGAGAATTCGGCATAGTAAAAATAGGGTTAGAAAGAGAACGTGCCGATCTTTATAAAAGAATAGACTCAAGGGTTGATCAAATGATAAGATCGGGTCTTGAAGATGAAGCTGCCAGTCTATACGGTTTCAGGGATCTGAATGCCCTAATGAGTGTGGGATACAGGGAATTCTTTGAATTTTTTGACGGAAATATTTCGCGTGAAAAAGCAATTGAACTTATCAAAAGGAATAGCCGGAGGTTTGCAAAACGACAATTAACGTGGTGGGGAAAGGACAAGGATATTAGATGGTTCAAGCCAGATCAGCTTCAGGAAATAATTGCATATATATCCGGTAAAATCATTTCAGATTCTTCAAGTGCCCGATAGTCTTAACAGGATCATCCGAATTAAAAACAGAATTTCCGGCAACAAGCACATCTGCGCCTGACCGGATCAGTTTAGCTGCATTTGTCGTATCTATACCGCCGTCGACCTCAATAAGTATCTTATAACCACCTTTATCGATCATTTTACGGAGCTCAGTTATTTTATTATAACTATCTATAATAAATGACTGTCCGCCAAATCCCGGATTGACAGTCATTATAAGTATCATGTCAACAAATGGAAGTGTATTTCTAAGAAGCATTACCGGAGTATGAGGATTCAAAGCCACTCCGGGCCTCATCCCAAGATTGCGTATTTCTGTAACAGTACGATTAAGATGGGTGCAGGCTTCGTACTGAACAGTCAGATTATTGGCACCGGCCTCGGCAAAACGTTCCAGGTAACGATCGGGGTCAACGATCATTAAATGTACATCAAGCGGTTTGCCAGCAACTTTTTTAACATATTTGATGATTGGAAAACCAAAAGAAATATTAGGAACAAAGACACCATCCATAATATCGAGATGAATCCAGTCAGCTTCGCTTCTGTTTACCATTAAAACAGCCTTTTCGAGGTTTCCAAAATCAGCAGCAAGCAGCGACGGGGAGACAAGATGGTTCATTTAGAATTATTTTGGCAAAGATGGGAACTAATCATTATCCAAGATATGATTTTAATATCCTGCAGCGGGTTGTAAACTGAATCCTTTTTATGGCTTTTTCCTTGATCTGTCTTACCCGCTCACGTGTAAGGCTCAGCTCCTCTCCTATTTCCTCGAGAGTATACGGGTGTTTCATACCTAATCCGAAATATAGCTTCAACACTTTTGATTCGCGGGGTGACAATGTACTAAGAGCCCTCTCAATCTCATATGCCAGCGATTCATTTATAAGATTCTTATCAGGACTGGGGGTGTCAGGACTCTGGATAAGATCGTACATATTATTATCTTCCTCTGCACTTATAGGAGCATCCATGCTTACAGTCCTGCCATTGGTTTTCAGAGCCTCTTTGACATCTTCAGGGATCATTTCAAGAATATCTGCAATCTCCTGGGAAGTAGGTTCTCTTTCAAATTCCTGCTCAAGTCTTGCAAATGCCCTGTTTATTCTGTTAATCGACCCGATCTTATTTACGGGAAGCCTCACAATTCTGGCCTGTTCAGCCAGGGCCTGCAGAATTGCCTGACGTATCCACCAAACAGCATAAGAGATAAATTTGAATCCCCTGGTTTCGTCAAATCGTTGAGCGGCTTTCATCAGGCCAAGATTACCTTCATTAATAAGGTCAGGAAGGCTCATACCCTGGTTCTGATATTGTTTAGCAACAGAAACAACAAAACGAAGATTGGCTTTAACCAGCTTTTTAAGTGCCTCGGTTTCACCAGCTTTTATCCTCCTTGCCAGAATTACCTCTTCTTCAGGTGAAATAAGTTCCACTCTCCCTATCTCCTGAAGATATTTATCAAGTGAGGGGGTATCCCGATTAGTAACCTGTTTTGTTATCTTTAGCTGACGCATTTACAGGTTTGGTATTAGTTCTTCAAGGAATTCATGGCATTAGGTACAATTTTAGTAAAAAATTACTTTTGTGCAACACATTATTTAATTTTTTTTTGTTTAATAATAGTTTTTTAGTATATTGCACATAGATTTTTCATATTGAAAATCAAATTATTAATTGATTTGATAAAACCCCGTTGCATTTTAACGATATTTTGTAAGATATATATTAGCAATTTTTGTAATATTGCAGCGTTTTTCGAATATGTGAAATAGTTAATGCATATTCGTTCGGGTTAATCAACATTTCTTGATCCGTGCTTCCAACAAAATCATTATTATCGCTTATATTCCATTTATTATTAAAATATGTACGACATTCTTGAGTTAAGTAAGAAGCTGCTTCCTGAATTAAAGGATATAGCCAAAGCGCTAAAAATTAAAAAAGCAGAATCTTTAAAGAAACAGGATTTGATCTATAAAATTCTTGATCAGCAGGCAATTGAAGCTGCTGAAAACAAACCCGATTCCAAGCCTGAGAATAAAGAGATAAGCCCCGCCGGGCAGATCAGCTCCGGGGAGAGTGACATTCACATAAGAAGAGGGAAACGGCCAAGGACCAGGAAACCTGTTACAAAACGAACAATTGAATCGGTGATGTCAGTTACTCCTGCTGATCTTGCAAGACCGGAGACACACCAGGGAGAAAAGCCCGATTTATCTGAACTTCCTGAAAAACCTGACAATATTGTTAAAAACGAACCTGTTACTGAAGAGAAAAAAGTTCCGGACTGGAAAACTGACAAAAAACAGGAAGAAAAGTATGAAAGGAAAGAGCGCTTCGACAGAGTCTCAGGAAAATATGAAAAGAGGAAACCTGAACCTGCAACTGATCCGTTAATTGATGGTACTCTTCCCCTGGTTAACGGAGATACCCCTTTTGATGATATAAAGTCAACATCTGAAATTTATCCCGGTGATATTATTGTTGAATCACCAGCTAAGGAGCCTGTTCCTGAAGTTATCGCGATAAAAGAAGAAAAAAGAGAAAAGCCGTATGATTTTGAAGGTATTATTTATAATACAGGTGTACTTGAAATTATGCCTGATGGTTATGGATTTTTAAGATCTCCCGATTATAATTACCTTAATTCTCCCGATGATATATATGTATCACAATCGCAGATAAAGCTTTTCGGACTTAAAACAGGAGATACCATTAAGGGTTCAATTCGTCCGCCCAAAGAGGGTGAAAAATATTTTCCCCTGATCAAAGTAGATGAGATTAATGGCCGTAGTCCCGATTTTATCAGGGACAGAGTTCCATTTGATTTTCTTACTCCTCTTTTCCCAAATGAGAAATTTACTCTTTGTCAGCCTGGTGAAGGATCTTTATCGGTAAGAGTTATCGATATGTTCACTCCGATCGGGAAAGGACAGCGCGGATTGATTGTTGCACAGCCTAAGACCGGGAAGACGATTCTCCTTCAGGAAATTGCCAATGCAATTGCCAGATATCATCCTGAAGTTTATCTTATGATCCTGCTCATTGATGAGAGACCAGAAGAAGTGACAGATATGGCCAGAAACGTCAAGGCAGAAGTTATTGCATCTACATTTGATGAGCCTGCCGAGCGTCACTGCCGTGTAGCAAATATTGTACTTGAAAAAGCAAAAAGGCTCGTAGAGTGTGGTCATGATGTAGTTATTCTGCTCGACTCAATAACAAGACTTGCCAGAGCATTCAATACAACAGCTCCTGCTTCGGGAAAAGTATTATCAGGAGGTGTTGACTCAAATGCCCTCCATAAACCCAAAAGGTTCTTCGGTGCTGCGCGTAATATTGAGAACGGGGGCTCCCTCACTATCCTTGCCACAGCTCTTACAGATACCGGTTCAAAGATGGACGATGTAATATTTGAGGAATTTAAGGGTACCGGTAATATGGAACTTCAGCTTGACCGTAAACTATCCAACCGGCGCATATTCCCGTCAATTGATATTCCGGCCTCAAGCACAAGGAGAGAAGATCTCCTTCTGAATAAAAAAATCCTGCAGAAAATATGGGTTCTTCGCAATTTCCTTACTGATATGAACTCAGTGGAAGCTATGGAATTCCTGCGCGACAGGCTCCTTCAGTCAAAATCCAACGAGGAATTTTTGATCTCTATGAATGGTGGATAATCAACCGGATTTTTTGTAGTTTTGCACTTTCTTTTCAAAATATTCTTTTAAATCAAATATATTAAATAACAATGGGAACAAAAAAATTTATAACGTGCGACGGCAATCAGGCCGCAGCGCATGTTGCATATATGTTCAGCGAGGTAGCTTGCATATATCCTATCACACCTTCTTCCACAATGGCAGAATTCATTGATGAATGGGCTGCCAATGGCCTAAAAAACATTTTCGGGGAACAGGTTAAAGTTGTTGAAATGCAATCAGAAGCAGGAGCTGCCGGTGCTTTGCACGGAACTCTTCAGACCGGTGCCTTATGCTCTACTTTCACAGCCTCACAGGGTTTGCTGCTTATGATACCAAATATGTACAAAATTTCAGCAGAACTTCTTCCCGGGGTATTTCATGTAAGCGCCCGTTCTGTTGCTGCACATGCCCTTTCCATATTTGGAGACCATAGCGATATTTATGCAACACGCCCGACAGGATTTGCGATGCTTGCCAGCGGTAGTGTACAGGAAATTATGGACCTGGCAGGGGTGGCTCACCTCTCTGCAATCAAGTCGAGGATACCTTTTCTTCATTTTTTTGACGGGTTCAGATCGTCTGCCGAAGTTCAGAAGATAGAATCGCTTGATATGAACGATCTTAAAAAACTCATTGACGTCGATGCCCTCAGAAAATTCCGTGAGAATGCTCTCAACCCGGAACATCCTGTTACAAGAGGTACAGCTCAGAACCCTGATATCTTTTTTCAGGCTAAAGAATCGATAAATAAGTTCTATGAACCTATTCCTGACATCGTTAATGCGTACATGGCTGAGATAACAAAACTAACAGGAAGAGAATACAAGCCATTTACTTATTACGGCGCACCTGATGCTGAGAATATTATTGTGGCCATGGGCTCTATTACTGAAACCACGAAGGAAACAATAGACTTTCTCAAAGCTAAAGGTGAAAAAGTCGGCCTGATTAGTGTTCACCTTTATCGTCCATTCTCCGGAAAATACTTTTTCAATGTTCTCCCGAAAACTGTGAAGAAAATATCAGTACTCGACAGGACAAAAGAACCGGGAGCCAACGGAGAACCTCTTTATCTTGACATAAGAGATTTGTTTTATGATAATGCAGTAAGACCGGTTATTATTGGTGGCAGGTATGGACTTAGTTCCAAGGATACTACTCCTGCAATGGTGCTCTCTGTTTACGAAAACATGAAGTTGAAAGAACCTAAAAACCAGTTCACAGTAGGTATCGTCGATGACGTTACTTTTACATCGCTTCCTATTCTTCCCGAAATCAATGTCGCAGGAGCAGGCACATATTCAGCAAAATTTTATGGCCTTGGTTCTGACGGAACTGTTGGGGCAAACAAAAACTCAATCAAGATCATAGGTGATACAACCGATAAATACTGCCAGGCATATTTTGCATATGACTCAAAAAAATCAGGCGGCATAACCACTTCTCATCTTCGCTTTGGAGACAAGCCCATACGTTCGCCATATCTTGTCAATACTCCTGACTTTGTTGCATGTCACGTACCATCTTACCTCGACAAGTATGATATGCTGAAAGGTCTGAAGAAAAACGGGATCTTCCTGCTGAATTCAATATGGGATGCAGAAGAGACAAAAAAACGTCTGCCCGATTATATGAAGAAGTATATGGCTGAAAACCATATTAACTTCTATATCATCAATGCTACCATTATTGCCGAGGAAATTGGACTTGGAACCCGTACGAACACGATAATGCAGGCTTCTTTCTTTAAAGTTGCCAAGGTTATACCTTATGAAAAAGCCGAATCAGAAATGAAAAAGGCAATTTATAAGAGCTATGGTAAAAAAGGAGAAGATGTCGTAAAGATGAATTATGATGCTGTTGACAAAGGAAGCGATGTTGAAAAAGTTGATGTACCTGCTGAATGGGCAAATATTAAAGTATCAAAGACTGTTGATAATCGCGATGTCCCGGAATTTATCAGGGAGGTGATGGAACCGATTAACAGCATGAAAGGAGATGATCTTCCTGTAAGTGCTTTCGCGGGAAGAGAAGATGGTACTTTCCCTTCGGGCACGGCGGCTTATGAAAAGCGCGGTATTGCAGTTAATGTTCCTGAATGGCAGCCAGATGAGTGTATACAGTGCAACCAGTGTTCATATGTATGTCCTCATGCAGTTATTCGTCCTTTCCTGCTGACCGAGGAAGAGGCTGCAAAAGCACCTGAAGGAACCTCTCTTATACAAGGTATTCCTGGGGCTCTCAAAGCATATAAATTCAGGATCCAGGTCAGTGTTCTTGATTGTACAGGTTGCGGTAACTGCGCTGATATATGTCCTTCAAAGAACAAGGCGCTTATAATGAAACCTCTTGAATCGCAGCTTGAGGAAGTTCCGCGCTGGACTTACATGCATGAGAAAGTCGGATATAAAGATAGCGTTGTTGACAAATTTGTAAATGTCAAGAACAGTCAGTTTGTACAGCCTCTGTTTGAATTCTCAGGCGCCTGTGCGGGTTGCGGTGAAACTTCTTATATCAAAGCTATTACTCAACTTTTTGGTGATAGAATGATTATTGCCAACGCTACCGGGTGTTCATCGATCTATGGCGGCTCAGCACCTTCAACTCCTTACACTCATAATAAGAACGGACATGGTCCTGCCTGGGCAAATTCATTGTTTGAGGACAATGCCGAGTATGGTTTAGGCCTTGCACTTGGAGCTAATAAACTCAGAGACCGCCTGGCGATACACATGGATGAAGCCCTGAAAAATGGTTCGGTAAGCTCTGAAACAAAGACAGCATTTGAAGAGTGGTTAAAGGATAAAGATAATGCCGAAGCTTCAAAAGTTGCATCACAGAAAGTCATTGAAGCATGTTCCAAAGAAAAAGCGGATGTTGCAAAAGAGATATTAAGCCTGAAACAATATCTTGTTAAAAAATCCCAATGGATATTCGGTGGCGACGGATGGGCTTATGATATCGGTTATGGTGGACTTGACCATGTTATAGCTACCGGCGAAGATGTTAACATACTTGTTCTCGATACCGAGGTATATTCAAATACAGGAGGCCAGGCTTCCAAATCAACACCCACCGGAGCTGTAGCAAAATTTGCTGCTTCAGGAAAGAAAATCCGAAAGAAAGACCTGGGACAGATGGCTATGAGTTACGGATATGTTTATGTGGCACAGGTAGCAATGGGCGCAAGTAACTCACAGTATTTTAAGGCTATCAAGGAGGCTGAAGCATACCATGGACCATCACTTATCATCGCTTATTCACCATGTATTAACCATGGAATAAGAGAAGGAATGGGTAAGACCCAGGCTCAGGAAAAAGAAGCAGTGTTAGCGGGTTACTGGCATCTTTACAGGTTCAACCCTCTTCTTGAGGCAGAAGGCAAAAATCCTTTCATCCTGGATTCAAAAGAGCCGGACTGGTCAAAATTCCAGGACTTCCTGCACTCTGAAGTTCGTTATACTTCCCTTATAAAGGCTTTCCCGGAAGAAGCTGTGAAGCTGTTTAAAGCTGCCGAAGTGAACTCCAAATGGAGATATAAATCATATCAGCGACTTGCTGCTATGGAATTCACACCAGCTGAGTAAAACTATATTAAATATGCAAAAGCCATCCCCGGGGTGGCTTTTTTTATTTATGCTCCCCGCACAGGGCACAGGGCACAGGGCACAGAGAAAAACATAATTGAGCTCTGAGCTCTGTGCTCTGTGCAAATTGTAAATATAATTCGTATTTTTGCACCCTGATTAACTTATGGGCAGATTACTTGCAATAGACTACGGAACAAAACGAATCGGACTGGCTGTTACAGATCCGGCACAGATCTTTGCTTCCCCATTGGATACAATAAGCCCTGGAGAATTTGATAACTTTATCAGCGATTATCTAAAATCGGAAGATGTTGAGGCCTTTGTCATAGGTTACCCGGTACAAATGAACAACAGGCCAAGTGAACTTGTTAGATATATTAATCCGTTTATCAAAAAACTAAAAAAAACATATCCGAATAAACAGATTCATCTTGTGGATGAGAGGTTTACATCGCATATGGCTTTACAGGCTATGATCGACGGAGGAGTAAAGAAAAAGGGCAGACTCAATAAAGCAATGGTAGACAAAATAAGTGCCTCCATTATACTTCAGTCTTTTCTTGATAAAAATTCAAATAAAAAAGATAACACAATTTTGAAATGATTTACCCAATAGTAATCTACGGGCATTCGATATTAAGAAAAGTTGCTGCTGAAATCGATAAAGATTATCCTGATCTAAAACAGCTTGTTGAAGATATGTTCGATACAATGTATCATTCTGAAGGATTAGGGCTTGCAGCACCTCAAATTGGAAAATCCATAAGGATATTTGTAATCGACGGAAAACCTGTAGCGGAGGATGAACCTGAACTGGCAGATTTCAAAAAAGTATTTATTAATGCTCATATTACAGAAAAAACCGGCGACTTTCAACCTATGAACGAAGGATGTTTAAGCATCCCGAATATACGGGAAGAGGTTATCCGTGAAGCGCACATACATATTAATTATTATGATGAAAACTGGGAGTATCACGACGAGACGTATGAAGGTTATAAAGCCAGAATAATACAGCATGAATATGATCATCTCGACGGAATTCTTTTTACCGATAAGGTTAATCCTCTGCGAAAAAGACTCCTTAAAAGCAAACTCACAGCAATAAGCAAGGGAAGGTTTGAAGCTGAATATAAGACTATTCTTGCCGGCCAGAAAATCAAATAAATTTTCCTACCTTTATATAGTCTCATCAGCTGTGGACTGTGCTATATAAAGAAATTCCGTTTCTCAGGATCTGCCTGCCTTTATTTGCGGGAATAATCTCAGGCCTGTACATTAAACCTGATAATAGTTTGCTTTTGATTTTGGTCATTATCACTGTATCAGGTTTAACAGCCGGTATATTCATAAATAAATATCCGACCAATATCGCGTTTGGATTCTCGCTTAATTCTGCTCTGTTCATTTGTGGTTTCCTCCTTTACAGAAATGAAAAGGCAAGCCTTTCAGTACTCAAACCTGAACAGTCTGTATTCTGTTGCACGCTATCCGACTATCCTGCAGAAAAAAATAATAGCTGGATGCTGACCGTAAAACTCGATTGGATAATCACTAATAAAGGTTCTGAGGTATTAAAAGGAGGGATGATTATTTATAACAAAAAAGACTCCCTCCCGGCATCACTTCTTCCGGGTGAGAGAATAATAATAAAATGCACTCCGCTTGAGATAAAGAACAGAGGTAATCCATTTGAATTCAATTACAGGTTCTTCATGGAAAATCACGGTATCAGGTATTATGCTCTTACTGATAGTCGTGATATCATTGAATATAAAATGCCTTCTCACAGAAAACTCATTTATAAAGCTCTTAGCTTACGTGAGAAAATTATTAATATGTACAGAGAACTGGGGGTCAGTGAAGATAATCTGGCAATAGTGGCTGCCGTAACTCTTGGTCAGAAAAGCATGCTTGACCCTGAACAGAAACAGGAATTCGCCAGGGCCGGAGTAATTCATATAATGGCAGTATCTGGTCTGCATGCCATGATCCTGAGTTTTTTTGTACTCAATATCCTCTTTTTCATGAAGCACAGATTTAATTTTGTCAGGGTTATTGCTGCAATTCTGATACTCTGGTCTTTTGCATTTATTACCGGACTTGCCTCCTCCGTTTTGAGGGCATCACTGATGTTCACTTTCCTTCAGGCCGGAACCCTAATGAAAAGGAGGGTTAACGCAATAAATTCCGTCCTGGCTTCAGCTTTTATTATTATTCTCATTAAGCCAACTGCAATATTCGATGCAGGTTTTCTTCTTTCATATTCTGCAGTAATTTTTATAATAATATTTTATCGGGACCTGTATCTTAAGCTTCATTTAAAAATGAGAATTGCCGATAAGGTGTGGCAGCTTGCTGTAATAGCTTTTGTAGCCCAGGCAGGAACTATTCCCATTACAATAACTCTTTTTAACAGGTTCCCGACATATTTTCTCCTGTCAAATATTATTATTGTTCCTCTTGCATCGCTGCTGATTGTGACAGGATGCATCATCCCGGCGATTTTTCCGGTTCATTTCCTTTCAAAATTTGCCGGGCTATGGCTGAATCATCTTACAGGTCTTATCAGTGTAATAACGGCAAAAACAGCTTCCCTCCCCTTTTCAACACTTGAAAACATAGGAATGCTGCCTGTTGAATGTATTCTTCTAACACTGACTATTTTTCTTTTTGGATATTTTTTTATTAAGAAAAGGTCAATCTCAATTTTATACCCGTTATCCTCGCTTTTATTTCTTATAATAACCGGAACTCTCATTGAGATAATAACGCGCAGCACTAACGAGCTGACTGTTTACAATACACCCGGATCATCGGAAATCGGAATAAGAACCGGGAAAATACTTAATCTGTATACCGACAGTCCTAAGACCTCACCAGCCGTTATAAAACATTGTTCCATGCTGGGTCTCAGACTGATATCCCATAGTCTGAATAATAGAAGTTATTGTCTTGATGTTAATGGGAATAAAATACTTATATGCAATTCTACCACTAAAGAGGTTATACAGAACTTAAAACCTGCGATAGTCATTCTAACTGGAACAGGACCTTATAAACCGGTTAATTTCTCAACTGACTGGCATCCTCCAACTGTTATAGTGACATCAAAATCTTCCATGAATTTTAGAACATCGGTAAAAAACAGAAGTAAAGCCACAGATAGTGTGCATATAATAGGAGAGTCAGGTGCATTTGTTAAAGGTATATGATCAGTTTATAAATAAAAGTCGGAAAAAACTTGAGGATTAGCCTATTTATCTCTTATTTTGTCATGTTTTTTTAATAAAAAATTCAATGAGAATAATAATTGCCGGAGCAGGTGAAGTTGGGTCGCATCTTGCGAAAATGTTATCTAATGAAAATCATGAAATTATTATTATTGATCCTGAAGACGCCAGGCTCAAACCCATTGATGCATCTCTGGATGTTTTGACCCACTGGGGCTCTGCAACTTCTGTCAAGATCCTGCAGGACTCACTGCGAAAAAAAACCGATCTGTTTATTGCCGTAACGCATTCTGAGGATACAAATATAACCGCATCTATCCTTGCAAAAAGGTTTGGCGCTCTTAAAACAATTGCCCGTATAGATAATCTGGATTATCTTGAGCATTCCATGCTCGATTTTTTTAAGTCAATTGGTATCGACTCCCTTATCTATCCTGAGCTTATTGCAGCCCGTGAAGTCCTCGGACTCCTGCATGAAACAGGAGCAACTGATTTCATGGAATTTTCGGGAGGAAAACTGGCAATGTACGTTCAAAAGCTGGATGAAAAGGCTCCTATCCTGAATAAGAGTCTCCAGGAAATAGCCAGAACCAACAGAAACGATAAATACAGAGCCGTTGCCATAAAGAGGTCAGGGAAGACAATTATTCCCAGAGGCAATGAGCAGTTTAAGCTTGGAGATCTGGTTTATGTCATATCTACCCACGATGGCATTGATGAGATGATGAAAAATTCTGGCAAGGAGAATTTTGAAGCAAACAGTATTATGATACTTGGCGGGAGCAAGATAGGAAAGCATGTTGCATTATATATGCAGAAAACATGTGAGGTGAAGTTAATCGATTCGGATATAAAAAAATGTGAAGATCTTGCTGAGATACTCGATAACACGCTGATCATTAATGGAGATGGCCGTAATATTGATCTTCTGGAACAGGAGGGTATAACTCAGACTGATGCTTTTGTGGCTGTAACAGGAAATTCAGAGACTAACATTCTCTCATGTCTGCTTGCAAAAAAGCTTGGAGTAAAAAAGACCATTGCAGAGGTTGAGAACATGGAATACATTAACCTCGCAGAAAATACCGGTATTGACACTATTATTAACAAGAAGATAGCTGCTGCCAGCAGGATATTCAGGCATACAACCAATCCTAATGTAACTCAGGTAAAATGCATGACGGGTACTGATGCTGAAATTATGGAATTCGTTGTTCCGGCAAATGCAAAAATTACCAGGGGTACCCTCCGAAGCCTGGATTTCCCCAGGGAGGCTATTGTAGGAGGAGGGACACGCGATGGTATTCCGTTTATTGCAACTGGTGACACACTGCTTAAAGCAAATGACAAGGTTATTGTTTTCACACTACCATCAGCTTACGATAAACTTTCGAAATATTTTACCTGACAATCTATGATCAACTTCAGGATTATAGCCAGGGTTTTCAGCCTCTTGCTCATTTTTGAAGGATTGTTCATGCTGGTTTCAGCCGGTATATCACAAATATACAACGAACCTGCTGCATCATCATTTTTGTACTCGGCGCTAATTACAATTGTTACCGGAGTAATCGTATTCACACCACTGCGCAATGAAGAGAAGATTTACGGGAACAAAGAGGGATATATAATAGTTACCGGAACATGGCTGATCTTTACATTATTTGGTACATTACCCTTTATCTTAAGTGGCTCGATCAGGTCGTTCGGAGATGCATTTTTTGAGTCAATGTCAGGATTTACGACCACTGGAGCTACCATTCTGACAAACATTGAATCCTTACCTCATGGAATCCTTTTCTGGAGGAGTCTGACTCAATGGATTGGCGGAATGGGTGTAATATTTATTTCTCTGTCGATTTTCCCGGTTGTAAAATCTATTAATATTCAGCTTGCTGCAACTGAATTTTCCGGACATTCAACCGATAAGATACATCCAAGGGCAATGGATTCTGCTAAGAGACTTGTAACAGTTTATTTAATAATCACCTTAATTGAAGCTTTCTTTCTGTTTATCGGAGGTATGCCATTATTCGATGCAATCTGCCACTCTTTCACAACCATGTCGACAGGTGGTTTTTCAACGAGAAATAATGGAATTGCTGCTTTCAGTTCACCTTATATTATGATCATATTAACCATTTTCATGTTTATTGCAGGTATAAACATGACGCTAATCTATTACGGACTAAAAGGCAATTTCAGGAAATTCATCGATAATAATGAATTCGTTTTATATTCATTGATTTGTATTGGTTTTATTATATTAACCTCACTGATCCTCAGTACTAAAGATGGGTTCTCAACAGGAAGAGCCATGCTCGACGGAGCTTTTCATGTGGTTTCAGTAATTACTACAACCGGGTTTTACACAGCAGATTATAATCTATGGGGTAGTTTTCTGCTGATAATACTATTCCTTCTTATGTTTACCGGTGGAACCTCCGGTTCTGCCAGCGGAAATATAAAGATCGTGAGACTTCTTTTGATCACAAAGAACAACAGGCAGGAGTTAAAGAAACTAATTCATCCTAACGCCTTTGCTCCGGTACGTTTGGATAAACGCGTAATTCCTCAATCAACAATAGCGAACCTGCTGGTATTTATTACATTATATTTTCTTGTTGTTTGTATCGGAGCATTCCTGATATCATTCATGGGTTATGATCTGATGACCTCGTTCAGTACATCTGCATCAATGCTTGGAAATATAGGTCCCGGAATAGGAAAGTTTGGCCCTTTTACAAACTACTCTGCTGTACCTATGACGGGCAAATGGCTGCTATCTGGTTTGATGCTTACAGGCCGGCTGGAACTGCTTACAGTAATGGTGCTTTTTACCAGAAATTTTTACAGAAGCTGAATTTTACAGGATCCTGGAAATATTATGCATTATGATCACCATTCAAGGACACCTGCTCCCTGCCGTACTATTTGTATCTCATCGCCAGTGCAGTCAACAACCGTAGAAGCCTCATTCCTTCCATAACCCCCGTCTATTATCGCATCAGCGAAATCCTGGTATTTTTCATAGATTAGTTCAGGATCGGTAGTATATTCTATTACTTCATCAGGATCGTGAATTGAAGCAGTAACAATTGGACAGCCGAGTTCTTTCACCAGTTCAAGAACAATATTATTATCGGGAATTCTGATACCTACAGTCTTTTTTTTGTTTTTGAATAATTTTGGTATCTGGTTGTTAGCCTGCACAATAAAAGTAAACGGACCAGGAAGATTTCTTTTCAGAAGTTTAAAAATATTATTATCCCTTATTACAGTATATTCAGAAAGCTGGCTCATATCATGAAAGATAAGAGAAAGTTCCGGGTTCTTTGGATTAAGGCCCTTAAAACGGGCAATCTTCTCAACCGACCTCGTTGCCATGATATCGCATCCCATAGCATAGACAGTATCAGTTGGATATATAATAATGCCATCCTTTTGAAGCAGGTCAACAACCTGCCTGATATGCCTGTGGTTAGGATTTTCGTTATATATTCGAATAAGCATTAATTACGGAAATTTTGCCAAATATAGGGAAAAGTGCCTGGAGTGTCGGGAGTTATTAATAATTATTAACTCTAAGTACTTTAGGCACTCCAAACTTTGAGTACTAAAAAAAGGGTAAGCTACTTATATCGCACCGCTACAACTGCCTACCCTTGCTACCTTCCGATCCTGGGGGAGTTCAGCAGGAGCTGGTCGTATAAGACTTACCCCGGGCAAAAATACTATAATTTCAGAACCATTCAAAATAATTATTCCGTTTTCACAAACCTTATCATTACTATTTTTAGACTATATTTGTTACAAAACAACGAATCTTAATAAAGAATAAATAACTATAATTATGGAAGAAAAAGTCAATCCCTGGAAAACAAATCTTACCAATGGCCTTATTTTAGGACTTGTAGGTATAGTCTATACTCTATTATTATATTTTCTCGATCTTACGACAAATAAAGCCCAGGGGCTTGTTTTCGCTGTAATTCAGATTGCCATACTGTATATTCTACTGAAATCATACCGCGATAATCTTATGCACGGTCAAATAACTTACGGGCAATCAGTCGGTGCCGGAGTTATCATCTGCCTTTATTATGCAATTATAATGGCAATATTCACCTATATTCTGTATGCCATAATTGACACGGGTCTTATCGCCAAACAACTTGCAATTACTGAGGATGCTATGGTAAAAAGAGGTTTGCCGCAGGCATCAATTGATGCCGGAATGAAAATACAGGAAAAAATTATGAAACCTGGAATAATGGCTCCGCTGTCTATTCTTGGAAACATGATATGGGGTACCGGACTTTCTCTCCTGGTAAGTATTTTTATCAGGAAAGAAGGCAATCCGCTGCTGATTGACACTCCTGAAAACTCACCTGAATAAAATCCTGATGGATATATCGGTTGTTATCCCTGTTTATAATGAGGAGGATTCGATCCAGGAATTAACTGAATGGATTGAAAGAGTGTGTGTATCTCGCAGAATATCTTATGAAATTATTTTTATTGATGATGGAAGCTCTGATTCTTCATGGGATAAAATCATCGATATGGCCATGAAAGATGAGTTTGTAAAGGGATTCCAGTTCAGAAGAAATTACGGAAAAGCTGCAGCACTTTTTACTGGTTTCAGTGAAGCAAAGGGAGAAATTGTAATAACCATGGATTCTGATCTTCAGGACAGTCCCGATGAGATTCCTGAACTTATCAAGATGATCAGGGAGGAAGGATATGACCTGGTGTCAGGCTGGAAAAAGAAAAGGTTTGACCCTTTTATCAAACGCATTACCAGCAAGTTCTACAATAGAACTGCAAGATTCTCATCGGGTATTAAATTGCATGACTTTAACTGCGGCCTTAAAGCTTACCGGCTTGAGGTGGTTAAGAGTATTGAGATATTCGGCGAAATGCACAGGTATATTCCCATGCTGGCAAGAGAAGCAGGTTTTAAAAAAATCGGAGAGAAGATTGTTGAACACAGATCGCGTAAATATGGAGTAACCAAATATGGCTTCGACAGGTTTTTTAAGGGTTATCTCGATCTTCTCACGATAGGTTTTATAACCCGTTTTGGAAAGAGTCCGATGCATCTGTTCGGATCACTCGGAACTCTTATGTTTACGATAGGATTTATTATGGCCGGTTATCTTGGAATAAGAAAGTTGGTTTTCATTTCGCATCATCTGAGAGCGCCTCTTGTGACTGACAGCCCTTATTTCTTCATTGCCCTTACCGTGATGATAATAGGTTCGTTGCTTTTTCTCACCGGCTTCCTTGGTGAATTGATAAACCGCAATTCATCAGAAAGGAATAAATATCTGATTAAGGATAAAGTTAATATTTAAGATCCCCTTTTCTGACAATATTCTCATAAACTTCAATTATTGCCCGTGTCATCTTATCCCAGGTGAATTTTTCTTTTTCCCTCTTCACTCCTGCTGTGAAAAGGTCTTTCCTGTTATTATCGAAATAATCTAAAATGGCTGCTGCAATATAATCTGCCTCAGGTTTCACCACATAACCACACTCTCCATCAGCCACTATCTCACTTAGCCCACCCACATCTGTGACCAGCATAGGTTTTTCATAATGAAATGCTATCTGTGTCACTCCACTCTGCGTTGCAGTTTTATACGGCTGAACTATCAGATCCGCGATGCTGAAGAATAGCGGAACTTCATTATCTTTTATAAAATGATCAAAAAATATGATGTCATTTTCAAGGTTATATTTCGACACCAGCCTCATGTAAGGAGCAGCATCTTCATAGAATTCCCCTGCAACAATCAACTTTAATCTCTTGTTTCTCAACCTGCTGTCTGAAAATGCTTCGATCATAAGATCAAGTCCTTTATATGCCCTTATAAATCCAAAAAAAAGCAGATATAAATTTCCCGGATCAATTTTCAGTGAAGCTGCTGCTGCTTGTCTTGGAACAGGAACTCCATAGCCGTCGAATAAAGGATGTGGAGACAACTTAATGGGAATATTATCGCGAAAGGTTCTCAATTCATTCCCCACAGTATACGACATTACGATAGCCCCGTCGATGCCTGAAATAAAATATTTTGTAAGTGATCTGTCTCCAATTCTCTTTTCGTGGGGTATGACATTATCAAAAATGCAGATCACTGAAGTATGTTTATTTGACTTTGTTATCCTTGCAATTGTACCAAAACAGGGAGCCATAAATGGCAACCAGTATCTTACAATGAGAAGATCAGGTCTTATTCTTTTAATCCTTCGTCCTGCAGATATCCAGTTAAACGGATTCACAGAATTAATTAATCGTTCTATCCTTAAACCCTTCGGTGCAGGTCCGTCTGTAAATTGTGTCTTACCAGGGAACAAAAATCCCGGATACTGCATTCTGAATGTATATATCTCAACATCGTGGCCTTCAGCAGATAATTGCTGAGCAAGACGATCATTAAAAGTTGCAGGACCACCTCTGTAGGGATATGCCGGACCTGTTATAATTATCTTCATAATTCTAAAAGAAACAAAGATAAAGAATTAAAAAGAAGAGGGTGTCTGGAAATAACTTTTGAGACACCCTTTTCTTTTTCTACTTAGAGCTCTTCATCTCATCATATCTGGCCTGGAATCGCTTATACAGCTGTTTATGCTTATTATCAAGACTGATATTTCTGCCTGTGATAAACGCATATTCTATATTGTTCGTGGACATATCAAGAATATCACCTGTTGATACCACTATGTTGGCATCTTTTCCAACTTCAATGGAACCTGTAAGATCGTCAATGCCAAGAATTTTTGCACTGTTAAGGGTTATTGTCTGAAGTGCCTCTTCTTTAGTAAGTCCGTAAGCAACTGTCTCTCCAGCGGCAAAGGGAAGGTTGCCATAAGCCTGGTTTGAATAGGTCAGCCCCACAAGAATTCCCTCTTTATGAAACATTGCCGCCAGTTTGAAAGGAAGTCTTGTATCGCTGTAGTCATACCTCGGCAGACTTAGAGGATCTGCAAGAAGGACAGGTATATTATTTTCCTTCAGAAAATCCTTCACTGTCCAGGCTGTTTCATCAGCATCTGAAAGTACAATTTTTTTAACTCCATATCTCTTTGAAAAAGAGATGGCTGCAATAATACCTTTTGGTTCAGTGCAGCTGATAAACAGTGTTTTAGTGCCATCAAAAAGTCCCTTCAGAGCTTCCAGTCGGAGATTAGTATTTTCAGGCTTAACAACGGCTGCATAGGCAACGGCATCTGTAAATATTTTTTCAAGTTCCTCAACATTCTTATCATAATTATTGCTTCCTGACATAGCAAAGCGTGCATAATCTGCACCCCCGCGTCTGCCGGCAAGAGATTTCCTGGGCCATCCAAGCTGAATTCCGTTGTCAGTCTTATAGGCGGCATCTTCCCAGTTCCAGGCATCGAGCTGAACCACACTTGATGTTCCGGGCAAAAGAGTCCCAACCGGCACTATTTGTGCAATAAGGATGCCATTTGATCTTATTACCGGTATAACCTGCGAATCGGTGTTATAAGCTACTATTGCACGGACATTAGGATTAAGGTCGCCTATCTCCCTGTTATCCGTGGCAACATCAACCCCGCTGCCTATTTCTACAAGACCAAGGCTGGTATTGGGAAATATCAAACCTGGATAAACCTGTTTTCCTGCTATATCTATTACCTCATAGCCCGTTTTTTCGATGTTTATATCAGCTGATTTGCCAACAGCAGTTATCTTTCCGCCGATAAAGACAACTGTTCCATTTTCAATAACATCGCCGGTGCCGGTATGAATTGTACCGCCAACAAGCATTATCGGTAATTTCTGTGCCGGAGCCACAACCGGATTCTGTGCTGCTGCCTGAAATAAACAGGCAAAAACCAGCAGTATCGAAATATATAATTTGTTTTTCATCGTTTTATCCTGTTAGAAAAATTAGAAGGTGTTACGGAAGGTGTTTCTTTTAATATATTGGCAATGATTCTGTTTCGCTCAATATCAATCTGTTCTTTCATCTTTGCATCCTGTGCCTCATCAAAATAGAATGTCCCGTCGATCATGGTCCTCAGAACACGTGAATAAACAGAAAGCGGATTTCCCGACCATAATACCAGGTCCGCGTCTTTCCCGACTTTTATGCTTCCCGTTCTGTCGCCCAGGTGTAGGTTTATTGCAGGATTAATGGTTATAAGCTTTAGTGCTTCGGTTTCACTTATGTTTCCATACTTCATTATTTTGGCTGCTTCCTGGTTCAGTCGCCTTCCCATTTCAGCATCATCAGAATTAATACAGACCAGCACTCCCTGTTTAAGTAACATGGCGGCATTATATGCTATTCCTTCATAAACTTCATATTTATAATCCCACCAGTCCGAAAAAATTGAAGCCGTGGTCCCATTTGCTGCTATCTTATCTGCAAATTTATAGCCTTCATTACAATGAATGAGGGTATTAACTCTCACCCCGAAATCCTTTGCCAGATTCATTATCATTATACCTTCCGACTGCACATAGGAATGACATTCAATGAAACTTTTCTTTTCAAGAACATCAACAATTGCATCCAGTTCCAGGTTCTTTCTGGGCGGTATCTTTCCGATTTTATCTGCCGGCTTAAGAGCATTCCATCTTTTCCATTCATTATTATAATCAACTGCTCTCTGATATGCATCCCTGATTATCTGTTCCACACCCATCCGTGTGTTTGGATACCGGTTTGATGTACGTTTAACATTCTCTCCCAGAGCATGTTTCAAAAACCCAACCTGGTTTTCAACTTTGAGTTCTTCAGCATTATGTCCCCAGCGCTCCTTTATGAGTATCGATTGTCCTCCTATCGGGTTCGCAGAACCATGAAGTATCTGCGACATAGTTACCCCACCGGCCAGTTGCCTGTAGATACTCTCATCTTCAGGATCAATAATGTCACCAACCCTTACTTCGGATGTTATTGCCTGACCCATCTCATTGGAACCATCCATTGCTATATGGGAATGCTGGTCGATGATTCCCGGAGTAAGATGCTTTCCTGAAGCATCTATGATATCAACGCCTTCCGGTGCAGTCAGGTTCTTTCCTATTTTTGTAATCCTGCCTTTCTGAACCAGTACGTCAGTATTAACAAGGTTGCCTTCTTTTTCGCTGGTCCACACTGTGGCGTTTTTAAAAAGGACGTCTTCCTGTTTTGGTAATTCCGGCCTCCCATAGGCTGTAAAGGGGTACATCACTTCACCAAGTTTGGGGATTGGCATTTCTCGTTTTGTCTGAGTTTTGTTTTTTTCTGTTGAATCGTTTGTGAAAGTAGCCTTCCAGTTTATCCATTGCCCATTTTCAAGCTGGCCTTTTCCCTCAATGTTTTTATCAGCTACATAACCTGAAAGCCTGTATTTTTGACGTGATCTGTCGAAGTTAATACCTGCCAGGTCCTTTTCAAGAGTAAATACAGCTCCTTTCACTTCCGTTGTATCGTGAGTCAGCTTTATGGACGGTTTGTCGAGACTTCCAGATAAAACCATCTTATACTTTGCCGTGTCCACAATAAGAGAATAGGTCCCCCTGAGGTCCCTGATACGGAGATCAACTAACCTGTAGGGAGTACCCTGTACCCAGTTTTCATAAACGACACAGTCATCCTTGAATATATTACCGGAAGTTATCAGGAGATTAGCTATCATATTCTTTTTAATTGCACCCACAAGGTCAGATGCTCCCACCAGGCTTGCCGGGGTATAGGTCAGCGCCTTAAGTGCTTCTGACTCAGGTAATCCATACTTTATGGCCTTTCTAAGGTTTGTCAGGAATGAAGAGCGTTGCTTAAGATCTGATGAGGTAATTGCAAACGTAAGACCAGCCGCTGATACCATTGAAAGGTTGGCCGGAGCCATTTCATAATTTTTTAATATTGTATAGGTAACTGAAGCAGCATCGTAAGGATCTTTTACATCAGGGGTTTCAGGGAAATCAACCGGAATAATAAGCTTATCCCCGGTCTTCTTTATATCGTTAATTGTCTGGTACTCATCCCCGCCTCCTTTAATAATATAGTTTATTCCAAATTCCTTGCCTATTTTATCAGCTCTCAGCACTTCCAGTTTATTTGAAACTTCAAAAACCTGTGGCAGGTTCAGATTAGCATTATATGCCTCAAGACCATCATCCTCGAAGTAGCCAGGAGGAACCTGTTTATACCATTGTGCATCATAATTTAACTGCCTGAGCAAGGCAATAACTCCAAACTGTGCAACAGGATAGAGATCTGATGAATGTCCCCTGGAAAGTGAATAATTTGCAGATGCCTTATTTTTAAGTATAACATTATTTGCTTTCCCGTCTCCGGTACTTACCAGGGCAGATGTTCCACGCGCTATACCTTCAGCTTTGAATGTAACAACCGCACCAAATCCTATTTTGCGATACTCATCAGCAGCCTTTTCATCAGTTATAAACTCTGAAGAGATATCATAGGAAGCATGAATTCCATCGTTCCAGTAATCCGCTGTCCTTGGTTCAGGCGTTGCTTCCCTGGCCCCTAATCTTCCTGCAGGTGAAGGAGTCATAAAAGCTGCATATGGATTTATGCTTTTTGAAGATGTTTCAGCTTTTATTCCATAATTGCCGGCATATACATCTACAAACGAAGGATATACAGTTTTTCCGGTAAGGTCATAGACAATAGTGCCTTTAGGAAAAGTCAGGTTAGTACCAATGGCTGTTATCCTTCCGCCAGATATCAGAATATCAGTATTTTCCAGGGTGGTCTGATAATCCACCACAACACGGGCATTTTTCAGTCCGTAAACGTCTGCTCTTTTATCACTAACTCCAATTACGGGAGCATCGTCCTGTTGAGCCTGAAGTTGAAATGCAAAACAAAGCAGAAGCAGAAACAAGGTTTTTCGCATAGTTTTTTGAGGTTAAGGTTGAGGTTAAGGCTGTGGACGCTGGACGCTGGACGCTGGACGCTGGGGTTCAATCCTTTGCCAGGGCTTC
>CAYUQR010000023.1:0-49703 GCA_964446825.1 uncultured Rikenellaceae bacterium
ACTCTTGATACAGTATTTTGCTTAGAAAGTGTAAACGAACTTATGACATATTACACCTAGCGTCTAGCGTCTAGCGTCTAGTATCTAGCGTCTAGTGCCTAGCGTCCAGCGTCTTTTTCTTTTTGAAATAAAGATGGATTTGACTACCTTGCATATGCATTTCAATTTTCTCGCTGCATGTCACTTAAAATTACAGACTGGGCTGTTGAGGACAGACCCAGGGAAAAACTTGTTCAGAAAGGCACAGCCAGCCTGAGCGATGCCGAATTACTGGCAATACTTATCGGTTCCGGTACCAGAGATAAATCGGCTGTGGATCTGGGCCGCGAGTTGCTGGGTATTGTAAATAATAATCTTAATAGTCTGGGTAAACTTGCAATAACAGACCTTAAGAAACTGCATGGAATAGGTACTGCCAGAGCTGTAACCATTGCTGCAGCTCTTGAACTGGGAAGAAGGAGAAAGCTCTCTGAGGCTGACGATATACCTCAGATAAAATGTTCGGGAGATGTTGCAGACATTTTCCAGCCATTGCTTTCCGATCTTGCTCATGAAGAGTTCTGGATACTTTTCCTCAACAGATCGAACAAAGTGATAAACAGGATGAAACTGAGCCAGGGAGGTATTAGTGGTACGGTAACAGATGTTCGTATAGTGATGAAAAAGGCGATTGAGTACCTTGCTTCAGGTATTATTGTTTGTCATAATCATCCTTCCGGAAATCTCAATCCAAGCGAATCAGATACTAAAATAACACATAAAATAAAGGAAGCCGGCAACCTGATGGATATCCAGCTGCTTGACCATCTGATCATTTCAGATAAGGATTATTACAGTTTTGCGGATAACGGGTTACTCTAAAGAGTTGTCTTGCGGTCGTGCGGTCGTGCGGTCGTGCGGTCTGTAAATTTCAACTTTAGTTTTGTCAGGACACAATTCTATAAGGGAGGATATTGGCTTCTTAAGAATTGGATGTATGAGTTCTGGAGCTATTTCGCACAAAGGGACCAGAACAAATTGTCTTTCATGCATCAAAGGATGAGGGACTTTGAGGCTCTTCTTATCAATTATCAGGTCATCATAGAGAAGGATATCAATATCGATGGCCCTTGATGAATATTGTTTCTCACTCCTGATCCTTCCAAGATGAGCTTCGATCATCAGAATGGCGCCCAATACTCCTGAAGGGGAAAGTTGTGTTTCGACTTCAACTACCATATTCAGGAACTTGTTACTGGTCTCAAATCCCCAAGCATCTGTTTCATAAATTGATGAAGACTTCAGAACAGAACCTATATGTTCACCAATCCCTGAAATTGCGTTCTTCAGTGAAGAGTCACGGTCACCGAGATTGGCACCAATTCCAAGAAATACTATATTCATATTCAAGTTATAACAGGGCTAAAAGTATTAAATAGATGCATACCTTTACAAAATCATTCTGATTTTTCATATATTTAAAATCCATTAAATTAAAGAGCCAAGAAAATGAAAGACTTCCTGAAATACACACTGGCTACCATAATCGGTATAATACTCACATCCATTCTTTTATTTGTTGTTATGCTGGCCACCCTGAGCGCTATTGTTTCATCAGGGAACAAACCTGTTTCGATCAGCGATAATTCCATACTGGTCCTTAAAGCAGGAGTAACCATACCTGACAGGAGCGATCAGAATCCTATCGGAGGAATTGATCTTTTCAATATGACATTCACTCCAACGCCAGGGCTAAATGAGATACTTCATAACATCGATAAAGCATCTTCTGATAATAAAATCAAGGGAATTTTAATTGAAAACGGACTCCTTCCTTCAGGTTGGGCAACTACTGAAGAGATACGGGATGCTCTTGAGAAATTCAGTTCAAGCGGGAAATTTGTCATATCATATTCTGATTATGTCCTCACCCAGGAGTGTTATTACTTATCCACGGCTGCAAATAAGATCTACATTAATCCCTCTTCAATGGTTGATTTCAAGGGATTAAGCAGCGAGATAATGTTCTATAAGAAAGCTCTTGACAAGCTCGGAATTGAAGTACAGGTAATCCGTCATGGCAAGTTTAAGGGAGCCGTTGAACCTTTTATCCTCGACGGGCTGAGCAAAGAAAACAGGACCCAGATCAAGGCTTATGTGGGATCGATATGGAACCAGGTTTTGGATGACATCTCAAAATCGAGAGGCATACCTGTTGATAAGCTTAATCGAATTGCGGATAATCTTGACGGTAACATAGCATCAAAAGCACTTGCTACTAATCTTGTTGACGGATTAATATTTCGCGATTCATTAATTGATACACTGAAAGCCCTTTCAGGCATAAGCAGCGATAAAGATCTGAACCTGGTATCCATGACCAGATATACAAAGGCTCCCGAACCTAAAAGAGGAATATCTGTTAAAAACAGGATATCAGTGATTTATGCATCAGGTACAATCGTTACCGGCAAGGGAAATTATAACAACATTGGAGGAGATTATTATGCTGAAGTCATAAGAAAAGAGAGGAAGGATACATCGGTAAAAGCAATAGTCTTAAGAGTAAATTCACCGGGAGGCAGCGCGATAGCATCAAATATTATGTGGAGGGAACTGGAACTTGCTTCACATGTTAAACCAGTTGTTGTATCTATGGGAAATTACGCCGCATCGGGAGGTTATTTCATCTCAGCTCCCGCAACAAAAATATACTCTGACCCAACCACAATATCAGGATCCATTGGTGTATTCGGACTGATCCCTGATGCAGGCAAACTACTTAAGCAGAAATTAGGCATTACAACCGATATTGTAAATACAAACTCAAATTCCGATTTCCCTTCAGTTTTCAGGCCAATGAATACCTATGAAAAAGAGATCATGCAATCAAGCATCGAACAGACTTACAGCGATTTTGTCAGTAAAGTCGCCTCAGGAAGAAAAATGACTGAAAAATCAGTTGATAGCATAGGACAGGGAAGGGTATGGAGTGGAATAAATGCTCAGGAAATAGGACTTGTTGATTCAATAGGCGGACTTGAAGATGCTATTAAAGGTGCTGCTGGTCTGGCAAACCTGGCAAACTATTCCATAAGAGAATTACCGGTTCTTGAAGATCCCTATACGAGACTGATTTCACAGCTTTCAGGAGATGTCAGGATGAAGTTCCTGAAGAAAGAGCTGGGGGAATCTGTCAGGTATTATAACATGATTGAGGAGATCAGAAGCTTGTCGGGAATACAGGCACGATTACCATATTTCATTGAGATCCATTAATAAATTGAGATCCATTAATAAAAAGTACTTAAAGTGAGCTAAAGGGTGGAGTGCCTATTTATGGAACGCAATAAAAATATCCTTCTGTATCCTGTTTCTTTAATTTACGGATTGATTACAGGTATAAGAAACTTCCTATATAATAGCGACGTTCTTCCGTCTGTTGAATTCAACATTCCTGTAATATGCGTCGGTAACATTACTGTAGGAGGAACCGGAAAAACTCCTCATACAGAATACATTGCCGGGTTACTAAGAAAAGATTTCCATGTGGTGACTCTAAGCAGGGGTTACAAACGCAGGACGCGTGATTTCAGAATTGCATCATCGTCTTCTCTTGTAAGCGAAATAGGAGATGAACCCTTGCAGATATCCAGGAAATTCCCGGATATAATGGTAACAGTTGACCGTGACCGGGTTCATGGTGTTAAAAAGATCCTGGAGCAAAATCCTGCGACAGATGTCATAATTCTTGATGATGGTTTCCAGCACAGAAGAATAACTCCGGGTTTTTCAATCCTTCTTTCTGATTTCGAAAGGCTGATTGTAAGAGATCACCTGCTGCCTTACGGTAACCTCAGGGAGAGCACAGCAAACATGAGAAGAGCCAATATTATTCTTATAACCAAATCGCCTGAAGACCTTTCCCCTATACAAAGAAGACTGATTGTAAAAGAATTCGACAAGGCACCTTATCAGAATCTCTACTTCACAACGTTAACTTATAAGGACCCATTGCCGGTTTTTGAATCATCAACAACTTTTACTAATAAATTTGACTCAGAAGCTTCGGATTGTGGCATTGTCCTTGTTACCGGGATAGCACATCCTCAACCACTTAAAGACTACCTGCTTAAAAAATATAACGAAATCAAGCACCTCCCATTTTCCGATCATCATAACTTCAATGAAGATGACATCCTGGCCATTTCCTCAGCTTATAATGATCTTAAATCGCCGGTAAAGTATCTGTTTACAACTGAAAAAGATGCTGTCAGGTTGAGGGAATTTACTAATATTGCAGAACCGATTAGATCGGCCTTTTATTATATTCCTGTTGGCGTAAATTTTTTAAATGACGATAAGGAAGAGTTTGATAACATGATATTTAACTATGTTAGAAAAAATAAACGAAATAACCGGGTTTCTGAAATCTAAGGGAATAATCAATCCCGACGCAGGAATAATTCTTGGTACCGGGCTCGGTGAACTTACAACAAAAATTGAAAATCGTGTTGAAATTGATTATAAGGATATTCCCCATTTCCCTGTTTCAACAGTTGAAGGACATGCCGGGAAACTTATTTTCGGCGAATTCGGGAAGAAGAAAATAGTGGCTATGAAAGGCAGGTTCCATTATTATGAAGGCTATGGTGCAGACCAGGTTGCATTGCCAGTGAGGGTAATGAAGCATCTTGGTATTAAATGCCTGTTCCTTTCCAATGCGGCAGGGGGAGTTAACCCTGATTTTCAAATAGGTGACATAATGATTATTACCGATCATATTAACCTTTTGCCAAATCCGTTGATCGGTCCTAACGATGATCGGATAGGTACAAGGTTTCCCGATATGGGTGAGGCATATGATAAGTACCTGATAAAGAAGGCACTTATAATTGCGCAGGAGAATAACATAAGGATTCACAAAGGGATTTATCTTGCTACCAGTGGTCCCACTTTCGAAACTCCTGCCGAATACAAATATTTCAGGATAATAGGCGCCGATGCCGTGGGTATGTCAACAACTAACGAGGTAATAATTGCCCGTCATATGGGTCTGCCCTGTTTTGCAGTAAGCGTTATTACCGATCTTGGTGTTGAAGGAAAGATAGAATATACAACACACGAATCGGTTCAGAATGAAGCGGCCAAAACCGAATCGCGGATGACAACCATCATGACTGAGATGATAGAATCATTGTAATAATTTAACCTTAATTTCTGATTACGGTGCAGACCTTTTTCCATTGCCTGGTTTTGCCGGTCTCATCATATAAGGTTATAAAAACAATATAAATGCCGGTTCTGACGGAAGTGCCGTCATCAGCGGTTCCATCCCATATCAGTGTTGCCTCAGGGCCTGCTAACAAATTTTCCGCAATTCTATTAATATAACTTCCTGTCTCATCAAAAACCGTTGCACTTACAACACTCCCTGCACCTGCAAGATTTAGCCGTATTACCAGTAAATCTTCAATCCCGTCATTATCCGGGGTAATTTTCGCAGAAGAAAAGATTACCTCGTCCGAGGTGACAGGCACTTCGATAAATATGGAATTAGGAGCTCCTGGTGTCCCCCATCCGAAAGTCTCAGTTGCAGAATGCCAGTTACCCCTTTCTTCAGATATATAAAGCGGGTTTGTCTTTTCAAGAGCCACACCCTCATATCCTGAAAGAAGGGAACTGTGCATTTTTTCATTATAAGTCACCTCATCAATTTTATCAAGCTCCTTATTAAAGAGTACAACATGCCCTTTATCGTCAGTCATCGACGGTATGGATCCTGCCTCAAAGAGATAGTCCTGACCGGCAGAGAAATATCTCGCGAGGATTTTGGCCTTATCAGTAGTAACAGCATAATATGTACCTGGCAAAATGCATCTCTTCTCACCTGATAACGGGTATGCCAGGGAAGTGTCTCCAGTACCATCATTTACAGATACAAGTATAAGCCGTGAGGCGTCTATAACCTTATCCGAGGTGTTAAAAAGTTCAATATAATCAGGATCTCCCGGAAAAGGATTAAAAAGGATTTCGTTAAACAACAGGTAGTGAAGTTCAGAGGGTTCGGGCATGCCAAATGAAAAACCCGATTTCATGATTGGATTCCCGGAAAAATCCGTTATCGCTGAGATCTCAAGCTTATATAAAGTACCTGTCTTTAACGGGTCTTCAACCTTTAAAACAAACTCACGATAAAGAGGATCAACAGGTTTAATATAAATAATATCCTCCCCAGAGATTTTAATATCTTTTAATTCTTCGCAAATATTCAATACCGGTTCGGAAAACCTTAGCCTCAGGGTAACGCTGTCATCCGGGAATACATTCTCAATACCATAAAATGTATCATCAGGATTATGGGATGCTACAGAATTGGCAATTCCCGGGGTACCTCCCTTTCTGGAGATAGATGTTTTCCAGTTTCCTTCATAAAAAAACGGATAATCTGTATCAATCATTTCAAGCGACCAGCCACCTCCGGATTTTAGCTCATCCCCATACCAGTCAGAAGAATACTCGACACCATGAATTAAGTTACCATAGCTATCAGCCAGGTATATGATCTTTCCGCCATCCGTTAAGGCAGGAAACTGCTTTAAACCAAGAACCCTTCCAAATCCAGAGAAAAGCGAAGTATCCTGCAGAGAACATATTATCACAATCTCTGACGGCCCGATAATGAAATCAGGAATAAGACAAGACTGGCCTCCAATAACTAGACTCCAGTCTTTCATGTTAAATGGAAAGCCCGTCCTGTTTGTCAATTCAATATATTCTTTACCGGGAAGTGATACCTCCGGTACAGGATCGGCCATGATCTCAGATATTATAACATCACCAGGTGCAGCCCAGCCGGATTCAAAAGGCACCTGAATATTAAATGAACAATTCCCGGAATTGTCACATAAATGGTCTATCAACAGGGTATTTTCCGACTTGTTATTCAATTCACTGTCAAACTCCAGAATATATGTTAAAGTACCTTCTACAAATACTCTGGATGGTCTGTTATCGTCACCGGCCAGCGAAAAATTACCAGGGTCAATGAAATCAGAGGCAGCTTCTTCATTTAATTGAATTTCAATCGAATTTTTATTTAAAACTTTACAACTCTCAACAACAGGAGCTTCATTATCTTCGTGGAATACGCCCTCAATAATTATATCATCTAACCATAAAAGCCTGTCGCAGGTGGAGGTATATCTGTAATAAATCCCAAACCATGCAAAGCTGAATAATTCCTGATCCTTACCCGAATCATTCTCCAGAAGGTCATCTTCAGGACTAAAAACCTGCAGTGTCCACGATCCTTCCTGAGACCGTTCCACAAAAATTTTTACAGTGCTGTCAGTTCCTATATCGTTTTGCCAGTTTATAAGGCATTTTATAACAGTTGTTACCTCCCCTGACTTAACCTTCCACAGGCGCAGGGTATCATCATAACCTGCAAGGTTCACACCAACGGCAAATCCGTTGGTGCTTTCTTCAGGCGACATACTGCCCGGTCCACAGTCGGAGATAAGGAATACCGACCAGTTATTTGAAGATGAAGGATCATATCCATACCTGACAAGGAATGACCATCTGGCACTACCTTCAGCAAGATACATATCCCTGACGGGTAAACCTGCCCTGTCAATTCCTGCACCGGAATTATCAAATGCATGATGCAACGAATAATTGCCTGATAAGGCAGTTACAGAATCTGCTTCCCAGCGGTCCGCTGGGCTTTGAACCCAGTTGCCGGAAATACCTGATTCAAAATTTTCCACAATCTGGCCAAAGGCCGTAAATGGCATTAGCATTGCCAGTAAAATAACTTTTTTCATGCAGCGGGACGGATTGAAAAAAAAGTTAATTTTGACACTCTTAACGTCAGAGTAAATTTATTAAATAACAAACATTATTCCAAACAAATAACTATGAAAGTAGCTGTTGTGGGAGCAACCGGCATGGTTGGCCGGACGATGATGAAGGTTCTTGAAGAAAGAAACTTCCCTGTATCGGAAATACTACCTGCCGCTTCCGAAAAATCGGTCGGTAAAGAGGTCCTGTTTAAGGGAAAACCTGTAAGGGTAGTAAGTGTAATGGAAGCTGTTGAAGCCAGGCCTGACTTTGCAATATTTTCGGCAGGGGCGTCAACCTCAAAAGAATGGGCTCCTCTTTTTGCGAAAAACGGAACTATTGTGATAGATAACTCCTCATACTGGAGAATGGATAAGAATGTCCCTCTTATAGTCCCTGAAATTAACAGCCATGCCATCAAAAAAGGAAACAGAATAATTGCCAATCCTAATTGTTCCACTATTCAATTGGTAATGGCCCTTGCTCCTCTTCACAAAAGATATAACATAAGGCGTCTTGTAATTGCCACTTATCAGTCTGTAACCGGGACAGGTGTTAAAGCAGTTTCCCAGATGGACAATGAACGGCAGGGAATTAAAGGAGATATGGCATATCCCCACCCTATTGACAAAAACTGTTTCCCCCATGGAGGTACTTTTCAGCCCGACGGTTATACTACTGAGGAGCAGAAGCTCATTGACGAAACTCGAAAGATATTTGAGGATCAGTCAATAATGGTTACTGCTACCGTTGTCAGAATTCCTGTGGTTGGAGGTCATTCCGAAGCTGTCAATGTTGAGTTTGAAAATGATTTCGACATGAATGAAGTTATCAATCTGCTGAGCCATTTCCCGGGGGTTATGGTTTATGATGATCCCGCAGAGAATAAGTACCCTATGCCGATACTTGCACATAACAGGGATGAGGTTTTCGTTGGAAGGATACGACGTGATCTTTCTAAAGAAAAATGTCTTAACCTGTGGATAGTTTCCGATAACATAAGAAAAGGAGCTGCTACCAATGCAATTCAGATTGCAGAATATATGATTTCTAATAATCTTTATTAACCTCTGTGCAACTCTGTGCCAGCTCTGTGCGACTCTGTGTTAGTTCTTAAAAATTGTTACACAGAGGACCACAGAGAAGACACCGGGGGGGGTCACAGAGATTTTCAGTTCAGGCTTCTGTTTCGTATAGGAATTCATTATATGGATACCTTTTAACGTGAATCTTCTTTACCTCGTTATAAAGAAGCTTACGGAATTCTTCGATATTTTCCCTGGTTTTAGCAGAAATAAAAACCGTTTTATGGAGTTTATTTGAAGCCATCCAGCTCTTTTTAAGGTCTGACAATGAGTAATTTTCTTTCTGAACTGGTGTCAGGTCATGCTCATCCTTCATAGCATAGGAGAACATATCAATTTTATTAAAGACAATCAGCATTGGTTTATCATTTGTTCCAAGTTCCTTAAGGGTTTCATTGACAACCCTGATCTGCTCTTCAAAATTCACATGCGATACGTCGACAACATGAATAAGAAGATCCGATTCCCTTACCTCATCGAGTGTTGATTTGAATGACTCAACCAGATCATGGGGAAGTTTCCGGATGAAGCCCACGGTATCGGATAACAGAAAAGGAAGATTTTCAATAACAACTTTTCTCACAGTTGTGTCGAGAGTTGCAAACAGCTTATTCTCTGCAAAAACATCAGATTTACTCAGCAGATTCATAATTGTTGATTTACCCACGTTTGTATAGCCAACAAGAGCAACCCTTGTCATTTTACCCCGGCTTTTTCGCTGTGTAGCCATCTGGGTGTCGATCTTCTTAAGTTGTGTTTTAAGCAATGCTATTTTATCCCTGATTATCCTTCGGTCAGTTTCGATCTCTGTTTCACCCGGACCTCTTAAGCCGATACCTCCCCGCTGCCGTTCGAGGTGAGTCCACAGACCCGTTAACCGGGGAAGAAGGTACTGATACTGTGCCAGCTGCACCTGTGTCCTTGCATGGGATGTTCTTGCCCTTCCGGCAAAAATATCGAGTATCAGGTTAGTCCTGTCAAGAATACGGCACCCAAGGGCTTTTTCAATATTTCGTAACTGGCCTGGAGAAAGCTCATCATCAAATATTGCAATATCTATCCTGTTAGCCTGCACAAACCGAGCTATTTCATCAATCTTGCCGGTACCAACAAATGTGCGTGGATTAGGAATATCGAGTTTCTGGATAAACCTATTAACAGGCTCTGCACCTGCTGTTTCTGTCAAGAATGAGAGTTCCCCAAGGAAATCATCAACTTCACGTTCATCCTGCCCGGGATATATTATTCCGACCAGGATTGCCCTCTCAAGGGGTTTATCGGTTTCAATCATCTAATAAATAAACCTCCTGTCATTCTGTATTGCCCCTCGAATTGCTATTTTCAATGATTCGGAACATTTTATTACCATATCGATATCAGTCGGGAACGGCACAACCGAAGTTTTGGTTCTTTCCAGTTGTTTTGCATTCAGGGCTCCCAGGTCACCAAGGGCCCGTGAAGAAATGTTCTCAAAATTTGACTGTGCACCAATCGGATCTTTTTTAAGAACCTTATCCGGGTTCATCTGTATCACCTCAATATCACCGTCAATATGGCATGCTTTAGTCTGAATCGTCTCAACAAGAGCGCATTGAAGAGTTTTATATTTTTTCTGTTTAATATCATTCCCCAGTGAATCTTTCATTACATTGCCCTTTTTATCAAGAACATAAGTAAATCCATCCTCGACATCCCTTTTAATGACTGAATCTCTGTCAACAGTATTATCGGGACTAACAGCTATGTTTTTGATATTCACATTTATAAAATAGTCATATTCTGTATTATCATTCAGGTTCTGGGTATAATATTCAACCCAGTCAGAGTTAAGGTGCGGAAAATCAAGTGCGAGAAGATCCTGTTCAAATTCCTGTGGAAATTTAAGAATTGAACTATTCTGTATTGAAACGAATACCCTGCTCATCCCCTTATATTTTGCCTCCTGTATCATATTATCGATACCCTGGTAGTCACCCACATAGTCTTTTGCTCTCACAAATTCAGCGAATGCCTGTCTGTATGATTCTTTAAGCCCGCTTTTCATCAGTTCATTTCCATGAGCATAATAGAAATCTGCTGCTTTCTGCTTGGCATTGACCATTTCGGGCATGTAGTCAACATAAGGAAAATTGACTGAGGTTACTGTTTTAACCAGCGATTGTCTGTCGCTTAGTCTTTTATAGACAAGGTAAATCTCATCCCAGTTGCTTGGTTTCCCTTCCATAGTAAGGAAACGTACTCTTTCTTTATCCTGATCATTAGCATTTTTATACGACTGAGTAAGTATATCTATCTGTTTTGCATCATTTGGGTCCTTGCGCAACTGTTTAACTGATTTTGCAACAGCTGCGTCATAGTTACCTTTTTGAAGTTGTTTCTTGGAAGATCCGCAACCTGCAAGGATAATGGTTAAAATGAAAATAAAGGGTACTATTCTTTTCATATCATCTAAGGTTAGTTATACGCGGATAAAGGTAATAAAAACATGTAAAAAACAAATAATCATCACTTTTACAATATTAATAAGATCAAGATTAAAAATGAAACAGGAGTGAAATTGAGAACCTGACCCTCACAGGCAGTCCTCTTTGTAAACCGGGGCTCCATTTCGGTGATGCTTCAATTGTTCTTACCGCTTCATTATCAATAATTGGGTCAACACCCTTAATAACAGTAACATTTGAAACAGATCCATCCTTTTCAACGATGAAAGTAAGGTAGACGCTGCCTTTAATCTTCTTTTCGACAGCAGCCTGAGGATAAACGGTTCTAAGCTGGATCCATTGCCTGAACTTATTTATATCCCCCCCCTTGAATGATGGCATCACCTCCACTATAAAAAATGGCTGGTTAAAAGCATCTCCACCCTCTCCGGGCAGAAGATTATCTCCTGAGCCTCTCCCGGTAATATCAAGGTTATCAATTGTTGTTTGTGAAAGGACCTCATCGGTTGTGGGAATAGTCTTCTCCAGGGGAGGAATACTGTCAACCACAACAGGTGGCACATATTTAACAATCTCCTGAACATGAGTTGCCTCCGGAGGAGGCGGTGCGGGAGGGACAACAATCCTGTCAACAGGAGGTTCAAATGTTTCCATTTGTACCTGAACATATCGCGCCCCTCCTGCAAGGACATGATCTGACCGGGTAGTAATAAGAAACGGCAGAACCACAGCAGAGCTGACAATTAACGATGCCAGTATAATGCAGGTAAAAACCACTGAGTTATATCTCTTTCGCAACTGGTAGGCGCCATAATCCTTGTTCCGCTTTTCAAAAAGCAGATCATCAAAATCAAGTAGATGTCTGAGATTGTCGAACATTCCGTACCTTATTATACCTTTTAAAAAAGGCCTGCTGTTTTTAATGACGTGCAAAATTACAAAATAGTGTATTCATGCCAAAACAATAAACATACGGTTTTCAAGATGTTTTATTATTTTCAATTTTTTCTTAAATTTGCGCAACTCAGACCGGGGGTTTAGCTCAGTTGGCTAGAGCGTGTGACTGGCAGTCACAAGGTCAGGGGTTCGATTCCCCTAATCTCCACCTCCGCCCTCCGAAGCTTTAGCGTAGGAGGGCTTTTTTAATAATTACCTGTCAACCCATTTTTTGAAAGCATTAACCTTATCGCGGCTGACGACGAATAATTCATTCTCCTTCTGGTTTTTCAAGGTAAGCTGCAACCTGCTTGAAGAATAGCTATGCATATAAGAAATTGATTCTATGTAAACGATACATTCGCGATTAATCCTGTAAAATTTACGTGGATCGAGCATCCCTTCCACCTGTTCGAGAGAATAATCAATGCCGTAATCTTTACCCTGGTTATCAACCAGGAAGACATTTCTTTCGCTTATATAAAAATGGCTTATTTCTCTTGTAGAAACCGATTTATACTTTTCCCCGATCTTAATAAGAAACCTCGAGCGGTACTGGTTTCTGAATTCATAAAGCAGCTGTTTGAAATCTCTTTTGAACGGATCGTTTTCAGCATAGAGTTTTTTAAACTTAGCGAGTGCCAATTTAAGAGACTCTTCATCAACCGGTTTTAACAAATAGTCAATACTGTTCACCTTGAAAGCTTTAAGTGTATATTCATCATAAGCCGTGGTAAAGATTACAGGGATATCAACCTTTATCGTTTCAAAAACTTCAAAACACAGGCCATCATCAAGCTGAATATCCATCAGAATAAGATCAGGTTGCGGTTTCTCCTGGAGGTGGTTTATTACATCCTCCACAGTTTCAAGGACTCCAAGAATGGCAATGGATTTGTCGATTTTTGCCAATAGTCTGATTAGCTTTTCGGCTGCTGGCGCTTCATTTTCAATAATCAGTATATTCATGACAGTAATGGAACTTTAACAATAAAAGAATCATTTGTTTCTTCAACAATAAGTACCTTGCCGGTTGCCAGTCTGACTCGCTCGGCAAGGTTTTTAAGTCCTATCCTGGTTGATTTTAACTGCGTCGACATCCTTTGCAGATTATTTTCCACAACAACATACCGGTTTTCGATATGAATGGTAATATTCAATGGATTTTCTCTTGTTGCCATATTATGCTTGGTGGCATTTTCGATAAGTATCTGAAGTGATACAGGTATAATCTCATATCTCTCTGCTTCGGGGGCATTAATGTTAAGTGCCATTTTACCTTCATCTCTTATTTTGTGAAGCTCAAAATAATCGGTTATGAATGTTAGCTCAGACTTAAGGGAGATCCTGTCTTTCCTGCTGTTCTCGAGTATATATCTGTATATTGATGCCAGCCTGGCAATAAATTGTTCTGCGGTATCGGGTTGTGTGCCAATCAGAGATGAGAGTGTATTAAGGCTGTTAAAAAGGAAATGTGGGTTTACCTGGTTTTTCAAAGTCTCATTTAAAAAGATCAGGTTTTCCTCTCTCAGTTTCTGTTCTCTCCTTAAAGATGTCTGCCAGAGAAGAAATATAAAAATTACTGCACCGACTGATAAACCCGATACGGTGGATTTAAACCAGCTGTTAAACTGATTATGAATAAAATCAGGTATTACATTTGAAAGGGGCTGATTCTCTAACAACGATCCTGAAGCCTTAATCAATAAAAAGAGCGTCATTGATACAATAAGACAAATAACCAAAAAATAAAGAAACCTTACTATTACAACCCGGGTAACTACACCAGGACTTCTGTCAAAATTCACTTTGGAGAATAAAAGACTTCCAAAGAATATAAAAACTTCAATCTGCAGAAACAGGATAATGAAAAGGTATATTGTATCAATCGGCTCTTTCCCAACCTTTCCGGAAATTGAAAAAATTATAGTAACAACAAGTGAGAACATGAATATGGCAACATGTGAAGCAAGCTTGCGCTGATTCATTATATCTTTTAATTCAGGAGTTTTCATATGAACAAATTTAGCTGTAATTTATTGAATTTTCTTAACATCAACCTCTCTTATGGTCTTAACCAGGAATTTATTATCCATCCCTTTTACCTGGATCTCCTGTATAGTACCTGAATACATTTCAGAGTATTCAATAAGTTTCGTTTTAAGTGAAATCCAGGTTGTCCCCCAGTACTGCTCTGTACCTTTACCTTTGATCTGATCCATGTTAATTTCCAGCAAATTATCCATTGCCCTGTATTCGATTACTGCACATAATTCATTGTTCATCTGCGATATTCCTGTCCAGCAAATTTCAATATTGTTATGGGCATAAGTGCCGACATCTGCCATGTCGAATTTTCCGGATTTATTCTGAATAATATACTTCTTATTTAGTTTTAGTGAATCAGTATAATCCCAGGCAAATTTCTCAACTGCCATCATATCCCAGATCAGGTTTTTTGCAAATACGCTGTTGATAGTTGAAGGAAAAATTTTAAGACTTTGTGTGTTCAGCATACTGGAAGAAGGGACATATTTCATGTTTTCCATATATTCCTGTTTCGTGCCTTCAGGAAACGGTTCTGAAAAATTATTTGAAGCTGATATATACACATCATTCCAGGCAACCTCACCATTTGCAAGTCCATGTGTATAATCCCCAACAACTTTCGTCTTCCCGGTAAAATTACCATAAAGGTCCCTGTTGATGTAAACAGCTGTCATCCTGTATTTCTGCAATGTTGTATTTACAGCTACTGATGGTAATTTCGTCAAATATTTTTTGACAACTGCTTTTTCGCTCTGTCCGTTTGTGGAAAAAGGCAATGATATCAGCAGCGTCGATAAGAGAGCTGCAAATCCTGTTTTAAAATTCTTTTTCATCTCTTTTCTGTATTTGGTTTGACATTAATTTTTAATCAAATTAAGAACAGGAAATGCCCGAAAAAAAAATTATTATGCGGAATCGGGGAAATCGGGATGCTGAATCGTAAATTTGGATGGTTCAACCGGAATGAATTAATCAATCTTATGATAATAATGATGAAGGGATAGATTTCGACTTGTTCCTGCAGGTTAGATTATGAATTAATTGGTTTTATTGCAAAAAAAAATCATCTTTAACTAAAATTAAATCCTGCTGCCCAATAGACATCCATTATTAAATCAATAACATTTTCATCTGCAGATGCCACATGACAGCCAGTATACACTGATCAGCAAGCTAAGGCCGCGAAAAATTATCCTTCCGGTGATACTGGGTCTTGCTATTGTTGCCTGGTTTATTATCAAGGACCTGAATGCCGGCGTAATGAAAGAAATATCCTTTACATGGAATTCATCTATCTGGCTCATTGTCGCTTTTCTGTTTGTTGCCCTGAGAATTTTCGGATATATGGCAAGAATAAGAATTTTAACTGATAATGACCTGACATGGGGTCAGTCTTTCAGGGTAATAATGCTATGGGAATTCACCTCAGCCATAACTCCCTCAACAGTTGGAGGGACAGGCTTTGCAGTGGTATTCCTGCATAAAGAGGGCATAAATCTGGGCCGCAGTACTTCGGTCGTTCTTGCTACATCATTCCTTGATGAACTATATTTTGTGGTTATGTTTCCTGTTTTATTGATCATCGTCGGAGGTAAAACAATTTTTATAACATCACTGCATGGTACCGGTATTGCCTTTTTGAATAACCTTGTAATCATTGCCATAGCAGGTTATTTGATTATTCTGGCCTGGGTATTACTGGTCGGATACGGTCTGTTCTTAAATCCGAAAGCCATAAAAAATTTAATTATCAACTTTTTTCGCCTTCCTTTTATCAGAAGATGGAAAGAGCAGGCAATTAGAGCCGGTAATGACATTGTCGAGAGTTCTAACGATCTGAAGAAAAAGTCATTCTCCTTCTGGATGAATGCAATTGTCACGACTTTTATATCATGGACCTCAAGATACCTGGTTGTTAATGCTATACTGGTTGCCTTTTTTAAAATAAATGATCACCTGCTGATTTTTACCAGGCAACTGGTAATGTGGATAATGATGATCGTGAGTCCAACGCCGGGAGGAAGCGGATTTGCTGAACTTATTCTGGGGAGGTATCTTTCAGATCTGATTCCTGTCGACCAGGCCACTGCCGGGGGAGTAGCACTTGCAATGGCTCTTATCTGGAGAATCATAAGCTATTATCCATTCCTTTTAGCAGGTGTTTTAATCATCCCGGGATGGATAGAACAAAAATTTGTCAGGGCAATTACTAAAAAGAATTAGATTTTTTTTAACTTCGGTTTTTCCTAATAGTTACTGTCACAGATAATTTATGAGTGAGGAGATCCTAAAGGCATTGATGGAACTGTTTGCCCTGATTATAAAACAGGAAGGGGGAATACTCATTAATGAGCGTGAATATGTATCTGATTTTCTGAACAAGCAACTTACTAAAGAGGCTGTTGATGAATACCTCGCCCTTTTTGATCAACATGCGGGTCAGGTTATAAAAAGGACAGAAGTTAAAGAGCCGATACATCCATCAGTTAAGGATTCAGTTAAGATTTTCGGTATCTGCAAAAAGATCAACCGCACACTCAACCAGGTGCAGAAATTAGTTGTTCTTGTCAGATTATATGAACTGATAAATGCCGATCGCCAGTTTACGCCTCAGAGAATGAACATCATAAATACTGTAGCTGAAGTATTCAAAATATCAGCGGAAGAATTTGCGGCAACTGAACAGTTTGTAAATAATAACGATCCTGAAAAACTTAAAAATCCGGCAATACTTGTACTTAGTCCGGGCGACGAGCAATGTGAATTATGCAAGAAGATGCATACCGGTTATCAGGATACAATAATAATCATTTTAAGAATTATTAGTGTCGATCTCTATTTTTTAAAATACATTTCAAATGATCAGCTTTACCTTAACGGACTTCCAATAAGGTCCGGAGTTGTCTATACTTTTGCAAAGGGAGGCTCAGTAAAATCGCAGCAGGGACATGCAATTTACTATAGCGATATCAGTTCAAGTTTTCTTTCTGAAATTATAATTCATAAAATTTCATTTAATGTAGAAAACCTGACTTTTAATTTCAGGGAAGGACATGCCGCAGTTGATAATATAAGTTTTTCAGTTGAAGAGGGCAAGCTGGTTGGTATTCTCGGGGCAAGTGGTTCAGGCAAGACAACTCTTCTAAACCTTTTAAGCGGAATTCAAAAACCATCATCCGGCAGTGTCAGGATCAACGGGCTGGATATTTTCGAGGAGAACGATGTACTTGAAGGAGTTTTTGGCTATGTACCCCAGGATGATCTTCTCATTGAGGACCTGACTGTTTTTGACAACCTGTATTACGCTGCATGTCAATGTTTTAAAGAAAAATCAAAAGAGGAGATCACAGAGCTTGTTGACCATACTCTTTCAAACCTGGGCCTGTTTGAGAAAAAAGGACTGAAGATAGGCACTCCTTTAAATAAAGTTATAAGTGGAGGGCAAAGGAAAAGACTTAACATTGCGCTGGAACTAATAAGAGAACCTCTGGTTTTATTCCTCGATGAACCCACTTCGGGATTATCTTCAAGAGATTCCGAAAATCTTATGGACCTTCTGCGCGACCTTACACTGAAAGGGAAGCTGATATTCACGGCTATTCATCAGCCGTCATCTGAAATTTTTAAGATGTTTGACGATGTAATTATCCTCGATCAGGAAGGTTGTATGGCTTATTTCGGCAATCCCGTAGATTCAGTCATATATTTCAAAACGCTTGATGCCCAGATCAATGCAAGCCAGGGCGAATGTCCTTCATGCGGAAATGTGAACCCTGAAACTATTTTTAATATCATTGAAACTCAGGTTGTAGACGAATTCGGGAAATATACCGAAAAAAGAAAGGTCAAACCAAAGGAATGGGCTAATCGGTTTAATACAAAACATCCTTTCAAAAGATTGCCAGAAGTAAAAGAACCTCCACATAAAAACATTCAGAGACCCGGAAAATACAGACAGTTCCTGATTTACGTTGCAAGAGATCTTAAAAGCAAAATATCTAACAGGCAATATGTTATATTAACCCTGATGGAAGCTCCTGTCCTGGGATTTGTACTTTCTTTTCTTGTCAGGTATATCACTGACCCCGACTCAAATATTTACATCTTTGCGGAAAATGAAAATATCCCCATTTATATTTTCATGAGCCTTATCGTTGCACTCTTCCTTGGACTTACAATAAGTGCCGAGGAAATTTTCCGTGACAGGAAAATCCTTAAAAGGGAACATTTTCTTAACCTTAGCCGTTCCAGTTACCTTCTTTCGAAGGTTGGTATTCTTATTTTAATTTCCGCTATCCAATCGTTGCTCTTCATTAGTGTTGCCAACCCAATACTGGGGATAAAAGGAATGTATTTTCACTACTGGATGGCATTATTTACCACGGCTTTCTGTGCCAACATGATTGGATTGAATATTTCAGCATCATTTAACTCGGCTATTACTATTTATATTATTATTCCTCTTTTGATAATACCAATGATGGTGTTAAGCGGGGCCATGTTTCCTTTTGACAAACTCAACAGGGAAATAGGGAGTGTCGAAAAAGTTCCGCTTATTGCGGAGCTGATGCCGACAAGATGGACATATGAAGCATTGATCGTATCGCAATTCAAGGACAACAGGTACAGCAAGGTTATTTATGACAAAGCCGGTGATTCATTTTTTACCTTGCAGAAAAAGATTAATGAAGCGGAATTCAATAAGGTCTACCGGCTTAAAGCACTGCGTGACGCTGTAGAAACGAGCCTCTTCGAATACAGAAGGAATCCTGCAAATATGAGTAACAATGATGACGTTCAAATAAAAAAGGCAAGACCCCAGTTCACAAAGCTATTATTATTGAAAAATGAACTGACCAAACTAGCTGAGGTTAACAATCTGCCTGAATTTGATTATATTAAAGACCTGACTCCAAATAAATTTAATCCTGATATTGCCGATTCGCTTACAAAGTATCTGAACAGGATGGACCTGGTCTTTAACAGCAGGTCAGCTTATGCAAATGACATAAAAGACAGGTTCTATTATGCCAATGATATTTTATTAAAGAAACTGGAAAATGAATATTATAATTATAAACTTGAAGAAATTGTTACGAAACCATACGAACGCAAAAAGATCCTGATCTATAATAATTCTCTTATTCAGAATACTGATCCTATATATCTTGATCCGGATAAAAAAGGAATTTTTAATTTCCGGACACATTTTTATGCTCCTTCAAAATATATATTTGGTATGAAAACAGATACTTTCACATTTAATATTTCTCTTGTATTATTAGGTACAATTTTACTTTACATTGCTCTTTATTATAAGGTGCTTGAAAAAGCTATTCATTTTTTTGAAAATTTAAAGTTCCCTAAAATAAATATTTAATGTATTGTTAACCTGTTTTTTTGTATTTTTGTCGTAACCTTTACAATATACTGAATGAAAGGGAAGGTATTCTTCATAATAGTAATTGTTGCAATTTTCTTCGCATGCCGGAACTCTTCGAACAAAGAAAGCCAGTTTGTATTTCCTGATGCTGATTCTGTCCCCGTTTCAGAAGCAGAGAAGCTTAGCCCTGAAGCCATAGCTGATATATCAAAGAACATCTCATCGCCTGTTGAAATAGCGAATTTACTTCAGACAATGAACGTGCCGTTTTCACAAAACTACCTTGCTTCTTCAATTGACGCGAACAAGCAGAGTACAAGTTTCGACAAGTCGCTCAAGCTGGGTATTCTCGGCGCTGACCTTGGATATCTTAACATGTATGAAAGGACAGGTTCATCTCTTGAGGTACTTTCTTCAATAAGAAAACTTGCTGAAGATATTAAAGTGGGGCAGTTTTTTGATTTTGAATCGATTAGAAGACTTTCGCAGAATAAATCAAACCTCGATTCCCTCCTTTTCATTTCAATTGATTCCTATAGTAAAATCGATAATTACCTGAGAAGTAATAAAAGGGGCCAGTTTTCTTCTCTTATGATAATAGGAGTATGGCTGGAAGCTCAGTACCTGGCTACCCAGGTAGTAAAGGAATATCCCGATAAAATGCTCAGCGACAGGATTGGTGAGCAAAAAATTATCCTGAATGATCTGCTGCTTCTGATAAACCCGTACTGCAACCGTGATCCTGAATTTACAGGCTTGTGCAAGGACCTACAGGATATTAAAGACAAATATCGCGACGTAAGAATTACTTTTACCCAGGGAGAGCCTGTCAGTACTGAAAAGAACGGGGGGTTGGTTATTACTCAAACAGAAACAAGCAATGTTGAAATGACGAAAGAACAACTTGACGGGATTATTGAGATTACCAAAAATATAAGAGACAAACTAATTTTAAATAATTAGTATGAAGAAATTAATCATCATTCTCTCGGTTTTGCTCACAACAGGAATCTTATCATTCGGACAGGCTTCAGATGTTTTAAGAAGTGGCTGTGTAATGAGTGCAGGATCCAATGCCAAATTCCTTAAAGATTTCAGAATCGAACTGGGAAAAGCCGGAACCAAAGCCGATTTCAGATATAAAGCAAATATGTCGCTCTGGAAAAATACTAAATACAGGTTCTCTCTTTGTAATGCAGAGAATTCAAAAGGAGAGCTTGTTCTAACCATTAAGGACAACGCAAATAAGGTTATCCTCTCCTCATTTGATAAAGAGGGTAAAATATATCCCTTCGTTGATTTCGTATGTAATAAAAGCGGGATCTACCAGCTAAATTTTGATTTCTTAGACGGGCAACAGGGTTCCGGCGTAGGGGTAGTTTCAATGATCAGATGACCTGATCACTTAAAATTAAATATCTGTATTAACATTATCAGAAGAAAGAAAAGGGAAAAAAGTATTTCCGTAACCAGTTTCCTTTTAAAAAATACAAAATAATGCGCCAGGAAATAACTTATTGGAATGCCTGTAATCCATACTATTTCCACTGAAACCGAAGGCAGCAAAAAATAAACTGCAAGTGATATTATAAATAGCCAGATTAATAAAGAGAAAGTCTTGCGCGCCAGTATTTTCTTCTTATTCATTTCCATGAACAGGTAAACGATACTCACTACAGTACTAAAACCTATAAAAATAATTGCAAGAATCATTACGCGGGTAAATACATAATCGGTCTGTTTCCCAAACAGATTGTATTGAATAACGGAAAGCAGATCCTTTAAATCCCTGCCCAGTACATAATATATTCCAAAAGTCAATATATATGGGGTAGCCAATCCAATCAAAGAAATTAAAATTTCTTTAATGTTTCCTGTTCTCAGTAATGCAATACCGATTATGACCAGAACACCGAACCAGATAAGATTTGCGTAAATAAGGCTGCCTGTGCCTATTAATAAGCCTGCATCAAAAAAGCTATAGGATATCCCCTGTACCCTGTAGGCGTCCATTATCCGTCTTATTGCCAGCATTAAAAACATAGCTGAAAAGATTGCAGGATTCATCAGTTGATATTCAGGAAAAAGGCCACTTATCAAAACATAGATTATGGCAGGAAGAAAAGTCCTTTTATGAATAAAGAACAGAGAACTATTAAGGTTTACAATAAGAAACGACATCAGTGAAACCAAAATCAGTGAATAAATTACACCTGGCAGAGGGTTGGTACCTGTAAAAGATGAAATAATACCGTAAAGGGGCATAGGATTGAGATCAAAGTATAGAAAAAAGTGCCCGTGGAGTTTAAAAAATGCACTCAACCAAACAACTAACAGAGTGATTATTATCATAAAAATCACTCCCGGACCGGTTCCTTTGAAAAATTTTAAAAGCATATATGCTATAAATCAAATCCTATATCGGTTCTGTAATATATCCCTTCAAAACTTAATAAAGCAGCGTTTTGATATGATGCCATTAAAGCATCTTTCATGGTATTTCCCCATGAACTAACGGCAATTACCCTGCCGCCTGCCGTAACTGTTTCATCTCCTTCTTTTCGTGTACCGGAATGGAACAACACGCAATTGAGGGTATTGCCCAATCCCTTAATTGCTTTTCCTTTCTCATAATCGCCCGGATAACCTCCTGATACCAACATGACAGTAGCGACAAACCTGTTATCAGTCTCATAAGTTCTTTCTGCAAGATCACCATTTGCCACGCCTTCAATCAGATCAAACAGATCAGACCTTATTCTGGGAATAATAACTTCCGATTCAGGATCGCCAAGCCTGGCATTATATTCAATAACATACGGATCCCCTCCGACATTAATAAGTCCAAAAAACATAAAACCCTTATAGAGTATTCCTTCCTCCGACAAACCTTTTATTGTACGATCAATAATCCTGCTTTTTACCTTTTGCATAAATAAGCTGTCGGCAAATGTCACAGGCGAAACTGCTCCCATACCACCGGTATTAAGCCCGGTGTCATTCTCCCCGATTCTTTTATAGTCTTTTGCCTCAGGCAATAACTTATACGATTCCCCATCAGTAATAATAAATACCGACAATTCGATCCCTTTAAGAAATTGTTCAATAACAACCTTCTCGCCCGCTTTTCCGAACTTTCCTCCAAGAATAGCCTCTGCCTCTTTCTCCGCTTCGAGGATATCATCAATAATCAGGACTCCCTTTCCTGCTGCCAGTCCATCAGCTTTTATCACATAAGGCGGATTTAAAGTCTTCAAAAAAGAAGGCACTTCATTTAATGAGGATTTATCAAAGCTCCTGTAAAAAGCTGTCGGAATATTATGTCGTGTGAGAAAAGCTTTGGCGAATTCCTTACTCCCTTCGAGACGCGCTGCTGATTTATCGGGGCCAATCACAGGTATATTCTTCAGCATATTGTCAGCAAGAAAGAAATCGTGTATACCTGCCACCAGTGGAGCTTCCGGACCCACAATTACAATATTTATATTATTCTCTATAACAGCCTTCTTAACCTCCTGAAAATTAACCGGATCGAGTCTGAGGTTTGTTCCCAGCTCTGAAGTGCCGGCATTTCCGGGTCCGATGTATAGTTTACTGACTTTTTTGCTTTGTGCCAGTTTCCAGGCAATAGCATGTTCCCTACCGCCTGATCCAAGGATAAGAATATTCATTTTCAGGTAAGTATTTTAGTATTTCAAAAGTAACATTTCATTCCGACAAACAAAATTGAAATGCGTCTTTCAATCAGATCCTGTCGTTTGCCTGGGAATATTTAGAAAAAGTCTGCATTACCGAATTAACATATGTTTTGGAAACAGGAATATCAATAACAGAAGGGTTATCAAATTCAAGCTTTAGCCCGTCCTGATCTTTTCGAATCACTTTAACCTTTTCAAAATTAACAATATACGATCTGTGGCATCTGATTATTTCTGTTCCTGCAAAATTCTCCTCTGCTTTTTTCAGAGTTTCACGCAGAAGATATTTCGACACTTTTCCCTTATTAAGATAACATATGCTTACATAGTTCTCGGCCGATTCAAGATAGAAAAGGTTCTCCTTCTTTAAAGAAAATCTCAATACCCCTTTATCATCATAAAATGGTATCATATCGCGTGTGCTGGAAGTAAATGCCTGAATATCGGCAAGCCTTTCTATCTGTTCTTTTTTATCCATCCATGAGAAATAAAGCCATAAGACTGAATATGGCAAAAGCAGTACCAGGGCTGTATTGCGGAATAAGATTTTGACAAGGTCTGAAAACAGCCTCGCATCCTTGAGTACAAATTTTTCTAACAATGCATAAACCAATGCCATAAAAAATATTTCTGCAAAAATCCATAATAAAAACTGCCATAAATTAATGGAACGCCTCTTACAGACATTGTACATAATGATCCTGCTTATGACAACAACCAGTACCCCGGTGAGTATTGTAAGGCTTGAATATGTAAAGAACTCGAGCCTGGTGAGATTAAACCATCGGTCAGCGCCGAAGGGAGAGTAGAGGTTGATAAATACAAGCGCAAACAGGGAGGTAAAAACCACCAGACGTACAATATTCCTTTTCTCATTCAGGTAAGGAGGAGCCGGTTTCTGGAAGTCGATCATTAAAATTATTTAACTGATACAAAATTAACGATTTTCCGGTACTGATCCTTAATAAACAGAAACAGGTTCATGTCAGGGCATGAATTCTGTCACAAATAACTGAATTATATCCCTTATTTCTCAATTATATCCCTTGACCCCGGAACCTGACACAAAAACTTGCCAGGCAGTTTAACTGCTTCTTACTTTGCATATAAATAACAACTCTTCGAAAGGTAATGGAATATACAAAAACATATCAAGAGCTAAAGACCTTGTTTTCTTCAGATAAAACTGATATAGTAATTCCCGGATCAAGTGTAAAGATTCACAACATAGGGTTCATTTCCGATTCCATGGATAAAAGCTTTACAAGTTTGCCTGATTCTCTTATATCTGAGAACAGATCTTTCACATATCCTGTATTCTCTCCGTCAAAAACAGATAGCCAAAAAGTCATTCTTTTACTTCACGGGCTAAATGAGCGAAGCTGGGTGAAATACCTGGTTTGGGCTTACTGGCTTGCTGAATACACCGAAAGTTATGTTATCCTGTTCCCTATTTCATTTCATATAAACAGGTCGCCCGATTCATGGAAAGATCCGCGTGAAATGATAAGCATTATGAGACTGCGGAATGCAGCAGCGAGAGATATATCGATGTCGAGTTTTGCAAATGTCGCTCTCAGTAACAGGCTCACCGAGGATCCATTGCGGTTTTTTAATTCAGGGTATCAGACTGCCAATGACATTATCGACCTGATAAAGAATATAAAAGATGGTCGGCACCCCGTTATCCCCGAAAAAGGTAATATAAATATTTTCGCCTATTCTATTGGAGCTTTCCTTGCTGAAATTATTTTAATGGGAAATCCCGATAACCTGTTTTCTGAGTCAAGACTCTTTATTTTCTGTGGAGGATCCGTTTTCAGTAATATGAATGGCTCTTCAAAATTAATCATGGACAGTCTGGCCTTTGAAAGGGTTTATAATTATTATCTGAATGATTTTGAAAAGACAATTACAGGGAAAAGCCCGCTTTTTGAAATTTTGAATCACAGCCAGATAGGAATGGCTTTCAGATCGATGATAGACCTGGAAAGGTTTAAAAAATTCAGGGAATCATTATTAAATAAACTAAGAAATCAGATTCGTTCCATTGCATTTAAAAATGACGCAGTAATACCATCAGACGGGGTCGTTGCCACACTTAACACCTGGAGTAAACAACCTGCTGAAGTCTGGGATTTTCACTATGCCTGCTCGCACGAAAATCCCTTCCCGGTGTTTAGTTCATCATTAAGTTACGAGGTTGACAAAAACTTTACGAAGGTTTTCGCAGAAGCAGGAAATTTCTTTAGTTAGAGATAAAAGTTTGTTTTTGTTTTATTTTGTTTCCAGGCCACGATAGTGGCTAAATTTGAATAATCCCCGGCAGTATAAATCTATATCCTTTTTTCAATGCTGTCGCAATAAATTCATCGAGGAACCCTGATGCTGAGCTTTCCGGTCTATCATGCAATACAATGACTGATCCGGCTCGTATTTTCCCAAGAAGAATTTTCAGCGAACCGGATTTACCTAATGATTTATCAAAATCATAAGGCATCAGATCCCAGAAGACGATCTTATATCTTTTACGCAGTTCCTTATACTGGGCAATACGCAGATGTCCGTAAGGAGGTCTGAATAAGGATGCGGATGTATGTAATGCAGCACTGTCAACATCATCCACATAATTTTTTAAGGAGGTTCTCCATCCGTCAGGATGTAAATAGCCATGATTGCCTATGATATGGCCCTCTGATTTTATCCTGCTTACAAGCTCAGGATATCTGTATGCAGCTCTGCCATCGCAGAAGAAAGCAGCCTTTACCCCATGTCTGCCAATAATATCAAGCAACTGAGGAGTGGACCCCGGGTCGGGTCCATCGTCAAAAGTCAGCCATAAAAGCCTGTCAGAGGTCCTGATTCTGAAAATAGCGTCAGGATAGAGCCAGTCTGCAAAAAAGAATGGCCTGAAAAACCTCATATTAAATTATTTTGTCGAATAAAGTTTACCGTAGTAATTATTTATATCCTGTTCAGTAGTTAGTGTAATATTCGTCAGCTTCAGCTTCAGCGACATATTGTAAATATCAAGAAGCGTTTGCATACTGATCCCGGTAGGATATTCCATTCCATATCGATCGTCAGGGTTAAGACTTATTGAATATTCGAGATATTGTTTGGAATAGGCAAGTATATCGTTTAACAGTTTTTCACCTTCTTCTTTCTTCCCTGCTCTTATCAGCACCTCAGCCAACCCTATTGAGAAAAAATCCTGCGGCATTTTTTCTGCCGGCACTATTTCCAGTCCGCGGCGGGCCACTTCAATTGCCCGTGTTGTATCACCAGTAACAATCAAATCATTCCCCAGGCTGCCGAATATCCTTCGAAAGTTACTGAACATACGACGGTTATTCTCATCGAGATAGACTTTTGGATCCTGCGCATTTCCCCAGGTAAACTTATTCATCATGTTATCATACATTACATGGGGATCGATCATGCCAAACTCACCCTGTTCCGGAGGATCTGTTTTAATAGGGACAACCCTGTAAGCGAGCCCTTCCTGTACAAAATATTTTTCAAGCCCTTTATACTGGGTTGATGGAACAGTTGTTGAAAAATAGATTGGTCTGTTCCAGTTATTAGTGGATAACAGGTCCATTATTGCAAGGTCGCCTTTAAATGCGTCATTATCAGTGTAAGTCCAGATTATCTGGTTAAGAATCCTGTCTTTGAAATAGCTTTTAACAGTACCATTAGCTAATACTTTTGCAGTGTCGACATCAATTATAAACTTATTGGTTGGGATATAGTTCATATAATCGCCGCGGCCACTTATATCAACCTGGTATTTCCTGTCGTCCTGAGATACAAAATGAACAATTTCTTTCAGATCAACCGGCTGTTTAATTCTGTTATCAACCGGCAGCTGCTCCCTGACACCTTCCATATACTTATCAGGACCCAATGATAATGGCAAAGGGTCAGAGTTAAAAGCTTTCTGTCTCATCATTTCAATGTACCAGCCAGCCTGAATATAACTCAGGTTAGCCACACGTACGTCGGTGCGAACCTGTTCTACATCCTGTACATACCATACAGGAAATGAATCATTGTCGCCATATGTAAACAGAATAGCATCGGGTGCACATGACTTAAGATAATTTGCTCCAATATCCCTTGCAGTATAACGGCCCGAACGATCATGGTCGTTCCAGTTCTGAGTTCCCATAATAACGGGAACGGCAGCAATCAGACCAATAAAGGTAAGAGCCAGCGATATTTTATTTCCAACAAGTTTCTGAAGATTTTCATAAACAAACATGAATCCTATGCCAATCCAGATAGCGAATGCATAAAATGATCCTACATAGGCATAATCCCTTTCCCTGGGTTGATTCGGATACTGGTTAAGGTAAACAATGATGGCAAGCCCTGTCATAATAAAGAAGCCCAGCACAAGCCAGAATCCGTTTTTGTCTCTCTTGTATTGCCAGAACATTCCGGCCAGCCCAACAAGCAAAGGCAGAAAATAGTATTTATTATTACCCGGATTTGATTTGAGATCGTCAGGTAGCTTATCGAGGTTGCCAAGACGTGCTTCGTCAATGAATTTTATTCCGCTTATCCAGTTCCCGTAAAGAGGATTGCCATTACCCTGTATATCATTCTGCCGCCCCGCAAAATTCCACATGAAATACCTCATATACATAAATCCTACCTGGTATCTGAAAAAGTATCTCAGGTTCTCAGTGAAAGTAGGACATACCACTGGTTCTTTAGATGAAGCAACGGAATAACTTTTCCCGACAACTTTGCCCCAGTATTTATAAGCTGTTATATGGTCAGGATCCCTATTATCGTACATACGCGGGAAAAAAGTCTCGAAATTACTATCGTATGAATATTCAATTGTATAATATGGCTGGTATCTTCCATTTACTTTGTTATACCCGGCTATTACTTTTTTTGAATCGGTGAGGGGAGCGCTGTAATAATTCCCATATATCTCCGGGGCACTGCCATATTGTTTCATATTAATGTAGTATGACAGTGAGAATATATCTGAAGGATTATTCTGGTTCATCGGAGGTCTGGCAGATGACCTTATCATGATCATTGCATATGATGAATAACCTATCATGATCACTATCAAAGATGTCAGTATGTAATTCAGGATAACCCTCTTCTTCTGCAAGGAATATCTTATACCGTAAGCCAAACCAGCGAAGAGAAGTGCCATAAAGAACAGCAGTCCGCTGTTATATGGAAGCCCGAATACATTTACAAAAAGTAGTTCGAACCAGCCGGCCACCGCTGGTACTCCGGGCATAATGACAAAAACCATTAACCAAAGGAGAATTATCGCAAGCAGAAGAGTTTTTAATGCACCTTTGGTAGTAACCTCATATTTTTTAAAGTAATAGACAAAAACAAGAACGGGAATGATAAGAAGGTTCAACCTGTGAACTCCCAGACCCAGACCCATTATGTATGCAATCAGTATGATCCACCTGCCGGCATAAGGTTTATCTGCTTCATCTTCCCATTTCAGCATTCCCCAAAAGACGAGAGCAATGATCAGAGATGAAAGGGCGTATAATTCACCTTCAACGGCTGAGAACCAGAATGTATCAGAGAATGTATAGGCTAATGCTCCAAGAACACCGCTGCCTAATATAGCGGGGATATGCTTTGCTTCAAGCTCTTTCCCGTTTAAAAAAACCTTGCGAACAAGGTGGGTGATTGTCCAGAAGAGAAACATGATTGCAAATCCGCTGCACAATGCCGAAAGGGTATTTACCGATATGGCTACCCTGGAAGTGTCGCCTCCTGCAAAAAGTGTTGCAATTCTTGCCATCATAAGGAAAAGAGGTGCACCGGGAGGGTGGCCTACCTGAAGCTTAAAGGCAGAAAGGATAAACTCACCACAATCCCAAAAACTGACCGTGGGTTCACGAGTCAGAATATAAACAATTGACGAGAAGACAAAAAGAAACCATCCGGTCAGATTATTCCATCGGCGGTAATTGCCCCAAATTGCATTCATAAACTAATTGTTTTTGATACGTTTAGAGAACAAATAACGCAAAAAAATATCATTTGTGCTCATTTACTATTCTATTTAACATCAAATTAACTTGAAGAAAAATGCTATTTTTGTCCAAATCCTCCGGCATAATGAGATATCTGGCGATCTTGTTTATCACACTGTTAATTTATCCTGCCGACCTGTCAGGTCAGGCCCGTGAAGATACATCTCTCCAGACAGGAGTTCTTTCGCTGAGGATAAAGAGCATAACATTTGTTAAAGATAATGAGTATTTCAATCCTATTGCTGCCTCAAAATTCAAGCTGGTTTCAAGCTTACCCGGGTTTGTTGACAAATCGGCGTGGAACGAAGGCTATACGCTTATAGGATATTTTGTTCAGCCTGAGCTGGTTTATTCTCCATCCTCCAGAGTTACACTAAGGGCCGGCACTTATCTTTTAAAGTATTCCGGGAAAGATAAATTTTCCAAAGTCCTGCCTGTGTTCTCCGCAACATTGAAATTAACAGGAAAAACTACTCTCACTATGGGGACCCTGTCAGGAAGCGACAGCCATAAGCTTTATGACCCGAATTACGACAGCGAAAGATTATACAGGGCTTATAATGAAGAGGGGTTTCAGATTACAGGCAATTATGAACATATATTAAACGATACATATTTAAGCTGGGAAAATTTCATTTTTGAAGGAGATTCAACACGTGAAATAATAAATTTCGGAGAATCATTCAGGTATACTTCCCCGACGGTTGCCGGTTTTTTACATTTTGAAGTTCCTGTTCAATTGCAGTTTAAACATTTCGGCGGTCAGATAAACAACTATCCTCAACATATGGAGACATATTTTAACCTTACAGCCGGATTGGGTGTTAACATAGATATTGCACAGAAAAGATATGGTGAAGCAGGTATGGAGTATCTTCAGTTTATGAACGACGAGTTTCCCGGAAAACCTCCTTCAGGAATAACTAACGGACATGCTTCATGGTTCAGGTTCCACTACACATTTAAGGGTTTGTACATTGGCGCTGCATACTGGAAGGCACATAATTTCTTCGCCCCAAATGGAAATTCAATCTATGGAAGTGTTGTTAACAATACATCGGATTACGTTATCTCTGATCGCGAAATAATCACAAATACTGTATACCTGACACTTTTCCCGGTAAAGTACCTTGAATTTTTCATCGGGATGGAGACCTATTATGATGTACCGATAAAAAATCTGGATTACGCCATAACCCTGCATATGAATTTTGATAAACTGATCAGGCTGGCAACCTTAAAACACTGACTTTTAAATAATCTCCGTACGGATAATCTTGCTAAATATAATACCGCCACGGCTTCAGTTTCCAGTACTCGCCGGCATAATCAATTCCGATCCGTGGACCTGTTTTAAAATCAGGCTTTCTTCCTGCATCTTCTATCCATATCCTTTCGGATATAACAAGGTCTTCCCCATAGAACGATTTGTCTATGCCAATCGACTTTGTCAGTTTTCCGGGTCCATTATGATTATCCACTCCTCTTATAAGCACAGCCTGGGGAATATTATTTCCAGCGGTAACTATGTTCAGCATCCAATACATACCATAAATAAGATATATATATAAATATCCTCCTTCCCGGAACATTACTTCGGTGCGTGATGTCCTTCCCTTAAAAGCATGACATGCCTCATCTTCGTCACCCCGGTAAGCTTCAACTTCTGTAATACAATATCTTCCGTATGTTCCACCATACAACCTGACAATCATATCTTTTCCAATAAGGTCAGGGGCCACATCAAGAACATCGCGGATAAAAAACTCTCGTTTTAGCCTGTTTCCTGAAGCCATCTTTTTAATAGGAAATTTTGTTTTCCATCTCGTCCCATTTCCTGAATACCTCTTTCCCTCCTGTTTCCGTCATCCTGATAAATGATATCTTTCTTTGTGAAGGGTCGAGCATAATTTCCTGATAAATCATTTTATCACTGAAGCCTGCTTCCTCAGCATCGTTGCGGTCGCAAGCATATACAACTTTTCTTATACCGGCCCAGTAAATGGCTCCCAGGCACATAGGACAAGGCTCACATGAGCAATAAAGAGTGCACTCACTCAGATCGTGCGACCTCAATAGACCAGATGCCTGCCTTATAGCCAGTATCTCGGCATGAGATGTTGGGTCGTTATTCAAAACAACCCTGTTAAAAGACTCGGACAATATCTTACCGTCCCTTGAAATTACGGCACCGAAAGGACCCCCTCCTTTCTCTATTCCTTTACCTGCAACTTCAACAGCCCTGTGAAGAAAAAGCTTGTCATTTCCCATTATCATAATTAATTGTCAGGACATAAAAATAAGTTACTTTTGCATAACTTGAATAAATTCTGTACAATATTCTTTTTTTTTAGGAAATATGTTGTATTTTTGCAGACCCTAAAATATTGGGTTATTACATTAAAGATAAGTGTATCAATTAAAAAATAAGTACAAGTGAACACCTTAAGCTATAAAACAGTCTCAGCGAATAAAGCAACTGTAAACAAAGAGTGGGTAATTATTGATGCTGAAGGCAAGGTTCTTGGAAGACTTGCATCGGTTGTGGCTTCAATGCTGAGAGGAAAGCATAAAACTAACTTTACGCCTCATGTTGATTGTGGTGACAATGTTATTGTTATCAATGCTGAAAAAATCGTTTTGACAGGTGAAAAAATGACAGATAAAGTATATGTCAGACATACAGGATATCCTGGAGGCCAGAGATTTACATCTGCGGAGGCTCTGTTGAAAAAAAATCCAATCGGACTTGTAGAAAAAGCTGTAAAAGGTATGTTACCGAAAAACAGGCTTGGGAGTGCACTTTACAGAAATCTGCATGTTTATGCAGGGACTGCACATCCCCATGAAGCACAGAAACCAAAAACAATTGAATTATAAAAAATATTAAGTAACAGACATGGAACCAATCAATGCTCTTGGAAGAAGGAAAGCAGCTGTAGCACGGGTGTACTTAAGCGATGGAAAAGGGAAAATAACTGTTAACGGCAGGGATTATAAAGAATACTTCGGAGCTGAAACACTTCAGTATGTTGTGACTCAGCCCCTGGTTCATTTAAATGTCTCCGATAAATATGATATTAATGTCAACCTCGATGGTGGCGGAGTAAAAGGCCAGGCTGAAGCTCTTCGACTGGGTATAACAAGAGCTCTTATCATGATTGATCCCGAAAATAAATCAACGCTTAAAGCTGAGGGATTTGTTACACGCGATCCACGCGAGGTTGAAAGGAAAAAGCCCGGAAGGCCAAAAGCCCGCAAGAGATTCCAGTTTAGTAAACGTTAGAATTTAATATGTCAGTTTATAGATGCAAGTTTAGTATCTAAATTGCAAAGACTTCCTTGCAGGAACTACTTTGCAATTGATTTAAAGAATGTAAACTTAAAAAACAAAAAATGCCAAGAACAAATTTCAAAGAATTACTTGATGCCGGTGTACATTTCGGACACCTGAAAAGAAAATGGAATCCTGCGATGGCTCCTTATATCTTTATGGAGCGTAATGGTATTCATATTATCGACCTTGAGAAAACCGTCGTGAAAATCGATGAGGCTGCTTCGGCAATGAAACATATTGCCAAATCGGGTAAAAAAGTGCTGTTTGTTGCAACGAAGAAACAGGCCAAGGAGATAGTAGCAGAAAAGGTCAAAGCAGTTAATATGCCGTATGTAACAGAACGCTGGCCTGGTGGGATGCTTACCAACTTCCCTACGATCCGCAAAGCTGTTAAGAAAATGTCATCTATTGACAAAATGGCCACCGACGGTACTTTTTTGAACCTTTCCAAGCGTGAAAGACTTCAGGTTACCAGGCAGAGAGCAAAACTTGAAAAAACACTTGGCAGCATTATAGATTTAACGAGGTTGCCATCAGCTCTTTTTGTTATTGATGTATGTAAAGAACATATTGCCGTTAGAGAAGCTAGAAGACTTGGAATTCCTGTTTTTGCTATGGTAGACACCAATTCTGATCCGACTGATATAGAATTTCCGATTCCTGCAAATGATGATGCTTCAAAATCAATTTCACTTATAGTCGGAATTCTTTGCCAGGCTATTGAAGAAGGCCTTAATGAAAGAAAAATTGAAAAAGATAAAGAACCTCAGCAGAAAGACAAGAAGATAAGCAGGAAGGATATCGATACAAAAGAGATCTCAGCCGCCCTTATTGAAGCGTTGGTTGAAGAGGATGAAAAGGAAGAAGAAGATGCTGATATTGAGGCAGATGTTGATGACGAAGGTGTTGAAGAATCAGATGAAGAAGATGTTGTCAAACTGCTTGATGAAACCGAGGAAGAATTATAGAAATAATAAATTACATCCTATAAAGAAATTAATATGGCCAATATAAATGCTGCTGATGTTGCTAAATTAAGAAGAGTGACTTTAGCCGGAATGATGGATTGTAAAAAAGCATTGGAAGAATCTGAAGGAAATTTTGACAAAGCAATTGAAATAATCCGAAAAAAAGGACAGGCAGTTGCAAATAAGCGTGCCGACAAAGAAGCTTCAGAAGGAGTTGTGTTATCGAAAGTATCAGCAGACGCGAAAGTGGGAGCTATGATAGTATTGAACAGCGAAACTGATTTCGTGGCCAAGAATGCCGATTTCATGGCACTTGCAACCAGGATACTCGATATTGCCATTTCAAAAAATCCTGCTAACCTTGAAGAACTCAAATCACTTCCTTTTGATGGCGGGAAAGTTGGCGAAAAGGTTGTTGAGTATATTGGAATAATAGGCGAGAAACTTGACCTTTCCTATTTCGAAAAAATTGAAGCAGCTCATGTTCAGGCTTATATTCACCCGGGTAACAGGCTTGCAACACTTGTTGGATTTACAAAGACAGGTATTGATGTGCAGGTGTATAAAGATGTCGCAATGCAGATAGCTGCCATGAATCCTGTGGCAGTTGATAAGGATAAGGTCCCTGAATCAGTAGTGGCACAGGAAATAGAGATCGGAAAAGAACAGGCCAGGCGTGATGGTAAACCGGAGGAGATGCTTGAGAAGATTGCTCAGGGTAAACTCAACAAGTTCTTTAAGGAGAATACTCTTCTCAACCAGGATTTTGTGAAGGACAACAAGATGACTATCAGACAGTATCTTCAGTCTTTCAGCAAAGACCTTACCGTAACCGATTTCAAACGCTTTACATTAAATTTGTAATACGTAAGTTCATATTTCAATATCCGGGTGGCGCTTCAGGGCGCCACTTTTGTTTTAAGCTTCCGATAAAATAGAAGAGACGCCCAAATTGGGCGTCTCTTCTCCGCATATTATGGTTAAATTCCTTTTACTGTTTCAGTTCCCGCGGAAGCTTTCCTTCTCTCCAATGTTCTTCAATCTTCTCAAGAGTTACATTCTTGGTCTCAGGAATAAAGAAGTATCCCCAGATCAATCCAAGAATACCAACAAGAGCATATAGGTAGAAGGCACCGGCAGGATTACCAAGGTCTTCACCTTTGAGGGTAATTTCAGTACCCGGCATTGTCAGTCCTTTTACAATTTTGAAAAATGTAAAAGCAACAACCCCGTTGAACAGCCAGTTTGAAAGGGCACCGATACTTGAACCAATACCTCTCACACTTAACGGGAATACTTCGGAAATAATCAGCCAGCCAAGAGGGCCCAGGCTTATAGCGAAGAAGGCTATATATACCCATACCAGCGATATTGTTACCCATTTAATTGAATCGCCAAGAGTTGCCTGAAGTGCAAAACAGGTTCCCATAGCTATCAGGGCAACCACCATTCCGGATAATCCGATGAAATACAGCTTTCTCCGGCCGAGTTTATCTATCATAAACAATGACAGTATTGTAAATGCCACATTCACCACACCAACGCTTACAGAAGCCCATACAGCGGCCTGAGCGTCAGCAAAGCCTGACATAAGGAATATCTTTGGACTATAGTATATTATGGTGTTGATACCTGTAAATTGCTGGACAAACATAATCCCGATTGCAATAATCAGCGGAACTCTCAGCCATTTTTTAAAGATATCGTTCCATTTAATTTTATTTTTCTTATCAGCCTCAATGTCAGCTTTCATTTTTGTGATAACTTCTTCAACCAACAGAGGTTCTTCAACCTTTTCCAACACCTCACGACATTTATCACCAAAACCTTTACTTATCAGCCACCTTGGTGTTTCAGGCAGGAATATCATTCCTACAAACATTATCAGCGCGGGTATTACTCCCACGTAGAACATTGGTCTCCAGCATGATATATAGGCCGGGTCGTTGTCAGGAACAGCGAATGCCGAATCGCTCAGGTAGGATACCATAATTCCAATAGTAATAAGCAGCTGAAACATCGATACCATAGTCCCCCTGGTTTTTGTAGGAGAAATTTCAGCTATATACAAAGGAACCGCAAAAGATGAAACACCTATTGCTATGCCAAGGAAAAACCGTGCAAAGACAAGCATCGTTGCACTTGATGATGCACCTGACCAGACAGCGCCAATTGCAAAAATCACTGCAGAAGCCAAGATTACTTTTCTTCGTCCGATGATATCAGCAATCCTGCCACTGAACATAGCGCCAATAACAGCTCCAACCAGACCTGAAGTGGTGATGATTTCAATCCAGTTATCCGGTATATTGAAAGTCTTCTGAAAAAATGGAATTGCTCCGGAAATAACGCCGGTGTCGAAACCGAATAGTAATCCTCCGGTTGCTGCCACAGTTGCGATAACAATCACAAGGGCTTTGTTTTGTTTGTTGGTTCTTTCAGCCATAAATTTATATTATTAAGGTTAGTTCCTGAAAAATCGTTTCTAAGATAATATTTGTCATTCATAAATGCACTTATTTAGCTGAATTCTTATCATAAGTGTTAAAAAAGATTTTTTTTTCGCTTACCTCATGCTATAATCAGATAGAATAGATTTTTTTCCAAATTTTTATTGAGGGCACCTATATATTATATCCTTCAGTTTTATTAAATTCGTTGCTTCAATTCATTTCACCGTAAGAAAAGAATTAAGAAACCAGATTTGACCAACTAACCTTAGCCAATATATTATGCAATATTCAAGGATCCTGCTTAAACTCAGCGGAGAGGCACTTACAGGAAAAGAGAATCACGGTATAAGCGATACTATGCTGGAAGAATATGCAAGACAGGTTATTGAGGTTGTTAAAGATGGATGCGAGACAGCAATAGTGATTGGAGGAGGAAATATTTTCCGGGGCCTCAGCGGCACTTCCTCTGGTTTTGACAGGGTAAAAGGAGACCAGATGGGTATGCTGGCTACTGTTATTAACAGCCTTGCTCTCGAAAGCGCAATATTGAGACTTGGTGGAAGTGCAAAGGTTTTCACTGCAATAAGAATGGAACCTGTTGGGGAGCTTTACAAAAGGGACAGAGTTATAGAGGCTTTAAAGGACAAAACCGTTTGTATACTGGCCGGGGGAACGGGAAATCCGTTTTTTACAACTGACACTGCGGCTGCACTAAGGGCTGTGGAGATAGGTGCAGATGTTTTGCTCAAAGGCACACGTGTTGACGGAGTATATACATCAGATCCGGAAAAAGATTCCAAAGCCCGGAAGTTTGAAAAGATATCTTTTGAAGATGTGATTGCAAAAAGACTGAAAGTAATGGATTCCACAGCATTTACAATGTGTATGGAAAACAATATGCCGGTGATAGTATTTGACATGAACAGGACGGGGAACCTGAAAAAACTTGTTAATGGAGAAAAAACCGGAACTCTTGTATCTAATTAAAAGAGTTATTGTATTTCCCGCTATTTTATTATTTTTGTTCTTCTTCTGTGTACATTAAAATAAAAACGGGAATGTTTTTTACAGTTAAAATTATCTAACCTTCAACTTATGAACGAGGAAATTGAACTGATAAATGAGGAGACCAAAGAGAGGATGGAGAAAGCTCTTGAGCATCTCGAACATGAACTGGCACGACTTCGCGCCGGCAGATCCAATCCTGCTTTGCTCGATGGAATTACCGTTGATTATTATGGAGTTATCTCACCTCTTACACAGGTGTCAAATATTAATACTCCCGACCCTAAAACGATTCTTATTCAGCCCTGGGAAAAGAATATGCTCGGACCCATTGAAAAAGCCATTATGGCTGCAAACATCGGACTCACACCGGTTAACAACGGCGAGGTTATCCGCATAAACATACCTCCACTCACGGAGGAAAGAAGGCATCAGCTTGTAAAACAGGTAAGAAACGAAGGGGAGACTGCAAAAATAAGCATACGCAATTCCCGTAAATGGGCAAATGATGAATTGAAACAACTTCTTAAAAACGGACTGGCAGAAGATCTGGAAAAAGAAGCTGCCGATAAAATACAGGAAATGACCCACTCGTTTAACGGAAAGATTGACAAAGTTATGGAGATGAAAGAGAAAGATGTAATGACTGTTTGATTACCTTGCCTGACCTATGTATATTTCATGGCGAAGTCTCTGACTTCGCCTTTTTTTGTTACTCCGTGGCCTTAAGTACCAGTGTATATTTCGCAGCAGCTTTCACAGCTTTTTCTGAGAAATGGTCCTTATAAAATTTCCCTTCGATATAATATTTCATCTGTGAAAGATAAAACTCACTCGAAACAACGCCGGATTCTCCTGTTGGTATCACAGTATAAGATTCATCCCAGTCAGCTGTGTTGAAAATATGTCTTTCTGATGCTCCGTTGTTTACTTTGAACCCCGGCCCGTAGGAATAAGGGCTTACAGTATGATCGCTCCCCCCTACACTATACTCCGGCGAGTTAAACCTGAAAATGCGGTCGAGCATTTTCACTGATCCCAGCGGGTGCTCAATAATGATCTTATGAATACTTCCCCAGGTCCATTCTGCAGGATCTTCGTCATATTCCTTTGACAGAGATGATACACAGTCTTTGAAACTCTTTAAAATTATATCATCAAGGGTCTCTTTCTGAGGTGTGGTAATATCGTCAACGAACTCATCCGAACCTGTTTTCAGAATACGATAAATATAATAATCCCTAGTTATGCCGAATATCTGGTTATAAAGATCACCAAGCTCATCGCCCAGAAGATTCCGTGCAAAACTGATCCTGAAAAATTCAAATACAGAAGGAGCCACCAAACCGGATCCCATGTTATAATCCCAGCTGTTAAGTGTATCCAGAACACTTATTTCCTTTGGTGTAAGCTCATTTTTCCTGCCATTCAGTCTTATTATAAAAGGCGTCAGCAATGCTGCATAATCTGAATGCTGATCAAGTATCATTCGTTTAAAATCATCCAGGTTTAATATCTCTTTTTCATTAAGCATCTGCCTTATTCTGTTTATCCTGTAGGGAAGAATAAAACTGGAACTTATATAGTACGGATAATTATCATCTACTGTCTTATTATTCGCTGAACTTACGTAACCAGCTTCAGGATTAAAGCTGTAAGGCAACTGATTGAAGGGAACATAGCCTTTCCAGTCGTATTCATCCGTTTCCCCATTTCTTATGATGGTGCCGTTGCCTTTCCTGATAGCTATGCCTCCTCCTGTATTCAATCCGATATTGCCTGCAGTGTCGGCGAAAACAAAGTTCTGGCTAATCGATCTGAAAGAGGTAAGTGCCGATCTGAAATCATTCCAGTTTCCAGCCCTGTTGAGAAGAGAAACAGCCCTTATCTCATCACTGCTGTCATAGCCTGTCCATCTCATGCTCAATGAAACATCCTTAACATTTCTGAATCCCGATATGATCGGTCCCCGATGAGTAAATTTAAGTATCATGGTATCCTGTGTCCCTCCTTTGATCTTAATTATCTCTTTCTTAGCCAGCATGTTCCTCCATTCTCCATTAAAAAAATACTGATTCTCATTTGCAGGATTTATCTTTTCTGCAAACAGGTCGATATCGTCTACCATCAGGTTTGTCATTCCCCATGCTATCTTTTCATTATGACCCGCAACAATGAAAGGCTGTCCGGGTACTGCAACACCCGTAACATTAAGTTTCCCGGGAATAACCTCATGCATCTCGAACCATATACCGGGTGAACCAAAGCTGAGGTGCATATCATTCGATAATACAGGCTTACCTGTTGAAGTTCTTTTTCCTGACACTGCCCAGTTATTACTACCCGAGAAAGAGGCAATGCCAAGGGCTTTAAGGTTATCCATCGACAATATAGTTGACTGGGCTTCCTTTAGAAGTGATTCATCCAGTTTAAATCCGGGAAACACATAAGATGTTACGGCTTTCCAGTCCGGGATCAGGAGGCTGGCTTTCTCCGGGCCAAGTTTCTGACTTAACCGATAATAAAAAATATCAGAGGCAAGGTTAACTGAAGCCAGATCCCATCCCATATATCCAATAATATTTGCAATATCTTCCAGTTTCCATGGTTCAGGTCTGTAGCCCAGTATCCTGAATTCAGGAGAGAGCTTCTTCCCGGCAGACTTTATAAAGGCATTAACACCATCTGCATAAGCCTGCATATATGAGATTACTTCCGGATCTTCATTGCTTATTACCATCTTTGATTTGGTAGTCATGTCGAGACTTCTGAGAAACAAGTCGGTCTGCACATACTTTTTACCGAAGATCTCCGATAATCTTCCTGTAGTAGCCCTGCGGATAAGATCCATCTGCCAGAGGCGTTCCTGTGACATTACATAGCCTACCGCAAAATACAGGTCGTGTCCGCTGGCGGCATAAATATGGGGTATCCCCCGTTCATCCCTGTAGACGGTTACATCAGAAGCCACCCCGGGCACAATAATTTCTCCCTCATATTTTGGAATGGCTTTATTTTTGATACCGGAAACAATAAACAAACCTGCAATGATAGCGATTATTACCAGTGCAAGTAACATGGTAAGGATGGTTTTGAAGGTCTTCATCTCTCTGAATATTATTTAAATACGTATCTGGAAACAATCTTACTTCAAATATATATTTTAATACTTTACTCCCGTGAGGCCTGAAGTGCAATTTCTGCAAATCTCTATCATGCTTCTGTCTGCGAGAACACTCTTCCTGAAAATTCTGTATTTTGGGCCGTTCCATATATCCCTGAATGAATCATAGTTCAGGTCACCCATGATATATTCTGCATTTTTGTCGAAACAACAGGGAATAACTTTACCGTTCCATGTTACTACAGGATTGAACCAGAGCCTTGCACATCTGTCAGGTAACCGGTTTTTAACGGTATATCCTCCATTGTTAAGCTTATACCTTATAAATTTATCTTCAGAAGGCATCCACTTTCCGGCGTCATTTTTATTGATGATCTGCATAGATTTTAACTTCAACGAAGCCTTAACCTCCTTTGCCAGTTCCTTTATCTTTGGTACCTGTTTCTCATTTAACCTGTTAATTAAAACCTGAATTTCTATTTTCAAAGATGAATTCAATTTCTTTTTACAAAATGCAACATTTTTAATCCCATCGATGACTTTGCTGAAGTTGCCATTTTTTCTATAGGCCGAATAGGTCTCCTGGTCCGCACCATCAATAGATATAATTAGTTTTTTCAGTCCCGATTTCGCAATATTCTCAGAATTTTCTTCCGTCAGGTAATGACCGTTAGTTGAGACTATAGTGGATGTATTACCGGCTTTAGAGATAAATGAGAAAAAACCCGGATGCAACATTGGCTCTCCCTGAAAATACAAATTAACATTAAAAAGATAAGGGCCTATTTCCTTCATTATCTTATCGTAAAGCTTAATATCCATGTAACCATGTTTGCGTTTCATCAGTCCGGAACCAGTAACACATTCAGGACACTGAAGGTTGCAATTGTTGGTAAGTTCCACCCCTATCGATAATGGCATACCATAAACACCAGGGTCCCCTGTTACGGAACTTTTTATAAATGAATACCCGGCTACGAAAAAATTGGCGGGTTTAACAAGGTGATGAATCATCGATTGAATAAAATGTGAGGTAAGATATAAAAAATTTAATATTAATAATAGGGTATTACAGAAGGTCGCAGGTCTTAAGGTTGAAAAGGAAATTTCCACCTATGTAATAATTAAAAATTGTGTGAACATAACTTAAATAAATTAATGCCATGAAAACTTTTAATAAAATTTCGTTATTTGCAGCAGTTCTTTTGCTGGCCTTTACAGCTGAGGCTGCAATTGCCGGGAACCTCCCGACAAATAAGAAAAAAGCCCGGCAGGATGTTATTACTATCAGGGGCAAGGTTATAGATGCAGAAACCCGAACTCCTCTTGTTTTCGCATCAGTCGCCGTTAAGGAATCCAATGTTGGCATAATAACCAACATCGATGGAGAATTCACCCTTAAAATCAGCAGTTCTGAAGAAAGTAAAAATCTTGAAATCTCATTTATTGGATATAAGAATAAGGTTGTTCCAATAAGCGAATTCAAGGACAATGGTTCCAAGAACATAATTGCTCTTGAAGCCGCACCTATTCCCATAAGGGAGATTATTGTCAAACCTGTTAATCCTTACAGCATCGTAGAAAAGGCCATTGACAATATCCCCAAAAATTATGAAACCGTTGCAAACCTTATGACAGCCTTCTACAGGGAGACCATAAAAAAGAACCGTAACTACGTATCTCTCGGAGAAGCCGTTGTCGAGATCTTCAAAGCACCATATAATAGCGATGTGCGATTCGACGGCACAAGAATGTACAAAGGAAGGAAAGGTACCGATGTTCAAAGAATGGACACCCTTTTGTTTAAACTGCAGGGTGGCCCGATAACGGTTTTGGACCTTGATATTGCTAAAAACACAGAATCCATACTTACGAAAGAAGCCATGGAAAATTATAACTACTCCCTGGGCGGGGTTATCGAAATAAATAATAAACCTAATTACATTATCGACTTCGTTCAAAAACCGTCTGTTGAAATGCCATTGTTTATGGGGAGCCTCTATATAGAAATAGATTCATATGCAATAACTGAAGCAGATTTTGGATTCAACCTGGGCAATAAAGAAGAAAAAGAAAACGCTGCATCATTGTTTATCAGGAAGAAGCCGCTTGGTGTGAAGGTTATACCTGAAATTGCAACCTACAAGACCATATACCGCGAACAGGATGGCAAATGGCACTTTGCATATTCAAGAGCCGAGGTCAAGTTTAAAGTTGACTGGAAAAAGAAACTATTCAATACCTTCTACACAACTATGTCAGAAATTGCAATAACTGATCGTACTGACCAGGAAGTTATTAAATTTGCAAACAGAGATAAGATCAAATATAATGATGTATTCGCTGAAGAAGTTGAAGCGTTCAAGGATCCGAAATTCTGGGGAGACTATAATGTTATTGAACCCGACCAGAGTATAGAATCAGCCATACGCCGACTCAGCAGAAGACTTAAATTCAGCGATTTAGACGACAAATAATAAGGGTCTAATCAATGATCAGGGACATTGAGATAATCAGGAGGATCAGAGAAGGTGACACAGGACAGTTTGAGTTGCTATTCCGGTCCTCCTATGTTTCCCTGGTACGATATGCGAAGACTCTGATCAGGGATCATGACACAGCGGAAGAAATAGTGCAGGATCTTTTTTTCAGACTCTGGCAAGACAAGGAAAAACTGCATATTGAAAGTTCTTTAAATGGTTATCTTTTCAGATCGGTCCATAACAGATGCCTTCACCATATAGAACATGGCAAAGTAGTGGAGCGTCATGCAGCAGAGATGTCATACGGGCAATCCGATAATCAGGAGAGCCCTTCAGATATCCTGCATTATAAGGAACTTCAGGCCAGGATCGCAAGAATACTTGAAAAACTTCCTGAAAGATGTGGCAGAATCTTCTGCATGAGCAGGTTTGAAGGACTTAAATATGCTGAGATAGCCGACAAATTATCTGTCTCGATAAAAACGGTCGAGGCCAATATGGGCAGGGCACTGAAAGAATTCAGAAATGAATTAACAGAATAAATAAAGTGATGAAAACAAAAAAGAATTATACTGACAGGGAATGGGAAGAAATAGCTTCGCTTCTGTCTGATGAAAAGGGTGAAAAAACTGATCTTTTCAACCGCTTCATGGCTGAAGATATCTATAATACAGGAAATCAATGGAAAGAATTAAGTAATATGAGCCGTGAAAAAGAAATAAATGTTGACAAAGCCTGGGATAAGGTTTACACCCGGATGAATGAACACAGACTTAATATTAAAAATGCCCCTGCAAGAATAAGTATTTTCAGAAGCGCATTTTTGAGAGTAGCTGCTGCTGTGCTCATAATAATAGCCCTGGGATCAGTAGTATTATATATGAATCAGGCAGGTAATCTGAGTAAAAAAATAACTATAGCCACAAATGAATATCAAAAGAATATACTAGTGTCTCTTCCGGATGGCAGCAAAATTTATCTGAACCGTAATTCGAAATTCAGTTATCGCGCAAATTTCGGGAAATATCACAGAGATGTAAAACTAACAGGAGAAGCGTTTTTCGAAATATCCCCCGATGTTACAAAACCATTCATAATTGATGCCGGCTTAGCCAAAATAAAAGTAGTCGGTACATCCTTCAATGTAATAACAAATAACAGTGAATCTTCAGTTGAAGTTTTTGTTAAAACAGGGAAAGTGCTGGTATCAGATAATGCAGGTTCACAAGCTATTCAGCTAGATCCCGGGTTTGTAGGAATAGTTAACTCTGAAAAATCTGAAAAAACAATTAATACAAATCCGAATTACCTGTCATGGAAAACAGGTTCTTTTGAATATAAAGGAGAAAAACTGAGTCTTGTATTCGCAGATCTTAAGAGAGTATATAATATGGATATTGTTGCTGATAATCCTTCAATACTCGATAATCCATGGACGTGGACTTCCCCAACAGATAATCTGCCCCAGGATACCATAATTCGCTTAATTTGTGGTAGCTTTAACCTCAGTTATACAAAGGATGGCAATGTGTACCATCTGACTAACAAGTAATGTGCTTTTGAAAAATGTCATTCTCCAATGGCTCCATAGTAAAACATACAGTGGCCATTGCATTGTTTTTCATCATGTTGATGCCACAAAAGGCAGATTGTCAGCGATCTATTCTTGACTCGACATTTACCTTCAGGGCTGGTATGGTAAAAACCAGCAGTGCTCTTGACATAATCGCCAGCAAAACAGGTTACAACTTCACCTACGACAGCAGACTGATAGATGTAGAAAAAAAAACCAGGCTTTCATTCGTAAATACCCGGCTTGACATCGTTCTCGACAGTATCCTGAAGAATGATTCTCTCGTCTTTTCAGTAATTGACAAATTCATTATCATTTCCCGTATTGAGAAGCTTCCTGCATCACAACACTTACCGGGATTAAAGGAGGAAGTAAATTATGTAACAGGCACAATTATTGACAACGATTCACGCGATCCACTGCCATTTGCTACCATAGGATTAAAGAACAGCGGGAAAGGAACTGTATCAAATAATAACGGTGAATTCAATTTAAATATCACTCCGGATCTCCGTAATGACACTCTTTCGTTTTCCTACCTTGGATATATTGGCCGGGAGATTCCCGTAAAAAAGGCCCTGGGCAATAGCCTTATCGTTGTCATGAAACGTGAGTTTATCTCAATTCCTGAAATATTAATCAAAAATCAGGTGCCACAGGAGATAATAATAAAAGCCCGGAAGGCAATACCTCGTAATTTTGGTGATACACCGGCTTTGATGACCGGGTTTTACAGAGAAGGCGTACTGAAAAGTACTGAACTTCAGACTTATTCCGAAGCAATAATAGAAATATATAAAAGTGCATATTCCGGCACTCTCCTGGGCGATCAGATCAAAATATACAAAAGCAGAAAAATAGAAAATACTGACCGTCGCGATACACTTGCTATCAGGCTGAAAGCGGGATTAAGCACCTGTCTGGAACTTGACGGGGCAAAGAACACTTTTGATTTCCTGTCTCCTGAAAGCATGTCAGATTACACATACAGGATGACTGATATTGTGACCTACGATGATGAAACAGCTTATGTTATTGAATTTGAACAGAAAGCAGATGTTGACCTTCCTCTTTACAAAGGATCAATCTATATAAATACCGTGGATTTTGGAATACTCTATGCCGAGTTTGAACTCAATCAGGCGCTTCTGCACAAGATGAAAGATTCGTTCGTAACGAATCCGTTGCATGGTTTTAATACCTGGCCAACGTCCGTGAAGTATTCAGTGAGTTACAGGAAAGTCAATAACAGGTATTTTTTAAGCCATGTAAGAGGTGACCTTGTATTCATTTCAAGAAAGAAGAATAAGTTGTTCCATTCACAGTTCAGGGTTTTCTTTGAACTTGCCATTACGGAAACAAAATTAAATAATGTCACACGGTTTGACAGGGAAGAACTTGCACCGATACATTCAATATTTTCAAAAACAATTACAAATTATGACCCTACGTTCTGGGAAAACCAGGATTTCCTTAAGCCGGAGGATAACCTGCTTCAGGCTCTTAAGAATATGAATGTCAAGCTGCAGGAATTTTCAAAATAAACAATATTTCTAATATTTATTTATCAGATTATAAAGTTCAGTCAGATCAGGAGTAAGAATGATCTCAGTCCTCCTGTTTTTCTGACGGGCATCTGCTGTATTACGACCATCGACAGGCACATATTCACTTCTTCCGGCGGCCGTTAACCTTTTAGGGTTAATATTTGAATCTTCGAGCAAAGTTCTTACAACAGTGGTGGCTCTTTTAACACTCAGATCCCAGTTATCCTTAAGCTGACCGCTGCCAGGATTATATGGTACATTATCAGTATGGCCTTCGATTGTAATCTGAATATCAGGATTTTTTTCCAGCACTCCTGCCAGTTTCTTCAGGGCATTCCTTCCATTGGCATCAATATCCCACCTGGCTGATTTAAAGAGGAGTTTTTCTTCGAGTGATACATATACCTTTCCGTTTTTCATTGTTACGGTAAGCCCGTTATTCTCAAAACCCAAAAGAGCTTCTGATACTTTTGATTTAAGGTCCTGTACAATCTTTTTCTGTGAGTCAAGGATTTTTTCCAGCTCAGCGAGGCGTTGGTTTCTTTTATCCAGTTCAAAGGTCAGCTCATCAAGCGAGGCCTTTTTCGAATCGAGGTTCTGTGAGAGCTGACGAAGAAGATCCTCTTTCTTTTGCAGGTTATCCTGTGCCGCCTGTAATTCGCCAAAAAGTTTTTGCGTTTCCTTCACATTACCTTTTATCAGGTCTTCATGTGCTGCCTGCAACTCACTGAACCTGGCTGATATATTATTGTAGTCAGCTACAGCCTTATCGCGTTCAGCCTGTGCATTAGATATATCTTCCTTAACTGTTCCCATATCTTTTTCAAGCGAGGCAAGTTTAGCTTCAAGCTCCTTGTTTTTCATTTCCAGACCAATATTATCGGTTTTAAATGCATCTCTCTCATTCATGAATTGTTTGCTGGTATCCTGCAGGTCACTGTACTTTCTTCCTGAAACACAGGAAACAGCAGACAGTACTATAAGTGCTAAACCCAGAAAATAAAATATTGACTTTTTCATCCTTAAATATATTTTTTTAAGATATTATGTAACTCATACCAGAGGTTCGGGATCCTTTTCGTAATATCAATTAATAATAAAACAGTTGACCGTATTAAAAATTGTACTCAAATCTGTAATTCACGAAACAAAAATAAGAAAATCCCGGGGAAGCTTCAGTAAACACCAGGGAATAATAATTGTTATATTTGCAGGTTATTTGTTTTAATCATTTCCTAATGGAGAAGGAAGAAAATCTACTCTCTAAAATAACAACTCCTGAAGATCTCAGGAAACTTGCTCCGGCTGATCTTATCAAGGTAAGTTCGGAACTCAGGCAGTACATTATTGACGTTGTCTGCAATAATCCGGGACATTTCGGCGCCAGTCTCGGGGTTGTGGAATTAACCGTTGCTCTTCATTATGTTTTTAACACACCTTATGATAAAATAATCTGGGATGTCGGACACCAGGCTTACGGGCATAAAATACTTACCGGCCGGCGCGAGATTTTTTCAACAAACAGAAAATATAAAGGTATAAGTGGTTTCCCCAAGATGTCAGAAAGTGAATATGATTCATTCGGTACCGGCCACTCTTCGACCTCTATTTCAGCTGCCCTGGGAATGGCTGTTGCTGCAAAGAGTAAAGGGGAAAACAGGCATGTAGTTGCAGTTATCGGGGATGGGGCAATGACTGCAGGTGAAGCTTTCGAAGGTCTTAATAATGCCGGTATAAGCAAATCTGATATACTTGTCATACTAAATGACAATAACATAGCGATAGATCCCAATGTGGGAGCGCTTAAAGAATACCTTCTTGACATAACCACAAGCAAGACATACAACAGGTTCAAGGACAGGGTATGGAAAATACTTGGGATATTCGGTAAACTGGGGCCTGATGCACGTACACTGGCTGCACAGCTTGAATCGGGGTTTAAAAGTACCATACTCGACAGGAGTAATCTTTTTGAAGGGATGAACTTCAGGTATTTCGGTCCGATAGATGGTCACGATGTGCTTCATCTCACAAAAGTACTGGAGGACCTTAAACGTATACCCGGGCCAAAACTTCTTCATTGTCATACAGTTAAAGGCAAGGGATTCAGGCAGGCTGAAGAAAACCAGACCACCTTTCATTCTCCCGGGAAATTCAACAAGGAGACAGGCATGATTATCAATTTGGCAAAAGACGATAAAATAGTATCATACCAGGAGGTTTTTGGCAGAACCATTCTGGAGCTTGCAGAGCAAAACAGCAGGATCGCTGCAATCACTCCGGCGATGACTTCAGGCAGCTCTTTAAACATCATGATGAAAGAGATGCCTGAAAGAATATATGATGTTGGCATTGCCGAACAGCATGCTGTGACATTTTCTGCCGGACTGGCAACCCAGGGGCTGATACCCTATTGCCATATTTATTCTTCATTCCTTCAGAGAGCATACGACCAGATAATACATGATGTTGCTCTTCAAAATCTACATGTAGTATTCTGTGTCGACAGGGGCGGTCTTGTCGGTTCCGACGGAGCTACTCATCATGGATTTTTTGATATGGCCTTCATGCGGACTATCCCCAATATGATTGTATCTGCACCGATGGATGAGATTGAACTCAGAAACCTTCTGTATACAGCCCAGCTCGAAAAGATCAGATCCCCGTTCTCTATACGTTATCCCAGGGGTCGCGGTTCCTTTCCCGACTGGAAAAAGCCCTTCCATGAGATTGAGATAGGGAAGGCACGTCAGATAAGTGAAGGTGAACACCTGGCAATTTTATCTATAGGCCATCCAGGGGGTGATGTTGCATATGTTGTAAAAAAATTACTTGCTGAAAATATCTCAATAGCTCATTATGACATGAGGTTTGTGACTCCTCTTGATAAAGAAGTGCTTCATACTGTTTTCAGGAAATTCGATCACATAATCATTGTCGAGGACGGAGTGCTGAAAGGAGGATTTGGCAGTGCTGTTATAGAATTCATGAGCGATAACGGGTACAATGCTGAGATCAGGCGACTTGGAATACCTGATTACTTTGTTGAGCACGGAACACAGGATGAACTCTACAGGGAATGCGGATACGATAAGGAAGGAATTGAGTTAGCTGTAAGAGAGATGATAGTTAAGCTAGAAAGGGAGAAGGGGAGATCCTCCTTCGCTAAAGCTTCGGAGGATAAAGGAAGAGGAGAAAAGGAGATGAAAGATAAAAGTATAAAGACAAAAGTTTAAAAAAATTCCTATTTTCGCAGTTCTGTTCTTTGCCTGTTCAACTTATTGACTTGCATGACCGCATGACTTGCTTGACCGTAAGACTAATTTAGCCCGGATGGCAGGGGCAAGCGTTAAAAAAACACCCTGTGGGTGTTTTTAGCGAGCAGCCAGACTGCAGGCGTGGCCCAATTCCGCCATCCCATGATTTCTGGAGAGTTCTTAATAAGTTGAGGATAGTTTCGATATAAACCAATTTTCTTTAAGCCCGGATGGCGGAATTGGTAGACGCGCTGGTCTCAAACACCAGTGGCAGCAATGCTGTGCCGGTTCGATCCCGGCTCCGGGTACATTTTAAAACAATTAAAGCCTTGATATATAGCAACATCAAGGCTTTTTCTATTCATGCTACTGAAACATAGCTGCAACATTTCTGATGTAAAAGCTATTATGTTATTATATCCCAACTTACCAGATAAAGTGAAAATAGGGATTTTGGGGTGGGTGAGAAGATAATACTCAAGTTGATAATATAATG
>CAYUQR010000024.1:0-41656 GCA_964446825.1 uncultured Rikenellaceae bacterium
ATGAAATAAAGAACCCGATGTTTGTGAGATATGCCTGGGCTGATAATCCGGAAGGCGCTAACCTGTACAACGTTGAAGGATTGCCTGCCTCTCCTTTTGAAACAGGTCAGGTCAAATAGAACTATTAATAAAAATATAACCATGAAAAAAGGCTTAATGTTCTTGTTGATTTTATTATGCAGTCGGCTTGTCGCCCAGAATCCGGCTGGTTCATCCGGGCAATACCCTCCACCTGTTCAGTTCACTTCCGCGCAGGATCATCAGAATATGATGGATCAGCTTGGGATCAAAAGACTTCGGCCAGGGCCAAGTGGTAACGAGTCAGCACCCGACCATGCTAATTATGATGAGTCGTTGGCAACACCATATCCCAATCTGCCCGATTTACTGACCCTGAAAAATGGTAAAAAGGTGATAACACCACATATGTGGTGGAAACAACGTCGTCCTGAGATTGTGGAAGATTTGGAAAATGAAATCTATGGCCGACTGCCTGATAAGATCCCTGCTGTTACCTGGAATGTGGATATTTCAGAGAGGGAAATGGTTGGTTCCATCCCTGTTATCGCCAGGAAGCTTACCGGTCATGTTGATAATTCAGGATATCCTCTGATTGATGTAAATATTTCGATGGTTCTCGTTATACCGGAAAATGTTAAAGGGCCTGTACCTGTACTTATGATGTTTGGAAGAGCCAATCTGCCTGCTCCCGCTCATCCTAATCCAAATATACCTCCATCAACACAGCTACTTCTTACAGCCGGCTGGGGTTATGCTACTATAGATCCTTCGTCGATTCAGGCCGACAATGGAGCCGGATTAACTAAAGGTATTATAGGCCTTGTGAATAAGGGTCAGCCTCGTAAACCAGATGATTGGGGATCATTGAGGGCCTGGGCCTGGGGTGCTGCACGAGGACTTGATTATCTTGAAACCGATCCTTCCGTTGATGCAAAGCATGTTGGTATTGAAGGAGTCTCACGCTATGGAAAGGCAGCTCTTGTCACAATGGCGTTTGAGGACCGTTTTGCGATGGCACTGGTTGGTTCGTCAGGGAAAGGAGGAGCCACTCTTGAACGCCGCAATTTTGGTGAAGCTGTGGAAAACCTCACAGGCACCGGTGAATATCACTGGATGGCGGGTAATTTTTTGAAATATGGTGCTGATGAATCAGTTTCCGGAGTCGGAAATGCGAGTCAGATGCATGTTGATTCTCATAGCCTGATTGCATTGTGTGCCCCCAGGCTTACATTCATCAGCTATGGAATACCTGAAAAGGGAGATGCAAAATGGCTCGACCAGAAGGGCAGTTACATGGCAACGGTTGCAGCCGGAGCCGTATTTAAACTGCTTGGAGTAAAAGATATCGGAGTTTCAAATGATTACAATAAAGAAGTAATGCCTCCCTATAATACAGGCATGCTCGACGGAGAGCTGGCATGGCGTCAGCATGATGGAGGTCATACAGATGCTCCGAATATGAAATATTTCATAGAATGGGTTAATAGAAAAATCAATTATAATCCTGAAGCACAATAAAGAAGATAGAAATCAGATAAATTAACACATACGTTTCCCATCGATATCTTTAAAATCGATTTCAAATTTTTCACCGTCAGATAACACTATAAATGCCCCCAGAGCTGAATAGCTCGACGTTATATCTATAATTCCTATTTCCTTAACAGGGGATAGTTCTTCTTCTGTCCATTCGTTATTATTCATTTTATGCAACATCACAGTAATCATCAGTTCCATTGGAGGATTTTTTTGCATTCGTTTCTTGTAGGCATAAATTACAGTGCTTTGATCAGCTTCGGCATTTCTGTTTGAATGAACCAGTCTATCCAATCTATCCCATCCACAGTATGAAATCAATGCAATTTGCCTTCCCGGTATCGATGCTGTGATTACTTTTTTTGTTTCAACTTCAAACTGGCAGATTTCAGCTTTTTGCCCCAAAATATGAGGCATTCCGAAATGCCCGAGAGTGATTTCATATTCGAATGCCAGTCGAGAGCGATCGACTCTGATGATCCCTCCGGGAATGGTTATATCAGCAAGATCGATAATGTAACCTAATCCGTTATTTGGAGGTCTTCTCATAATTGCCTGCCGATATAATACACCATTCCGTACACCGTTAAATAACATGTTTTGAGCGATAGTATACACATGGGTTTCAACAGGATTATTTTCAACCGTCTTTCCGGTCAGATAAAAGTTAACATCATCTCCTCTCACATCACGGGGATCCAGGCTATGGTAACTGTATTCCATTGCTGTCCCTCCATTGGGATTATGATCTTCCCATGGAAAATGGGTATTATAAACAAGCTTGGAATAATTTGGATCATTGTAGTAGACTTTTCCCTGTATAATTTCTGATGTTCCTGTTTTGCCATGATTAACCAGGACCAGTCCGGGACTTTCCAATACGGTTTTAATTGAATTATTTCCCAAATTTTCCCAAATCCCTTCATTTTCTTTGGCTGTCCAAAAAGGCGAATCGTCTGGTAAAGCAAGGTTTATAAATGGTAAAAACATCAGGAAGGGACTTCCTGCACAACTATAATTTTGCAACATATATTCTTTCTGTCCATAAAATCCAAGACTGGGGATATCATTATAATAGAATTCAGGCTTAGTGACAAACTGCAACAGAGAACCCGAGCAAAGTCGTCTGGCCCAACCCGGGTCAAGCAGCGATTTATCTTTAAGCATGAATGCAACGGTGAAAGCACCTGAAATCCAGGTCCGGTAACAGATACTTCTTGACCACATATTAAGATATCCATCCCTTGCAAAAAATTTTGTTATGAAACCCATTAATTTTTGTGCGGATCTTTCAATTACTTTGGCAATTTCAGGATAATATTCATCGCCAAATGCTCTGTTCCAAATAGATGTATAAACAATAAACAAACTAATGGAGTAGTAATTATAGGTTTGTTCAAGATACCACCCATCTCCTGAATGATAAGATAAGATCCATAAAAGATGACTTTTTAACAAATCGTCATCAATCTGATATCCATATTTCTTAAGAAATGAAAGTGCAACAATATTAAAAATTCGCCAATTATTTTGAGTTGTGCGGTGGTGGGCCCATTTTGAGATGGTTATGGCCATGTCATCTTTTTGTTGTTGGGTGTATTGTGTCCAAATCGTATCGGGGATGAGTAATAATGTCTTACATAATCCTCCAAGCTCACAGGTGAATTGATAATTTGAGTCGGGAAGATCCTCGGGAAAAGGGAGAGAGTTTTGATGCCCGGGAGTAAAAGTATTATAAAATTGAAGGCTATAATATTCTCTTAAATTGAGATTATTAATTGTTATTTCAGGATCGATATGAATCAGGGGACCTGCCAGTGTAAAAGTCCGTTCAAGTGATTCGAATTCAACTGAACGGTAACGCCAGTCCGGTGCACCCGGTTGTGGATAAGTCTTACCTGGTACAGTTGGAAATGTCAGAGGCGTTTCAATTGAATCGACATGTTTCAGAGCTCTCTCCAACAGATACTTTGCCAATTCAATATAATGTTTCTTCGTCATTCCTGTAAAAGGACTTAACTCAAAATCAGGATCTTTAACTTTATAAGCTGGTTCCATACAGGACAATGGTTGAAGAAATGAAAAAAATGAATATTTCTGTTTTATAGTATTTTCTTATTACCGGCCATTTATATTAAATCACGATTTTTTAAAATTTAAAAAAGGAGTTGCAATTATGCACAACTCCTTTTTTTCATGATTTAATTATTTACATCTTCATCAATTAGTTGTATCCCGGATTCTGAAAAGCAGCTTTTTCTTCATCGGTTGCCTGCATGCCGTCAATCTGGGATTGTGGAATCGGACGCAGATAGAGATAAGGTTGAATATTGCGTGTAATTGTCTGTGCTGCATGGTCTCCTTTGGTACTTGAAGCTATACTGTAAGTACCAGCGAGTTCTGCCCATTTTTGAGTACGCACCAGGTCGTACCAGCGAACACCTTCTCCATAATATTCACGCGAACGTTCAGCCAGAATATAGTTAATATCAATAGTTGCCGGCGTGGCAGCTATCATGGCAGCGCTATGATCCTCTACTTTTGCAACATTCCCGGCCCTGTTAAACTTCCACATTCCTGCCCGTGCACGAATGACATTAATCAAATCCAACGCGGTATTACCGGCCGTTGTGGTAGCTCCCTTAACAGCTGCTTCTGCAGCAATGAAGTACAACTCAGAGAATTTGGCTATGTTAAAAGGACGGGTAATTGAAGCATTGGGTTGTCCCAGGCCACCGGCATTGTCGGTGCGGTAGGTACTCATTTTCCAGGTGCCCGGATATGTTACCCGGCTTATGCCACCTGGTGATATTACATAGTCAGCTCTTCCGGGTAAAGTCCCTCCGCCAACATTACTGGGGCCTGCAATCGGTAGACCTTCATCATTGGTAAAGTAAGTAATAGGCGTTCCTGGTTCATCAGGCAGAAAAGTCAGTGTTGCATCACCCGGATAAACCGGCATCTCGTTTGCGCCATAATAAAATTCAGTATTGTCAGTTCCCCCTTTAGGCCAGTTGCCACGATAAACTACCGTAAATGTACCGTCATACCTTGAATCATCCGTTTTGTCCGCAAATGTGTTTACTACTGATTCAATAGTGGGAGCCATACGTGTCCAGGGGCGCCCCAGATCCTGAGATGCTTCACGCAGGACAGTGGGGGTTGGAGTAGTCCCATCTGCATCTTTAGCATCCCTGATTTCTGTGTAGTTCCAGGTCATCATCCAGGCAGCAAAATTATCTGCATTGCCACCGCTACCATACGTCAGGCTTGCCCCGGTATATTTTTCACTAGTCTGGGTATGATCGGCGTAAAAAAGCATTTCCTTGTTACGTTCATTTCCACCCAAGTTTACTTCATAAAATGTCGGCATTAAGCCGTAAGGACCCGGGCTGGCAATGGCAGCAGTTGCAACGTCATAAGCCTGCTGAAAATACCATGTGGAATTATGTCCGTCAGGGTCAGTCCGGTCACTGGTAGGATACGTTGGAATGCTGTTCGGATTTTGCAGCCACCATGCATAAGTCAGGTAAGCTTTTGCCAGATAAAGGCGTGCAACCGTTTTGGTTACGGTTCCCGTTAAACGCCCGACGTCCGGCAGATCGTTTATGGCTGTCAGCAGGTCAGGGAATATGGCTCTGGTATAAACCTCAGGAACAGTGTTTCGCACTGAGCTTCTCGCGGGGGTCGTATTGAACTTCAGTTCCCCTGCGCCCATATCCAGAGGTACTCCGCCATAGGTTTGCACCAGCATAAAATAGTCGAATGCCCGGAAGAAACGGGCTTCGGCGATCAGGGATGCCTCGAGACCAACCTCAGTTGCATTTTCAATGATCCCGCTGGCTGTGTTGATGGCCGGAAATGCATTGTCCCATAAAGCATTACTACCTCCGGCTACAGTGGGAGTAATATTCCCCTGGCCGCTAATGTCCATCACCTTGAAGTTTGCATCCGCACTCTGGGCATATGTCACTTCGTCAGTACCTGTTACGCCTGCGTTATACCAGTATGCATTACCCCAAATGTAGCGCAGGTGTGCATAAAGCGAGGTCAGTCCGCCATTAACACCCTGTTCTGTTTGAAAAAAAGCAGGTACAAATACGCTGCGAGGCTGTTCATCCAGAATCTTTGTACATGCACCAAGGAACAACGTCAACATGGCTGTTCCTATTAAAGTTTTTATATTTATACGTTTCATAATTTTCCTTTTTTAAAATGTCAAACTAACTCCAAGTACATAGTTCCGGGTTGAAGGTGCGTTAAAAGCGACTGTCAGTATACGACTATTGAGACCTCCCGTTGCAACGTTCTGGTTACCGTATGAGTTGGTTTCAGGATCCATTCCCATTTCTTTGTTAAAATCTGAGAACAACACGAATGGGTTCTGCACGGTAAAGTATAACCGTAAATTTAAATCAGGAATTTTGATCAAATTTTGATTAAAGTTATACCCTACTGAAATGGTACGCATCTTAAGGTATGTACCATTGAAGTATTGCATAGTGCTGAGATACTTCGGGTTGTCGCCAACTATTACACCATTTGGAGCAGGATATTTGGCCCCGGTTTTATCAGCTGTCCAGTAGTCAACTTTAATTTCTCCCCTACGTCCTGTCATCAGATTGAGGTAACTGCTTGGTCCGTTGAGGGTACTGATAAGGATGCCATTGATCTGGAAGCCTCCTATAATGCTAAGATCAAATCCCTTATAAGCGAGCCGTGAGTCAAAGCCACCCGTAAGATCGGGATCAACATCCATAATTTGCCTGTCGGCTGATCCGATTTGTCGGGTAGGTGTACCGTCAGCATTATAATCGCCGGTATACAGCACCTTAATCATACCTACATTACCACCCGGTTCCAGTATGCTCAGATAAGGATCGTCCGCCTGCCATAAGCCTATATATTTGTAATCGTAAATTGCATCTATGTTATGGCCAACGAACCATCCATTACCTTCGTCCCTGGTTTGTCCTGAAGCAAGGGATACCAGCTTGTTTTTATTCATAGACATGTTAATGCCGGCTTCCCATGTCCATCCGTTGACATTGTCCAGGATTGTGCCCCTGAATGAAATTTCAAGTCCCCGGTTTTGAGTTGCCCCAACATTTGCCGTGAAACTGCTAACACCGGAAGTAGGTGGCAAGCCAAGACCCAAAAGAAGATCTTTGGTATCTGTTGAATAATACTCTATGGTACCTGACAGGCGATTTTTCAGTATAGTGAAGTCCACGCCAAAGTTCCATGTTTGAGAATACTCCCATCCTAAATTCGAGTTGGGTAGCTGGGTTACATAGTACCCGGTTGCGTAAGTAGCATTACCAAAGTTGTAATCTCTGGAGCTTAAACGACCAAGCGTGCTGTAAGCTGGAACAGCCTGGTTAGATGTCTGTCCATATCCTGCACGGATTTTCAACAAGTCAATCACTGCAATATTCTGCATAAATGACTCATTCTTGATATTCCATCCGGCAGATATTGCAGGATAGGTATGCCATTGATGCCCTGTTGCAAGTACTGACGAGGCATCAGCTCTGATAGTGGCTGTCAGCATGTACTTGTTGTTGTATTCGTACATCACACGCCCCATATAAGAAATTAAGCCTGTCTGTGAATAGTCTCCGGGGTTTGTGGTAATTTCACCAACGGACTGCCCCAGGCTGTAAAATTGGAAAGCATCCGAAGGAATGCCCTTTGCTGATGTGCCTGAATTGAAGGTTGTGTATTGATCGGCTTCGTAAAGTGCTACAGCATTCACCCGGTGTTTACCGCCAAAAATATGGTCGTAACTCAGCAGGTTCTGAATATTCCAGTGATAAGTATGATAATTGCTGATAGAAGCAGTTGATATGGTCGTCGCGTTGTCACTCCCAACGCCCTGGGCGGTGAAGGCGCCGTTATTATCCTGCATAAAATCCAGGCCAAGAGTTGTACGAAACTTTAAACCCTCAATCCATGGGATTTTAATTTCGCCATAAATTGAGTTGTATGTTGAATATCCCCGGCCCTGGCTTAACCATTGATCTTTTAATCCTTCGACGACGGATCTCGTGTATGTATACTGGTTATCCAGCGTCATTCTTATGACTCTCTTCAAAGTACCATCTGCATTATATGGGTCGGAAATAGGCGACAAACTTAATACACCGTATAATCCTACCTGGTTACCTTCAGTCAGATTATAGTTGCTGTTTGAATTGAAGCCGAATTTGAAATACTTACTTACTTCCTGGTCAATATTAGCCCGTAAACTATAGCGGGTGAATCTGTTTGTAGGGATAACACCCTGATCTCTCAGGTAGCCAATGCCGAAACTGTAACTGCCGTTTGCTGTGCCACCACTAAGACCTATGTCATGGCTTGACTGGTAACCATTTCTGAAAAACAAGTCCTGCCAGTCGGTATTTATATTATCGAATTCATCAGGTCCATTTGTATACTTCCCAGCAGCTGTACGGAGGGCAACAAATTCCGGCCCGTCCATCATCGGAAATTTAGCAAAAAGTGTGTTAACGCTTTCACGACCATTGTAGGTAATCCTTGCCTTTTGTCCTTTTTGTCCTTTATTAGTGGTAATTAAAATAACGCCATTGGCACCCCGTGAACCGTAAACGGCAGTTGCCGAAGCATCTTTCAATATATCAATGCTCTTGATGTCGTCGTTATTGATTTCGGTGATAGACCCGACAAAAGGAATCCCGTCGAGTACCACCAGCGGATCGTTGGTTGCAGTGAGCGAGCGGGCGCCCCTGATCCTGATTTGCATAGAAGTGCCCGGCCGCGTTGAGGTTTGAGATAATTCCACACCAGGCAACCGTCCCTGTATGGACTGGGTTAAATTAGACGCCGGAATGTCACGTATGGCATCTCCGCCTATAGAAGCCACTGAACCTGTCACAGCTTCTTTGCGTTGAGTACCATACCCAACCACAACAACCTCTTCAAGCCCTGTCACACTTTCAACAAGCGTAACGTTTATAATGGCTTGTGAACCTACAGTTACTTCCTGTTGCTCGAAACCGACAAAAGAGAAAACAAGTACTGAACTGGAGGAGGCGACTGAAATGGAATAATTTCCTTTTGAATCAGATATTACCCCGTTGTTCGTACCTTTTTCTACGACATTAACACCGGCAAGCGGCATATTTTTTGAGTCCGCTATAGTCCCGGTTATAACCATTTTCTGTAAATTGTCTATTTTATAGGCATTTACATCCGACGCTGCCAAAACCTGGAATAAACCCTGCATTAGCAGGAGACAACAAATTCCAGAAATCAGCAGGGTCTTTTTAAAGTATTCCTGAACTAGAATACTTTTCGAAGGGTTTTTTACCATAAGTTTGAAAAATTAGGGTTAATTATAAATACAACATTGCAAAATAATCCTCATCGTTAGAGTTTAACTTCGGATAACAGGAGATACTGTAACCTCTCCCGTTCAATTTCATAATTTTAAACCATACTTATAACTTATTAATTAATTATTACTTAAAGAATGTATTCGTCATTGATACTTAGGTCAGGCATAATCTGGCCACTAAATGTAAAAGAATTATTTTAATTATGCAACCGATTGCAGAACTTTTTTACAGATTTTTAAAACCGAAATATTGAATATCAGGCTAACAGCCTTATCGCAGAGGTGTTTTCAAAATATAGTTCGCATGGTCCCGGACTTCAGATCACAGACTTAGATCAATAACCCGGCAACTTTATTTCTTAGAGAATCCATAGCTCTCAGGCGGACCAAGGTAGCTAGGCCTGACCCCTCCGGTATCCACAACAATTTTTTCAATTACCACACCCGGATCGATCATCCAAATCTTAAGGGTATGGTAACCAGGTGTCTTGATAATCTGCCTAAAATCGATAAATCTTGCATTGTCCATCACTGTCTGTTCCCAATCCTTATTGCCGTTCATTGCATTAAAATCTTTTGGAACGACGACGACAACCCGGGGATCTTCCTCATCAAATGATAAGCCGATTTTAAGATCTCTTTCCGCGAGGAAATTAAGGGTTGGTGAAAGAGTAATCCTTATGCCGGCCTCTCCTGAAGAGAAGAGGTACATCCCATATTCAAGACAGGGGGCATTTTTCCCCGGGATAGCCGAGGGTGCATCCGTAAACGTTGTTGCACGCATTCCTGACAGGGTCCTGCCATAGTCTTCAATCTTTTCCCATTTCCGGTCCGTTGTGTTATTTATTGAAGTATAATGTTCTGCTTCCATTGAAACATATCCATCAGCCTCTACAAATCCCTTGATATCGCCGGACTGTTTAAGGACAGGGTCAAATACTGGCATACTTACCTTAACTTCCGTACCGGCACCTCTGATCCTTATGGTACCGTTTTGTCTTCCGGCAGGAAGTTTTTCCCAGTCGATATTTACAGTTATCCGTTTTTCAGTGCTTACTGATCCTGCAGTATCCTTCAGAAGTATCCAGGGTTTGTCACATGTTATTGAAAATGAAAATGATTGACTTCCCTTATTGAAAATCTCCAGGTATCTTTCCTGCCTGTTAAAAACATCAAATGAAGGAAGAACAGCAGGCTCGCCCGTACCGGGCCATACTTTCCCCGAACCTTCCAACGCTATACCCATTTCAGCAGTATCAGGAATCTGGATCCTGTAAAGGTGTAAAGCATCCAGACTGTTTACACGTGGGTCAGCCCAGCTTTTGTATCCCAGAACGGGCTGGTCCATAAAATGATTCCATTTGCCGCCTGCATATTTGTGGTTGTAATAGCCCATCAGGCTTGTATCTGCCCTGAAGAGCTTCTCGGTCTTTTCTGCCAGTTCATTGGTTGCTGCCCTTCCCTGTTTCGCATATAGTGCATTCTTTCCCGCAGTGAAGTACAATTCGTTCACAATCGAGCTGGCTTTAACAGGAAACAAGACCAGATGATAAAATGAATCGTGCATTTCAACAGGCAGAAGATCAGAGATTCGTTCAGCTTTTTCTGCCAGTGTCTTAAAGTCCGTTACTACTTTTTCTGCTTCTCCGTAGTTGACAAGGCTGTAAGTTGTTGGACTAAGCAGCTCAGGTTTGCGGCGGCCATTATACTTTGTGGTTTTCGATATGATATCAGCAATTTCCTTGGGGCAGACAGGTCCGAACGTCCTTTCAGCCCACCTTTCTGTAAAACCATTCATGTCAGAAGCTGTATGAACTTCGCTGTTCCATGCCAGGGATAAGAAGTATTCCAGCGGAAATTCATAGCCCCGGAAATGACCCACATTAACAATCCATATCCTGTCGGCACCATACTGTTTTGCGAGACCAAACTGATCCCAGATTTTTGGGATAGGGTTTGTGTTTATCCACTGGTAGCTACGGGGTCCGCCATGATAATCAAAATGATAATAAATCCCTGCTCCCCCTGTCCTGGTCCGTTCCCCTGCTGCAGGCACTCTTCGCAGGTTTCCCCAGTTATCCTCTGCCCAAAGCAAGGTTACGTCGTCAGGTACACGCATGCCGGCATTGTAGTAACCCTGAACCTCCTTATAAAGGCACCATAGCTGAGGTATCTTTGTCACATCCGGATTCATCTCTTCAGAAAGTATTTTTCTCTGGACATTTACGATTTTTTCAAGCTTGTCTATGTTAGCCTGGGGGCCTCCCGGTCCCATCTCGGTGTCGTCGGCTCCTCTTAGTCCGATGGTTATCAGTGATTCAAAGTTCCGGTTGCGTCTTATACCATCGCGCCAGAATTTTACAAGAGTATCTGCATGTTTTGTCCAGTTCCAGCTGCCAAGAGTTCTAAGGTACCGGCGATCCCATTCCTTCTGTGCCCTGAGCATGGGTTCCTGATGAGAGGTCCCCATAACTATGCCATATTCGTTTGCCAGGGCAGCATTCAATGAGTCATCCTCATTAAATGCATTGTTCCACATGGCAGGCCACATGTAGTTAGCCTTCAGTCTGAGCAACAACTCAAAAATCCTTGAATAGAATTCATGTCCATAATTTGCAACACCACGTGGAATAGGAGGTTTCACAGACAAGGGGACCATCCCGTATTTCCAGGCGACCCAGTTGGTGAGATCCGGAGCTTCATCATTAAGGAAAATGCCACGGTATTTTACTGAAGGCTCGCCGTAAACCAGGCGTCCCGGAGAAACAAAGAGGTCATTACTTTTCCTTGCAGGAACATCCGCCCACCAGTACCATGGAGAAACCCCTATTCCACCGGAAATCTCGTAAATCCCGTAAATTGTGCCGCGTTTATCGCTTCCGGCAATTACAAGTCCCTTTTCCACTCCCGGAAATGGTTTGTCAACAACCTGAATGACAAATGATTCCCATTTGCCTGAAATGTCATCAACCCGAATTTTTCTCCTTTTCACAAGATCTTCAATCAAAGGACTTTTTCCAATAGTACCAGCTATTATCACCTCTGAATGAGAACGTTTCTTATTAGGTGACAGCAAAGGCAAATTACCGGTAACAGTTTTTATGTCCATCTGAAGATCTTTGAATGCCCTGATAACCCCCGGATCATCCTTTTCACTTATGAGCATTTGAGCAGAACTCGTCCCCGATGAGATTGTAAAACTTCCTGATTCTTTCTGAGTGGAAATTTTAAGTCTCTCCGTCTGAGAGCTGGCGACAACAGGTAGAATCAAAAGCAAAAAGCTCACAAAAGCTGTTCTTGTCATTTTTTGATTCATGATCTATATTATTTAAGGTATCATTTCACAAATTAGAGGGATATAACCTAATTGGTACCCAAAGAATATACTCCATAATCAACTGAAATAAAAATTACCGAAATAATATTACCAGGTTATTTTTCATCCTTTAAGATTCAACGATCAGTTCTGTCATCTGCAGATCGGTATCCCTTGATGAACTTCCTGTCATTATCTCGAAAATGCCGGGTTCAACCACATAATTCATTTCTATGTTATGAAAAGCAAGCTTTTCCGGATCTATACGGAAAGTAACCTTTTTTGTTTCCCCTGCATTCAATGAAATCCGTCTGAATCCTCTTAGCTCCTTCACAGGCCGGGTCACTGAACTCACCTTGTCCCTTATATACATCTGGACAATTTCCTCCCCTGCTGTCATACCTGTATTTGTGACCTCTACCGTGACCGTGGTTGATTCATTCCTGCCAATCGAACTACTGGCAAGACGGGGGCTCCCGTATTTGAAATCCGTGTAACTGAGACCGAATCCGAAATGATACAAGGGATTGATATCCTGTGATATATAGTCAACAAACTGCGCACTTGGCTTATGATTATAATACATTGGCAGCTGTCCTGCCGATTTAGGAAATGTAATAGTGAGCTTTCCTGATGGATTAACCTCGCCGAAAATAATGTCAGCAGCAGCTTTCCCAGTTTCCTGACCCATGTACCAGCCTTCGATAATTGCATCTGCCTTTTCAGCCAGCATGTTTATCGAAAGAGGACGTCCGTTCATAAGGTAAACGATGACCGGTTTCCCAAGTTTAATTATCTGGTCAGCTAGTTCATTCTGTTCCCCGAAAAGGTTAAGGGTCATGTTATCACCAATGTGATTTTTTGCCCAGGCTTCCCGGCAAAGGTGTTCATTTTCACCGATAGCGAGTATGATGATCTCCGCATTACGAGCTATGCTTACCGCTTCGCTTATAAGTTTGAGATTTTCATCTCTTGATGCAAATTCTATCTCATCATATTTCCAGTTAAAATAGCTTGTCGATGTATTCGTTGTAAGCCTGCAGCCCTGTGCAAAAACCACCTCTGCTGACGATCCAACCTTATCTTTAATGCCCTGCAAAAGACTTGTTTTTCTGTGAGGTTCTCCCGAATAACCTCCAAACCACAGGTCACTTGCACATGGACCAATAACTGCGATCTTCCTGTGTTTCCCTGGAGAAAGAGGCAGCAGATTATTATTTTTCAGCAAAACAATCGACTCATAGGCAGCTTTAAGGGCAAGTTGAACGTGTTCATCCTTTCTGCTGATACTTTCAGCATTTGCCTCATCAATATATGGATTTTCAAAGAGCCCCAGCTCGAACTTCATTGTAAGAACCTGCTCAACTGCCCTGTCAATATCTATGAGCTTTACCTTTCCCTCCTTCAGCAGCTCAGGAAGGAATTTATAAAGGTTTCCCTGAGGGAATTCATACTGAACGCCCGAATTAAATCCGGTCATAGCGGCTTCCTTCAGGTCACTCACCACAAAATGTTTGTTGAAAAGCTGATCCACTCCATAATAATCCGAAACTATCATCCCGTCATAGTGCCACTCGTTACGCAGGAGGTCCTTAATAAGCCATTTGTTTGCATGAGAAGGGACACCGTCAACCTCATTATATGAAGGCATAACTGATGCAGGTTTTGCATAATCGATGCACATCTTGAATGGAGGGAGATGATAATCCCTGAGTACACGCAGAGAGTGATTTGCGGGGCCCTGATTCTGACCCCCTTCTGATTCCCCATGTCCTGCCAGGTGTTTAAGGGTTGCAGCAACATGCCCGTCTGCTATTTTACCGTTGTCGGTACCCTGAAGTCCTTTAACTGCAGCGCATGAAAGACGTCCGTTAAGGTAAGGATCTTCGCCATATGTCTCCTCAACCCTGCCCCAGCGGGGATCGCGGCAAACATCAATTACAGGAGTCAAAGCATGATGCGTGCCTCTCGATCTCATCTCATTTGCAACAACACCATATACCTTTTCAAAAAGGTCAGGATCCCACGAACATCCAAGACCTATCGCCTGAGGAAAAACTGTCGATTCGGGTCTCATCATGCCATGCTGACCCTCATCAACAAAGATGGCAGGTATACCGAGCCTGGTCTCTTCAGTGAGAAATTTCTGGATCGTATTTCTCATTCTTACAGTATCCCGGATATTAAGCGGAGAAGGATGAACGGAGTGACATCCTTTCCCGAAGATCTCGTGCATTCTCACGGAATCGCTCAGGACTTCGGGTTTGAAATCCTCGACGCCGCCATTCCAGACTCCCATAAGCTGGGCGACTTTTTCTTCTATGGTCATTCTTTCCATCAGGTCAGCAACCCGTTCCTCAGGTTTCAGTGCCGGATCAAGATAGGGAGCATTGATTTTCATATTTTCATTATTTATTAATTTCTTCACAGGGATTTAACGGCTTTCCCCTATATTTTTGCTGTTTTGATTACCGAATAAAAAGCCGGTTTGGGGTTGTAGTTCCTGTCGAATAAGAGTGGATAGTTTGTTCTTCCTTTTACCGGCCAGTTATTCTTCCAGGAATAGGCGTCATTGACACCCCAGAAAGTCACACGTGTTACAGATTCCTTATGTTTCATGAAAAGCGAGAAGAGATCAGCGTATCTGTCTGCCAATCTTTTACTTACGGAATCCGGAAGACCTGAGACATAAGGATTTAAAGCCTTTTGATAATCGGCATTGTCCGAAACATTCGCACCGGAAATATTCTTCGGCGTTGGTAATATATCGATGTCCATCTCTGTAATCATTATCTTAAGGCCCATTGATCCATATTCCGTCAAAGCTTCACCAATCTCAGCCAGAGAAGGAGAGTCAAGATGCCAGTGGCCCTGGATACCTACTCCGTCAACCTTTATACCATTCTTTCGTAAATCATTTATTATCCCTACAGCTCCGGATCTTTTTTGTTTTAACTCAATATTATAGTCGTTATAATAGAGTTCAGCATCCGGGTCAGCCTCTCTCGCAAATTCAAAGGCTTTTTCAATATAGTCGGGCCCGATAATCCTGAGCCATTTTGTCTGACGAAGTGAACCATCTTCATCGACAGCCTCATTCACAACATCCCAGCCATTTACTTTTCCCTTGAAATGACCAACGACTGTAAATATATGATCCTTCATCCTTTTTAACAGGCCATCACGCTCAAGAGGATTCCCAAGTGAATCCTGGAAAACCCAGTCGGGTGTCTGGGAATGCCAGATAAGCGTATGCCCGACGACGAACATTTTATTTGCCATGGCGAAATTTACCATACTGTCGGCAACAGAGAAATTATACCGATCAGGCATGGGATGAATTCTTTCCCACTTCATAGCATTTTCTGCTGTGACTGAATTAAAATTTGCAGCAATAAATGGTTTTGCCTGCAGGTCAGTGCCATTTATCTGTGGAATGTTCATGCAGGTGCCTATAAGGAAATCATCCAAAAAAACGTCTTTTAAGCCCGGGTCTTTCTTTTTACATGATAATAAAGAGAAAGTCAGAAGAAAGATTAAAAAATAATCCCTAACAACAGGTGAGAATGAATTTTTCATAGTGGTAAAATATAATTTGTAGTTTTTGAATTAAGCATAGTTTTTCCGTCGGTCTGCCAGTTCATCCTGCATTTTGTTTTCGATGTTTTTGTTGATCCCATAGATAAAAAGCAACCCTACGCAAAGTATTATTGCTATAGCAGGAAAGATACTTACCGTAAGTCTGATGCCGCGGACAGCATCCGGACTCTGTACAACATTGGGAACATATCCGTACTGTGAGAGCAGATAACCTGTCAGCGCCCCTCCGATAGCCATACCTACCTTCAGCCCGACCACTATGCCTGCAAAAACTATTCCTGTGGCACGACGGTTATTTTTCCATTCTGAATAATCTGCGACGTCGCCCATCATTGCCCATGGCAGAGGCATTGTCACTCCCCATGAAAAGTTAAAGAGTACGGAAAGCAGGAAAGCAAGGGTGACTGCTTCAGGGGGTAAGAAAGCAAAGAGGATTGCAACGATTCCTGCAACACCGAGCCATATTCTGAAGATATCCCTTTTACCATACTTTCGAGCAAGTGAATTTGAAAAGGCTATTCCCAGTATGGCGGCAAATTGGCTTATAATGTTAATCACACTGAATGTGTTCCCTGCAATATCAGTATTTGCCCCTGTCATTCCGACAAGACTTAAAAGTCCCAGCAGGATCTTATCCGCATTAATAAGAAATGCATGCTGACTATCAGGGCTAAGATAATATTTGAAGTAATAAAGGAGTATGCTGTTCCGCATTGCAAGGAAGATGAACATAAACAGGAATATGAAAAACATCAGTACCCATTGACGGTTTTTCAGCAGATCTGAAAGGTCCTGCCTGAGAGATGTTTTTTGGCTGGGGGGTGGAACTATTCTTTCCTTTGTAGTAAAGAATGTTATAAAAAAGAAGATTATGGCAAGGGCAGAGAATATCCCCATGGTGATCTGATAACCCTTACTACTGTCACCCTGTCCGAAATGGTTGACCATCGGCAGAGTAAATCCCTGAATAGCAATTGTTGCAAGAGTCACTGCCACAAATCTGTAAGAGGAAAGGCTTGTTCTTTGTGCCATGTTCCCCGTGATTACTCCGCTCAGGGCAGAATAGGGATTGTTATTTGCCGAATAAACTGTCAGCAGCAGAAAATAGGTGATATATGCATATATTATCTTACCGCCAGCACCGAAATGGGGTGTTGTAAAAGCAAAGTATCCAAGGATCCCAAATGGAACAGCCGTCCATAATATCCATGGCCTGAATTTACCCCATCTCGTATGTGTCCTGTCAGCCAATGCCCCGAAAACAGGGTCACACACAGCGCCCCATAATCTTGCGATCAGGAACAGGGTTGCAGCAGCAGCAGCTGAAAGCCCAAAAGTGTCAGTGTAAAAACTGAGCTGTAAAAGCATGAATGTTTGAAAGATAAAGTTAGCAGCCCCATCTCCGAGACTGTAACCTACCTTCTCCCTGACAGATAGTTTTCCGGTTTCTGTTTGCATAAAATCAATTATTCAGGTTAGTAAATTTAAAATATATCCGCGACAGAAATTAGAGCCGGTAATATAACTGCCCGGATTAATTAATACCATAAAATAAAATAAATTTAAATAAAAGATTTTATTTTGCAATCGATTGCAAAAGATATTTGAAAATATTTATGTTATTTTGTTCTTATTTTCTATTATTGACTAATTATGGCAGCTTCAAAGAAAAAAGGAGAAGTGACTATATATGATATTTCCAGGGCGCTGAATATTTCGGCCTCAACTGTTTCAAGAGGGTTGAACAACAGCGCACAGGTAAGGAAGGAGGTTCGCAGGAAAATTATCCAGGTTGCAAATGAAATGGGGTATCAGCCTAATAAGTTTGCTTCCAGCCTCAGGCTCAAAAGAACCCGGTCGCTGGGAGTTGTGATACCCAGGATCGATAGTCATTTCATGTCCACTGTTATTTCCGGAATGGAAAAAGTGGCAAAACAGGAGGGATACCAGCTGCTTATCAGTCAGTCTGAGGAATCAGCATCCCTTGAGGCTGAAAATATACAGGCATTGTTTAAAGGCCGCGTCGATGGCTTCCTTGTTTCTCTTACCTGTGAAACAAAAAACCTGGATCATTTCCAGAATGTTTTCAGAAAAGATATCCCGATACTTTTTTTTGACAGGGTTTTTTGCCAGAGCAATTGCATATGCGTTGTAATTGACAATTTTAAGGCCGGTTATGATGCCACACAACATCTTATCGATCAGGGATACAGGAAGATAGCCTGCGTTACGGGGAACATTAACCGGAATGTTTACAATGACAGGTTAAGAGGCTTCAAGCAGGCTTTGAGCGACAATTCTGTCCCGTATTATGAAGATCTTCTGATAGTCACGGACCTGAGTGACAGCTCGGGGGAAATGATTGTAAGGGAACTCATGAAGCACGAAGCCATGCCTGATGCGATCTTCACCGCCAATGACAGCTCTGCAGTTTCGGCAATCTGTGAACTTAAGAAAGGCGGCTACAGAATACCGGAAGACATTGCAGTTGTTGGCTTTAATGATGATCCTGTCTCAAGGGTAGTTGAGCCCAATCTGACAACTGTTCATTATCCCGGCAGGGAAATGGGAGAGATCGCTGCTTCTTCCATGATTAAAATTCTTGCTGGCACTCAGCTTGAAAAAGTAAGTACTATAATTCTTAATTCGGATTTGATAGTACGGCAGTCATCAGTCAGGTCAGTTAATAACAGGATTAATCCAGATGAGGATAATTAAAAAATTTGCCCTTTTGCTCCTTTTACCTTGCCTGGTTCCTGATCTGATGTCCAGGGAATTTGAGTTGAGTTGGGAATTTTGAATTTGTAAGCTATGAAAGAAATACATTGGGAAAAACTGATAAAGATTATTGAAGGGGAGGCCCCAAAAGAGAAACTTATGGGTTTCATAATTGACAGTCCCTGGCTGCCTAAATGGTATGGTTCAAGTATAATCGATTACTTTGCTGATCCCGAGATCTGGTTCAATGCAAACATGAAGGCTATGAAGGAATTCCCCGAAGTCATGTTTTTCCCAGGTTTCTGGGCTGAATACGGTATGTGCACCGAGCCTTCAGCTTTCGGTTCCAAACTTGTCTGGAGTGAAAATGATTTCCCTTTTCCAAATAAAATAAGCTCTAATACGGAAAATATTTCTGGTCTGTTAAAACCTAATGTAAGGACCGACGGTCTTTTGCCATTTTCAATAAACCGCATGCTCAGATATGAGGACAGGATAAGGCAGAACAACTGCAGGTTCAGGTTTGCGACCTGCCGGGGTCCTTTGAATATTGCATCGTTCCTGTTCGGGATGACCGATTTCATGCTTTCCCTTGCCATTACGCCCGAAGAGGCGCATAAGGGACTGACTACCATTACCGATTTTGTAATTGACTGGCTGAGTCTTCAGTTTGAGAAATTCAGGGATATAAACGGGATCCTTATTCTCGATGACATTGTTGGATTTCTTGGGGAACCGGATTTTAAGACGTTCGTTCTTCCTCATATGAAAAGAATTTACAGCACATTTAATGCAAAAGTCAATTTCTTTCATAATGACGCATCGGGTCTTATCTGCGCAAAATATCTTAAGGAGATAGGAGTCAATCTGTTCAATTTCAGTTTTAACCATTCGATAAATGAAATCAGGTCTCTGGCAGGTGATTCGGTGACATTGTTGGGTAATATTCCTCCAAGTGAAGTTCTGGCAATGGGTTCGCGGGCTGATGTCCAGGCCAGCGTCAGTAACATGATAAGGACCTGCGGGGATCATTCCAGAATTATCTGGTCATGTGGGGGCGGAATGTCGCCTGATACTCCGACTGAGAACATCAGGGCATTTATTCAGACTGTGAAGGAAGCGGATTAATAAAGGTTTCCCGCAGCAAGAGGAAACTGCGTCTTTAGTCATTAAAAAAAAGCATTTTCCATTAAGATATATTAATTATCAGTCGTCTTTTTTCTTTCTGTCAAGCGGAATTATTCCAGCCATTTCTCCAATGATATTTACCAGTTCAGTTCCTTCCGGCACAACAATTTTAGCATTATTCCCAAGTGATGCTTCAAGAGCCTCCAGCTTACGCAGTAATTGTGCATTCCCGATAAAATACTTATCTGCCGCTTCATTTACCAGCCTGATGGCTTCAGCTTCGCCTTCGGCGTGTAATATTTTTGATTGCTTGAATCCTTCCGCTTCTTTAATCTTGGCTCGTTTAATACCATCGGCAACAGTTTCAGCAGCGGTAGCAGAATCTATTGCAGCTATCTTTTCATTTTCGGCTTTCACCACCTTATTCATGGTTTCCTGAACATCTTTTGGCGGATCAATCTCTTTTAATTCTGTACGTACAATTTCGATCCCCCAGCCCTGAGTTTCATTGTGAAGTGTTTTGTACAGATCGGCATTAATTTTTCCCCGTTCGCTGTTGGCAGATTTGAGAGTGAGTGTACCGATAATATTACGAAGAGTTGTTCTTGCCAGATTTACAATCTGCCATTTGTAATTATTTACATTGTAGGTCGATCCTTTAACACTCTCTTCATCGGATTTAACCCTGAAATATACCTGGGCATCAACACTTGCATTCAGGTTATCGTTCGTGATTATTTCCTGTGGATCAGCATCTACCATCTGCTCAGTCACATTTACCAGGAATAGTTTGTCTATAATCGGAATTATCCAATGAAATCCGGGACCGGCAAAATTATGGTACTTCCCAAGCCTCTCAATCAACCCTCGCTGAGTCGGACGTACGATTCTTATCCCTATAAAAAATATCAAAACAATCGGAATGATTAAATACAAATAGTTCACTTCAATTTCCTTCCTTTTAATGAATAATCATTTTTTATTCCCAAGGAGATTTCCCCTGGTTTGTGTTCTTGTAATTATCAAGTCGTTAAGCTTTTACTGTATCGTTTCAATCCTACTGCTTCTTCAAATGCTCTTATAAACCTCATCATAAAAGTAAAATAATCGACTTTGTCAAAATAACCTGAAGTTTCCGCAGGTGTTACAGGAATGTCCTCGAACTTATTATTATCAATTGATTTTTTAATACCAGATCCAGTAAGATCTATCCGCTCACCATTTATCCGGTTATAAAAATGCCAGTCTCTATTCATGGGCGTCTTTAAGATCTCTCCTCCAAAAATGTCATAAATTAATTTCGAGACTATACTATCCTGACCTCTAGAAATTCGGGCATGGGGCACTCCTGTTTTGTTTTCCAATTCCCAGGTACTTTTCAACGCTTTTTGTACGACTCTACTGTAAAACATAATCTTTTGATTTTAGATTTAACGAGTTTTATCATATTATTGAGGAGACATTGTTAAAGCATTGTTCCTCATCAAAAAGCAGCTTCTTCTGCCTGCTTTTTTTAAAAACAAACCCGGTAAAAAGGTAGGAAAATGTCGTGTATAAAGTATTGCACAATTTTTGCAAAGAGTTGCATAATTCACACATTCTCAATGATTGTGCCTGTTGCTGTTTTTCCTTTGAGTTAAAATAACCGACAGGTTAAAAATAGTCACTTCCTTACTTTCAGTTAATTTTCTTTTATTTCCAAAGATCGTCAATATCCTCATCCAGATCGTTATGATCATCTCCTCCCAGACTGTAATAATTATTTTCTTCATCTTCATTTCCAATCTTTTCCTGTTCATCATCCAATTCTGATCCGGGAACATCCAGGTCGCTACCTGAAACATCATAATCGAAATCACTTTCATTACTTTTTGCGTCTTCATCAAAATGAATTGAATTTTTCATCTTAGAGGAGTCCTCAGGGTTTATTTCCTTCTCTTCTTTGTATTTACTATAGATATCTTCTGAAGCAGGATAGATCGGGTATTCCTGAAGATTATTTTTACCACGGTTACCAGAAGACTGGCTATTCTGATCCTTTTTTCTGCCTTTTTCTTTCATCTCATTAATGATTTACAGTCAACTAAATTAAGCTTCTGCAGCTGAAAAAGTGTTACATAACTTTTAAAATGAGTTACATCATTCACACATTTTCCTAATGTTAATAGACTAGCTGAGAACATAAAGCTGCAAGACCTTATGGCGCAAATGATGAAATCGGCTATCTCAGGCAAGCCCGTTCCCTATACTGTGGAACAACTGGGACAGATTGCGACTCATTGTACGATGAAGGAAGATGATGTTAAAAAGGTGGAGCGGCAGGTTGAAAAGTCTACTAATGCCATACTCATGCAATCAAGGATTGGAGAAATATTTGAAGCAATCGTCAGTGGTGCATCGCCAAAAGGGACATGGATAAGGCTTTTTCATCCGCATGTTGAAGGAAAACTGGTAAATGGATTTAAAGGATTAAAAGTGGGACAAAAACTAAAAGCACGTCTGACACATATTAATGTGGAATCAGGATATATAGATTTTCAAAAGGTTCAATGATATAATTTTAAGAACAACTGATTACGGCTAAATATTTATTTGTAATAATCTTGCATTGATTAACCACCTTCCTCCTTCGATTTCGTTTTGTCTTCAGAACTGGCATCGGTATTGGTTTTATTTTTCTGATCTTCACGCTTTGCCTTCTCCATCTCCTCAACTGCCTGAACGTCTTTTCGACCTAGTTCCTCGTAAAGTTCATGGACACGTTCTACCATCCCTGGCGTCAAAGCGGAAGTTATCTTAGCTTTTCTTCCGGTTTTAGTCTTATCTTTTGCATTTGCCGTAGAACCTGGCTTCGGTTCTGTAGACTTTGTATTGTTAGAATTTGTATTCATAAAATGTAAACTAAAAATCAATTTTTTTTATGATTTTTTTCAATTTGCTGGCAGAATGTTTAAATAACTTCTGTTCTGTCTTAGACAGCTCAAGTTTAATGTATTCTTCTACCCCATTTATATTAATTCGAGATGGAATACTTAAACATATATCACTTATACCATAATAGTCAGTGATCAGCGTGGAAACAGGCAAGATAGAATTCTCGTTTCGTAAAATAGAGCGTGTTATTTTGACCAGTGCCAGCGCAATAGAATAATTGGTGGAGCCTTTTGCCTGAATAATCTGGTATGCTGCATTTTTTACTTCCTCAAAGATTCGTGATAATTCTGTTTTAGCAATACCGGAGTGAACATAATCAGAACAATACGTTTCGATATCCATACCTCCAATAGTTGCATTGCTCCAAACAGGGAGCTCACTGTCTCCATGTTCCCCGATAATATAAGCATGTATATTAACTGTATCTACCTTAGAATACTCGCCAATCATATACTTTAATCTTGCTGTATCGAGTACCGTTCCTGAGCCGATTATTTTATTCGAAGGCAAACCAGATATTTTTAAAGTAACATAAGTAAGAATATCCACAGGGTTAGTTACTACCAGAATAATTGAATTCCCTGCAAATTTTGCAATAGCAGGTATTATGTCCTTAAATAATGCGACATTACTATTTACCAGATCGATTCTGGTTTGCCCGGGTTTTTGTTTTACACCTGCTGTAATTACAACTATATCTGCATCTTTGCAACCTTCAAATCCGGCAGCATATATTTTTGTCGGATGGGTAAAGCTTAACCCATGATTCAGATCCATTGTTTCACCTTTTGCGAGTACTTCATTTTTGTCAACCAGAACAATTTCTCTGGCTAACCCGCTAATCATTAGTGAAAAGGCAAAAGTAGTACCTACATTCCCAGCGCCAATTATTGCAATTTTCGGTTTTAAAGATTTCATAATTGTTTTTTTGAAAATTTTATTTGTATTTATCCTCAGTATCAAATTCAGATTCAACCTCTTTTGGATCCGGATAGTCGCCTGGTATTTTTTTAAATAAACCTTTTCTGTCTTTATGGTTTTTTCTAATCACAAAGATTATCAATGCAATAAAAGCTAAAACAAATAAACTAAGTATAAACAAATGCTTTTCCATGACTTATTTTTTATATCAACGGTTTTTTCCGCATTTAATTTCTGATCAGAAATCCTCTGATGCTATATTTCGTATTGTAAAATTCATAATCTATAACCTGATTAGTGTTACAAAACTTATAGATAAATTTATATTATTCACACATTCCCCAAATTATAACACTATATATTCTGCATTAAACCTTTGCATCCGGCTTGTCTGCGATTCCTTCGGGCGGCAAAATATCGGGCAAATCAAGACGCGCAACACCAATTCTGCTGTCGGCCATACCATAATAAACATCGAAGCGGTCAGGCAAACCAAGATCGTCACGCCGGTCAATCCCTGTTGGGAAGACTACATTTGATATCGTGCCCTGACGTTCTTGTTTTAGTTCTGGTTTCAATACCGGTTCCACAGAACGATAGTGTATCACTTGCGGATGATCCTTTGATAACACCATCACACCGGCTGAATAACATAAATGCTTCCCCTCTTTGTCCTGATCAGGCATTTCACTTACTCCGTGGTAAAGGATAAGCCAACCATGCCTGGTAAGTACCGGAGGAGTTCCTCCCCCAATTTTTAGTCTTTCCCATGGTGACACAGGCGTCGCAAGCCGGTGATGTGAATTAAATAAGCCGATGTGATCAGGTTCAATATCATCTAAAGGCATCGGGCAATAAGAAATCCAGATGCTTTCATGGTCGAGGTCCACTTCCCTCTTCTTGGCCTGGAGGACAATCTCTTCAGGTCTGGTTCCCTGAAAAAGAGGCCGGTGAAGGATAGCCAGCTGCATTTTCCCTGCATGATTGGGAATGGCAACCGGGAAAAGGCTCGCATCTTTATTGTCCACATGAACGAAATCTATGCCATTATTTGGTTCGAAGGTAACTAATCCAAGACGTTTCCAGTTAATCAAATCAGCCGATATAGCAATAGCGATCCGTGGCCCTTTGGGAGAAAGTGCCGTGTAAGTCATCATATAGCGTTTCAGTGGCTCTACATAAGTGACACGAGGATCTTCGCAACCACCGCTGCCGTCCGATCGCATCTCATAATCTGCCTCAGGCTCAAGAGCAATGCCCATCCGTTCGACTCCGGACGGATCACCGTCTTTATTAAAAAGAACCTTTGCTATGCCTATCCGCGAATAATTGCCCTTTGCGACTAACCGCGGAAACAGGAAAAGGTTACCATCCGGGCCCCGAGCGGCAGCCGGATTCAGAACACCCTCCACTTCCTTCGGATTGCCGGGTTCGGGCTCCATCATCTGCCCGAGACGTTTCAGTTTAATTCCACTCATCACTTCTCCTCCTTGTTAAGGTTTATACTATTATCGTTTTCCAGACAAGCTATAATCGCTTCAATCACCCGTTTTGTCTCAGTTGGATTTTTCACCCTGATAGATATAACACCTGCTTCTTCTGCAGGATAATCGTTGCCCCCGGGGAATAAAGCGTCACCTACAAAAATCATCTCAGGAATTGAAATGCCAAGAGTGTCCCTGAGCTTTTTAATTCCATAAGCTTTGTCGATGCCAGGCTTAGTAATGTCAATGGATGTTTCACCACCCATCCTTACAGAAAACCCGGGGATTTGCTTATCAAGAAATGCTTTCATCTTCTTCCGCCTGGCAAAATCAGGATCCCATTTTTCTTTTTCTTTATTTGGAGCTTGCTGTCCTAAAGCGGAAAATGTTATCTGGCTCCCACGGTCTTCAATTTGTTCACCCCATAGCTTTTTTATCTTGAATCCTGCTGATTCGATGGACTGCTTTAATGAACTCATAATTTTCTCCTTTTCATCCGCGGTGAAATCTTCGGAATAGATCTTTTTCCAATCCTTGCCATACTGGTAAAACTTTGTACCGCAGGTAGGAAGGATTGACAGGTTCTCCAGGCTTTTATCATGGGGAAGGCCGGAAAGAACCTGTTTTTCAAACTGTAACCAGTCGCCTCCTGAAATCACGGCAACTTTTACAACGCTGAGCAGGTCATGAATCAGCGCAGACATTTCAGCATCAACAGATGATTTGCTTTCGGCAAGAGTACCGTCCAGATCAAAAACAATTAATTTTTTTAACATAATAAAATATCTATTAATTTATTCCGGAAGTGCAATTTCCAATAATGTAACTGCTTTACGCGGTTTAAAGGTACACACTCCTGCTACCGCAGGTAAAAGGAATACATCTCCTTTTCCAATAATATAAATCGTGCCGTCATATTCGATCTGTCCCTCACCTTCAAGACATACCAATACTCGTGGCACACTTATTCCGCCAACAGTAAATGGCGATTTTCCCTGAAGCCGCCACAGGTGGAAATGTTCACAATTAAAAAGCATCTCATTGCTGACAGGTGTTATTGCTTCAATTACCGGCACCACTGGTTTTGTAGTACCTTGCGTAAAATCAATACATGCAAGCGCCTCATTAACCTGGAGTGACCTTGGTTTACCTGTCGTTTTATCAATATGGTTCCAGTCGTACAATCGGAATGTCACGTCGCTGTTCTGTTGAACCTCAAACACCACAACATCTCCTCCAAGGGAGTGAACCGTTCCTGCCGGTATAAAAACACCATCCCCTGGTTTTGGTGTAAAGTATGATAAATGATCAGCAATTGTACCGTTTGTGAGAGCCTTTTGTAAATTGTCAGCTGAGGACCCTGGTTTAAGTCCTGAATAAATGCGACTGTCAGGCCCTGCCTCCAGCACAACCCATGCTTCGGTCTTGCCATGTTCACCAACCGGCAGATAGTCCTTTTTAAGATCAGAAGGGTGCACCTGCACTGACAACATTTCATGCACATCGAGGAACTTAAGCAAAAGGGGAAATCGTTGGAAGTGTCCGGCAAGTTTTCCGAGTAATTGTTCCGGCTCCTTCTCCATCAATTGATTGATGGTCTGTCCTTTGAGTGGTCCATTTGTGACAAGGCTCTGATGGTCCTCCCGGTCGCTGAGAATCCATGCTTCACCAATAGGACCGTTACCTGGCAGAGGTGCAGTGAGCAGATCAGTTAAATGACGACCGCCCCAGAGCCTATACTGATAAATCGGCTCGAATTTCAATGGATACAATAGCATTTGACTACTGGAATGTTTTTGTGATTTTGTGCTCATTTCTTTTCTATTTCTTCAGTGTATTTACCACGTCGCGCATCCCGGTTGCAACTTGCACGATGATACAGAGCCTGTTGCGCTGCTGACACATTAGTCTCTTCTCCATGCCAGATCTCCAGAGCTGGTTGCTGTATCGCGCGGGCAAACGAAAACGCCAGCGCCCAGGGAATTCGCGACTTAAATCTGACATTCATTGCATTCAGACGTGCTGAAGCCAGTTCCCCGGATTGGCCACCCGACAAAAAAGCAATCCCCGGGACTGCAGCAGGGACAGCTCGCAAGAGACACTCCACAGTGATGTCGGCTACTGCATCCACTGATTCCTGTTTAGGACAGGTCAATCCCGGAAGCACCATATTGGGTTTCAGGATCATACCTTCCAGTGTTATACGCTGTAAATAAAGCTGTCTGAAAACAGTTCGCAAGACTTCTTCTGTAATATCAAAGCAATGCTCAAGTGTATGCTCACCTATCATTAGCACCTCCGGCTCCACGATGGGTACCATTCCCGCTTCCTGGCACAATGCGGCATACCGGGCCAGTGCATGCGCATTAGCCTCTATGCAACCACGGCTGGGGATACCATTTCCGATGGTAATCACTGCCCGCCACTTGGCAAAACGGGCTCCCATTTTAAAATATTCCCGGAGGCGATCGCGCAATCCATCCAGACCCTCGGTTATTTTCTCTCCCGGGTGACCTGCCATATCCTTTGCACCAGTATCAACTTTAATTCCGGGGATGATTCCCAAATCGGTGATGGCTTTAATAAATGAAGTCCCGTCTTTTTTCTTCTGCCTGATCGTTTCGTCGAAGAGAATAAGACCATTAATACATTCACCCAGATCAGGTGTTGTTATGATCATTTCCCGATAGGAACGCCGGAACTCCTCTGTTTGAGGAATCCCGGCAGCTGCAAATCTTCTATTGCAGGTTGGATTACTTTCATCAATTGCCAGCAGACCTTTGTTGTCGGCTACCAATGTTTTTGCAGTTTTTATAATCTCTTTTAAATTCATCTTTTGTTCCTCCCTGATTTTATCAATAATCAATCGAGTGCTTTATGTCCTGTCTGTCAGAAGATAAGTGAAGAAATTTTCTCTATTGCCTCTTTATCTCTTTTTCCAGAGACGCCACTTTCGCAAGGCGTCTGATGAATCTTTCATCTCCCATGAAATGAGCATTCAGAAAGGTCCGGACTAAATCCCATGACAGAGAATATCCGCTGACTTGTCCTCCCAGGCACATTACGTTCATATCGTCATCCTCCACTCCCTGATGAGCTGAGAAGTAATCCGTGATTAATGCAGCACGCACACCCTGAACTTTGTTGGCTGCAACGCAAGCTCCTACCCCGCTTCCACAGATAGCCAGACCTCGTTCGACATCCCCCCTCGCCACTGCTATGGCAAGAGGTACCACAAAATCGGGATAATCATCATCCATAATCAGTCCATCGGCTCCGAAGTCTTCTACCTCATAACCGGCTTTCTTAAGTGCAGCTATCAGCTGAACTTTCAGTTCAAACCCACCATGGTCCGCTGCTATACCAATGTGCTTTATTTCTCTTTCGCTTTCTGCGTTTCCTTTTTTTATTTTTTGTTCTGATTCCATTTCCAGTTACGAATTTCCGGCAGATCCTCGCCGTGTTTATCAATATATTGTGTGTGTTCAATGAGCTTATCCTGCATCATCTGTTTCAGGTAGGACCCTTTAGTACCAAGATGAGGCAGTCTGTCAACAACGTCCTGCACCAGGTGAAACCGGTCAAGTTTGTTTTGCACCCTGATGTCAAATGCGGTCGTGATAGTGCCTTCTTCAACATAACCCCGAACATGTATATTTCTGTTGGTGCGACGGTAGGTCAACCGATGAACCAGCCATGGATATCCATGGAATCCAAAAATTATGTGTTTATCTTTTGTGAAGAGCGAATCGAAATCCGTTTCATTTAGACCATGTGGATGCTCGCTGGCCGACTGCAACTTCATCAAATCGACGACATTGATTACCCGTATTTTCAAATCAGGCAAATTTTTACGTAGTATAGTAACGGCTGCCAATATTTCCAATGTAGGAGTATCTCCGCAACAGGCCATTATCAAATCCGGTTCGGCATCCTGATCGTTACTTGCCCATTGCCAGATACCAATTCCTTCAGTACAATGAACTACAGCCTCTTCCATTGTAAGCCACTGAGGCAGCGAATGTTTTCCTGCAACCACTACGTTGACATAATGGCGACTGCGCAGGCAATGATCAAAGACCGACAGTAAACAATTGGCATCAGGAGGTAAATAAACACGCACGATATCTGCCTTTTTATTGATAACATGGTCGAGGAAACCCGGGTCCTGATGTGTGAATCCGTTATGATCCTGCTGCCATACATGAGAAGCGAGCAAAAAGTTCAGAGAGGCGATCTTCTTTCTCCATGGCAGCTCCAAAGTTACCTTAAGCCACTTGGCATGCTGGCTGAACATTGAGTCGATGATGCGAATGAATGCCTCATAGCTGTTGAATAGTCCGTGACGTCCGGTGAGCAAATATCCCTCCAGCCAACCCTCGCACTGATTCTCACTAAGCATAGAATCCAAAACACGTCCTTCGGGAGCCAGAAATTCATCATTTTTAACTGTCCGGGCATCCCACTGACGATCAGTTTCTTCAAATACAGCACCCAGAAGATTCGAGATAGTCTCATCGGGGCCAAAGATCCGGAAATTTCGCTGATTCTGGTTAAGTTTTTCCACATCGCGCAGGAACTTACCCAGTACCATCGTATCCTGACCGCTAATAGCACCAGGAGAAGATACTTTCACCGCGTGAAGGTGAAAATCAGGCATCCGCAGGTCTCGCAGAAGATTACCGCCATTGGTATGAGGGTTTGCACCCATTCTCCTGTTGCCCTCAGGCGCCAGTTCGGCCAATTCCGGCATTAGCCGGCCACTCTTGTCAAACAGTTCTTCTGGTTTATAACTCTTCATCCAGCTTTCAAGCATCTTGAGATGATCGGGATGTTCGGGATCTACCAGAAGAGGTACCTGATGCGACCGGAATGTACCTTCAATTTGGAGGCCATCTACTATTTTGGGTCCTGTCCATCCCTTGGGAGATCTCAGGACTATCATTGGCCAACGAGGCCGGGTCGTATCGTTTTTGTTCCTTGCATTTTTTTGTATTTGCCGGATATCATCGATGACCTTTTCCAAAACACCAGCCATTAGCTGATGCATTTTTTCAGGCTCATCTCCTTCTACAAAGTAAGGGGTCCAACCTGTACCGCGGAAAAATTGGTCCAACTCCTCATGCTCGACACGTGCCAAAACCGTTGGGTTGCTTATCTTGTAGCCGTTAAGATGCAGTATTGGCAGAACAGCACCGTCGGTGATAGGATCAAGAAACTTGTTTGACTGCCACGAGGTAGCAAGCGAGGCCGTTTCTGCTTCACCATCACCAATTACGCATGCAACTATCAGTCCTGGGTTGTCGAAGGCAGCACCAAATGCATGGCTAAGCGAATAGCCCAGTTCACCACCTTCGTGAATCGACCCGGGAGTTGTAGGCGCTACATGGCTGGAAATCCCTCCCGGAAAAGAGAATTGTTTGAATAGTTTTTTCAGCCCGGCTTCGTCCTGAGTGACGTTAGGATAAACTTCGCTCCAGGTGCCTTCGAGGTAAACGTTGCCTACAATAGCAGGCCCACCATGACCGGGTCCGGCAATGTAGAACATGTCCAGATCATATTTTTTTATGATTCGGTTCAAATGCACGTAGATAAAATTCTGGCCGGGTGTTGTACCCCAATGTCCTACCACAAGTGGTTTCACGTGTGACATTTTTAGTGGCTCCTTCAGCAGCGGGTTATCGTAGAGATAAATCTGCCCTACTGACAAATAATTGGCGGCGCGCCAATAAGCGTTAATCTTCTGAAGAAATTCCTGTGTTAACGGATTATTTTTCTCATCGATCTTTTTTGTTTTCATGATCATATTTTATTTCCTAGTAATATTTAAAACCTGGCTGACTGTTTTAGCTATCATCCATTCCTCATCAGTGTGAATGACATACACAGTAACACTTTCCTTCTTTTTAGATATAATCGCTGCGTTTTTTCTGTTTTGTTTTGCATTGAGTCCGATACCAAGAAATCCCAAACCCTCACAGATACGGGAGCGGATAACAGGGCAGTTTTCTCCAATACCACCGGCAAAAACAAGTATATCCAGGCCTCCAAGCGTAGCAGCGAAAGCGCCTATCCATTTCTTTGCCTGGTAGCAAAATAATGCAACGGCTTCTGCAGCCCGGATATCATCGGATTCCCTGGCAAGCAAATCGCGCATATCAGAACTGGTTTCAGAAATTCCGAGGAGACCCGATTCATGATTGATCAGATTATTAAACTGTTTAGGTGTAAGATTCTCTGACTTTATCATGTACCATGCAACACCAGGATCCAAATCACCAGGCCGGGTGCCCATAATCATCCCTCCGTCAGGTGTGAATCCCATACTGGTATCAATGCTTTTGCCTTTGAATACAGCAGCAATACTTGCCCCATTTCCAAGGTGAGCCAATATCACGCGGCCATTGGCAACTCTCTTACCAGATACTCGTATGAGTTCTTCGATGAGATAGGCATATGACAAACCATGGAACCCATATCGTTGGATTCCAATCTTGTCGAACCGACGGGGAATCGGAAGCAATTTAGCCACCCGTGGCATTGTGCGATGAAACGCTGTATCAAAACAAGCCACCTGCGACAGGCTTGGATAACGCTGACTGAAAACCTCAATCAGTTCAATCTCAGCCGGCAGATGATCGGAGTCATAAGGAATGATACGATGTAGCTCATTCAAAAATTCCTTTGTAATGAGTTCGGGTTCCGTGTGTTTCATACCAAAAACTACACGATGACCTACGCCATTTAACAAAGAAAAATCAATCTGCTTTTCAAGCCAGTCAATTAGAAAATTAGCCACCGATTTATAATCTGAGACTTCAATCTTTATATTGCCTTTCTTCTTTTTTGTCAGGTTGTTGAAATCCAGACTGGTACCTTTTAACCCAATCCGATCAACCTTTCCATACAGAATTCGTTCTGACGGTCCATCAATGCGATACAGAGCAAATTTAACAGACGAAGAACCACTGTTAATGGTTAATATGAATGGCCGTATTTTCTTCATTAATGATTCCTCTGTTTTTTATCCATTCTTTAATCCCAGAAGGGCCAATTCTGCAGATGTTGACAAATAATTTTTATGATGAATGCTTCTGATCCCTAAATCGCTGGCAACATCAACGAACATCGGCATATCTTCAATATATACAACATGCTGGACCGGTACCTGAGCAATGTCAAGCGCAATACGGAAAATATCTGCATCGGGCTTTCTAAAATGGACGAAACAGGAGGAAATGAAAAAGTCAACGAAATGATTCAGCTTAAATTTCTTTATTCTGTGTTCGTTCAACTCCCGTCCTTCGTTGTTGACTACAGCAATTTTCAGATTATACTCGTCTTTCAACTGCCGTATATACTCAATCATCTCAATATTCGGAGTGGACTGCGAGAACATAAAATCACGAAATTGATCAATTGTGAAAGAGCGTTTCTGGTAGAACACTACTCGTTTAAGGTATTCATTCAGCGTAATCTTTCCCTCTTCATAGGTAATCTGAATGACATGATGCCGTTCATCCATTTCGTCAAAGTCCAGATTAAAAACATCAGCTGCTGCTCTGCGTGACACGTGACCCCACCCATTGGAAAGCATTACGCCGCCTATATCAAGAAACAATGTTGTGACCGGGATTGATTTGCTCATTTTCAAAGTATTTTGTATTATTTAAAGATTAACGTTGCTAAAGAATCAGAGCAACTTTAAATGGAATAATATTAGTATTAATAAAAATTAGTCCCGTTTTTTAGTCGGAACAATTAAAAGCGGTATCGAAGTATGATGTAACACTCTTTCCGTAACACTTCCCATTAATATATTTTCCAGCCATTTCCGGCTGTGAGAACCAATCACAATAATATCTGCTTTCAACTCTTTTGCAGTCTCTAATATAGATTCAGCAAAATCACCTTCTTTGACAATTGTCTGAATTGTTTTATCACCAAGATGTTGTCTTGACTTATCAAGATATTGAAGAGATGCATTTTTCAGTCCATCAACACTGTCCAACTTCATGGGACCCACATCCACATAGCCGTTAAAACCCATTATCGGTGAATATCCAGATGTGGAATAAAACACCGGATCAGTTATTACATGCAGCAATGTTATTTCAGCATTCATGGATTTTGCCATTGAAAAACCTACCTCCGCAACTTTTTGAGCTGTTGGATTATAATCCAATGCTATTAACACTTTTTTCATCTTAATTGTTTTCATTTTCATTCTATTTTTATCTTAAGTATGTAATTTAGCCCCAATCGTGTTCTCATACATTATTAAATACTCCCAAAGTCAGGATATCCTCTGCTGTTAAGGGTAAATAAATAAAATAGGAGCTAAAATAGGCATCCGGACCATTAAAAATATTATATAACTTTCATAAAAAGTTACAATATTCACATATTTTAGGTTTAACTGGAGAAAGAAGATTAAACTAAATCAACTATATGACGCAGCGACAAGTCTTAAAACCGTAAACCCCGCAGATGCCTGATCTTGCGGGGTTTTAAGTTTTAAGGGTGATTAAAGTTACATTTGAAAGCATATTAATCCTCCGAAGCAGGATTTATCTTTTTCTGATCAAACCAAAACAACTATAAGGATGACTAACAACAGAACGCCTCCACCGTAATAGTAACCGCGATGGTGATGTTGTACAACCACAACCTGGTTTGATACTTTGAGATTGTTCCTTGAATCGTTCTTTTCCTTATTCGAAAAATCTGAGATGGACAGATGATCTATTTCCGCACGCTTACTCATGCGACTTAATTCCTCAGATGATAGTTTATTTTCTCTTGGATTCGTGGATGCCGGTTTTTCAGATTCCTTTTTTGGATCTGCAAAACCTGCATAAGCGGTAGCACTTAATAAAAATAATATTAAGAAGCCCAGTAACAAATTTTTTTTCATAACAGAGACTGTTTATTATTAATTAAATTCAAAACTACAACACAGTAATTTTTATAATGAGGAGGTAACACTACGCTGACCCGGGTTTTTCTATTTAACCCTGCAAGTAGTTTAAGCTGTTATTTTCACCGGATAAGGACAAAAAGGTGACTACAGGTAATGAATTGTTGCCTGCCGTGCATTGGCCTTAATGGATTCTATGCCGTTTTCCGATGAGTCGTTCGTTTTGTACATCTGGCTTTTACCAATAACTTTACTGTTGGCAGCTTTCAGAACAAAATAATACTGACCACCTTTGGAATCTTTGCGTTCGAAATGCTTCTTATTTGAAGAATTCTTTTTTACGCTTGCAATTCCATTTTTGCATCCATCTTTGCCTTTATATCCCTGGCTGGAAAGGATAACCTGACCATTTTTAGCAGTTAAATTAAAATAGAACTTGTCATCTTTGCCATTTGAAACTTGAAATTGAGGATGTGCCATTTTTTTAGATTTAATATTTACACAACAAAGGTAATTTGGCTAATTCTGGTAAGTGTTACATAATAAAAACAATGATTTACATAATTCACACATATTAAAATCTGATAATATACTCTATATGCTTAAATTAAGAAAAAGCAGCATGATTCTATTTTGTTACTTTTGCAAACTATAATCAATGTTACTGGTTCTTCCATTAGCCTCTGGCCACTCTTAAAATTTGAAACATTGACATCGTTACATTGAAATAAACATTCTGGTTGATAAATAACTAAAGAATAATCCAAAAAGGCAAAGCACTACACCCAGGCTTTTGATAAATACAGATATAATCTTAATATTCATTCGTATTCGGAATTTTACAATAATTAATGAAAGGAGATATAGCCAGGTTATGCTTCCAAGAGAAATGAAGAATGCATAGCAAATACTGATTAGCAAATGAAAATATAACGGGTATATGTTTTTGTCTTGCTGGTGATCTTTATTTTTAAGTTTTTGAAAATAGTCAAATTGTTTACCTGACATACCTTTTGAGATTTCTATCTTTCTACCCTCAATATTGCTTATTTCCATTATATTCTGATCCATTTTGCCCGCAAGTCCTCCTGTATGCAAACCCATAGAGGCTAATAACGAAATCACGAAAAATGATGATGTAAGCATTCCGATAAATAAAGTCGGATTAAGGAAGTTAGTCATAAATCCGGTAAAAAAAGCTCCCTTTCCTTTTTTTTGAATCTTTTCAATGAGATGGCTTTTATCTTCAAGATTTTCAATATCCAGTTTTGTTCTTATAATCTTGTATCCCAGGTAGAAAAAAAATAATGAGCCAACTGCAAATATATATGGTATGGCCGGTCTGTAGAAAGAATAAAGTTTTGTCAACCCAAATACTGCAATAAAGACATAAGTAAAATCAGCAATGAAAGATCCAATGCTCACTAAAATACAATAACGCAGTCTTCCTTTGAGTGCATTTGAAGTAATGAGGATACTAATAGGACCTGCTATTGGCATCGAGAAAATAAAACCTGCCAAAAAACCGGCAACCGATATGGTAATGATACTTTCTATCATGAAATCTGACATTCAAAATAATCGATTCCTCCCATGCGACAAATGAAAAAGTCTTTCCGTGAAATAAGGAAGGACTTCTTATTAAAACTAACCATATTGCTAACTCCCTAAAAACCTAAATGACGAACTTCCTATAGTTTGAAAAAACCTCAGAATTTATACTACTCCTGCCTTTTTCGAAATCCAGAGCCAATGACTTTCTCAAAACCTTTATTATAATCTTTCTGCTAAGCATTCTTTGTTTAATTATATTTTAATCAGCCAATTATTACTATTTTAATTCTCATTTCAACAATAAACTCAATTAGATATTGTAAAATTAAAGCATATCTGATTGATTTGTATTACACAACTTCTAAGAAAAGTTATATTATTTACATATTCTTTGATATCATATCATATAGTCACCTTGGTTTTTATGAGTTAAAAAAGTTTAATGACAGCATTAAACGATTATTTTACATTTTCTGCAGTTTTAAAAAGCTGACAAAAAACATGTTTTGTGTGCAAAAGCCTTATTTTTCAATTTATAAGCTAACTTAAAAGTTGTATATTTGTTTAATATAGTAATATAGCTAAAGAAAAGAAAGATTGATACTTTACATCAAAAATATGGTTTGTATCCGGTGTAAGATGATTGTAAAATCGGAGCTGGAAAAACTTGAGTTGCATTATACTACCGTTGAATTGGGTGAAGCTGAAATAACGGACAAGATTTCAAAAGATCAGCTGGATACGCTTAAAGTTGCCCTCAAAATGACGGGGCTTGAACTTATGGATGACTGGAAAAATATATTAGTTGAAAAAATTAAAACCGCTATTATTGAACTGATATATTATAATGATGAACAGATTAAAATAAACCTTTCCGATTACCTGAGCGAAAAACTAAATCACAATTACACATACCTTTCCAATCTTTTTTCAGAAGTAAAGGGGACTACAATTGAGCAGTTTTACCTTGAAAATAAAATAGAGAGAGTAAAAGAACTCCTTGCTTACGATGAACTCAGTCTTACCGAAATTGCCTGGAAAGTTCATTACAACAGCGTTGCCCATCTGTCAAACCAGTTTAGGAAGATGACCGGGCTTACACCATCTCATTTTAAAAACCTCAAGCACAAAAGACGAGCTACTCTTTAGAGTCTTTAAAAGATTTTACTTACTTCCAATTCCCTGTTATAGTTCCACTTTGGGTGGAATAGTTTTATTATGCATTCATCGAACCTGAATGTGTGAATAATGTAACTTATTCCAATAATTATATAACTATGACAGAAATAAGTAGGCCTAACTTTGACGGAGTTAAAATTAATATACAAGTTCAGCATTATTTAATATGAAGTTATTTTCCACACGTAATAATATCAATCAAATAAAAGATCATGAGTTCAGGAAAAGTTTTATTAGGCGTTCTGGCAGGTGTTGCTGCCGGTGCAATGTTAGGAATATTATTTGCTCCCGACAAAGGTAAGAATACCCGCAAAAAAATCTCTAAAAAGGGAGAAGATTTCGCGGAAGAATTAAAAGAAAAATTCGAAGAATTTCTCGATAACATTTCAGTCAGGGTTGATGAGGTAAAAGAAGAGGTTTCTGACATTACCGAACAAGTCAAAACTAAAGCTTCTGAAGCAAAAAAAGCGACAAAAACTGCTACCGGGTGACTTATGCCCGGTTTAGTCAAAATTTTGCAAAAAGGATAATAATATATTCATGGAAATAGAAACATTAAAGGTCGAACTTCCTCATACAAAGAATAACAGCTCATCAGATTATAACTCGTCAGGATTTAATTTCACCTCATTAATTGCAACAATGAAACAAAGTTATACCTGGACAAACGGGGAACTTAATGCACTGATACTTTTGAATAGTCCCCAAAAACAAATTATGCTTACGGCATTGCATGAAGGAACAGAAGTTAAGTTCTTTCAGTCGAATGATTCTGTTACTTTTCAGATAATTGAGGGTGAATTAAGATTTCATATCCGGGGGGATACAGTGACCCTTAATGAAGGTCAGAGGATAACCCTTGATGAAAAAATAAAATACCGTTTTACAACCCGGGAAGAAACTGTATTCCTGCTGACAATTTCAAATGGCATTACTAATATCGCAAATAACTGACAATAAGAATTTTTACAGAACATTTTCAAAGTGGAACATATGGAAGATAATACTGACTTACTGGAGACGTTGCTTGAAAGAGCTTCTGAATATGGTAAAACAAGCTTTGAGTTAGTCAGGCTTAAAACACTTGAAAAAGCCACAGATATTGTGTCTTCTTTGGTGCCACAGTCTGTGGTAATTATACTTATTGCTTCTTTTATATTGTTTTTAAATCTGGGAATAGCTTTGTGGCTGGGTGATATACTCGGAAAGCTATTTTGGGGGTTCTTTGTGGTAGCTGCATTTTATATTCTTGCCGGAATTGTTATTCATTTCTTTATGCATAATTGGATTAAGAAACTGGTCGGCAACTATTTCATTAAACATGTGACTAAATAAGAATGTATGCAAAACATAACATCTTTGTCAGCGCTTAAGGGTGCAATTCAATTATTAGAAGTTGATCAGGAAATTAAAGGTCAGTTGTTAAAAGAACAGTTGCACATTACTTACGAAAATTTAAAACCTGTCAGCCTTATAAAACACACACTGAAGGAGATCTCCTCCTCTCCTTATCTGATAGATAATATATCCGGCACTGCCATGGGTCTTCTCAGCGGGTTCCTTTCAAAAAAGATATTTATAGGATCGTCCGGTAATCTGATAAGAAAATTTATTGGCTCAGTTCTTCAAATTGGGATAACTAATATTGTCGCTCAACATTCTGATGTAATCAAATCAGTCGGCCAGTCTCTCTTTCAGCTTTTGTTTAACAAAAAGAAACAAATCTCATAAGCCGTGCCAATTGAAAATTCAAAACTACCATTATACGCAAAAGTGACCATTTGCCTGGTAGGCTTAATTGCTTTATTAGCAATATTGTATATTGCAAAAAATATTATTATTCCACTAGTTTTCGCAATAATTATTGCAACAGTTCTTCATCCGCTTGTAAATTTTCTGGTACGATTAAAGATAAACAGGGTATTGGCTATTGTACTCACAATGTTGCTTACCTTTTTATTTATTGCAGCCTTTGGTACTGTTCTATTTTCTCAGGCAATCCGTTTTGGTGAATCATGGCCTGAACTGGTACAGAAATTTACATCTCTGCTTAATCAAAATATTGCAGATGCTGCCGATTATTTTAATAGGGACCCTCAGAAAATCCATGCCTGGTTTACTAAAACGGGGGGTGAAATAATCAAAGTAAGCACTGCTGCTATCGGACATTCATTAGTTCTTCTCGGCAATGGATTAGTAATAATGTTTTTGATACCATTCTACATTTTTATGATATTATTTTATCAACCTATATTAATTGAATTTATTCGCAGACTCTCGGGCTCAAATTACCAGAGTCATGTAAAGGGAATAGTTTCCCAGATCAAAACTGTCATTCAACGCTATCTTGTGGGATTGGTTATCGAAGCTGCTTTGATGGCAGCTATGAATACTGCTGCACTTCTGATACTGGGAATTGAATATGCTTTTATACTCGGAATTCTTGCAGCATTGCTTAACGTTATCCCTTACATCGGAGGAATCATTGCAGTTGCTTTGCCCATGATGGTTGCTCTGGTCACTAAACCGTCACCCTGGTATATGTTTTACGTTTTGGTAGCTTATTACATTATCCAGCTTATCGACAATCACTACATTGGTCCATACATAGTTGCTTCAAAAATTAAAATAAACGCATTATTCTCTGTAATCGTTGTTCTTGCCGGAAATGCTTTATGGGGTATACCCGGTATGTTTTTATCCATGCCATTGCTTGCAATCATAAAATTAATATTCGACCATATAGAACCTTTAAAACCCTGGGGATTCTTATTAGGCGACACCATGCCACCGTTATTAAAAATCAAAACGATCTTTAAAAAAATAAATAAATGAATGATTTCTACGAACAATTAATCGATCTGGAACAAAGTTTGCTTAAATATGCAAGTCATCTTAGATTAGACAATTCAGATGCAAAAGATCTCGTTCAGGAAACTTACCTGAAAGCTATCCTGAATCGGGATAAATTTGTAACCACCGGATATTTAAAAGCCTGGGCCATCACAATTATGAAAAACACATTTATCAATAACTATCGGCATAATCTTATGCATAATAACTACTATGACCGTATAGATGAGTCGTCTTTCATAAATCAGATAAAATCCTCAGGTTCAGATGACCCCGATGCAGTTTATACAGTTGGGGAAATCAATAAATGCATTGAACGATTAAGAGATAAATTCAGGGTACCGTTTAAGATGTATATTGTGGGATACAGGTACAGAGAAATTGCTGACACGTTTAATCTCAGGATCGGAACTGTGAAAAGCAGAATTTTTCTGGCAAGAAAAATATTGATGAACCAACTGGCAACATAAATGAAATGAGAGTCTCCACAGTTTAATTTATATGTGAATTATGCAGCTTAAAATGTGTTAATTATATAATATTATTATAGAATTGTGTAACTAATAATTTGAACCTGCTGCTTAGTTTTGTATTAATAAAAGTGTAAATCTCATTCTAAAAATCGTACTAATGAATAACAATGTAATTGGATTCTGCAGCTGGAAAAAGAAAAAGCTTAAACAAAAATTTCCAATAATAACTAATCATGATCTGCGTCTTCGCAAAGGAAAAGAAAAGGAAATGATAGAAATGCTGGGTAATAAGCTTGGAAAGACAAAACAAGAATTACTTCACATAATAATTGCATTGTAGAAGGAATAAATCAGTAGGAAATTTTCATAAGTACTTAAAATAAAAACAGAACCTATGAGCAAAAGAAGAAATATAAAATCAAACAGAACAACACTTTACATAATCGCAGTAGTGATTATTATTGTGGCTTTTCTTTTATTAGGGGGCGGTCCGTGGATGACCGGAATGATGCATAGAGGCCGATCAATGGGTACTATTCATTTAAATTGGGTGCAAATCCTGATTAGTTTAGTGCTAGGCTTTCTGCTGGGAGTATTAGCATCCAAAAGAAAATGGTTATAGTAATGTAATATGTACCACTTGCCTAAATCTTAATTTTGTTTTGATTAATGGAGACTTCCTTTGAACACGGGGATCATATGCTTAATAAAAAGAATTTGAAAATTTAATCCAGTTAATTATGAGATCAAAATTTAAAGTTTTTATCATATTATTGATGGTAGCATTTACTTCAGTAATATTTACTCGAAAAGCTTCTTCTCAACAACCATATGTAAGTTTCCAGGTTTTCTATGATGAGTTAAGCCCTTATGGAGAATGGGTAAACTATCCCAATCTGGGTTATGTCTGGATTCCTGATGCAGGACCGTATTTTGAACCCTATTCCACGCAAGGCCATTGGATATTTACCAATTATGGCTGGACTTGGGTATCTGATTATGCTTGGGGATGGGCACCTTTTCATTATGGCCGCTGGGACTACGATAATTATTATGGCTGGTTATGGATTCCAGACAATGAATGGGGGCCTGCATGGGTCACCTGGAGAAGAGCCAACGGTTATTATGGCTGGGCTCCTATGAGACCAGGTATTAGTCTAACGTTAAGTTTTGGCAGGGGATATGATAACAATTACGATCACTGGATATTTGTCAGAGACAGGGATCTTGACAGAGCTGATATCAATCACTATTATGTCAGCCGGAACGTTCAGGACAGAATCGGCAGACGTTCCTCAGTGATTAACAATACGTACAGAGATAGCAGAAGGAATGAAACATACGTTACAGGCCCGGCAAGGGCTGATTTTCAAAAAGCCGCCGGCCGACAGGTCAATCCTTTAACCATTCAGGAAAATAACAGGCCTGGACAGGAGCTGGGCAATGGCCATTTCAATATATACAGGCCGGAAGTCAGGAAAAACAACGATAATGGACAAAAGTATGCACCCGCAAGAATTACTGACCTGAAGGATGTGAAACAACGCTCTGAAAGAAATATGAACAACCATCAAAATCTGAATAATAATAAGACTATGCAGCCACAGAAGGCAAATCCTCCTCAGAATTTAAGATCAAATAAGCAACAGGTTGATGCAA
>CAYUQR010000024.1:41756-45421 GCA_964446825.1 uncultured Rikenellaceae bacterium
CAGAAGGCAAATCCTCCTCAGAATTTAAGATCAAATAAGCAACAGGTTGATGCAAAGCCTCAAAAGGCAAATCCTCCTCAAAATATAAATAGGAATCAACAACAGGATAATTTGAAACAACAGGAAATAAATTCCTCTAAAAGTACCCGCGACAAAAAGCAATCCACTACTGCAAAGTCAACAAAAAACAGTAAAAAAGAGAAACGTAAGAAATCTGATAAAGGCAGGAAAATAGAATGATTTAAATCAATCCTGCAGAATTTTATCTAACCATAAATCAATCGCCATGAATATCAACACAACAGGATATTGGGAAAAGAAAAAAGTAAAACTTAAAGAAAAATTTCCTGCAATTACTGATGATGATTTGCGATATCCCGAAGGGAAAGAAAAGGAAATGATCGAGATCCTTGGAAATAAGCTGGGCAAATCAAAACTGGAACTCCTTAGCATTATTATAGCAATTTGAAACTTATTGTGCTATATAATTTAACCAGAATGAAAGATACAACTGAATTAAAAGGAAACCGGAATAAACAAAAAAGCAAACTAAAACATAAATTGCTAAAAATCATTGCTAATGAGCAATCTATATGTGGTTCAAAAAATTTCTCATACCGTATGTTGTTTTAGTTTTTACCAGTGCTCCCGCATTTGCCCAGGTAACTCCTGTTCAAAAAGATTCAACTCAACTTTATAAGAATATTGAAACCTATTCGAAGCGAAACAAGTTTAATACTTTTATGTACCGATTGATTTTCAAACCAATCAGTATAATATCAAAACAAGGAGTCAGAAAGAAAGTTTATAAGAAACTGATTCAAAAACCATATATCTCTTTCCAGGGGAAAATTATCCGTAAAATCAACATTATTACTCTCGATCCTTTTGGTTACTCAGCCATTGACCCCACAATAGTCTCGCAAAACAAATTAAGCAAAGCGGGGAATAATTTGCATATTAAAACAAAGGCTGCAGCTATACGCAACCTGTTGCTCATCCGTGAAAACGAACCGTTTAATTCTTTTTTTGTAAAAGAGTCGGAACGTTTAATCCGCAATCAGGAATTTGTTCATGATGTCTCTTTTTATGTTGTCACTGCAGGACCAAATTCCGATTCAGTGGATATTTTTATCCGTGAACTGGATGTCTGGAGCATAACCGGAGGAGCAGCATTTTCAACTTCACATATCAAGGCCGGCATAAAAGATATAAATTTTTTAGGATCAGGTCACGAGTTTCAGAATGTTTTCTCAAGAAACATAAGTACCGGTATCAGTTCGTTCCGAACAAATTATTTTATTCCGAATATTAAGACCACATATATCAACTCAAATTTGCATTACGAAGTCGACGGATATGGAAATGTGAGAAAAAGACTGGCTATTGACCGGCCATTTTATTCTCCTTATGCAAAATGGGCAGGTGGCATTTCATTTGCTACTCAGGTAAAAAGAGATTCGCTGGAAGGCATAAATCCGTTATATATTCCTTTGAATTTGAAATTAAAAACCCAGGATTTTTGGGCCGGTAAGGCATTCCCTGTTTTTAAAGGCTTTACCGAGGATGAACTTCCGACCAATTTAATATTTTCTGTACGTTATCTGCGTATTCGATACCTTCAAAAGCCGACCGATATTAATGACCCGTTGCAAATTTATTCAAACCAGGATTTTTACCTGGCCGGGATAGGAATATCCACCCGCAAATATGTTCAGGATACATATATCCTTAAATATGGGACTATCGAAGATGTTCCGGTTGGAAAGGTAATTGAACTTACAGGAGGTTATCAGCTAAGAAATAAATCGTGGCGGCCTTATTTAGGGATGCGGCTTTCCTTTGGTAACTATAATGAATGGGGGTACATTAGTACCAACATTGACTTTGGAACTTTCCTCAAGGCTTCTCATGTTGAACAGGGAGTTATTAATGCGTCAATAAATTATTTCACGGGCTTATTTGAGATCGGGAGATGGAAATTCAGGCAATTTGCAAAACCACAGGTTACTATTGGTCTTAACAGGTTTTCCTATGATAGTCTGACTCTTAATGATGGTTATGGTATCGATGGATTTAACAGTACCGGATATTCAGGCACGAGCCGCCTATTGCTTATGTCACAAACACAATCATATGCTCCGTGGAATCTTTACGGTTTCCATTTCGGCCCTTTTTTCGTTTGTTCAGTAGGGATGCTTGGCGATGCAATCTCAGGATTTAAAAATCGCAGATTATATTCACAGATTGGTTTTGGCTTCCTGATAAAAAATGAAAATCTGGTTTTTGGCACATTTCAGTTGTCCCTCTCGTTTTATCCTTCGATCCCGGGCAGCGGTCAGAATATTTTTAAAATAAACTCATTCAGCACAAATGATTTCGGTTTCAGGGATTTTCAAATCGGGGAACCGGCACCGGTGATATACCGATAGCGGGCCTCCTCCTCTCCCATTCTCCCATTAAGCCTTTCCGTCTTTGCGCCCTTTGACCACTATTACAGGAAACGCTATCGTTCAGTCGGACAGGCGTTGTGCCATTGCGCCTCTAATCTGTAAATGTTATAACTCTTTTAAGGAATTTTGTAACACATTCTGAGAATATTCAACTCAACTTTGTAATTGAAAAAATCATGGCCATCCACCGAATGAGTTATTTTACCAAGCAATATTAAAACAAAATGAAAGCTACAAGATTGAACAACCTGAAGAAAAATATCCTGAAGGGTATTTTTGCAATGATTCTCATTTTTTCATTTTTCTCATGTGCAACAAGAGTCAGTTTTTTAAATTCAGCGGTTGTTCCCGCAGCCAGAGGTTCTGTTAAAATAAAAACAGACAAGAACAACAATTACAATATTAAGATATCTATTTCAGGTTTGGCTGAATCCTCGAGGTTACAGCCACCAAAACTTACTTATATAGTATGGATGATAACTGACAGGGACCTTACAAAAAACACAGGACAACTAATTAGTTCAAAGGGTTTTCTGTCAAAAGAACTTAAAGGATCTTTCGAGACAGTATCTTCTGATAAACCAGTCAAAATATTTATTACGGCCGAAGATGATGCGTCAGTCCAAAATCCCGGGGAACAAGTTGTATTGTCAACTGACAAGTTTATGTTGAAATAATCAAATCATCGAATCAGTTGGGAACAGACTCTCAGAATAAAAAGCGAATAATGATTAACTGAGATAAAGTGAATATTACATATTATAGTTAGTTTTTTCAATAGGTAAAGAACATCCTCAACGAAGTAGTTACAATGGTTATTATCGTATGGCTTTTGAAAGTATTTGGGATTTTCAGTTACCTGAAGGATATACATCTTTAAAAAGTATTTGCCGGGGTAAATAAATAAAAATAGTGCGAGTCTGTTCGATTTATTGAGAATAAGTACATTAACCGGATTATAATGTGTACTTTGTCCAAATATTAAAATTATAATTATGAGTACAGGAACAGTAAAATTTTTTAATAATTCCAAAGGATTTGGATTTATTAAGGACGATGCATCAGAAAAAGAATATTTTGTGCATGTATCGGGTCTGAATGATGAGGTCAGGGAAAGCGATGAAGTTACTTTTGATCTTCAGGAAGGGAAGAAAGGATTAAATGCAGTAAATGTTAAGCTGGTGTAATTTGAATATTATATAAGACATTTAT
>CAYUQR010000025.1:0-21079 GCA_964446825.1 uncultured Rikenellaceae bacterium
CACTTTAGATAACCCGGCGTGAAATTCTGATTAATAATTCCAGCAAATATTCATATTGTTATCAAAGTTACGCCATGCTTAACCCAAAATCAAATTTATTTTAGAGTCGTATCACTTGTCAGTCACATAAATAACCACTCCTGGTATATATATCAAAGCAGATATCCTTATCAGGACAAATTAATAACAGCAAGAGGAAGTAATCATACTGCTATTAAACATGGCTTCGGGAAGTCAGGCAAGAATGATGAATAACTTGACCTGCTAACAGAATTTAAATACTTAAGGAACACTCTGGACAGATCTTCGAATCTTCCCCGGTGATTTCTGATTCAAACTCCTTGCCGCAATTTTCACATTTGATACGAATCTTTTGTTCAGCCAACAACCTTGCTGCAATTGCCTCGTTAAACTTCGTGGCCTGAATATCCCTCCCCATTGAATAATTATCTCTGCGGATTTTTGCTGCGACAGAATCTTCTTCTTTCAGAACTGGTATTGATATTTCATTTTTCATGCTGCAAAGATAATAATTTACCAGGAAGTAATACAAATCCCATATTTTGCCAGCAAGAATAACAAAACCATCCTTCATGCTTTCGCCCGCAATTTTATGATCTTTATGTATTTACACCAAAAGAAACCTTCAATTAATCGACCCCGGGTCTTCAGGCCGGTACTCCCAGTCTGAAGTTTCCCAGGCCAACAGTCTCTTCGAATGCCTTTACAAACCTCATAAAAAATGTTGAATAATCGGTTCCATCGAAGTAACCTGATGTCTCTGCTGTTGTTGTAGGAATGTCTTCGAATTTTATTTCATTAGCGGATTTCTCTGTATCTGAAAGTGTAAAATCAATTCGTTCGCCATCTATCCTGTTATAGAAATGCCAGCCATTTTCCTCATGTGTTTTTAAAATTTCTCCGCCGAAAACATCATGGATCAACGTTGAAATTTCACTGTCCTGAACAATAACCGGTGTAGCTCTGGGCCTGCCAGGCCTCCTATCCATTGTCAGACAACGTCTTAGTACCTCCTGTACTACATTCTTGTAAAACATCGCCCCATTTTTTAAATTAACCAATCTAAATTTGTTCAACACCGATGGGATTAACCTATCAGCTATAAAAATAACCTTAGAATACTTAAGTAAGTTACGAACTTAATGCCAGATAAGTGTTAAATAAATTTATTATAATGTTATTATTATCATAAATTTAATAACAAATCGTGACTGATTTTTATGGACGTTCGGAGCCAGCGACCAGGTAGAGAGAAGATAAGTAATAAAACCCTTAATAATGCTATTTTCGTATTATTATGTAGCCGCTTAAAGATTTGCCATTTGCTGTTTTCAGAGTATAAAAATAAGTATCGTCAGGAAGATTCTGGTTATTTATGTCAACTCCGTTCCATGAGTTATCATAATTATCATTTTTATAAACCATTTTTCCCCTCCGGTCAAATATAATTAGCTGAGTTAAACCAAGAGTATTAATCCCTCTTAATACAAAATAATCATTTTTCCCGTCCATATTAGGTGTGATCAGTGTAGGAATAACCAGGTTATTTACCTTAATAATTACTGAATCCTGTGATGGAAGACAAACACTATCGGTTACTGCCCAAAGCAATATATTTTCTCCTTTATCAAGTTTGGTAACTACGGTTTTTGGGTCAGTTATATCTGTGAATTCACCTGAACCTGACAATAATGACCACAGGCCTGTTTCATTTTCACCGATATCTGCTGCCAGAGTTGTTTCAAATTCATACTCAAGTAACTGGTCAGGGCCTGCATAGGCAATTGGTTTCTTCTTTACCACCACTATAACAGGCTTAATATCAAAATATCCTGCCTGGTTTGTACCCTTAATAAAATATGTACCCGCACCGGCTGTTGCAGGTGTATCATAAACAATTGCCCCTTCAGGATCTCTCCAGAATGTATAAAACAAACCAGGAGTTGACCCTTTTGTTATCTCCGGATCCGACAGGTCAACTGTTTCCGGTGTGCAAACAGGTGCCGGATCGGTAATTTTCAAAACAGGTATCTCAAAGTTCATAATAATTACACTTTCTGATTCACCTGAGGAGCACCCTGAAGAATTTGTTACATGGAAAGTATATTCTCCGGGAGGAAGATCAGGTACAGTCCTGGCCGGGCCATTACCCGTTAATGTTGCACCTTCAGATGAGCGTGTTAACATCCATTCTCCCGTTGCAGGTAAACCATATAGGATCGCACTGCCTGTTGTTGACGGGTAACTGGGTTGTGTAATAGTCCCAATCAAAGGAACAGTCGGTGTTATTGGTTGTGGGGGAATTACCACATTGGCTGAAGGCACTGATAAGCAACCTTCCTCATTGGTCACAGTAAAATTATAGATACCCTCGGAAAGTCCTGTGATGATTGTTGAACTACCTGATCCGATCGAAGTCACAGTGCCCGGGTAACGAGTCAGTGTCCAAATCCCTGATGCTGGCAGATTATTCAATTCCACGCTGCCAGTTGACAAAATACATGTAGGAGGAGTTATAGTGCCAGGTGCCGGTTGGACCGGGATCAATGGCTGTGCATTGATGACAATACTTGCCGAAGTAGCAGATATGCAACCATCTGCATTAGTGACCGTATATGTGTAAGTTCCTGATGGGAGTCCTGTTATTGTTGTGGTTAACCCTGTGCCTGTTGATAAAATTCCGCCCGGAGAACGGGTCAATATCCATGTACCTGAAGATGGCAGTCCGCTCAGGACAACACTACCTGTGGATATATTACATGCCGGATGGATTATTGTTCCTACTTCCGGAGGTAAAATATTTCCAGGCTGAACAGGAATTATCACATCCTCTGAAAGTAGAGAGATACATCCCTCGGCATTGGCAACAGTATATTTATAAGTCCCTGATAAAATTCCTGTTAAAGTTGTTGTTGTACCTGAACCTGTCGAAGAGAAATTATCAGGATACCTGGTTAGCGTCCAGTTGCCTGAGGAAGGCAGATTACCCAGGACAACACTTCCTGTTGGTAATGTACATGTTGGAGACGTTATGGTTCCTACTGATGGAGCTGCAGGAGTATCAGGCTGTTCATTAATAATAATTGTTCCTGTTGGTGCCGAAGTACACCCTTCTTCATTGGTGACATTATAAGTATAATTACCCGCCGGGAGCCCTGTTATTGTTATGCTGGTACCTGTACCTGTAGATAAGACTTCTCCCGGAGAACGAGTTAATACCCAAATTCCTGATGATGGCAATCCGTTTAATACAACACTGCCCGTATCAATGCTACATGTTGGCTGGGTAATTGTCCCAATTTCAGGCGGTAAAAGGTTCCCGGGAGGGGGCGGAATTACAACATCCTGGGAAGGCAATGAAATACATCCTTCAGCATTGGTCACTGTATAATTATAAGTTCCTGAAACAAGACCGGTCAGAGTGGTTGTTGTGCCGGTCCCTGTTGAAGTAAAGAGATCGGGATACCTCGTTAACGTCCAGGTACCTGGTGAAGGAAGGTCACCAAGTACGACACTTCCCGTCGGTAGAGTACATATAGGTGAAGTGATAGTCCCTACTGTTGGTGTTGCAGGGGCAACCGGTTGGACATTAATGGTAATACTCTCCGAAGGGGCCGAAATACATCCGGCTGCGGTAGTAACAACATATGTATAACTGCCTGATGGAAGTCCTGATATTGTTGTACTAGCTCCTGTTCCCGTTGTTAAGACCCCTCCGGGAGAACGAGTCAATATCCATGTGCCAGATAAAGGTAATCCGCTCAATAATACACTACCCGTTGGTACCAGGCATGTTGGATGAGTTATTGTTCCAATGGAAGGTGCTGCGGGAGAAGCATTTACGCTTAAAGAATAAGTTGCAATCATTTCACATGCCAGTGCTGATGAATTAATAGTTTTTATTGTAATTATTACAATTTTTCCTGCATCAGACATAGATGGAGTATATGAAAATTCAAATGGTGATGTATTCGTTGTTAACGGACTTATTGAACCTGCGCCATTGTGTGCCAAAGTTACACCTGTGGCAGTACCTCCGAAAGAATTATTACTTACGGTAACTGGTATTATATCGCAAGTCATTCCGGAAGTACTGCTTAGGGTAACTGTTGACGTGTTTTCACAGGCGCATGATACAGAAAAACTGTTACCGGTACTAGTGCATCCGATTGAATTTCTAACTGTTATACTATGATTACCATCAGCTACATTTGTAAAGGATGTGATACTTTGGTATATGCCTCCATCCAAACTGTATGCCAGGCCTGACCCGGTAGGACTTGTCACTGTTACAACAGCGCTTCCTGACACACATTCAACTGATTGTGTCGGACTGGCCGGAGAAGCAGGCGGGTTATTTATTACAGCATTTTTTGATGCTGGTGATATGCACCCGGATGAGTTGATAACAGTAAAGGTATATGTACCTGGCAAAAGTCCTGACAAAATTGTACTTATTCCCATACCTGTCGTTTCTACTCCTCCAGGATTAGTTGTAATGGTCCACGTTCCAGTTGACGGCAAACCACTTAGTGCTACACTTCCTGTTGGAACATCACATGTTGGATGAATGATTGTCCCAATCACAGGTGCTTTTGGATAATTATCAACAGTTAATGAATATGTTGCGACAGCTGCCAGGCATGGTGATCCTGCAGGATTATCTGTAGTGATTGTAATTATAACCGTTTTCCCTACATCTCCTTTTTTAGGTGTATACGTGAACGAAAAAGGAGAAGTAGTCGTTGAGGCGGGGCTAACTGAACCATCACCATTTTCCTTAATAGTAACTTTGGTAGCGCTGCCTCCAAAAGTGTTCCCGGTAACGGTGACAGGTGTTGTGCCACATGTACTTCCAACGATTTCGCTGAGTGTAACCGTAGGAGGATCCACACATTGCCCAAAACTAACGATAGGAATTAATAAAATACAGAAACCTGAAATAATAACTTTACTCAGAACAGATACACTGATAGAATTATTTCTTAAATAAAAACCAGGTTTCATATCAGTTGGTTTGTAATTTCCCGCAGATCCTATGTAACTGTATATTCTTCTTCATGTAATAATTTTACATGATTACAGTTTATGCTAAAATATAAAATTATTTATTATCAGCTATATACAAAGATTATAAATTTGACAATTTGACAAATGATTTGACAAATGAAATGTAATCCCATTTTCACGGGTTTAGATTCCTGGACTTTCAATAACCTGGAAGAGTAAATCTGGTCAATTATCTGCAATGAATTCTGATGATTCTGATGATCCTGATGATCCTGATTTTCTTTATAAGTTTAAATCAGCGATGTTTGTTGAAGATGATACTGGTTCTTTACTTTTAATATTATTCCTTATCTTAAAATCAGAAGTTTCATGAAAGGTAATAGCCGGGAAATTTTCCCGTGCAAGTTTCAGCATCCATTCACTCTCGGCAAAAAATACCGGGTTATCTTCTTTATCGTATGCTATAGCCGATGATTTTCGTTTGAGAAATGCTTCCATCTCTTTCTTATTATCAGTTGTTATCCAGCAGGCTTTTACAAACGGAAGATGGTTAAAACTGCATTTAGCGCCATATTCATGTTCCAACCTGAATTTAATAACTTCATACTGGAGTTCACCCACAGTACCAATTATCTTCCTGTTTCCAGGTTGCTGAACAAATAGCTGTGCCACTCCTTCATCGGTCATTTGCCTTACACCTTTGTCGAGTTGCTTGGTTTTCAGAGGATCGAGGTTTACAACTTCACGTAATATTTCAGGTGAAAAACTTGGAACTCCCTTAAAATGGAGTAACTCCCCTTCAGTCAGAGTATCACCAATTTTAAAATTGCCGCTGTCGTAAAGGCCTACAACATCTCCCGGGAATGCTTCTTCCACAATACTTTTATTATTAGCCATGAAACTTGTGGGAGAGGAAAAACGCATTTTCTTTTCAGTCCGTGTATTGAAATAAAACTTATTACGTTCAAATTTACCTGAACTGATCCGCATAAAAGCTATCCTGTCGTGATGTTTAGGATCGAGATTAGCATGTATTTTAAAGATGAAGCCTGTAAGCTGTACTTCATCTGGTTGCACAATACGTTCTGATGCCTGAATGTTTCCGGGACACGGAGCTATATCCAGAAAGGTTTCAAGCAATTCCAGCACACCAAAATTATTTAAGGCGCTGCCAAAAAATAAAGGTGCCAGGTAACCTTCGCGATAAAGCGACATGTTAAAGGATTCAAACATATTATGAACAAAATCAATCTCTTCCCTCAACCTGTTAATGCTCTCAATACCAACATAATCCCTTAGCTTTGGATCTTTAATATCTTTAGTCTTTATCAGACTTTCAGAAACCGTGCTTTTTTCAGGTGAAAATATCTGTACCTCATTCTTATTAAGGTTGTACACTCCCTTAAATAGTTTCCCATGTCCGATGGGCCATGTATACGGACATACTGCAATTTTAAGCTCCTTTTCCAGTTCATCCAGCAGATCATATGGATTCATTCCCTCCCGGTCCATTTTGTTGATAAAGATCATTACAGGTGTATGCCGCATCCTGCACACATCCATAAGTTTACGGGTCTGCTCTTCCACTCCTTTCACACTGTCAACCACAATAATAACACTATCAACCGCCGACAGAGTGCGGTATGTATCTTCTGCAAAATCTTTATGTCCCGGAGTATCAAGTATATTGACCCTGATATTATTGTAATCAAACGCCATAACCGATGTTGATACGGAAATTCCCCTTTGCTTCTCAATCTCCATGAAATCAGAAGTAGTGGTTTTCCTGATCTTATTGCTTCTTACTGCACCAGCAGTCTGAATTGCTCCTCCGAATAAAAGCAATTTCTCAGTAAGAGTCGTTTTACCTGCATCAGGGTGACTTATTATGGCAAATGTCCTTCTTTTTCCTATTTCACTTTTTAAATCCATTTGTTTATATGGTAAGCCGGCACTTTTAAGTGTCAGAAAATAATCTTGTTAATAACTATCTGGAGTTTAGCTTTTACATGGCGGCGCAAAAGTAGTAAAAAATAGGAAACAGTAACCTTTTTACTATATTTGCACCTTACAAAATAATTTTATTGGGATGAAGAAGATAACAATTTTACTTACGGTCTTATTATCATTAACCTTCTGCAAAGGTCCAAAATCGGGTCCATTAGTTAAGGAATCCTTCAATAAGGCAGAAAAGACACAGCCGATGGATGCTCAGAAATCACCAGGGCCCGCTCAGCCTGCAAAGATAAACGTTACAGTTTCCCCATGCGAAGGATGCATTAAAATAACCGACCTTTTTGCAAATAAGAAATCATATGATGGAAAAGTGGTTAAAGTTACCGGCAAGGTAGTTAAGTATAACCCCGGGATCATGGGAAAGAACTGGGTTCATATACAGGATGGCACTGACTACGAAGGAGTCTATGATCTTACAGTTACTACCAGCCAGCCTGCAAAAGTTGGAGATATTATGACATTCGAAGGAAAGATTGCCCTTGATAAAGATTTTGGATACGGATATTTCTACACGGTAATAATGGAAGATTCTAAAACTGTGGAAAAGTTATAACATGATGCTTAAGCAACCGGTAAAAGTATACCTGTAATTATTGAAATAATATTACTGTTACAATACTAATAGTCACCAGGGCGATCAGAAATATATAAGCATAAGTACTGGCAAAATTAAGTGTCCATCCAAGCGAGGGGTGTAATTTTGGCACCATCAACCGGGGATCCTTCCTGTTAAAGTAAAAAGGACCTTTCCAGTAAGCCGGGTTCCTGCTCATATTATCGAGAAATTGCTTATCAGGTTTCGTTTTCATTTGACGGATATTTTTAATTTTTTAGTTTTGAATTTTGATTTGTTTTAACCCACCCCTATCCCCTCCCAGTGTCATAATCCAGATGGAGGTGCATTCTCCGGGCCAGATCCCCATGAATAATTTGGTTTTGATCCCATCTCGAGCACTAATTCACCTCCGTTCTTAATATTATCCCAGCTGAACCAGGGTTTATTCCATTCAATGCCGTTCAGGACAGCTTTCTGAATATACTTATTCTTACTGGTACCATTCTTTGCAACTATTCTGAAGATCTTGTTATCCCGCAACTTAATTCTGACTTCCGTAAAAACAGGGCTGGTTATATTAAAAGCAGGTAGTCCCGGAGTTACCGGATAGAAGCCCATGCTGGAGAAGACCACAAATCCTGATAAACCTCCACCGTCTTCATCACCCGGGATTCCGAATGGTGAATTGGTAAACCATGTATTAAGGAGCATTCTCACCCGTTGTTGTGTCTTCCATGGCGCTCCTGCATAATTATAGAGATAAGGAATGTGCAAGCCAGGTTCATTGCCCATGACAAACTGGCCAACCTGTCCTGTGGCGTCAGGGAATTTTGCCATATAATCAGGCTTCCACATACCTAAGGGCTCGATAAATAACTGATCAAGTTTTTTGACAAACCTCTCCCTCCCTCCAAGCAAATCTATCAAACCTGCAATATCATGCTGCACATCCCATAAATATGTCCAGCCATTGTTTTCATCGTAATAATCGCGGTTCCCCAATCCACCGGATAGTCTGGGATCAAAATCCTTTACCCAGTTGCCGTCGGCAGTACGAGGCGCAAAAAAACCAGTTTCCTTATTAAACAGATTCCTGAAGTTTTGTGAGCGTTTTATGAAATAGTCATAATCATCCTTCTTATTAAGTGATCTCGCTAACCGGGCCAGACACCATGCATCATAGCTGTCAGCAAGAGTCACCGCCACAGCCTGTCTTTTCTCAAAAGGGTGAACTAATGCAATTGTCTCTTTTTCACCAGGATTAAGGGCCGGATAAAATCCGTTTTTAAGATAAAAAGTATCAAGCGAACACATTGGTCCGTTGCGCCATGGAAGCAATGTAGCCTTCATGGCATTTTTCTTTGCACCTTCAAATGCTTTTTCGATATCAAAATTCCTGATACCTTTAAAGTAAGCATCTGCAATAATAGCTGCAGAATGATTGCCGTTCATACAAGGGTTATCACCAAAAAGGATCGGGAAAGATGGCATCCATCCGCTTTGCTGAAACATTCTTACATAAGATTGAATTTTGGCTCCCTCCAATTCAGGATTAAGCATAGCCTGCAAGGGATGGGATGCACGATAAGTGTCCCACATCCAGTCATCAACATAAAATGAAGTGTCGTTATCGTTATGAACCGAATCATCAAAACCACTGAAATAGCGTCCATCCTCCGAAATGTTTACCATCCTTTCATAAGTACGATACAATGCTGTGTAAAAAACTGTCCTTTGGTCAACAGTCCCTCCTTTAACTTCAATTTTTCCAAGTGCCTTATTCCATTCATCTCTTCCTTTTTCCTTCTGCACCTGGAAATCCCAGCCAGGAATCTCATCTTCAAGGTTTTTCCTGGCCTGGGCTGCATTAACAAATGAGATCCCGTATTTAATCCCGGCAGCATTTTTACCGGGTATTTTAAAGGTAAGGGCAACAGATGGTTCAGTTCCCTCAAGAGCTTTATACCCTGTCACATAATTGTTATTTGCATCCCTGATTGTATCAGATAAGAATTCCTCCTTAGTTTTTAAATAAAAGAAGACTTTAACCTTATCCATGTAAACCTCGTAACCCTCCACGGTATATTTGTCGATGACATTAATTGAACCCTTTCCGGTTACTGCCAGCATCAGGTTTTCCTGAACTTCTTTATTCCATTTTATACGGTAGAATGCAGATCTGTGAGCTACAGTAAATTCCAGATTAATATCGGGATCTTCTAACCACACCGAATAATAATAGGGTTTACAAACCTCAAAATCATGATCATAATAACTCTGCCAGTTTTTCCTGTCAAACGAGATATTTCCTGATGCAGGCATTAACAATCCTGCTGTGCCATTACGATGCCCACACAGAATTAAAGGAAAACCGCTAATCTTTTCTGCAAGGTAATTTCCTGGCATTCTATATATCCTCATCATGCTGTTTGGAAGATCAACCAGTGGCACGGTAGTCTCAAGCAGCGGACTTATACCGCCTATATTGGGATTTACAAGATCAACTGGGGCCTCAGACATTCTAACGCAGGAAGACAGAATCAGGTTAAATACAGAAATAAATAACAGATTGAGATTGAGGTTGAGGTTAAGATTGAAGATGGAGATGTACTTCATATCGTTACTTTACCCAGTTAATTGTTGCTGATTTTAAGTCTCTTGAGTTTGTGCCCATATAAATGATAAAATCACCAGGTTCCCAGTCGTATTTCAGCTCACTGTTATAAAACATAAGGTCGTTTGTTGTTACTTCAATACTTACCTCCTTTTTCTCTCCAGGTTGAAGCTGTACTTTTTTAAAGTTCTTCAATTCTTTCACAGGCCTTGAAATTGAAGCTACCGGATCCTGAATGTATAATTGAACCACCTCTTCTCCTGCAACTTTTCCGGTATTGGTAAGTGTAACGGAAGCCATCAGTGTTTCATCACCCTTAAGCTGAGTTTTGCTCAGCCTGATATCGCTATAGTCAAAGGTTGTATAGCTCAGCCCATACCCAAAAGGATATACCGGATCATTCGGACTGTCAAGATATTTTGAAGTGAATTTATTTTCCGGATCCATTGGTCTTCCTGTATTCAGGTGGTTGTAATAGAGTGGTATCTGGCCAACATTCACAGGGAAGGTAGTAGTCAGCTTTCCTGAAGGATTATAATCCCCGAACAATACGGAAGCAACAGCGTTCCCTGCTTCAGTACCACCGGCCCAGGCTTCGAGGATTGCATTGACATGTTCATTCTCCCACGGTAGTGTCATGGGGCGACCATTTACAAGTACCAGCACAACAGGCTTCCCTGTTTTGAGAAGAGCTTTAAGAAGATTCTGCTGTACTTTCTGAATTCCTATGTCTGTCATACTGGATGCTTCACCTGACCATGCAGCAGGTTCACCAAGAACTGCCACAACAACATCGGCTTTATCAGCTGTCTGCAGTGCTTCCTTCAGCAACTCATCAGAGGATAATACCTTTTCCTCAGTTTTCTGCTGACTCTGCATCCCCAAAGGGCTAGAAGTTCTTGCCAGCTTTGGATTATCGGATACTTCAGATCCTTTGGAATACAAAATATTAACACCGCTTCCACCAATATTTTTCAGGCCATCGACAACAGAGGAGATTGTTTTTCGATCTCCACCCATGGCCCAGGTACCGATCATATCCTGTTTACTGTTTGCCAGAGGACCAATAACTGCTATCGTTCCTGACTTTTTCAGAGGCAATATCTGTTTATCGTTTTTAAGCAAAACCATAGATCTTTCAGCAATTTCCATTGCATTTTTCAGATTATCAGGTGTCATTAAATCAGTTTTTGCTCTTTTTTCATCCATATAACGATAAGGGTCATCAAATAAACCAAGTTTATATTTTGCCTCAAGGACCCTTGTGCAGGCCTGATCGATATCTTTCACGGTTATCTTACCCTCATCAAGAGATTTTTTCAATGTTGTCAGGAAGCCTTCTCCTACCATGTCCATGTCAGTTCCTGCTTTGATTGCCAGGGCTGATACCTCCTGCAGATCCCCCATACCATGGTTGATCATCTCATTTATAGCTGTGTAATCTGTAACGACAAAGCCTTTGAATCCCCACTGGTCTCTCAATAACTCGGTTAGTAACCAGTGATTACCCGTAGCAGGAATATAATCAACAACGTTGAATGATGTCATGGCACTCCCGGCACCTGCATCAAATGCTGCCTTATAAGGTGGAAGATAATAATTATACATGGCTATTTTACTCATATCCACCGTATTGTAGTCACGTCCAGCCTCAGCTGCACCATATAAAGCAAAATGCTTTACACATGCCATCATCGTATTATTACTGGAGAGGTCATCTTCCTGGTACCCTTTGACAAGTGCTTTTGCTACCTGCGATCCAAGCCATGGATCTTCTCCGGCTCCCTCGGCTATTCTTCCCCATCTTGGATCACGAGCTATGTCCACCATTGGTGAATAGGTCCATGAAATTCCATTTGATGTAGCTTCCTGCGCTGCTATGCGGGCGCTTTTCTCAACAAGCGACATATCCCACATGCAACTCATTGCCAGCGGTATCGGAAATATAGTTCTGTAACCATGAATAACATCCATACCAAAAAGTATAGGAATGTGATTGGGCGATTCCTTCACTGCAACATCCTGCGCAGCTCTCATTGAAGCCAATGAAAATCCGTTCAGCATACCACCAATCTTTCCTGCTTTCAGCTTTTGTTGCATCTGATCATTTACTGCAGCCCCGGTTACAAATCCACCGGCAGTAGTCAGATTCAGCTGCCCGATCTTTTCCTCAATCGTCATTCTGCTCATCAGATCATCGATGAACTTATTCATCTTTTCATCCTGAGCCTGAACCTTAATTATTAAGGCCAGAAATAAAAATAGTAGTCCAGATTTTTTCATATTTTTATTTTTAAAAATTGTAAATACCAATCGCTAAATTTAAGAATATGCGGGAAATATTCACAAATAAAAAGTATCTGATCAAAATTTGAAAACCTTTTTAAGTATTGTTTGTTGTACAACAAGTACAAGCATAAAGCCAATAACAAGTATCTGACATAAATAAAATCAGGAAAATAATTTTTAAATTCTAACAATACTACCATGGCAAATTTAAAAACAATGTATATGGGAATTGAACTCAGGAGTCCCATAATAATCGGCGCAAATAATTTAGTTACCAGCATTGATAATCTTAAAAGGATGGAAAAAGCAGGTGCAGGTGCCATTGTATATAAATCAATTTTCGAAGAGCAGGTACAACTTGAAGACCTGGAACTTTTTGAACGTACAACAGAGTACAATGAGAGAAATGCTGAGATGATTAAACTCTTCCCCGAAACTGGTGCTAACGCTTCAGATATAAAGGATCATCTGACTGCATTAAAACTGGCAAAAGATTCTTTGACAATACCGGTATTTGCAAGCATTAATGCGCTGAATACCGAAACATGGATTGAATATGCAAAAAAAACAGAGGAAACGGGAGTTGATGGAATAGAGCTTAATCTTTACACTATGCCTGAGAAATCAGGGAAAAAACATACCGATATTGAGAAGGACCAGGTAAACATAGTGAGTGAAGTAAGATCAAATGTCAATATCCCTGTTTCTGCGAAGATAAGTCCATACTACAGCAACCCCCTTCAATTTATTTCTGAACTCGAAAAAGCGGGAGCCAATGCGTTTGTGCTGTTCAACAGGCTTTTCCAACCCGATATAGATATTGAATCCGAAACTCATTATTTTCCATATACCCTTGGTAACAGGGAGGATCACAGATTACCTCTGCGGTTTTCAGGATTACTCTATGGTAATACAAAAGCTTCCGTTTGTGCAAGTTCAGGAATAATAACCGGATCTGATGTTATCAAAATGCTTCTTGCGGGAGCTGATACGGTTCAGGTTGTAAGTACTATCTATCTTAATCAGATTGAAGTTGTTGGTTCAATGCTTGGTGAGCTTGAAAAATGGATGGATAACAAAGGATATAAGAATATAGATAGTTTCAGAGGTAAATTGTCACATAAAAAGGTTGAAAATAAACTCCCCTATCATCGGGCTCAGTATATGGATTTCATGATGACAACTTCAGAGATAATGAAGAAATATAAAGTTATCAACTAAAATCAATTATCTGTGATTCAGCCACTCAAGCCAAAGCTTCAGACTGTTTGTCCATGAAGCTACATGCGGATTATTGAGTCCCAGTCCAAAGCCGTGTTCACCCTCCGTTAATATATGCATTTCAGCAGGTATCTTTTTTTTACGCAAAGCCTTATACATTAGCAATGAATTTTCCACAGGAACACCTGTATCATTATCAGCATGTACAAAAAAAGCAGGAGGAGAATCATCTTTAACCTGGAGCTCATTTGAGAAATAAATTGTCAGGTCTTTATCAGGATTTTTCCCAAGCAAGGCATTTCTTGATCCCACATGCATACATGAGTCGGTAAATGATATTACAGGATACATAAGTATCATAAAATCAGGCCGGCAACTTAATTTTTCAACCGAATCAGGTGAAGTCTTATTACCGTAGTCGAAATGAGTTCCAAGAGATGAAGCAAGATGACCTCCTGCAGAGAAACCCATAATACCAATAAGCGCGGGATCAATGTTCCATTTAACGGCATAAAAACGAACCAGGCGCAGTGCCCTCTGAGCATCCATTAAAGGAGATTTATATGGTTCAACACTATTATCATATGACGGTAAACGATATTTCAGAACAATACCGGCTACTCCAATAGAATTAAGATATCGCGCAATATCGGTTCCTTCCAGATCGTAAGCAAGACCTCCATATCCTCCGCCCGGACAAATAACTACAGCTTGTTTTGTGGCAAACTTTTTGGTTGGAAGATAAACCGCAATATCAGGAATCTGAACATCCGAGATCCATGTAATATCACCTTTTACAATCTTCTCAGTGGTCGAAGAAACCTTAGAATTAGGAATCTTTCCATTATATAATGGAATACGATATTCCTGGCTAAAAGCAGGAATACTATAAAAAAACAAGATTAAGATCAGAGGCAGAAATAATTTTTTAATCATGTGAAGCGTTTTAATAAATGAAATAGATTAAAATTTGAATATCAAATATCTGAATTTATATACAAAAAATACTCCGCTTATGTTTTTTTTATTTTAACGGTCATTCTGCCATTTTACGGATTTTTATAACAAAAAGATGATAGCCTGCATGTCATTAGCTGAAATTTACACATACAAGATGCTTTCTGTTAAGTAATAAAATGGCAGAAGATGCAACATTACACGGAATAAAATCGTATAAAATAACGAAAGCGATGGTCAAATAGTTTACGATTTTTTCAATTTCATTGGGATAAGAAAAATGAAGATTTTGTTTCTTTCATTATTCCTTCTGCTAGATTCGCTTGCCCTTTTCGGGCAGGATTGTAATATTTTATCCAAAGCAAATATAATTGTCCCGGATAAGTTATGTTCCCCATTATCGGTAAACTGGAAAGTCGATTATACCGGAGTCAACAATGCCGGAACCACTGTTCAGATCAAATACGACTGGGACGATGGATCGATAGATACTGAAACAACAATAAGTTTAGGGCCGGGAATCTTCGAGGCAAATGCGAATCATACTTATGTTTCTACAGGTGACAAATGCAATTACAGACCAAAGGCTACTCTGGTCGTTAACGGAGTCATCTGTTCTTCTTCTACACAGGAACAGATAGTAACGGTATGGGATAACGATGATCATAATGGCGGGCATATGCATATTTCCCCGGAAGTGTATCCGGTCTGTTTCGGGAACAGCGCCAATGTAAGGTTTCAGGACCTTACCCAGTTCAATTGTGTACCCCCTCAGGAACGGGATGTCCCTAATCTTTATACAAGATGGGTACAGTGGATATATGGCACTGCCATAACCATGACCGGTTCCCCTGTCACAATTAATGGTACAATTGTATCATACCCATATTCCGGACCAATAATCACTCTTCCGGGACCAGTTACCGGCTCCGGTGTATATTCTGATATGATTAATGTTGCAAACGACAAGTTGATTGGACAGTATTTCCAGGTTACTTTGAGAAACTGGAATTATTGCAACCCTTACGATGATCCCAATATTCCAGGTCCTCCTTCAGATCCTATCAACGGAGATCACCAGCCAGTAGTCACTACAGCAATTATCCTGATTGTTCCCTATCCTGACGCAACAATTACACCTGTAGATACATTATGCGTTAACAGCAGTTCGGTTACCTTAAGAGCACACGATCAGGGAGGGACATGGTCGGGTAACGGAGTGACGAATAATAAATTTAATCCCTCAGTGGCAGGTATTGGGAATCATATAATAAGATATGATATAACGGATTCAAACGGTTGCAGCGATTTCGATCAGATTACCATTACTGTTATGCCATTGCCACTGGTAACAATTGATCCGGTGAATTCACTTTTTCTGAATAGCCCTCCTGTCAGCCTGACGGCTCTTCCATCAGGCGGAACATGGGCCGGAAACGGTGTGATAAATAACATGTTTTATCCCGATTCAGCAGGTCTTGGAACCCATATAATTACTTATCAGACCTTACCTGACAGATTCGGATGCATCGGATCAGATACAATACATATAGAAGTCTTAATGCCTGAGGCTCCAACAGCATATTTTGAACCTGATACGTCAGGTTGCTCTCCGTTAACTGTCCGGTTCAGGAATAAGAGCAGTTATGCAGAAACATATTTATGGGATTTTGGCGATAAAACATATTCCTCCGAACAAAATCCGGATCATGTTTATTATTTCCCCGGAAATTACATTGTAAAACTGACAGTAACCAATTTCGCAGGACAGTCCTCCTATAACGGATTGATAACCGTCTATCAGAATCCCACAGCGCTTTTTACTATATATCCGACAGATGTAATTAATAATTCCCAGGTAGTGGTCTTTACAAATTCCTCATATTACGGAGCCAGCTATTTTTGGAATTTCGGAGATGGCGAGTCTTCAACAGAAGAGAGTCCTTGGCATAAATATGGATCAGAGGGTACTTATTATGTCACTTTAAGAGTGACTTCAGATGATGGATGCATCGATTCCATGCAATATGAATCGCCGGTTAAAGTAGATTTTAAATTCGGCAATATAAAATTTCCAAATGCATTTAAATGGAATGGCTTCGGACCTACCGGAGGATACTGGGAAGAAGGTGATATTAATGATAATGTTTTCAGACCTTTCTTTGAAAATGTTATTGAATATAAGCTGCAGATATTTAACAGATGGGGTGTTTTGATATATGAGAGCTACAACCTTAATAAAGGATGGGACGGGTATTTTGGAAATGCAAATCTTGCTTTGGAGGGAGTATATGTTTATAAAGTTTTCGGACAATATGCTGACGGAAGTTATTTTAATAAAATCGGTGATGTTACATTTTTACATTAATAAAAATCAACATCAAAGCGTATTGTTATAACCATAATAAATAGAATATTAAGGAGATAGTAATTCATCCTTATCCTTAGGCCTGTTGTGCCTTAAAATAAAATACAACCCTAACAACAATTTTAAAAAATAACCGTTAAATGATGCAATGAACATATAGCCAAATCTATTGTTCCATATGCATGTCTGACACTATTTTTGTGAATTTTATTAAATGATTTTTAAAATTTTAATACTTAAAACTATGAAAAGGAATATTGTGATAACTGGGATCGTTTTTGGTATTATTGGCTGGGGTTGTCAAAAAGTTGAAACACCGCCACAGGGACTAAAACTTTCACTTGAAAAAGCTACTTCTGATATCAATACGGCTATCAGCAAGATTTCAGCAACAAAAGGGTACCAGCTTCTGACTTCAGGCTCCAATATTACATCGAAATCAGAAGTTGTTTTTAAAGATAGCATCACACTCGGCCTCATTGCAGGTATTTATGACTATCAGCCTGATTCGGTTAAGCACTATCACTCTCCTCTCTATCCATACAGATTATTTAAGAAGACAGGAGAAAGCAATGAAATGATTGTCAATTTGCCTGAGAAGCTGATCTTTCATTGCAACTATCTTCATAATTATAATCCTGCTGATTCAGTACTCAAAAATAATTTTACTATAACAGCTTCCGATTACCATCTTTACTATAACTGGTGGAACAACCTTGATTACAAACTCACTGCAGGTCTGACGCTTGATTCTGAGGACCTGGGAAGCATGGATATTTCTGCTGTTTCAAACACATATAAGGATCAGACATATTCATCAGGCTATACCTTCCCTGGTGGATATAATATTTCTGCCTCGTGGCAAACAGGAGATACAGCCATATCAACATTTGCCCTTCTCCAGAACAATGATGTTCTCCTAAAAGAAACAACTGCTTCCGTTGGGACCGGATTTCACAGGAGAGAAAGACAATATACACTTACAATAGGTAATATTGATATCAAGAGGGGCTATGGGCTTGACTCAATACAGGTTTACCAGGATGGAGTACTCCAGAAAACAGCCGGAGCAAAAATTACTGACAGCGCTGACACCACAGGCACCATTTGCAATAAAAGAGATATCCTCCTTACCTTTGATGATGGTACAACAGCCAAGCTAAGTGACCTTATAGGTCCTGCTCTTATTGAGCTCAGGACTCTCTGGCCTTCCCTTCACGACATGTATTTTGCCGAGAATGTTGTGGACTATATTGCTATAAATATCTACTACAACAGCAGGTAGGTTTATTTCATAAACTCACCCCCAACCCCCTCTCTGCTTCGCAAAGAGGGGGCTTTTTTTATTGAGCATAAGTTCTGTGAGTTCCTCCGCTAAAAGATCTCTAAGCTATGCAATGAATTAAATGACTATCATTATCAAGCAAATAAACTTCCAACCTGGTAAACAGAGAAAGACAGCAGCCATGCTATTCCGGTTGTGTAGACAACCGTAAATGCTGCCCATTTCCAGCTGCCTGACTCCCGTTTTATTGCCGCTATCACACCAACACAAGGGAAATAGGTAAGGATGAAAAGCATAAAAGAAAAAGCCATCAGAGGGGTGAACAATTTTTTGCCTGAATCATCTGTCTGAGTCTGTATCTTTTCAACAAGGGAAGTCTTCTCATAATGATTTTCCGTCTGAAAAAGCACTCCCAAAGTACTTACGACAACCTCTTTAGCAGCCAGTCCCGAAATAATACTGACACTTAACCGCCAGTCAAATCCCAGAGGTTTCATAAGAGGGGCTATTGAACGTCCAATGATCCCGATGAATGATCCTTCCTGCTTTTCACTCTTCTGTTCATTAAGCAGAACATTGATTGATGCCTCTTTTTCTTTCTCCGCTAATTGAGTGTTTTCAATTTTTGCAATTTCTGTTGAATAATCCTTTAAGTAAGTTATGTTACGGGGAAAGTTGCTTAATATCCATACTATTATTGATGCCAGCAGGATCACACCGCCGATTTTTCTGAAATAGAGTCCGGTTCTGAAGGAGACATGTTTTATTATACTTCTTATAGTAGGAACCCTGTATGGTGGCAACTCCATTACGAAAGGGATATCGGCAGATTTGAAAAAAACTCGTTTTAAAATGAGTGCTGAAAGAATGGCAAAAATCATCCCCAGAACGTATAAGAGGAATAGTACAGACCCCTGGTTCCTCGCAAAAAAAGCACTTATAAAAAGTATATAAACCGGCAATCTTGCACTGCACGACATAAAGGGAGTTATAAGCATAGTTATAAGACGATCACGCCGGCTCTCAATTATCCTGGTTGCCAAAATAGCCGGCACATTACATCCAAATCCCATGAAAAGAGGGATAAAAGATTTACCATGCAGACCGATTTTATGCATGATCTTGTCCATAATAAATACAGCCCGTGCCATATATCCGGTATCTTCCATGAACGATATAAAGAGAAACAGAATGATGATATTAGGCAGAAAAACAATAACTCCTCCAACACCTCCTATAATACCTTCAACAAAAAAATCCCTGATGATACCTGTCGGTAAAATATTTGTAAATAATTCAGCAAGCTTACCTGTTCCAATCTCCATCCAGTGTTTGGGGTAACCACCCAGCTTAAAGGTTGTATAAAAAGTAAGCCACATGAATGCAACAAAAATCGGAATGCCCAGATATTTATTTGTCAGATAATTATCTATTATCCTGGTTTTCCTGAGTCTCTCGACCTTATTGACTTTCAAAGTCTCCTGTAAAGCACCTGAAATAAAACCGTACCGCAGATCTGTAATGACGGTTTCAACAGGGTCGGAAAACAGTTTCTCAAGCCTGAGATATTCTTTGTTTGCAGTCTGAATTATCTCATCTGAGTTAATACACCTGGTGATATTTCTGGAAAATTCTTTATCATTCCCGAGTAATTCTATGGCAAGATATCTCGCAGATATTATATTAGTAAAGGAGCGATTCTCTTCAATCTTTATTTTTGACTGTATTTCATATATTGAGTTTTCTATTTCTATTCCGTAATTAATATGAATATGCCGGACTATAGGTTCCCTGTTTTCATAAACCTCAATAATTTTATTAAATAGATCCTTAATCCCTTTTCCTTTGGAGCTTACAGTAGGAATAACCGGTACCCCTATTAATTTCCCCAGGGAGGTATAATCAAGAACATCGCCCTTTTTCTGCAGTTCATCGTACATATTCAGCGCGATAACAATCTGAACGCCCATATCTATCAACTGAGTGGTCAGGTACAGATTCCTTTCAAGATTCGAAGCGTCAGCAATATTTACAATTACATCCGGTTTATTGTCGAAAATGTAGTTCCTGAGATAGATCTCTTCAGGGGAATAGCTCTTTATGGAATAAGTCCCGGGAAGATCTACTATTGAAAAGGTGTAACCAGATTGTTTATACCGAGCTTCTTTGGAGTCAACTGTCACTCCGGCATAATTTCCGACTTTTTCTTTTGATCCGGAAGCAATATTAAAAAGTGTTGTTTTACCGGAGTTTGGATTGCCGACAAGTGCTATCTGTATATTTTTTGATTTTGACAACCAGGACTCATTTTCATCTTCACTGACCATTACCTGGTTAGAAAAAAACAATCCTTCTGATTTACTTTCCCGGTCTACTATAATAAGCTGGGCCTCACTGTTTCTGAGTGATATGTGATAGCCCATTATCTTGTACTCTATAGGATCCCGAAGAGGTGCTTTCTTTATAACCGATACCTTTTTCCCGACAACAAATCCCATTTCTGACAGTCGCTGCCTAAACTGACCTCTTCCCTTAATCTTCAGAATTATCCCCTCCTCTCCCTCACGTAGATCATATAATGTCGCCATTGGAATATTTCAATACTTTAGTGTAACCATGTAACACCATGTTTGTTCAGTGATACTGGGTCCTGGGTCCTGGGTCCTGGGTCCTGGAACCAGCACCTGGCACCTGGCACCTGGCACCTGGTACCTGGCACCTAGTCCATTTTCAACTTGATAA
>CAYUQR010000025.1:21179-42354 GCA_964446825.1 uncultured Rikenellaceae bacterium
GCACCTGGCACCTGGCACCTGGTACCTGGCACCTAGTCCATTTTCAACTTGATAACAATTTTCTTTACCTCTGAACTCACGCCGTCTTTCAGCCCGGGCCGATGCGCATCGTTGGGAAAAAAGATGAATAATCTGCCGGGTGTCGCCAGATGATTAACAACCTTGTCTACAGTCACAAATTCGATATCTTTTGTTGCATCATAAGGGATTATAATGTCTTTTACAGTTGCTATAGGAGCAATATTCATAATTTCTTTCCCCTTGATTACATATTGAATATCAATGTATTTCCTGTGGGCTTCAAAATTTGTTGTTTCTTCATTCTTCGTAAAATATTCGCTGATAGTGGCAAAAAGGTTATCCCCGTCAATATCATATCTTTTAAGTTCAAGTTTGGACAAATCGCTGTCTTTTAAAAACTTAAAAGCTTTATCCCATCTGTCCTTGTTTTTAAAATATGAAACAGCTAATTCTCTATTGTTAATAGAAGAGTCCGGAGTAACTTCCCAACCACCAAGCCACTCTTCCTTACCAAACCACCTAATAATTTTTTTATTACTCCAGGCAGATGGATCCGTAGTGCTTCTGCTTCCCATTAAGCCAAATAAACTTATCAATAACATTACTTTTATAATATTTATCTTCATATCTGTTTTATATTGAACGACTTAATATTTTTTACCCGATTCGGCAACTGCTATTTTTGAATCAGCGGTACCATAATATAACATCCATTTATTTTTAAAATATGCCAGTCCCTCAACAAAACAAACATTATTCACCTGTCCGGTAATTTCATACGGCTGGTCGGGTGTTAAAAACCATTTATCAAGCCTGCCTGTAACTTTTGCCGGATCATTTTTATCAGTTAATATCTGTCCTGCAGCGTATGTGCCGGCTGCAAGATTACTGTCGCCATAACCAGGGCTGTTCTTACTGTTATAGATAAAAAGGATTCCATTGTTTGTAATTATTGCCGGGGGGCCGGGTTCTACTAATTCACTGTCAAACATACCCTTCCTGGTTGAAAACAAAATCCGGAATGATTTAGTATAGTGCCTCATGGTATCAAGATACATCTTCCCCGGATCCAATTCCAGTAAAGGAGTCCAGTCGATCAGGTTATCTGAAGTCGCCATGTAAATATTAGACTCACCCCAGTACATCCAGTACTTGCCGTTAACTTTTGTTGCGACAAGCCTGCCGTTTCCCTCCCGGGAAATAACAGATCCTGATTTTGACCACATATCAACATATTCATTTCCGGCTTTCTGAAACACCGACCCATGTTTGATCCAGTTTCTTAAATCTTTTGATGTAGCAACAAAGAGTCGTGCTTTATCTCCGTCATAAGCGGTATAGGTCATATAATAAGTCCCGTCAATATCTTCAACAACACGCGGGTCTTCGCAACCTCCTTCCCATTCATATTTATTGAATTCATCATCAGCCGGAAACAGGACAGGTGTTTTTCTCCTGATAAAATGGTACCCGTCAAGGCTATAAGCGAGGCCAATTCTTGATGTTCCATTATATTTCCCGATTGAATCTTCAGCACGGTACAACAGGAACAGAGTATCACCTCTAACCACCGCTGCCGGATTAAAAACGTCTTTGGATTCCCATGCAACAGAGTCTTGGCGAACCGGGCAATAAAATTTCCGGTTAACCTCTGGTTTCAATACGGGATTAAACTCCAGGTTCTTTGTAAATGGTATAAGAAAATCTGATTCACTAACAGATGAATTGGAAGTGCAATTAGTTAAAATTAAAATAAAAAGAGCTGTAATTGAAATATATATTTTTTTCATAACCTTTTATTTTATGAGAGACGAAATTACAAATTAATTTGATATGTCAAAAATGCCTGAAACATCCTGAATGCTGCAAATTGTGTCTCCGGGCCATGCTCTGAAATATAAAATATAAATAAGTAAAGTCATTTTTCCAGTAGCTAATTAAAACCCTGTTTGCAATTTGTACTTTTTTTGCATTTCAATCTATTTAAATTTAATTTTACAATCAGCCCTTCAACCAATAAAAAATGTTTACCATGGAAAAAAAAGTTTTGGCAATTAGTCTGTTAATAACTCTTATTTTAATGAATTCTCATGACACTTTTTCGCAGGACTGGCCTCAATGGAGAGGTATAAACCGCGATTGTGTTGTCAAAGGATTTCAGGCTCCCGCATCCTGGCCCTCAGAATTAAAGCAGCATTGGAAAGTTACTGTGGGATTTGGCGATGCAACACCTGTGCTTGTTGGTGATAAAATTTATCTGAATACAAGACAGGGAGATAATGAAGTAATTCTTTGTCTTAATGCAGCCAATGGAAAAGAGATATGGAAAAACCAGTATTCTGCAATGGCTGTTACTGGACCTGCCGCTTCCCATCCGGGACCAAGAAGCACTCCTGCAGTTGCAAATGGAAAGATAGTCACCTTTGGCGCAACAGGAATTATTTCATGTCTCGATGACAATACAGGTAAAGTAATCTGGAGAAGAGATAATCCCAATCATGAAGTACCACAGTTCTTTACAGCTATGTCTCCGCTTATTGTTGATAATCTGTGTATTGCTCATGTCGGAACTAAAGACAAAGGTCAGGTTCTGGCCCTTGACCTTAATACCGGCAACGAGAAATGGAAATGGTCAGGAGACGGACCTTCATACGCTTCACCATCAATTATGACCATCAACGGGAAAAAACATGTCATCATACAAACTGAAAAAAACCTGATTTCGCTTAGCTTAACGGATGGAAAACTGCTCTGGCAGGTTCCGACACCGGTACAGGAAAGATTTTATAACTGTGTAAGTCCTTATGTCGATGGTCAGATAATATATTATACAGGACAGGGTACAGGCATGAAATCAATAAAAGTTGAAAAATCAGGAAATAATTACATTACGAAAGAGCTCTGGAGTAATCCTGAAACAGGAGCCAAATGGAACACACCGGTGTTAAAAAATGGATTTCTCTATGGTTTTACTGACCAGAAAAGGATATACTGTATGAATGCTTCCGACGGAAAAACTGCATGGATTGATAATACGGTCAACAGCGACTTTGCTACGCTTGTTGATTGCGGATCTGTACTGATAGGACTACCCAGTACTGCCAATCTTATTGTTTTTAAACCTGATCCGTCGGCATATTCTGAAATTGCAAAGTATAAAGTTTCAGAAACGGCGATATATGCCTTTCCGGTTATTGCAGAAAACAAGATTTATATAAAGGATTCTGAGAGCCTGATACTGTATAATGTTAAGTAGTTAAACTTTAAATCTCGTCCCTCCCCCTGGGGGATTTAGCAAATTGGCCTCACCCCCTCCCGTCCCCCGCTCCCAGGAGAGCGGTGGAGGCCGTAATCTACCATACTTTTTCCATAAGGAGAATATTCCTCAGTTCCCTGGTAGTAATATTTTCCCTGATATCTCCCGTTTCGACTACGGAAATATTACCCGATTCCTCCGAGACTACTATAACTAAAGCATCCGAATGTTCTGACATTCCAAAGGCAGCACGGTGGCGCATACCATAACGAGGAGGCAGGTCCACTAATTCGGTAACCGGCAATGGGCACCTGGCAGCAAGTATTCTGTCACCTTCAATCAGAACAGCTCCGTCGTGCAATGGAGAATTCTTAAAGAAAATTGTTTCGAGAAGCTCGGCACTTATCTGAGCTTTCAGGATTTCACCCCCTTCAGTAAAAATGTCAAGACTGCTTCTCCTTCCAACAACAATCAAAGCGCCGGTTCTTGATAAAGCCATCGATTCACATGCCCTCACAATCTCTTCAGCTTCCCTGTGGCTCACCATTTCTTTCTGCACCGATGAGAAAAGTCTTCCTAATGAGAACCGCCTGCCTGATAAATACCTGTTCCCAATTACAAGAAGGAATCTTCTTACCTCCTGTTGAAAAACAATGATCAGGGCTAAAACTCCAACTCCAATTACCTGTCCAAGCAAAGCGCTGATAAGCTCCATCTTGAGCGCTTTTACAAGGAGCCAGAACATATATATAAAAAAGATGGCTATAACAATACTGAATGCTGCAGTACCTCTTATTATCCGGTACAACTGAAATAGTATTATCGCAACAAGAAAAATATCAATAATATCAAGTACTGTTATATGAAATGGCATGGTCCGAATTAATTTTTGTTAAAAATAAGGAAACATTTTTAATATGTAGCTAATAAGTCAGAAGTCGGTTTTCCATCTTCCTTTGCCTGAAACTTTCTAAATAACTTAATTGCCTGCACCGCTTCTTTAACATCGTGCACCCGTAAAATATCAGCACCCTTAAGAAGTGCGATGGTATTTAATACAGTAGTGCCGTTCAGGGCTTCATCAGCAGATAATCCAAGTGTTTTCCATATCATGGCTTTTCTTGACATGCCTGCAAGCAAAGGTAATCCTGCTATTGAAAAATCATCAAGCCGTCGTAATATCTCAAAATTTTGTTCCGTTGTTTTACCAAAGCCAAAACCGGGGTCAATTATTATATCCTTTACTCCCACCGAATGAAGTTTGAATATTCTTTCTCCAAACCATTTTAAAATATCTGCCACAACGTCGTCATATACAGGCTTTTTCTGCATTGTCCGTGGAATTCCCTGCATATGCATCAATATATAAGGCACATTCAATTTTTCAACAATACCGAACATTTCAACATCAGCATCTCCTCCCGAAATATCATTTATTATTTGTGCGCCGTACCCTACAACTGCTTCCCTGGCAATTTCAGCCCTGAAAGTATCAATAGAAATAACAGCGTCAGGAAATTCCCGCAAAACAATTTTTATAGCTTTAAGTACTCTCCTGCCCTCCTCATCCCCTGGAATATCATCCGCTCCCGGACGGGATGAATATCCTCCAATATCCAGAATATCAGCTCCATCTTCAACCATCCGGGTTGCTGCCTTAATGATATCTTCATCGGTTATATAACGGCTTCCTTTGTAAAAAGAATCGGGAGTAATATTTAAAATACCCATTACTTTAGGTATCTTGAGATCGAGGAGTCTGCCGCCAATATTTATATATCGTGATTTTCCTGTCAAAATATTATTATTACACATCGAAATTAATGATTTTATTAAAAACAAAATGCCTTTTCAATTAAACTAAGTTTACATTTTCTACTTTGACATGTGGTTATTACATTTGCAGTGAAAGAAATCAAATATAAAATGAAGCTTTTTGTTATTGAAGGAGTCGATGGCGCTGGCAAATCCACACAGATCAAAATGTTAAGCGACTTCTTCATAAAAAAAGGATATAGCTGTGAATATCTGCATTTTCCAAGAACTGAATCACCCTATTTTGGTGAGCTTATTGCGAGATTTCTGAGAGGAGAATTTGGTACTCTTGATGAAGTCAATCCATACCTCGTCGCAATGCTGTATGCCGGCGACAGAAAAGATGCTTCAGACAAAATCACCAACTGGTTAAAAAAAGGGAAAATAGTAATTCTCGACAGATATACCTACTCAAATATTGCATATCAGTGTGCCAAACTGGATAATAAAAAGGAACAGGATGAGCTTATGAAATGGATTCTAGCTCTCGAATTTGAACATTTTTCCATTCCTAAACCTGACCTTAATATTTTCCTTGACGTACCATTTTCCTTTACTGAAAAAAAATTATCAAAAACCAGGACTGGTAATGACAGGAGTTACCTGAACGGAAACAGGGACATTCACGAGGAGAGCCTTACCTTTCAAAGAAAGGTAAGGGATATATATTTCAGAGTTGCACAAAATGATAACCGTCTGGCACTTGCTAACTGCAGCGACGATCAGGGGAAAATTATGCCGCCGGAAAAAATATTTATTATAATTTTAAAACTTCTCACCGACAGAAAGTTAATCTAGCATGAAGATATTCAGATTATTCAGCAGAATTATTATTGGCATTGTTTTTATCTTCTCAGGAGTCGTAAAAGCAATCGATCCTCTTGGCTCCGCCTATAAGTTTCATGACTATTTCCAGGCATTTAATATGGGTTTTCTGGATGGAATTACTCTGATCCTGGCAATTATTTTATGTACAGCCGAGTTTATGGCAGGCTTTTCCGTGCTTACCGGCATAAGGCAAAAGACCGGGATCACGATGGTATTAATACTGATGGTAATATTCACACCTGTTACACTTATTCTGGCCCTGACTAATCCGGTTTCTGATTGCGGATGTTTTGGTGACGCGATACATCTTACCAACTGGCAGACATTTGGAAAAAATGTCATTCTGATCACCCTGGCAATAGTCCTTTTTGCAAACCGGAAACATTTAAAAAATGCATTCCACCCTGTCACTGAATGGATAGTATTATTACCGGTTGCCTCTCTTTTCGTTCTTTTTTCACTGTTTAACCTCAGGTATCTTCCTGTTTTCGATTTCCTGCCTTACAAAAAGGGTGTCAAAATTGCTGATAAGATGACAATTCCTGAAGGTGCTCCTGTTGATGTTTATCATTCAACTTTTATTTATAAAAAAGATGGCATAGAAAAAGAGTTTGAACTCAATAATTATCCTGCTGATGACACAACCTGGAAATTTGTAGATCAAAAATCAGTTTTAGTTAAAAAAGGTTATCAGCCTCCAATTCACGATTTCCTTATTACTTCGGCTGACGGGTATGATCTGACACAAAAAATTCTCTCATATCCCGGATATTCACTTCTAATGATTTCAAGAAAGCTGGCAGATGCTAAAAAAGCTCATCTTTCCAAGGGATTTCAGCTTGGTAGTTTTTGTTTGAATAATGGAATACTTTTCTACGTTTTCACCTCTTCGGTAACAAAACAGGTGAAGAGTTATGATAATGGCCTGCAGTTTTGCTCCGTTGATGAAACAACTTTAAAAACAATGGTCAGGGCAAATCCGGGCTACATACTTCTGAAAAATGGAATTATAATCGGTAAATGGTCATGGGCAAATATCCCTGATAATGATTGGTTCAGAAAGCTTGAAGAACAAAGCAAAGGAGAATAATACCTGAAAAAACCAAATGATTTGTAACTTATAATATAATTACCATTAAAACATTGATCTATATGAGAAAAAAGATTGTAGCAGGAAACTGGAAAATGAACATGGATTTGTCAGAGGGTCTTAAATTTGCAGTGTCGGTTGAAAAACATTTCAGGGAGAATCCCTCAGATAAAGCTCAGGTCATCTTATGCACTCCATTTATTCACCTCGCAGGGGTAGCTGAAATTTTGAAAAACGGGAAGGTTGCCCTTGGCGCCCAAAATTGTGCATCGGAGGCATCAGGTGCCTTCACAGGAGAAGTATCGGCTTATATGGTAAAAAGCACCGGAGCTGAATATGTGATTATAGGACATTCTGAAAGAAGGAGCTACTATCATGAAGATGATAAGCTTCTTAGTAAAAAAACACTACTGGCAATAAACAGCGGATTGAAAGTGATCTTCTGCTGCGGCGAAGTCCAAAATGAAAGAGAAGAAGGAAAACATTTCCTTGTTGTAAAAAGACAACTTGAAGAAGGATTATTCAGTCTTACCGAAGAACAAATGGATAAGATAGTTTTAGCTTATGAGCCAGTCTGGGCAATAGGTACAGGATTGACAGCTTCTCCAGACCAGGCACAGGAGATGCATAAATACATCCGCGATCTTGTAAGGGATAAATATGGCAATAATTGTGCAAAAAAGCTGCCTGTTTTGTATGGTGGAAGCTGTAAACCATCAAACGCAGCTGAAATATTTTCTAAACCAGATGTAGACGGAGGTCTTATTGGTGGCGCTTCTCTTAAAAAAGAAGATTTTGCTGCTATAGTAGAAGCAATATAATTACTTTTACTTAGCATAAAAATAAATTACACAGAGTTGCGCAAAGAAGCACAGAGTTACACAGAGTACAGAAATTATGAATAATAAATCTCAGTGAAGCTCTGTGTTTTCTCTGTGGCTCTCTGTGTAACGAAAAAATCAACTAACTTCAGACTCATGAAAATTAAGCTGGTCTTCCTGAGTATAATTGTACAGATTCTTATACCTGTATCGCTTTATTGTCAGACCAGATCGGCCTTTTCAGGCGATCCTGAAGAATTCCGGACTGAACTGGTCTCTTATATGGGTCCCAACCTAAATACCGGACAACTCTCCAATCTTAGTACCTTCAGTGCCAGGTGGGATAGCCTGGCATTCAGCAAAGTGAATATGTCCAGGATCATTGATATAGCCAGTCAGTTTTCCACCAGAAATATGAGACCAGTCCCCCATTTCAATGATTTCATTATTGCTCTTAATTATTTCATTGATTATAAACGGGACGCTTCCTATTTTAAAAACTGGCTCAATGGGTTAGGTAAAATAGTATCTAATCCCGGCTATACGAACAACCAAATAGACCGTTTCTTAAAAATCACAGCATCGATACTAAAAGATAATATCCTGGATGAGGAAGGAATTGTCAGATGGAAAGTTAAAAACAATACACCGGTATTTAAGTACGATACATTATTCTACGCTGATATATCCAACGCAACATTGACATGTTATTCTCAGAAAGACAGTACGGAAATTTATAATGCCAGTGGTAAATTTTATCCGGAGATACAATTATTTAAAGGAACCTCAGGTAAAATTACCTGGGAAAAAGCAGGTTATCCCGGAAATGAAGCATTCGCTGAGATAAGGGATTATTCTCTTAACACCTCAAAAAGCAGTTTTACAGTCGATTCGGTCATACTGACAAATAAAGCCTATTTTAAAGAACCTGTGTATGGTACACTTACTGACAAAGCTATCAGTTTCAGGAATAAAGATAAAGCTGATTATCCTCGTTTTGTTACTTATACAAAAAAGTTCGTTATAAAGAATATGTATAAGGGGGTCAATTATGAAGGAGGTCTTACATTTGAAGGTGCTACTGTTAAAGGTACCGGTGAAAATTATAATCCGGCGACAATATCTCTGTATAGAAATGATACTCTCTACCTTAAAATAAGATCAACAGAATTTGTGTTTTCAAAAACGGGGCTGAACAGCCCGGAAACAGCAATAACACTTTATCTTGGTCAGGATTCCATTTACCACTCCAATCTTGGATTTTCTTATTTTGCCGGTACGAGGCAGGTGAACCTTTTTCGTACCAATAATCCAATTTCAAAGAGCCCATATTTCGATTCATTCCACAGGCTTGATATGTTTTTCGAATATCTGTCGTGGAATATGAACGAGTCAAAAATAATACTTTCGCGAGCCAGGGGAGCATCCCTGGGCCAGGCACAATTTGAATCCACATCTTACTTCAATTCCGGGTATTTTATGCGATTAATGGGCCTTGATAATTACCACCCCTTATACCGGTTGATAAAGTTTGCAGAATGGTATTATTCCGAAACCTTTCCTGTACCTGAATTTGCCAAGTGGCTTGACAAACCCCAGGAATCTGTTACCGGGTTATGCATCGATCTGGCAAACAAAGGTTTTATCTACTACGACAGGACTAATAATGAGGTTACAATAAAACAAAAAACAAAAGACTTTATTGACGCTTATGCAAAAAAGAAGGACTATGATATTTTAAATATTATAAGTGAAACAAAATCTCCAACAGATAATGCCTCATTGGATATGAAGAACTTCGAGCTTACGGTAAATGGAGTAAGAGGTGTGTTTTTAAGCGATTCACAAAAAGTTGCGATATATCCTTATAAACAGCAGCTGGTAATAGGTAAAAACAGGAGTATTCTTTTCGACGGCGTTGTTGACGCAGGATTGTTCACTATTTTCGGACATAAATTCTCATTCAGCTACGATACATTTAAAATAGATCTTCAAAAGATCGACTCAATTAAGATTTCGGTAGAAACTGATAAAAAAGACAATCTGGGAAACCCTCTGATAATGGATGTTGATAACCTTATTCAGCTGGGATCAGCACAGCTTTATATCGATAACCCTGATAACAAATCCGGATTAAAAGGTCTTAACCAGTATCCTATAATAGACGCTACTACATATTCATATATATTCTATGACAAGATACCAGGACTTTCCGGTATCTATAAGCAAAAAGATTTTTATTTCAAGGTAGATCCTTTTACCTATAATAACATCGATCATTACACCAATGCGGATATGAATCTTTCGGGTGAGTTTTTTGGAGGAAATATTCTGAAACCAATGCGTCAATACCTTACAATACAGGAAAATAATTCTCTCGGATTTAATATGACTATTCCAGAGGAAGGGATCGATGTTTATAATGGCAAAGGCAGAATATTTGATAACCTGAATATGAGCAATATAGGTCTTATTGGCAGCGGTATGCTTCAACATCTTACTGCCACAGCCAAATCGGAAGAGTTTAAATTCTTTCCCGACTCAATGATAACTCATGCCACGACATTTAATATGAAGAAGGATAGCCTGGGTATTCTACCAGTGCTTAACAGCCAGGAGGTTGATATAAAATGGCTCACTCAGAAGAATGAATGGCTTGCAAACAACTCTGAAGGCAAGGATTTTAATATATTTGACAACGGCACAACTCTTGACGGATCAATAAAACTTACTCCTTCAGAACTTGACGGGGCAGGTATTATTAATATGACCGATTCCCGTGTAACATCAAATCAATTCAGATTTACTCCAAATGCAATCAACGCCGATACTGCTGATTATAATCTCAAATCGACAACTACCAACGGTTACTCATTTATAGCCGAGAATGCAAACACAAATATCAATTTTGATCAGAGAGAGTCATATTTTCATCTCAATACTGATTCATCAATGGTTAAGTTTCCCGAATTGCAATACATCTGCACCATGACAGATTTTGCATATAACATGGATAATAGGGTGCTGAGTATGGAACAAAAAGGGAAGTCAAATATCTCACTACTCACACCAGATGAACTGCTCCGGGTAGATTTTAAGAAGCTGGATAAACCGACCTTTTTTGCCACCAACAGTCTTACCGACACTGTCGCCTTCTCCGCCCTGAAAGGAAGCTATCACCTCGATCAGGAATATATTGAGGCAGAAGATATAAACTATATACATGTTGCTGATGCTCTTATCCAGCCTGAAAACGGCAAAATAATCATCAACAGAAGAGCCCGTATCAAGCAAATGCAAAGTGCCATAATTGCTGTCAATAACAGGCATATCCTTCATGATGGCAAAATTGATATTGAATCGACCAAACGTTATTCAGGAAGTGCTGTTTATGATTATATTAGTGAAAACAAAGATATTCAGTACATAAGCTTTCCTGAATTATCTGTTGATACCCTGACAACAAGCGCCAGAGGTTTAATTCCCATTACACAAAAATTCATGCTCAGCCCTGAATTTTCATTTGCCGGGGATGTGATGCTTTATGCAAAGAGTAACCTGCTGACCTTTACAGGAGCAGCAGGCATTGTTCATAACTGCAGTGCAATCAAGAGCTATAACATTAAATTCAAAGCAAAGATTGATCCAAAGAATGTTATGATCCCCGTTGGTGATAAGCCCAGGGATATGAATGATAACCAGGTATTCTCAGGTTCTTATATTGCCACTGATTCAGTACACATATATCCAGCATTCCTGTCGCCCGAAAGATCATGGACAGATGTACCCCTGGTAAGTTCTTCAGGCTACCTGTACTTTGAGAAGGCAAAGGGAAGATATGTTATAAGCTCACCTGAGAAACTGGCAGACCAGACACTTCCGGGTAATATGATTGCATTTGATAAGAATTTTTGCATTTTATCAGGAGAGGGAAATATAAACCTTGGAGCGCATTTTGACCTGATGGAATTTAACAGTGCAGGCAAAGTGATACATTCAATAGACTCAGGGAAAGTCAATATACAGACTATCCTGGCGATAGATTTTTATTTCTCATCAGAAGCTCTTAAGGTTATGTCGGACGAAATAAGGCTGATGCCTTCCCTCAAACCTGTTAACCTTAACAGCGATCTGAATAAAAAGGGTATGACAGACCTTATTGGTTCAGCTGCCGCTACCCAGATAAAAGAGGAAATGGATCTTTTCGGAACATCAAAAAGCCTGCCCAAAGAATTCACTTATAAACTTCTTCTGAATGATGTTAACCTTTACTGGAACCAGGCGACAGAATCATTCAGGTCGACCGGTAAAATCGGAATCGGGTTCATTGGTAATCAACCAATAAATGTTTATGTTGACGGTTATGTTGAAATCCAGCACAGGAGATCAGGAGATCTGGTCGATATATACCTGAAAGCAGACAAATCGACATGGTACTATTTCTCATACTTCAGAGGAGTGCTGATGACCCAGTCAAGTAATTCCAATTATAATACAATCATTACCAATACTAAACTGAATGCAAGGAAGCATCCGGAGTCAACAATTATGAAACCTTATACATATATGATTGCAGTAGAAGGCAGGCTGTCCCGTTTTCTAAGAAGAATGGCAGGTGATACTTCCGACGAAGAGCCTGTTACAAAATAGGAACCTTGCCTCTTTCTCCCAGCTCAATCAGCTCAAGGTTATGTATTTTTTTACCATCAATCTGAAACCTGATGGCAGTCATATATTTATGAAATCCATGATACCCGGCGGCACCAGGATTAATATATAAAAAGCCTCCCTTCTTGTCGAACATGACTTTTGCAATATGTGAATGTCCGCAAATGAAAAGATCGGGTGGGTCTTCATATATCACCGGTCTGACTCTGCGATCATAATGGCCCGGAGTTCCTCCTATATGTGTGAGCCATACCTTTATTTCTTCGATTTTGAATTTAAGGTGTTCTTTATAGACCATCCTTACTTTTGAATCGTCAATATTCCCGTATACAGCCCGTAAGGGCTTGTATTCTGCCAGCAAATCTGCTGTTTCAATACTTCCTATATCACCTGCATGCCATATTTCATCAACTTCTGAAAAATGATCAAACAGTCTCGGATGAATCCATCCGTGTGTATCTGAAATTAGCCCGATCTTCATGTTCTTTAATGAATATGATAATTTTAAACCTGGTGACCCTTAGTGTCTTTGTGTCTTTGTGGCATTTCTTTTTTTGCCACCAAGACTCCAGGGCACGAAGAAACACTAAGAAATTCAATTTTCAATATTAAATATAAAAGTTAAATCAAATTCCATAATTTTACACAAAACTATTTAAATGCAGATATTTTACGCACCTGAAATCATTGGTGATACCTATACCCTGGACCAAAAAGAGTCAAGGCATCTGATAAGGGTACTAAGAATGTCCTTAGGTGCAGAAGTAAAACTGATTGACGGGAATGGCAACCTTTATGAAGGGATAATATGCAACCCCGATCAAAATAAGTGCACTATAGATATTACATCAAAAATAAAGGATTTCGAAAAAAGAAATTACAGGCTTCATATAGCCATTTCGCCTCTTAAGAACCCGGAAAGATTTGAGTGGTTTGTTGAGAAAAGTGTCGAGATAGGCATTGATGAAATTACACCACTGATCTGCAAAAACACTGAAAAACGAGTAATAAAAGCCGAAAGAATAAACAACATTATTGTTTCGGCTATGAAACAATCATTAAAGGCTAAAAAAACTCAGTTAAACGCTCCATGTCAATTTAATGAGTTCCTGAATAACAATATACCAGACGTAAAAATAATAGCTCATTGTAATGATTCATTTTCAAGAAGAAAGATATCAGAAGTCTGTTCAAAAGATGAAGATGTTACTATTCTTATTGGTCCTGAAGGTGATTTCGATAAAGAGGAGATGAACAATGCAATGATGAAAGGATTTGTGCCGGTGCACCTTGGTCAAAGCCGTCTGAGAACAGAAACAGCAGGCATTGCTGCCTGCTATTCAGTTTACTTTATCAACCAGTAAAATATTAAGTACCAATAAGAAAGTCGAGCACATCCCCTAATTTCTTTGATGGCATATTATAAAACTCAGTATACCTGCACTGAGTACAGGTTACAGATGAAAACCTCCTGTTCTGAATATTGAATATTTTTGTAAAGTAGTTACTGGCGGTTCTTATCTCTCCTATTTCACATGTTCTAGTGCCGCACTTTGGGCATGCATATTTAATTGGCTTAATCATTTTTTTTATCTTTTAGTTCAGTTCTTGTTTTCCATCTGCCAGATTTTCGAAGAGCCTGGTCAAGTATATACTCAATCTGCCCGTTGGTGCTGCGGAACTCGTCTGCAGCCCATTTCTCCAATACCTTAAACTTCTCCGGATTGATCCTGAGAACAAATGGTTTTTTCTCACTCATGTCTCTTTACTAGGAATGCAAAGTACCTGTATTCACAATTGGTGTGGCATCTTTGTCACCACATAATACAACCATCAGGTTACTTACCATTGCCGCTTTTTTCTCTTCATCGAGTTCAACAATATTTTTATCTGAAAGTTGATCAAGAGCCATTTGCACCATCGATACAGCTCCTTCAACAATTTTAAATCTGGCTGAGACTACAGCTGAAGCCTGTTGTCGTCTCAGCATTGCATTTGCAATCTCTTCAGCATATGCAATATAGTTTATCCTTGCTTCAATTACTTCTATGCCTGCAATCTGAAGCCGTTCTCTTATCTCCTTTTCAAGCTCATTATTTACCTCTTCCCCGCCGCTTCTTAAAGCTATAATGGCATCGTGATCTTCAAAGTTATCGTAAGGATACAACCCTGCAAGCTTTCGAAGAGCTGCATCGCTCTGTACCAGTACAAAATGCTGATAATCATCCACATCAAAAACAGCATTGTATGTCTCTTTTACTCTCCAGACTAATACCAGTCCGATCTTAATAGGGTTACCAATCTTGTCATTTACCTTAATAGGTTCGCTGTTAAAGTTTCTTGCTCTTAGGGACACACGCCTTTTAATATAAAAAGGATTAACCCAGAAAAATCCGTTTTCCCTTATCGTTCCTTTATATGCACCAAAAAGAACCATTACACATGATTCATTTGGATTTACTACCGTAAATCCGATTGCCGTAAATATGAACAGTAATAAGAGAATAACTCCCAGCCAGATTATTTCGTATGCAAATCCGGCAATTGCGCCAGCTATTAATAAAAATGCTGCCAGCAGAGCTAAATAACCCGAAATGGGTTTGACTGAAAATTCTTTTTTCATAGCATTTGATATTATTTTAATATCACAAAGATATTATTTTAAATTAATAAAACCAAAAAAAACACAGGAAATATCCTGTGTTTTTAAAAATCTTTAAACCTGTTTTCTGATTTTATCAATCAGTGTTCTTGTCAGGCTTTTGTCCGGGATTGATTTTACGAGTCCCAGAGCGCAAATCACATCATAAAATTCCGTATTAAAGCCATAAGCATCTTCAACGAGGTCAATGTCTTTAAGGTTAATATCATGATATGAAATAAAAAGAGTAGAATTGTAAACCATAGGCTTCATGTTTTCAGTTTATTTGAAAACGGCCCGTGAAAAATATTATTGTATAATAGAGAAAAAATAATCAGTTCAGAGTCAGGGTAATGTTCTTCTCCTCCATTATTTTCCTCATATTAATAAGAGCATATCTCATCCTTCCCAGGGCGGTATTGATACTTACTTCTGTTATATCGGCTATCTCTTTAAAAGACAAACCGGCATAATGTCTTAGTATGACCACTTCCCTCTGGTCATCAGGAAGGCTGCTGATCATTTTTCTGATATCTTTCTGAATCTGCCTTTTAATCATATTATCCTCAATATTGTCTTCTGCGAAACGTTTTGAATTAAAGAGGTCAGACTCATAGTTGTCATTCGAGATAACATTCATCTGTTTTATTCTCCTGAAATGATCAATTATCAGGTTGTGAGCAATACGCATTACCCATGAGATAAATTTACCGTTATCGGAATATTTGCCAGCTTTAATCGATTGAATAACCTTAAGGAAAGTATCCTGGAAGATATCTTCAGCAAGGGCCTGGTCGCGTATATAAAGGCTTATATAAGCGAAAACTTTGTTCTTATGACGGTGGATTAGCTCTTCAAAGCACGACTGCTCACCTTTTATGAACCTGGTAATCAGTTCATAATCGGAAATCGATTTATTCATAACTCACTCTTTTAATTAAACAGAGTAGAGATATTCAATAGGCAGTCCTTTTTGGTTAAACGTTATCGTCTTACAAAGAAAACAATTTTTTTGATTTGAAAGTACTATTTTTGAGGTTTCTTAGAATTTTAACAAAATAAAATAAAGTACAGATATGCAGGGGAGCATTGAGATAAGGGGAGCCAGGGTACATAATCTAAAAAATGTAAGTCTTAATATACCGAGAAATAAGATCGTTGTAATAACAGGAGTATCTGGCTCCGGTAAGTCTTCCCTTGCTTTCGACACTATATATGCTGAAGGGCAGAGAAGGTATGTTGAGAGCCTCTCATCGTACGCCAGGCAGTTTCTTGGCAGAATGAATAAACCGGAAGTTGATTTCATAAGCGGCATTCCACCTGCCATTGCCATTGAACAGAAGGTCAACTCCAGGAACCCGCGTTCTACTGTCGGTACATCAACTGAAATATATGATTATCTGAGGCTTCTTTTTGCCAGGATAGGACGAACCTACTCACCTGTATCGGGGAAAGAGGTTAAAAAACACAGTGTTGATGACATTACAGACTTTCTCGCATCGCTGCCGGAAGGTACAAAAGTAATAATAACCTCATCGGGTGAAATTCCGGATAATATAAAGGTATCAGAATATTTTTCATTTCTTAATAAACAGGGATTCAACCGAATCGAATCTGACGGAGTTCTCATCAGAATTGATGAAATGACCGGTTATGAAGGATTCAAATCCGGCCAGCAGGTAAATATTGTAATCGACAGGCTTGTGATTGATCATTCACCCGATAATTTCAGCAGGGCTGCAGATTCCGCTCAAACAGCCTTCCAGACAGGAAAAGGTTATTGTCAGGTTGTTGTTTTAAATGAGGAGTCCATAAGAAAAGAGAATTTTTCCAACAAATTTGAAGAAGATGGAATTCTTTTTGAAGAGCCGTCAGAGTATCTTTTCAGTTTCAATAATCCAATTGGTGCATGCCCTGTTTGCGAAGGGTACAGTAAAATTATCGGTATTGATGAGAATCTGGTAATTCCCAATCAGAATCTCTCAGTCTATGAGGATGCCATTGTTTGCTGGAAAGGAGAGACAATGAAAAAATGGAAAGAAAGACTGATCGCAAAAGCGGAATTATTCGATTTTCCAATTCATAAACCGATTTATCAGCTTACTGCTGAACAAAAAGAGTTGCTGTGGAAAGGCAACAGGTATTTCTATGGCATTGATAAATTCTTTAAACATCTCGAAGAAAAAAAATATAAGATCCAGTATCGGGTTCTGTTAAGCCGTTACCGGGGAAAAACGACATGCCCTGAATGTAAAGGCTCAAGACTAAGGAAAGAGGCTGGATATGTTAAAGTTGGAGGAAAAACAATACAGGAGCTTGTTACTACACCTGTAAAAAAGTTATATGATGTCATTTCCGGCCTGGAACTTGATGAATCAGACACAAAAGTTGCAGAAAGGCTTATAAAGGAAATAACTATAAGACTCAGATTCCTAATTGATGTCGGACTGCCCTACCTTACTCTCGACAGGCTTTCTTCAACTCTATCAGGAGGAGAATCCCAGAGGATAAATCTTTCAACCTCGCTTGGGAGCAACCTTGTGGGTTCTATGTATATCCTTGATGAACCCAGTATCGGACTTCATCCGCGCGACACCAACCTTCTTATCAAAGTATTGAAAGAACTGCGTGATCTTGGCAATTCAGTTCTGGTGGTTGAACATGAGGAAGAGATAATAAGAGCTGCCGATGAAATTATTGATCTGGGACCTGAAGCTGGCAGGCTCGGTGGTGAAATAGTTTACCAGGGAGGTCTTAACCTTACTACTGATAACAAATCACTCACAGCTGGTTACCTTAGTGGCAGATTAATGGTACCTGTTCCCGTGGTGAGAAGAAAATGGAACAGCTATATTGAAATAAAAGGAGCCCGTGAAAATAATCTGAAAGGCATTGATATAAAATTTCCACTTCATACTATAACTGCTGTCACGGGAGTAAGCGGATCAGGTAAATCAAGTCTTGTTTCAGATATATTGTATAAGGTACTTTCAAACAGAATCAACGGCAATAATTTAAAACCAGGACAATTCCAGAACATTTCGGGTGATATCTCCTCTCTTACCGGTATTGAACTTGTTGATCAGAATCCTATCGGCAAATCAAGCAGGTCAAATCCAGTAACTTACCTGAAGGCATATGATGAGATACGTAAGCTCTATGCTGAACTCCAGGCTTCTGTACAGAATAATTTTAAAGCATCTCATTTCTCATTCAATGTAGAGGGTGGAAGGTGCGAGGAATGCCAGGGTGAGGGAATAATAAGGGTTGAAATGCAGTTTATGGCTGATGTTGAACTTACTTGCGAAAGCTGCAAAGGGATGAGGTTTCGCAAGGATGTACTTGACATAAAATATCATGGGAAGAGTATTTATGATATGCTTGAGATGACAATAGATGAAGCCATTGACTTTTTTAATTCTCATCCGGGAAAGAGCGAAAGGCGGATCATTGATAAGCTCATGCCGCTTTCCGATGTAGGGTTGGGTTACATAAAGATGGGGCAATCGTCGAGTACACTTTCGGGAGGTGAAAGTCAGAGAGTAAAGCTGGCCTATTTCCTCAGCCAGGAAAGAAATAGCGGTCATATTTTATTCATCTTTGACGAACCTACAACCGGTTTACATTTTCATGATATAAACAAACTGCTTAAATCAATTAATGCTCTGGTCGAGCATGGTCATTCAGTAATTCTTATCGAACATAACCAGGAGATAATCAAGAGTTCAGACTGGGTAATTGATCTTGGCCCGGAAGGTGGTGAAGAAGGGGGTATGATTGTATTTGAGGGGAAACCCGAAGATCTGGCTAAATGCAAAGAATCCTATACTGGCAGATATCTTTCGCATAAATTGACATAAATTATGTAGGGACATGTCGTGACACGTCCCTACAATACAAAAATATATTTTATCGATTATGGTTTATTTTTTCACTTTAAACCCGAACATTATCGAGACACAGCCGCTGGCAGGGGTGTCTTCAGGTTTATTAAAAGACAAAACCTTAACAACAAGCTTAAGCTGCTGACTGGATTGAAGTTTAAAGTCCCATGTCCTGGAGTAATCAGAATCTTTATTTGAATAAAGTACATTTTTATTTGAATCAAGCACTTTAAACTCAACTTTTGGAAGTTGATCTTCTCCGCAGATAGCTACTCTGTATTCCATATCGGAGTAAAATGTTTTATACAGCTCTGCTTCCTCACCTTCAACAAGTATTGCAGCATGATAATTACCATCATGAGTATATGTTCCCAACTCAGGCAGGCATACCTTTTTTGCGAATGCTTTACATTGAGCATCAACATTTGCTGATATGCCCAGGATTAACAATGCAATGATCGGGGTTATTTTTAATATTCTCATAGCTTAAATTATTTTACGAATGTACTTCTAATCTCTGCAACCGAGGCAGCAAGTTCTTTGAATACTGCAGGAGTCATATCAGTTTTAACTTCTGATTTAAGAACAGTTGTGTTCGATATCTTATCATATTCAGGTCTGACGCGTGATGTCGAAATGGTAATTTTATCAAAAACAGTTTTCAGTTTGTTAACTTGCACCAACAATTCATCAACAGCCGGATTCCCTTTGTTTTGTGACAGAAGATTAATAAGTATATCGATTGATAATTTCTGGTCGATTATTCTTCCAACCAGCTTATTGCCATTAAAGTCATTCATATCAACCAGCTGTGTTGAGATGTATAATCCTTCGAACCAGCCACCTACCAATACCATGGCAGCAACTGCCGGCTGGCCATTATCTTCAAGGTATGAATTTGAGTTCATAAAGGTCTCACTTACAACTTTCATTATGACTTCGGTGTTATTGATATTCTGCTCCAGTTCATCGATTGTTGACTGATCAATAGCCTTCAGTATTCCAAGTCCATCAGCCATTTTTCTGGCTGCATTCATATAATCTATAATAAGCTGAGTCTGTTCATATAAACTGGCAAAACTTAAATCGCAGGTATATATACCTAGATTTAAAGCCATACTTTTATTGGTAACATAATTATTCACATTACCAACAGGATTAAGCAGGGTTTGATCAAATCTTGCTCCTGCCGATTTTATAAGCATGGCAGATTCAAGTGGAGATGGCAGGGCATCAAATATTTTTTTTGCCTGCTGAATATCCTTCATAACAACAGAATTATCCTTAGGTACAGATAATGCTTCATCTTCTTTAGGTGCTTTGCTACCACCCGATTTGCACCCGGCAACAAGACTGGCAAACAGGATGATTACCATCAGGATCCCTGTACTAATTCCATATTTTTTATTCATGATGAAAATATTAAAGTGACATATCTAATTCCCGACTAAATTAATATATTATTTTTATTTTTCAAAAACAGCTTTCAGTAATTGGAGCTATTTCTACCTTTGCTTAAAATTGTTTATAATGATTAAGTCGGAAAAAAAATTAATAGATCTGGATACAATTCTTCATAAAGATAAGAATATCCTGATATCAGAAGCAATTATATCACTAAGGGACGAACAGCCCTTTGAAGGTGCAATAGGTTTGCTTACCGCTTATTATAACGAAACTGAAGATATTACAATAAAAAAAATCATTGAAGATTTCATGAATGACCTCAAGGATCAGTCTGCCTGTAAGGAAGTGATAAATGAAATCAGAAAAGAATGGAAAAATGAAACAACAAGCATGTTAATATCCTCCTGTTGGCAATCGGGTCTTGATTATTCTGAATATTCTCTCGATATGGCAAAAGTTTTTCTCAGAGCAGATTATGTTACTGCGATTGAATGTCTTACAGTAATTGAGGAGTCTGCCAGAGAATTAAGTGAGGGGGAAAAAAATGAAATAGCTAGACTTTTGCAGGAAAACCCTGTAGCGGCTGCTAAAGAAAAGCGTGAACTTATCTTCGAATTACTCTCTATTTTAGACAGGTAACGTCAAAACTTGAGAGGTCGTCTTAAAAGACATCCAACAACCTGATAGTATTAATTTACAGATCAATAGTACTTTAACCTTAACCTTAACCTTAACCTTAACCTT
>CAYUQR010000026.1:0-1678 GCA_964446825.1 uncultured Rikenellaceae bacterium
CGTTCATTCAGATGCCAGTCGCGATAAACAGGAATAATTTTCCCCTTCATTTCTTCACTGTAAATGATTGTCCATTCTTTCATTTTTCCCTCGTCGTGGATGACAACCGGAGTTTTGTCGCTTTTATTTTGAGCAAGTGCAAGCATTGCAGTTTCAATCGACCGTACCTGAACGGATGTAAAAACGATATCAAAATCTATTTCCGATAATTGTTCTCCGGCTTTTATGGCTTCAGTAATTCCGTTGGGAGAAAGGGGTACATCCACCCATCCGGTAAATACGTTTTTTTTGTTCCAGACAGACTCTCCATGCCTGAGTAAAATCAATTGTGACATATTATTTCATTTTTAAGATTAAACAATTGTAATAGATTTGTCCAGATATACCGATTGAACAGCTTCAATAATAGAAACACCATCTTTAAAAGGCTTTTGAAAAGCTTTCCTTCCCAATATTAAACCGCTTCCTCCTGCACGTTTATTAACAACTGCTGTACGCACTGCATCAGCCATATCGTTTGCCCCTGAAGCACCGCCGGAGTTGATTAAAGGTATCCGTCCGGCATAATTGTTCATTAACTGGTAGCGTGTTAAATCTATTGGATTATCAGAACTCAGTTCCGTGTACATCCTTTCATCATATTTTCCGTATTTTTTCCCATCCGCATTCAGGGCTTTGTACCCGCCATTATTTTCGGGAAGTTTCTGTTTGATAATATCTGCTTCTATTGTTACCCCAAGATGATTTGCCTGCCCGGTTAAATCAGCAGAAACATGATAATCTTTGTCCTTTTTAAATTCGCTGTTTCTTAAATAGCACCACAAAATGGTAAACATTCCTTTTTGATGGGCATAGGCAAAGGTTTTGCTGACTTCCACAATTTGCCTGTCGGATTCTGCAGAGCCAAAATAAATTGTCGCTCCTACTCCGGCAGCCCCCATCTCATAAGCCTGGTCAACCGATCCGAACAAGATCTGGTCGAAAGTATTTGGAAAGGTCAGTAATTCGTTGTGGTTTACTTTTACAATAAAAGGTATTTTGTGAGCATATTTGCGTGAAACGATTCCAAGTACACCGAGTGTAGATGCCACACCATTGCAACCTGCAGCAATTGCTAGTTTCACTATATTTTCGGCATCAAAATAAATGGGGTTTTTTGCAAACGAAGCCCCTGCAGAATGTTCAATTCCCTGGTCAACCGGTAAAATTGAGAGGTATCCCGTATCTGACAGGTGACCTGAATTGTATAACCAGGACAGATTACCCAACACCCGGTTATTCCTGTCGGAAATCATAAAAATATTATCCACAACCTCCCTGCCGGGAAGTGTTAGCATTTCTTTACTGATTTTTGGCGAAGAAAATTCAAGCAATGTCGATTCTTTTCCTAAAAGTTCCTGAATTTGTTTTGTTTGTAACATAGCCATAATTTTTAATTTATATTTTCAATAGGGTATTAGCTGTCAGCTATTTGCCTTTATTGCTTCCCTTGATTAATGCCTGTATACAGTAATAAACAAACCTTAACCCCTAAATGTTAGACAGATTTGTTTAACTTTTGTTTAATATTTTTTATCATTTTCATACATCAGCCTATGAGCAAAGTTTGCTGTATCTACGGATTTGTCAATAGCAAGACCCGGACAAAAAGGTGAGGATCAATCTTTTTGTGTTTATC
>CAYUQR010000026.1:1778-11646 GCA_964446825.1 uncultured Rikenellaceae bacterium
TTGTCAATAGCAAGACCCGGACAAAAAGGTGAGGATCAATCTTTTTGTGTTTATCATTTAATTAAGAAGAAGACAAGAACTGGGTGGATTAAGAAGGTGAGAATTATAAAACTTTCAGAATATTCAATCGAACATTTAGTAAATTATGATATTTAGTTTTCATTTCTGAAGACAAAAAACTTAAATTAATTAAATGATTCCATTCCTGGATTGAGGAAGAGATTGATTCTAAAACACTTTCAATACTTTTCGGAGTTAACTCGCATTTTTCCTTACCAAAGTAGTCAATTAACATATTTTGAGTCAGTTTTTTCTTTTTACCCATTAATGGTAACGCAATCTCCTCTACTGGTTTCTTATATTCAATCGTTGAATTTACTAGATCATAAAATGGAGATAAAGTTATTTTGCCGTCTCTGTTGATAATGGAGAAGTTTTTCAAATGCATATCTTCGTTCCCAACTAAAAAATTGAATAACACCAGTTTAAACAACTTAATATTTTCAATTGCAGGGAATGTACAATACATATTTATTAGTGTCACTATCTTCTCCATGCTATAATCATATTTTGTGTCCCGATTTAATCCGGCAAGTTGAGCAAAATCTTCAACCGGAATTTTATCATTCTGCCCCTTCCTGTCAAACCGCTTAATGAAATATGTAAGAGAATTATCTTTTGACCATATTAAGCCGTGGATTGGTATTTCCAATCCAATTAACTCTGCTAAACGCATGGTCAGGTCCTCGTTTTCCGGCATTTGATAATATACGTTATGCTGTGGTTTAAGAATATATTTACCGCCTTTGTCCACAAGTTCAAATTTTTCATCTTTTATGTTAAATACAGCACTTAATTTAGGTTGTACTCCCTGAATTGACATTTTTGAAGCACGATTATAAGCTTCAATACGTTGTTCTTCAGCAGTATATTCAAGGTCTTTAAGTGTTTTCAATCCTGATGCTAAAAGCCGAAGACCCTCTTCACTATAACGATTCCCTCCACAAGGCGAATATGTAATTGGACAAATGTTCATTCTATAATTTCCTTTACTGTGACTACTCCAACTAAATCTTCTCCTACTGCTATTAATTGAGACAATAAATCGTTTTTGTCAATTTTTCTAATCTTCAATAAGCCTTCCAATTGGATACCTTCCGGTAATAGTCCATCAAAAAAAGGTGGAAATTTGTCAAACTTATAAATCCTGATATTGGTTGGCATTGTCCGTGATATTTCAGTACCGTCATATTCATTAAGATACTCAAATACATACTCTTTACCTTGTATTAATTCAGTCAATGTTCCTGCTTCAATACCTCTGACAAATATCTCAGCCTTTCTCATTTCCACCGATTTGTAAGTTGTTCATTAATGGACTTTTTAATTCAATTTTGATATTCAATACCTTTAAAATCTTTCGTAATGTATCTAATTGAATAGTTTCCTTACCTTTCTCAATATCGTAAATCACAGTTTTACCAACTCCTGCCATTTCTGCTAATTGTTTACGACTTAATTTGGCTGCTCTGCGATGCATCTTTATTACATTCGCTAATTCCAAAGGTTGTACCATTTTTTACTTTTATAGCGGTAAATATAGTCAGTTATATTTAAACAAACAAGCATTTGCCAGATATTTACTGCCATGGCAGTAAATCTGAGATTAATGATACTCTTTTTTCATTAAAAATGGACATTTTACTGCTAAAGCGGTAAAATCATTGAAGTGTATGAAACAGGAACGCATTAGAGTTAAAATAAAAGACCCTGCCATTTCTGACAGGATCTTTCTTTTGAGGTACAAAAAAGTACAAATTTTCTGCAATTTGTTGATTTTCAGTATCTATTTGTCGGGGTGAGAAGCTAAGTGTTTTTTATGTGCTTTATTATCAATATAATATCTCTTTAACGATCTATTTCAAGTTTCAACTTTTTATCTGCTTCGATCTCTGATATGAAATCCTATTTCATGATATAAATGGACATGTTTTGATGACATGTCCAGAAATACTAAAATATTGGACATGCATTATTGTTTTTATTTAAAATATGGTATAAGTACAGAATCAAGTAAACAAAGAGGATCAATCACAAACTTGCATGGGGAATAGAAAAATAGAATAGATTTTTTGCAAAAAGGGCCGAAAAACGGTACCTTTCGCAAAATATCACTTCCAATTAGATGAATGGTCAGCTAAATATAAACGTAAATGCCTGGGTTGAAAATCTTGAAAAGAAGGGTAGAAACTCATTTTCACTGCTTCAATTAGAAGAAGAATTGAATAACTACTCTGAAATGGCAATAAAAAGTGCATTAAAGAGGCTATCAAAGAAAGGGAAGATATTATCAATCCATAAAGGATTTTATTTAATTATTTCTGCACCATATGCTAACAGAGGTGTCCTACCTGCTGCTTTATTTATGGATAGCTTTATGAATTATCTTCAAAGACCCTATTATGTTGGATTATTGAGTGCTGCAGCTTTATATGGGGCAGCTCACCAACAACCACAGGAATATTTTGTCATTACTGATTTCCCTGTGCTAAGGCCTTCTCACAAGAAAGGACTCAAGGTTAATTTCATTAGTAAAAAAACCATTGAAAAGAGATTACTTAAAGACAGGAAAACAGAATCAGGTTACCTAAAGGTATCCTCACCAGCCTTAACTGCTAGTGATTTGGTCCAATTTGAAAAGAGATCCGGAGGAATTACCAGGGTAGCAACTGTTTTAAATGAACTTGTAGATGAAATGGATCCCAAAGAGTTTAATACTGTTTTCTTTAAAACTACTCCCACTACTGCAGTACAGAAACTGGGATATCTGATTGAGAAAATCATAAAAAATGAGGACCTGGCAAACCAACTATTTAAAGCATCAAAGGAGAATCAGTTAGAATTTTTCAGGATTCCCTTGAAACCCTCTGCTCCAGCAAAAGGTTTTTCTTCAGATAACCGATGGAAGGTAATTGCCAATATTGATATTGAAAAGGAAGAATGATCCCTCAACAATCTATAGTAGAATGGTCTGCCGCCGCTCCATGGAAAGCTAATGAACAGGTCGAACTGGATTTGATAATATGCCGATCACTTGTTGAATTATTCTCAGATAAATATATAGCTGACAGACTTGCCTTTAGAGGAGGAACCGCATTGCACAAACTCTTTATTAAGCCTCAATCAAGGTATTCTGAAGATATTGATCTGGTCCAGATTTCAGAAGGGCCATTTGGACCATCAATAGATAAAATCAGGGAAATCCTGAGTTTTCTTGGTAAACCAAAGATTAGTCAGAAAGACAGAAACAATACCATTGTCTTTAAATTTGAATCTGAAATGCAACCTGTTCAGATTTTAAAATTGAAAGTTGAGACAAATTGCAGGGAACACAAATCAGTTTATAAGCTTCAAAAAAAGCAGTTTAATGTCAATTCTTCATGGTACAATGGGGAATGCCAGATTACGACTTATCAGATCGAAGAATTATTGGGAACCAAATTGAGAGCACTATATCAGCGGAAGAAGGGGAGAGATCTTTTTGACATATACAAGTCAATTATTTCGGACACACACATATCCACTGAAAAAATGGTGCAATTGTATAAGATTTATATGGAAAATGAACAAGGTGGAATTCCTGCCCGGGATACTTACCTCAAAAACCTCGAAGATAAAATGGATGATATTGAGTTTCTCGGGGACACTACAGCATTACTTCGTCCTGATGAAACATATGATCCTATAGAAGGATTTGATCTGGTAAAAAAAGAAATAATTGAAAAGATGTGAAAAAACTTGACTGTGACATTTATTTCAGGTAATCTCATTATATAATTTGTACTGCTTTTTGTACTACTAATGAAAATGGCCTCGTAAATATCTGATTTACAAGGCCATTTGATTTACACAGTCGGGGTGAGAAGACTCGAACTTCCGGCCTCGTCGTCCCGAACGACGCGCGCTGCCAACTGCGCCACACCCCGCTCTGTCCTCCGTAGCCTTGGCGAAGGAGGACTTCACTCGCCTCCCCGGATTTAACGAAGGAGGATATTACTTCCGACCTTATAAGCCGGTCAGTCGCAAAAATAACAAATTTTTATGATCTGTAACATGAAATCCTTTGCACCCGGCTAAGTTCTTTTATATGATTCATTATTTATTTGCTATTGGTGAAAATCAGATAGCCGCATTTTAGATGAGGTTGATATCTAACAATAAAATCAGTATATTCGGATGTATTATTTTACACTTCAGAATTATGAAAACTAATAACTGGCATTTATTGTTGCTGTTTTTGTGTTTGTTAACGCCCCGGGAGAACATTTATGGACAGAATGCTGACAACAAGGCTGTAACTACCGGACCTGCCAATGGAACACTCATCATTGTGGGAGGAGGCAGAGCTGAAGATTTTATTAAATACTTCATAAAAGTTGCAGGTGGAAATGATGCCCCTATTGTTGTTATACCGACAGCAGGAGGAGCCGATAGCTATGACGAGAGTACCAGTGGGGCTTCAGTTTTCAAAAAACTGGGCGCTACAAATGTTACTGTTCTTCATACGAACAACAGGGACGAAGCCAACACCGAATCTTTTGTAAAACCATTGGTCAACGCCAGGGGTGTATGGTTTGGTGGCGGAAGGCAGTGGCACCTTGTTGATTCATATAAAAATACTCTCACTGAAAAAATGATATGGAAGATACTGGAACGCAATGGAGTTATTGGAGGAAGCTCAGCAGGAGCAACTATTCAGGGCAGTTTTCTTACTCGTGGAGATACAAAAAACAATCAGATAATGATGGGTGATCACCAGGAGGGATTTGGCTTTTTGAAGAATGTGGCTATTGATCAGCATGTCCTGGCCCGCAACAGGCAATTTGATATGTTTGATATTCTTAAAAACCGTCCCGAATTACTGGGAATAAGTATTGATGAAAGCACCGCGATAATTGTTCATGGCAATCACTTTGAAGTAATGGGAAAGAGCTATGTTATTGTTTACGACGGATCATTCTGGTCACGTGAGGGTAGTAATTTAAAGACCCTGCCGGATAAAACCAGTCTGTTCTATTTTCTACGTTCCGGAGATAAATATGATCTCCTGAACAGAAAAGTCATACAGTAAAAATTCCTTTTTGAATTAAACCACTCCAACTTAAAATATTTTAATATGAAATCACAAATCAGGTTAAATATCACTTCTTTTTTTGTCCTCCCTGGATTGGCCAGTTGTCTGCTTTTTCTTACGGCATTAACTCTTTCGGGACAACAGAAAGGTTATTACAGATACCCGGCAATTCATGAGGATAATATTATCTTCACCGCCGAAGGTGATCTATGGGTGTATAATTTAAGTGCCAATGAGACAAAAAGGCTTACGACAAATCATGGGGTGGAAGCGCATGCCAGTGTCTCTCCCGATGGTAAGTGGATAGCTTTTGTCGGCCAGTACGAAGGACCATCGGAGGTATATGTAATTTCAATTCATGGAGGTACTCCAAAACGCCTTACTTATGAGGAAGGATCGCCTATTGTATATCAGTGGACTAATGATGGACAGATTTTATACTCAACAAATTGCCGCTCAACTATTCCGGATATTCAGCTTGTGAAAATCAATCCTGCCAACAGGAAATCTGAACTCATCCCACTCTCCCAGGCTGACCAGGGAACATTCACACCCCACGGGGCACTATTCTTTACCCGATTGAGAGACCAGGGCAGCCACACAAAACGGTATAAAGGAGGCACTGCACAAAATATCTGGAAATTCGATGGCTCGGCTGAAGCAGTGCCAGTAACTGCAGATTACCCCGGAACAAGCAAAGATCCGATGTATTATAATGGAAGGATATACTTCCTGACGGACCGCGACGGAATAATGAATATCTGGTCGATGGATACAACGGGCAGCGACTTTAAACAACATACCGGGGCGACCCGGATAGACCTTGCCGATGCAGACCTGTCTGATGGCAGGATCGTTTGTCAACAGGGACCCGATTTATTTCTTTACGATATAAACACGGGCAAGTCTTCAATTCCGGAAATATACCTTAATTCCGATTTCGATCAGAAACGCGTACAATGGATAACCGATCCTAAATCGAAACTCACAAACATTGACCTTTCATTTAAAGGCGACAATGTAGCCCTGACTTCCAGGGGCCGTGTTTTTACGGTTCCTGTTGAAGGTGACCGGTGGTCGGAGGTTACAAGGAAATATGGTATCAGGTATAAAGATGCCAAATATATAAATGCAGCAAATGATCTGATGATGCTCTCTGATGAATCAGGTGAGTTTGAGATATGGCTTACCGATAACTACGGTTTTAATGCTCCTGAAAAAGTCACAAGCGGGTCAAAGGATTTCATACAGAATTTTTTACCCTCCCCCGATGGCAACTATATTATTTATAATGAAAAAGATAACAGGCTGATGCTTTTTTCCAAAGCCACCAGATCCTCAACATTAATTGCCTCAAACGACTTTGGATTCTCAGCACCTTTTGCATGGTCGCCCGATAGCCGGTTTGTTGCATATGTCGACAGGGGTGTCAACCTGTATGGCTATTTAAAAATATACGAGGTAAAATCAGCAAAATCCTGGCAGGTAACCAAAGGCAGGACTGAAGACTATAACCCGAAGTTCAGCAGGGATGGTAAATGGCTTTACTTCATTTCTGAGCGCACTTTCAGCAACTCCACGGGTAGTCCGTGGGGAAGCAGACAACCAGAGCCATACTATGATAAAACGGATAAGATATATGCCATTGCACTGGATACATCAGCTGTATTTCCTTTCCGTGAAGCTACGGAACTTAACACTATAAAACCCGACTCTGCAAAAAAAGAAACAGTTGCCAAAAAAACAAAAGCTGATAAAAAGAAGAAGAAAGCCGAAGACAAGATTGACCTTAACAATATGGGCTCAAGGTTATACGAGGTTCCAATGAAAGCTTACAATATTGCAGATTTCGGTCTCAATAGCGACTGGATATACTGGTCGGAGATAAACCGCGATGACAGAAAAGTAAATCTCAATGCTTTAAAGATGACCAATAAGAAGAATAATGAGGTTGTCAATATTGCATCCGCAATAAGGGATTTTGTTATCTCAGGCGATGGAAAGAAAATTCTTATCCAGGATAAAGATGGAATTGTTGTTCTCAATGCCGACGGAACAAAGCCCGATGCAAAGAAAAATTCTGTTGATCTTACAAAATGGGCTTTCACCATCGATCCTGTTGAAGACTGGAAACAGATGTTTAAAGATGCATGGAGGATGGAACGCGATTATTTTTACGATAAAAACATGCATGGTGTTGACTGGCAATCAGTTTACGATCTGTACCTGCCCCAGGTTGACCGTGTAACAGATCGCTATGAGCTCGATGATGTACTGGCAAACATGATCTCGGAACTATCTGCCCTGCATATGTTTGTATATGGTGGTGATAAGCGCTCCCCGGACGACAAAATATCAAATGGATATCTGGGTGCAAAATTATCCCCTGACGAAACAGGTGGTGGTTGGATAATTGACCATATTTACAGATCCGATCCTGACTATCCTGAAGAGCTGTCACCTCTGGCAAAACCTGACCTTAAGATAAAAGAAGGTGATTTAATCCTTGCCATTAATGGTGTGAATACTGCAGGATTACCCGACATCAATGAGCTTCTTGTGAATAAGGCTGATGTACAGGTAAGACTAAAGCTTAAAAACACCTTAGGTGAAACATACGAAGAGGTTATAAAACCTCTTGGTGCCGGGGCATTTTCAGCTCTGCGATACAGAGAGTGGGAATACACCCGGAGGCTTGAAGTGGAGAAAGCCTCCGAGAACAAAATCGGATATCTTCATCTGAAAGCTATGGGGGGAGGCGACTATAATGATTTTGTTAAAAACTTCTACCCTGTTTTTGGTAAGGAAGGGCTGATAATTGATGTCAGACATAACCGCGGCGGGAACATTGACAGCTGGATACTTGAAAAGCTTCTGCGTAAAGCCTGGTTTTACTGGGCTCCGAGAGTTGGTTTATCTTCCCCTAATATGCAGTATGCCTTCACCGGTCACCTGGTTGTGCTTATGGATGAACGTACGGCATCAGACGGAGAAGCCTTCTCCGAGGGTTTCAGACGACTCGGGCTGGGAAAACTAATCGGAGTCAGGACCTGGGGAGGAGAGATATGGCTGTCATCAGGCAACCGTTTGGTTGACAATGGAATTGCTACTGCAGCCGAAACAGGCGTCTATTCACCCGAGGGAGAGTGGCTGATTGAAGGCTGGGGTGTAGAACCTGACATAAAGGTTGACAATATGCCTAACGAGACTTATAATGGCAGAGATGCTCAGCTGGAAGCTGCCGTTCAGCATCTTAAGAAACTGATAAAGGAGCAGCCTGTTATCATACCACCGATACCAAAATATCCGGTTAAATCATTTAACTATAAGGATAATAAATAATATAAAATCAGAATTTAAAATTACCTCGTATTATTTTATTTTATATGAGGACTTTTAAAAACTCGAAAACCATTAACTCAATTCATATGCCCGAAAACAACAGGATTGCTTCAATCGATATTATGCGTGGACTCACGCTGGTACTGATGCTCTTTGTAAATGACCTCTATATGCCCGGAGTACCTTCATGGCTGGGTCATATGAAAACTAATTTCGACGGTATGGGTCTGGCCGACTGGGTATTCCCCGGATTCCTGTTTATGGTGGGAATGGCTATCCCCTATTCAATAGGTAAAAGAATTTCAAGAGGTGACACTACTTATTCAATAGCCAGGCATATCGTCATAAGAACTGTAAGCCTGCTTATTATCGGGGTACTTATGCTTAACACCGACAGGGTAAACTCTGAATTCACGGGCATCCCTAAAAACCTGTGGGCAATACTCATGTATCTGGGGGTATTCCTTATATGGAATGACTATAAAGAAAAGGAAAATAATTTCTTTATGGTTACCGGTCTTAAGTTTGCCGGACTGGCACTGCTTGTTTTTCTTGTATTTAAATTCAGGTCCGGCGAATTTGTGAATGATGGATCGCTGATAACCAGCTGGTGGGGTATCCTGGGACTCATAGGATGGGGTTACCTTGCAGCTGCCCTGATCTACCTGGGCACCCGTGACAGTATCCTGTATATAACTGTGGCTTTCCTCTTCTTCCTGGGACTCAACATTGCCGATAAGCTCAATATGCTTTCTTTCCTCGATCCCGTAAGACCCATACTTGGCATTATATTCGAGGGAAATGTCCCTTCCATTGTACTGGCCGGTATGCTTACAACAGCTATCCTTAAGAGGTATTCATCCACTGACCATGCCAAAACAATCGCAATTATTGTATCCCTGGGTGTTATAAGCCTTATATCTGGATTTTTCCTGCGTAAATGGTTCATCATATCCAAGATACAGGCAACACCAAGCTGGGGATTGATCTGTAACGGGATAAGCATGATGCTCTTCGCTCTTCTCTACTGGATAATCGATATCAAAAAACAGAGCCGCTGGGCCTTCTTCCTGAAACCCGCAGGAGAAAACTCCCTTACAACATATCTTGCTCCAGACATCATCTATTACCTCATCTGGAGCACCGGAATTCCAATACTTTATTATAAGCATTCAGGCATCCCTCTGGTAGTAATAGCCGGGTCGATAGCATGGGCACTGCTGATGGTGGGACTTACGAAGCTGCTGGTGCATTTTCATATCAGGTTGAGACTATAAGATAACCCACCCCTGTCCCCTCCCAGCCTTGCTTCGCCGAAGCGGCTACGCGAAGGCGAGGGAGGGGATTCTAAGGAAATACACTTCCGGCCTGGATCTTCTGTCACAAGGCTGC
>CAYUQR010000026.1:11746-42233 GCA_964446825.1 uncultured Rikenellaceae bacterium
TCGGGACCCATCCTGAACACAAGATCCCCTCCGTTTGTAAGGTCATTTTGTTTGATAAAGTTTTTGTCCACTACTTTTCCGTTAAGTATAATGCTCTGAACATATACGTTTTCCATACTGTTGTTCTGTGCTTTAATGACCATTTTCTTGCCGTTTTCAAAAGTCAGGGTCACTTTGTCAAATAAAGGAGACCCGAAAACATACTCATCAGTACCCGGTGTGACAGGATAAAATCCAAGTGCCGAAAAGACATACCAGGCCGATGTCTGTCCGTTATCTTCATCTCCGCAATAACCGTCAGGTGTGTAATTATAAAGTTTATTGAGCACTTCCCGCACATGGTATTGTGTCTTCCAGGGCTTACCAGCATAACTGTAAAGGTAGATCATGTGCTGTATTGGCTGATTGCCATGGGCATAGTTCCCCATATTTGAGATCTGCATCTCTCTTATCTCGTGGATCACCTGACCATAGTAAGTATAGTCGAAAACGGGTGGCACCTCAAAGACAGAATCGAGTTTTGCAGTAAAATCTTTCTTTCCTCCCATTAACTTAACAAGGCCTTCAACATCCTGGAATACGCTCCATGTATAGTGCCAGCTGTTACCTTCTGTAAATGCATCGCCCCACTTATAAGGACTGAAAGGCGATTGAAAAGTGCCATCAAGGTTACGTCCCCGCATAAGCTTCCTGTCGGGGTCAAAAACATTTTTATAATTCATTGCCCTTTTACCATACAAATCAATTTCTTCCTGCGGCCTTTTTAACGCTTTAGCAAGCTGCCAGATACAAAAATCGGCATAGGCATATTCCAATGTTCTTGCTGCATTCTCATTAATACCAACGTTATAAGGAACATAGCCCAGGTCGTTATAATAGCCGGCACCTGTCCTGCCCACAGAAGAGACTGGACCCGGTCCTTTTGTATTCTTAATGATGGCCTTATACAGAGTATCAATATTATACCCTCTTATCCCTTTAATATATGAGTCGGCAATAAGCGATGCCGAGTTTGATCCTATCATACAGTCGCGATGACCCGGACTTGCCCATTCAGGCAGCCATCCGCTCTCTTCGTAAGTATTAACCAGTCCCTCCATTATCCGGCTGTCAACATCGGGGTACATAAGAGTAAAGAAAGGAAACAATGCCCTGAAAGTATCCCAGAAACCATTATCAGTAAACATGTAACCTGAAAGGATTTTCCCGTTGTATGGACTGTAATGCACTGTCTCATTCTTTTCATTTACTTCAAAAAACTGCCTTGGGAAAAGTAACATACGATACAGGCATGAATAGAACGTTCTCTGTTGGTCCATTGTACCTCCATCCACTTCAATACGGTCAAGCTGATCGTTCCATGTATCTTTCGCCTTATTTTTTATTGTTTCGAAATCCTTACTCCCAATCTCACGGGTAAGATTAAGAAGAGCCTGATCGTGGCTTATAAAGGAAGAAGCAACACGCACATTTATCTTTTCACCCCTGCGGGTTTTAAATCCCAGGACAGCGCCAGTATGGTCACTCCTTTCCTGAAGGCCCTCATTATCGAGAGTATCTCCGTGCCAGGTATCTGTGGATGTAAAATCCTTGTCAAAGATTGCGACAAAATAATTATAAAAATTATCCGGAACACCCCCATGGTTATTCCTGCAATAGCCGATGACCTTACGTTCCGAAGGAATTATTTCCACCATTGAACCTTTATTAAAAGCATCAATAAGGATATATGAAGAATCGCTTTCAGGGAAGGTGAAACGAAAAATAGCTGCTCTCTCAGTAGGCGTTACTTCTGCCGTAACATCATAATCAGCCAGATATACACTATAGTAGTATGGTTTTGCCACCTCAGCCTTATGGGAGAACCACGAAGCCCTTTCATTTTCACCAATCCTTATCCTTCCGGTAATCGGCATCAGTGAAAAAGCAGCATAATCGTTGATCCATGGACTTGGCTGATGGGTTTGCTTGATGCCAATTATCTTATAATCATTATACGTATAAGCCCACCCATTGCCCATGCTACGAGTCTGAGGTGTCCAGAAATTCATTCCCCAGGGTAAGGCAACTGCCGGATAAGTGTTGCCATTTGAGAGCCTGTATTCAGAGTCGGTACCCATTAAAGGGTTTACCAGATCGGCAAGATCCCTTTCTGAAGACCTGGTATTATGCTTAAGAAAGAATCCGGCTACAGCTATAATTATCACAACCAGCATAGCTAAAATGACTCCCCCGGGAATATCTTTCTTAACTTTCCTCTGATTCCTGCTATTATGATTTTCTGAGTTCATATGATAATCATTATATTTTTACATTCAGTTTTTTAATTCTTTCAAAAACCTTTTCCGGGGTAAGCCAGTTCATGCAGGCAAAATCGCCTCTTTTGCATTCACCTTTGCCATAGACGGTACATGGACGGCAGGTCAGTTCGTCAACAGGTATTCTTATCGAGAAAGATTCATTCTGCATCCATGCGCCAAAGCCGCTTAGCGGGTCAGTTCCTCCCCATATTGAAATAACTTTAATACCTGTCAGTGCAGCCATGTGCATGTTGGAAGAGTCCATGGCTATCATTAAGTCGAGTTTGCTCATAAGAGCCAGTTCTTCTTCAAGACTAAGAGTACCTTCAAGGTTGACAGACCCCGGGACCCTTGTCTGGAAAGCCTTTAGCTTTTCTGAATCTTCCTTTCCACCAAATAACCAAAACCTGCATTTATGGTTATCATAAATCATTTTTAAAAGAAGTGACATATTATCTTCAGGCCACATTTTCAGTTTATGCCTGGCAAATGGAGCAACGCCGATATTTAGCTCATCTTCAGAGCCCATGAGGGTGGATATTTTTGTGAGTGCAGACCTGGAAGGCACCATAAATGGCCCCTTTTCAGGATAAACCGGGAATCCGGCCTTTGCAAAAGCATCACAATAGCGATCAACGGAATGTTTTAGCTGTCGTTTATCTTTTCCTGAAACCAGGCGTCTTTTTTCTCTTCTTCCCTTATCAATTACTAAAACAGGCACTCCCGACAACCTGAAAAACAGGCTTAATAACTTCGATCTCAATACAGCGTGAAGGTCGATGACCCGATCAATCTTTCCCTGTCTGATAATATCACGGTAAAGCCTGAAAATACCGATTAAGCCTTTATGTCTCTCTTTAAAGTCAGGGTAAAAAAGATGCAGTCCTTCAATGGAAGTAAAAAACGGACCAAAAGCCGGTCTCGTCAGCATCATCACTTCAACGGCAGGATATTGCCGCCTGATCGCCAACAGTACAGGATTAGTGAGTGCGACATCGCCCATCGCAGATGTACGTATTACAAGAAGACGCATTTCAATATTTTTCGTAGGATTTTTCTTCTATGAGACCCGATGACGTCTTTATATTGATTTCCCGTTTCAATTCCGACCTACGGTCATTCTTAAAATATACTTCGCGTGCCGTCGAAATAAAATCATGACCAAAATCTTTCTTTCTTTCAAGATCACGTATCCTGTCTTCGATATCCCACAATTCACAATTCACCTGGTATAATGCTATATATAAAGGATCTGTAATACTAATGATGGATGTAGATGCCTTGAAAAGAATATCATATTCTTTTTTCAGGTTTGCCAGTTTTGTCTTGTCTTTTATCCTTTCCAGTTTGATCTGGATTATTGTGAGCTTGTCAATGATCTCACCATTTGACACTTCTATTTTCATCCTTACGATTATTATTATTCAAAAGTAGCATCTTTTTCCGAGATTATTTTTTTACCACGGAGTAACACAGAGTTTAAACACGGATTATCACGGAGTTGTTTCTCTTATTTTTCCTCTCATATTATCTTCAGGGTTTTATGTTTGAATTTTACCTATTGCCTATAGCCTGTCGCCTATCGCCTTTTTTAGTACGGATCCACATCAACAGCTATTCTCAATGAGGAGGCTCCTTTCTCCTTTTCAATCCTTTCTAATGCTCCGACTATAAGCTGCTTGGCTTTTGCAGGAGGCCTTTCTCTTTCTATTTTAATAAGGATATTTTTGATGTACCATAACTGTACCTGTGAGATGACCGGCGACTCAGGCCCAAGTACTCTTTTCCCAAAAATTGTCTTAAGATCATTCCCAAGAATTTCTGAGTAATGGTTCAGCTGAGACCTGTCTTTATGCTTGAGGCTTATCTTTACCATTCTGCTGAAAGGCGGATAATTGAATGCCATTCTTTCTTCAACCTGCATCCTGAACATCGTCCCGTAATCATGTCTCAGCATTAGCCTTATTATCCTGTGTGTCGGATCAGCGGTCTGGATCACAACCTTACCCTGTTTCTGCCGTCTGCCTGCCCTGCCGCTAACCTGCTCCATCAGCTGAAAACTTCTTTCATGTGCCCTGAAATCGGGATAATTCAACAAGTTGTCGGCATTCAAAATCCCCACAACGGTAAGATTTTCAAAATCGAGTCCTTTTGAAATCATTTGTGTTCCAATGAGGATATCAATACGTTTCTCTTCAAAAGCCCGTATTATTTTGCTGAAAGAGTTTTTGTTCCTTGTCGTATCCTGATCCATCCTGGCTACACGTGCAGCAGGAAATACTATCTTAATTTCGTCTTCAATCTTTTCCGTGCCAAAACCTTTTGTTGTCATTCCCGTGGAGTGACAATTTCCGCAATTTGATGGAAGTCCGGTTGTATAACCGCAATAGTGACATACAAGCTTATTAATTCCTTTATGATATGTCAGATTAACTGCACATTGAATGCAAACAGGAATCCATCCGCACTCGGAGCATTGAATATAGGGAGAGAATCCCCTCCTGTTTTGAAAAAGAATTATCTGTTCTTCCTTTCCCAGGGCTTCATCCATTGCCTGAAGCAATTCAGGAGTAAAATGCGAGACCATCAGTTTTTTCCTGTATGCTTCCCTGGTATTTGCAATTACTATTGAAGGCAATTTTATCAGTCCAAACCTCTCTTTCAATTCTGTCAGTCCATATTTCCCGTTTACGGTATTATTAAAACTTTCAATGGAAGGTGAGGCAGATCCAAGAATAGTCTTTGCTTTATGGATGGAAGCAAGCATTATAGCGGAATCGCGTGCATGATAACGCGGTGCCGGATCGTGTTGCTTATATGACCCGTCGTGTTCTTCATCCACTATTACTAACCCAAGATTACTGAAAGGTAAAAATATTGATGATCTGACACCCAGAATTAACCGGAAACCCGTTAAAGGATCTGGGTCAGCCACCCTTTTCCATATTTCCACCTTTTCAGGATCGTTAAACCGCGAATGGTATACGCCTGTCATCGCTCCGAAATGTTTCTTCAGCCTGAGGATTATCTGGGTCGTAAGAGCAATCTCAGGAAGCATGTAGAGAACCTGCCTGCCTCTTTTCAATTGCTCTTCAATAAGGTGAATATATATCTCTGTTTTCCCACTCGAAGTGACTCCGTGCAAAAGAACTACATCCTTTTCTTTAAGCTGGTTTAGTATTGAATTGTAAGCTGTTAGCTGAGCCTCGCTAAGAACCTTTACCGGTTCCTTTAAAACCTCTTCTTCTGATATTCTTGATACAGGCAAAGAGAAGGATTTCAAAATCCCTTTCCCGATTAAGGCATTTAATATTACCATAGAAGTTTGAGATTCGGACAGCAGTACTGACTTACTTATTTCTGATATTTCTGTCTTAGGGCCATAACCTGTCAGACTTAAATAGGTAGTAAGAAGTTCCTGTTGTTTGCGGGCCTTGCTAAGGTTATCGAGTATCTCATTTAACTCCTTTTCGGAAAATTGTCTGGCAAGCTTAACAAAGGTTTCAAATCGTGGTTTATAGCTGTTAATGCTTGTTTCCGAAGGCAGAGCGGCTTTCATAACTTCTCCTTCTCCGCACAGATAATAATCGGATATCCAAAACCATAGCTTCAGTTGTGATTCATTTATTAGCGGTATCTCATCCAAAACCCTGGTTATTGTCCTGATATTTTTTATTTCAGGCGACCTGTCGTGAATACTGCAGACTATTCCTGAATAGAATTGCCTGCCACCAAACTGAACCAGTACTCTTACACCGGGTTTTACCCGGTCCACAAGCTCACCTGGAATCCTGTAGGTGAATCTTCCCCTCAAAGCAAGGGGCAAAATAATATCTGCAAACTGAGTGTCAGGCATTTTTAAGCTGATTGCAAAGTAAGAATAATTTTTAATGTCAGGCTTAAAGGGCTTGATGAGACCAAGCCTACTCCGTTTTGACAAAACTCGCCATCACAGTCAGAAGATGGTCTTTTCTGATCGGTTTAATAAGACAGGCATCACAACCAGCCTCAAGGATGATGTCTTTGTCATCTTCAAAAATAAAAGCAGTCTGAGCAATTATCGGAATATTCTTCCTGATCTTTCTGATCTCTTTTGTAGCTTCTATTCCGTTCATTTCAGGCATCTGCATATCCAGAAGCACAACATCAATGTCGGGTATTGCTTTAATGACTTCTATGGCTTCGTATCCCGAGCGTGCCGAAAATATAGTCATACCTGTATCTACAAGGATCCTGTTAAGATAAATCAGAACATCTTTATTATCATCTACAAGAAGGCATTTTTTTGAAATCCAGTTAACAGGCTTTAACAGCTGGTCCTCTAGGTTCAATTTGGTTTTAACCCGGGTACTGCCGGCAGGCCTGTAAGGCAATGAAAAACTGAACTCAGAGCCAATCCCCTTTTCAGACTGAACATATATTTTTCCGCCCATCCTTTCAATAACCTCTTTTGCCAGAGTAAGACCAATCCCTAATCCTTCAAAAGGACGATGGTGACCGTCTATTTCCTGGCGGAATTCTTCAAATATACGTGCCAGGTTTTCCTTGTTTATCCCTATACCTGTATCTTTAATTTTGAATATAATATTATCATTTTCCCTAAGGTAGGAGAATTCGACAGAACCATCGAGGGTAAATTTCACGGCATTATCCATAAGATGGTTCAGAACCCTTTTAAGCCATACCCTGTCAGTAAAAATAAGATCACTGTTATCCCCGAATAAATTTCTTTCATTCAGAATAATTGGTTTTTCATTTCGCTTGATAACCTGTCGTGCTTCCTCTATTATCTCAGTTACAATGGAATTAAGAGATGTCTCTTCATAAGTTATTTCTATCTGCGAACTTTCAAGACGCGACAAATCAATAATATCACCAATTATCTGGATAAGTTTTTCACTATTATAATTAATATGTTCGATGTATTCTTCTTTTACATCCTGAGTGAGATTATTTGATAAAAGAAGATTTGCAAATCCCACTACACTATTAAGAGGAGTCCTTATCTCGTGAGAAATGTTAGCCAGGAAGCTTGATTTAAGCCTGTTACTTGCTTCAGCATCAATATTTGCTTTATTTAACTCTTCAAGAACCTGTTTTATCCTTGAGATATCGCGTGAAATTATCAATGCACCCAGAATCTCACCTTCATCATTTCTGACTATAACTGATTTTTCCGACAGGTTAATATAATGTCCTTCGCTATGACGAATTCTGAGCTCACATTCAAAGAATCCTTTACCCATAAGCGCCTCCTGCCTTTCTTTTAGATAACCCCTGTCATCAGGATGTACCAGATCCCCTGCGTTTATTGAATTATTAATGCCCTGATCAAGTCCGATCATAGAATAAAATGCCTTATTAGCATATATCAGATTCCAGTCATTATCGTAAAAGGAGATACCATCGTTTGCCGATTGTACCAGCATCCTGTAAAACTTATCCGATTCATTATTCTCCCTGCCGATAAGATTATTTTGATTTGATAGCTCCTTGTTTTTTTTCTTAAGGTCCACATTTTCTTTAAGAATTTTGCTGCTATTTTCCTTAAGATCCTTGTTTGATAATGTGAGCTTTATTGAGAAATAAACCAGTATCGAACAGATGATAACCAGGGCCAGTGAAAGGAAAATGAAAAAATTAAAGAGAGCAGATGATAAAACAGCCGGCACTGGTATTGATAAAACCTCAGAAACGACCTTCAGGTCGGTAATCCCGGAAAATGATTGCAGGGACGTTAAGAGGAAAAACAAAGAAAACCCCATGAATTAAACTCGTTGTTAAATATTAAAAACCAGTATTATATACAAAGTAAATATATCCTTTTCAACTAATGAAATCATTATCGAATTAACAAAAATACTATCATTGTGAGGATTCCAATTCCGCTACTAAATAAATGAATTTTACTCTATTATAATATGACCCATCTAATTTATTAATTTTCATCGGATTTATTCATTAACAAAATATATAAAAATGTTAAATTGCGGTCATTATTTTTTTTGGCGGAAAAGTCTGAGAGTATTAAATCTGAGGCACAAGAATTCTATTCTTTTTGACTTTCAGAATAACAAAACCATCGGGAAATAAAATTAGGCAGCAATGGACAAAGATGAAAAAAAGTTTTCAGGAGGAAGAAGATACAGGAACGATGATATTACAGTCTACTGGAAACCCTCAGCTTGCATACATGCCTCCTATTGTTACAGAGAGCTCATTGAGGTATTTGATCCCAGCAGAAGGCCATGGGTTGACATGAATGGTTCAACAACAGAAAGAATCATTGAGGTTGTAAATTTATGTCCAACCGAAGCGCTTGCATGGAAATGGAATGATGATAAAAAAAATGCAGATGTAGGCAGTGATCAGTTAAATCATATTAAATTCAGAAGACCGGAATTAGTAAACATACAGGACCCGGAACCTGAGGACAGACCGGTAGCTGTAAAGATAATGACCGACGGGCCGATTGTAATTAAAGGAAATTTTACCCTGAAATACAGTGGAAACACGAAAGAGGTTAAAGACGGCCTGATGTCGATATGCCGGTGCGGAATAAGCGACCATCAGCCTTTCTGCGACGGGCAGCACAGGAAAATAGGTTTTAATGGTTAATCATTAAATAATGGAACTGAACAAAGAAAATAAAAATCAGACAATTGTAGAGGTAACTGATTTCGGACCATTAAAAATTACGGGCAATATAACTATAAAAGACCTGAAACGCGATAAGGAGGAAACGGTCAGTGAGGTTTTGCTTTGCAGATGCGGAAATTCGGCGAACAAACCTTTTTGTGATTGTTCTCATGAAAAATAGATCCTGTCGAAAGCATTATCGTACAGATACAGGCAGTATTCGGACGACTTTTGATTTTATAAACCTTCTGTAATAAATACACAGATGGAAATGGCCTTCGTATTCAGTTCAAAACTTTGGTTACCAGGGCAGCGGCATCCTTAAAAGATATGGCAGAAAAAACTGCCAGCCCTGAATTATCTATAATGGCTTTTGCTTCTTCAGCATTCGTTCCCTGCAGCCTTACAATTACCGGCACCTTTATCTCTCCAATTGATTTATACGCTTCAACAACTCCACTGGCAACCCTGTCGCATCTAACAATTCCCCCGAAAATATTTATAAGTATAGCTTTCACTGCCGGGTCTTTGAGAATAATACGGAACCCTGCCTCAACAGTTCTGGGGTTGGCACCTCCTCCTACATCCAGAAAATTAGCGGGAGATCCTCCTGAAAGTTTAATTATATCCATGGTTGCCATGGCGAGGCCTGCTCCGTTTACCATGCACCCTACATTTCCGTCGAGTTTTACAAAATTGAGGTTATATTCTCCGGCTTCAACATCAACAGGATCCTCCTCATTAATATCTCTCATGGCAGCCAATTCAGGGTGCCGGAACAGAGAATTATCATCGAGCACAAGTTTGCAATCGACAGCCAGAATCCTGTTATCACTTGTTTTCAAGACAGGATTTATTTCCAGTAACTGGGCATCGCATCCTATGTAAGTTTTGTAAAGACCTGTAAGAAACTTCTGCATATTTTTAAAAGCCAGTCCCGATAATTTAAGATTGAAAGCAATGTTGCGTGTCTGAAAAGGTTGTATCCCCAAACCCGGATCTATCTCTTCGGTAAAAATCAAATCGGGTGATTTTTCTGCAACCTCTTCAATCGACATTCCCCCTTCGGGAGAATACATAAAAATATTCCTCCCGGTGTTTCTGTTCAGCAACAAACTTATGTAGAATTCTTCCGGTTCAGATTCTCCTTTATAATAAACGTCCTGTGCAATAAGCACTTTATGAACCTTTTTACCTTCAGGACCGGTTTGTGGCGTTACCAGTTGCATGCCAAGGATCCGGCCTGCTATCTTACCTGCCTCTTCAACTGATTTAGCCAATTTAACTCCGCCTCCTTTGCCTCTTCCCCCGGCATGTATCTGTGCTTTAACAACAAAATATTCCGAACCAAATTTTTCCTTTAGCTGCTTAGCCACTTTAACTGCTTGTTCCGGAGATTCTGCCACTTCTCCTTCCTGGATATCAACATTGTAAGCCTTCAATAAAGATTTCCCCTGAAATTCATGAACGTTCATTGTATATCTTATGAATTAATTTAATATCGGATTTCGTATAATTCGAAGGCTGCAAAATAGTAATAATTACAAGATTATTTAATTATTTTCGCATAAAAAAGATGAGGAAACGGCTTAACAGTGAACTTGACAGAAAGAGTGTGGAACAGTTCAGAATTGCTGAAAAATCTCCCTTTGTCATAATCCTTGATAATGTACGAAGCCAGAGTAATGTTGGTTCAATTTTCAGAACAGCAGATGCTTTCCTGACAGAACTGATCTGTTTATGCGGCATAACGGCAGTACCTCCCCACAGAGAGATTCAAAAAACCGCACTAGGAGCTACAGAATCCGTTGAATGGAAATATTATTCCAAAACAACAGATGCTGTAAAGGAGCTCAAATCAAAAGGGTACAGGATTATCGGTGTTGAGCAGGCAGAGGGATCAGTAGAGTTGCAGGATATTATTATTGAAAAGGGTGGAAAATATGCATTGATATTCGGACATGAGGTAAATGGTGTTGACCAGGATGTTCTGAATCTTTGCGATCAATGTGTTGAGATCCCTCAGTTCGGGACAAAGCATTCATTTAATATAGCAATAAGCGCAGGGATAGTATTATGGGAGCTGAATAACAAAAAAAAGTAGGGTCGTTGCATGCAACGACCCTACAATTTTATGTAATTTAATTATTACTGAACTGTAGACTTGAAAGTGTCATCGTTGAAGTACTTAGCAAACTCAAGATCTGTTTTTGCATAAGCTTTCCAGTCAGCATTAAAGCCGATGGCTTCACGAAGATTATTCAGCATATAATCTCTGTCATCAAGACGTGCTCCGACAACTGCTTTCAGGTATGAAGGCATTCCGTTTTTGTCAAGGTTCTTCATGGCATCGAGTGTAGTCTTTGCATTGTTAACGTCGCCTTTCAGCAACTGAGCAAGAGCCAGATCATAACAAGGCTCTGTTCCAAAATAGTTAACCGCTTTGTCATATTCGCCTCTTGTAATTGCTATAACACCCAGTCCCCATTTTGACTCAGGTGTAGCAGCTGTCATTGAGTTGAAATATTCTTCAGCTTTGGCAACATCTCCTTTAGCAAGTGAACCAATGCCAAGATTATTCTTAACAACATCATTATTCTGAATAGCCTGTGCTTTTTCAAACGCAGCTATTGCATCATCAACTTTACCTAAGGCCATATATGAGCAACCAATATTATTAGCTGCACGGACACATTTCGGGAAATTTTCAGATGTAGTCTGATAAAACTTAAGCTGTTCGTTAGCATCAGTCGTAAGAGAACCTGCATGTAACATCTCCTCGAGACTTAATGCTTTAGGATCTGATCTCATCTGAGCAAGGATCTGGTCATCAGTTCTGCCGACAACATCAACATTAACATTCATTTTTGATCTTCTGAGTTTCGGAAGGATGCCGGTTTTCAGCACTTCAAAAGCGGCTGACATATTCTTGATCTCTTTTTCACGTACGTCAGGATCGGAATACATTGACAGAACTCTCAGAATAAGATCTTTATCCTGGATACTGGAATTCTCAACTTCTGTTTTAAAGCCGTCCCAGTCTTCAGGGGTGGTTTTTTCATTGAAAAATCCATCAGCTTTTGCAGCATCTATTTTGTTGAATTCCTTCTTGATAAATTTATCAGCTGTCACACCTCTTTTTTCTGACAATGGTGCATTGATTTTCATCGAACCATCAGGAGACGCATAGGAGCTTACATCTGTTGTTTTGAAATTACGACTGGAATCCGCACTGACAGTTTTGATATATTCCCTGAGAAGGGCAATATCTTCATCTTTCAGTTCTGAATTGCGCAGGTCAGCCCTGTTAATAACATAATGAATAGCAGCTGTCTTGGCTTCAGGAATAATCCTTACATATTTGTCTTTCATCGAAATTGGCATACCATTTTCATCAACCAGTGTTGATGTGGCTATAACACCATCAGCCAGTTTAACAGGATCAAAATCAACGCTTCCTTTACCCCTGGTTGCATTTATCCTGAGCACAAGCTCTGACATTTTCATTGCATCCGTGTAAGGGATTGTACCGGTATAAGTAAAATCTCCTCCGGTATAGCTAATTACTTTATTATTAGCCTGAACTTTTTCTCCCTGAACAACCTGTACTTTTTCAAAAACAGTTTCACCACCAGTATAGGTGAGAACAGGTGTTGCAGTATAAGTGGTCTTCTTATCAAAATATTTTGCCGGGAAGGTACCTTTAATAGTTACTGTAACTACACCAGCGTCTGTCTGAAGAACTTTCGGAGTAACCTCGTATTTAACCAAATTGGAATTTTTCTTCATCTTATTCAAGCCACTGCAACTTGTCATTACAATTGCGGCAAGGATAAGGATAAAATAGCTTCTGAATTTTTTCATAGTAAAAAGTGTTACTTGTTTATGATACTTTGATTTTATGTTAATAATGAATAATACATTAATTTTTCAATTTGAGTACAAATTTAAGATAAATTAGTTATATTTTAAGCAAATTATTCCAAATAATATGACTTCCTGTAATGATTCACAACAACATAATATGTAATTGTTGAAGCCGTCATATGCAGGGTTAATCTGCACTCCCGTTTATTTTTCGCATTTTTTATTGTAAAAAATTAAAAAGTTCTCTGTAAACTCTGTTCTATGCATTTTGAAAAAAAAAGTATCCTGTTACCATACAAAGTAAGCATTTTAGTTTAAGAATAAAATTACATAACTACATCAAAAAGTTACATAATTCACTTATCTGACACTTTATCAAATCGTATATTAACTTATTATCTTAAACCTGCGCCAGTATATCCTGCTATCTTTACAGAATGACCTTATTGAGACCAACAGGGTAATCATCAAAAAAGATAGTATCAATTATTTTATTATAGTGACTCTCATTAGCAACAAAATCTATTTCATTAACATCTATGACAAGGTATTTGTTCTCAGAATTCTGTTTAAAAAAAGAAAAATAACTGTCCTGTATCTTCTGAAGATATTCCCTGGTTATGGTTTTTTCATAGCTTCTGCCTCTTTTTTCTATGTTTTTGAGTAACCTTTCAGGACTCAGATGAAGGTATACATAGATATCGGGTTTGGGAAGAGAGCCGTATATTATATAGAAAATCTGCCTGTACAGGTTATATTCGTCACCATCCAGAGTAGAGGCTGCAAACACAAGCGACTTCATAAAGTAATAATCGGCAACAGTGAAAGACTTAAAAAGATCCTGTGGAACCAGTTCATCTTTAAGCTGTTTATACCTGCTTGCCAGGAATGAAAGTTCGAGCGGAAAGGAATATTTTTCAGGTTCTTTATAAAATTTCGGAAGGAAAGGGTTGTCAGCAAAATGTTCCAGTATCAGCTGTGCATTGAACTGATCGGCAATTCTTCCCGCAAGGGTAGTTTTTCCTGCACCAATATTTCCTTCAATCACAACATAATTATATTTGATCTTCATTCCCTGAAATTATTGCCTGAATTATTAAAATCAAATTTAAATATTGGCAATGAATTAGCAAAAAGAAAGTCCCGCTTATACGGGACTCTTTTTAATTATTCTGTTTTTGTTCAGGATCTTTTCTATCGTGTTCCGGTCGGGGGGGTCTTGGGAGAAGTTCTTTTCTCGACAATTTAATTTTACCCGTTTTGGGATCAATATCAATTATTTTTACTTCAACCTCCTGTCCCTCCTTAAGAACATCCTCCACTTTCATTACCTTTTTCCATTCAATTTCTGAAATATGAAGCAGACCGTCTTTATTTGGAAGTATCTCAACAAACGCACCAAACTGGACAATGGTCTTTACTTTCCCCTTATAGACCTGGCCTATTTCAGGGACAGTAACAATTTTTTTCACCCAGTCGAGAGCTGCTGTAATAACTTCAGCGTTCTCACCAAAAATATTCACATCACCATGACCATTAATCTCTTCAACGATGATAGTGGCACCAGTAACGCGCTGTATCTCCTGGATCACTTTACCTCCCGGACCAATCAGGGCGCCGATCATTTCTTTCGGTATTGTAAGCATTTCGATTCTTGGGGCATGAGGCTTAAGCTCAGGACGCGGTTCTGATATCACGCTGGTCATTATATCAAGAATATGCATTCTTCCGGCTTTAGCCTGGTTGAGTGCTTTTGTGAGTATTTCAAATGACAGACCCTCAACTTTAATATCCATTTGTGTGGCTGTAATTCCATCGCGGGTACCTGTAACTTTGAAATCCATATCACCGAGATGATCTTCATCCCCCAGGATATCAGAAAGTATTGCATATTTCCCTGTATCTTTATCGGTTATCAGACCCATTGCAATTCCTGAAACAGGTTTCCGCAGTTTAATTCCTGCATCCATCAGCGCCAGAGTACCTGCACATACAGTTGCCATTGAAGAGGAACCATTTGATTCAAGGATATCTGAAACCACCCTGATAGCATAAGGATTTTCGTCATCTGACGGCATCATGTTTTTGAGGGCACGGTGAGCCAGGTTTCCATGACCGATCTCTCTCCTGCTTATTCCCCTTGCAGGTTTTGCTTCTCCGGTTGCAAATGGTGGAAAATTATAATGAAGTGTGAACTTTTCTGTACCCTTATTCAAAACATCATCGATGATCTTTTCATCAAGCTTTGTGCCGAGTGTAACTGTTGTAAGCGACTGTGTCTCTCCTCTTGTAAAAAGGGCAGAGCCGTGAGTTGCAGGCAGAGTATCTATTTCACAGATTATTGGTCTTATCTCATCGGGTTTCCTGCCGTCAAGACGAATATTGTCGTTGAGGACGAGTCTCCTTGATGCTTCTTTGAGTACATCGTGGTAATATTTTTTTACAAGTGTTTCATTAACAGGATTCTCCTCGGTATATTGTCCGATAAAATCTGTTACTATTGATTCAAAAGTATCTATCCTCTTATGTTTATCGGCAGTTAACGATTTAGCTGCCTCATAACATTTATTGTATGTTTCGTTCCACACTTTTTTTCTCAGATCCTCATCATTTTCTTCGTGGCTGTATTCCCTTTTAACAGTTGTTCCAACCTCTTCCGCAAATTCCATCTGTGCTTTGCAATGTATCTTAATAGTATCGTGTGCAATCTTAAGAGCTTCAAGTATTTCTGCTTCCGAGACTTCTTTCATCTCACCCTCTACCATTAGTATGTTGCCATATGTGGCTCCTACCATAAGGTCAATATCGGCTTCCTTAAGCTGGGTAGCGGTAGGATTGACAATAAATTTATTATTCACCCTTGCAACCCTTACTTCAGACATCGGGCCATTGAAAGGAACATCCGAAACTGCCAGTGCCGCCGAGGCAGCAAGCCCTGCAAGAGCATCGGGTATTGTATCCATATCGGCCGACACCAGGTTTATTGTGACAAAGGTCTCTGCATGAAAATCATCAGGGAACAAAGGTCTTAAAGCTCTGTCGACAAGTCTGGAAATAAGAATTTCATAATCTGAAGGACGTGCTTCTCTTTTCAGGAATCCACCGGGAAAACGGCCCGATGATGCGTATTTTTCTTTATATTCAACCGACAAAGGCATGAAGTCTGTATCCTCTTTGGCTTCTTTTGCTGAAACAACAGTTGCCAGCAACATTGTCTTTCCCATTTTTAACAGAACTGAACCATCAGCCTGTCTGGCCATTTTGCCTGTTTCAAGGGTTATCGTTCTCCCGTCGCCGAGATCAATAATCTTCTCTTTTACTTTAAACATTGTATATTTGATTTATGAATATTGAAATTACAAAATAATCTAAATAGTATGAAAAAAGGCAATTTATAATTGCCTTTTTATTCTATTTACGTAATTTCAACGCTTTTATGATTTCGCGGTAACGCTCGATATCTTTAATTTTCAGGTAGTCTAAAAGCCTTCTCCTTTTCCCTACAAGTTTGATAAGTGCCTGCTGTGTACTGAAATCTTTCTTATTCTTCTTAAGATGCTCTGTAAGATGATTGATCCTGTACGAAAACAGAGCTATCTGGCCCTCTGCAGTTCCCGTGTCGATTTCTGACGTCCCATAGGTTTTGAAAAACTCCTGTTTCTTTTCTGTTGTTAAATACATATCACTAATTAAAATGTTGTTTATCCGTAAATTTATCGAGTCTCCAATTTTGGAACGCAAAAATAAGGCTTTTTTATGTAAATTATCAAACAATTGTATTTTTTTTTATAAGTTATTGCATTATTTAATTTTACAGGAACGATAAATTGATCCGTTTTATTGTACCCTTTTTCTATAAAGACGGGAAAAATAATTAAAACGTTGCGTCGAATATCATTATCATTCAGATATTTATCACAAAATTATCAACACATATCAGGGTTTTTTGTTCTCCCATCCTCCCATTCTCCAATTCTCCCCTTCCTTCTTCTAAGGTTCGAGAAGAAGTTCTTCATTATTTTTAAGTCTGTGACCTAGCATGATTAACTTACTGCCTATGCGACAATTAAGGCATTTTCTCTTTTTGCAATAATTATTTCTCAGATGGATCAGGGCCTGGGAATAAAAAGCAGATTCGGCATATATTCCGGCTTCCTTCCACTCTTTAATAATTGAATTCTCCTCAGGCCGTATGTTTTCCAGAAAAGCGAGTGCTTTGTCACCTGCTTCCTGGCAATCCCTGCTTTGCCCGTAAACAAATATTACAGGTATCACAGCATTTATAAGGAAGATATCGGTTGCCTGCGACCCGGTATTCTTTGTAGTATTCCGGCTTTGCCTGCCAAAAACAAAATGATTGTCCCAATAATCAGACGCAGATACCTCAAACAAATTTCTTAAGCTCTTTATTTCATCTGCCTCCAGTACTTTGGAAAAAAGTCCGCCGGCAACAGACAGCATGGCTGCCAGCTGCGATATTCTTATTGTCGGGAAATTGACCGGCCTTAATCTTGAGAATTTCCACACCCACCCGTGAATTGGTCTTAAGGAATATTTCGCTGAAAGAATTTTATATTCCTTCATAAGATCACGGAAATATGCATCAGCGAGAGCTTCTTTAAACAATCCCTCCTCAAGCATGCCAGCGGTTCCGAATAAAAGGGCCTCAATCTGAAACCTGTTGTCAGCATGCCTGCGTATTATCCTGAAAGGAAGAGCTGTGGCAAGCATTTCGAAGGGTTCAGTATTGATCCTGAATCCGAAATAACGGCTAAGTAACCTGTAAAATGTCTCTTCCCAGTCATTCCCTGTTTCGGAAAATATCCTGAGTATTAAATCCGATTTTTCCTGAAGCCGTTCAATTACAAGAACATTTAGCCAGTGACCGATGAGAACATTGTCGAGTTTTTTAATTTCATCCTGGCAGGCAATAATATAAGGATTATTGATAAGATTTGTGTATTTCTGATAAAGATCCCTCTCAAAATCAAGCTCAGTTGTAAGTATCTCCTCTCCCTTCGAATTGAGAACAATTTTATCGTTTTCTGCAACTACATGGAGTATCACATTATTATAAGCCGGATCATTATGGTGCCCATGGCTGTAAAAATGGGATGAGCGAGTATGTATCTCAACATTACCTGCCCATAATGTGCCGGCGATTAATATTTTTGCATTGAAAAAATCAGGACCGGAATCACGGTTGTACTCTCCCGGATGGATAACAGAGATTTTATTCCGCTCATTATCCAATAGCTTATCAGGATTATACAGGCCATATTTCCACAGGTAATGAAGAAATTCCTCTTTCATTTCAGCACGAATTAAATTAGAATGCAGCAAGGAAATAAAGTTAAGCAAAAAGGTGCAAAAGCACAAGGGCAAAGGTAAAAAATGAGGGGGAGAATCCACCTACGCTAAAGCTTCGGTGGACAGGGGGGGGAGAGGGAGAGGGGGAGCCTCTGCAGACCGCAAGACCGCAAGACCGCAAGACCTATTTTATCAGATCAGGTCTTTTTCGGAAAGATGTTTCGACATTTCGACCTGTAATTCTTTAGCCTTTTCGGCTGCAACCTTATCAAAATTTTCAGTACTGTCAGCAAAGATAATTCCCCGTGAAGAGTTGACCAGAAGTCCGCATTTATCGTTCATAGCGTACTTTGACACTTCTTCCAGGCTTCCTCCCTGGGCTCCGATTCCGGGAACAAGCAGAAAATGATCGGGAACCAGCCTGCGTATATCCTTAAACATTTCAGCACGCGTAGCCCCGACAACATACATCATATTATTAATAGTACCCCATTTCTGTGAAACAGTTAATACCCTTTCAAAGAGCTTAATCCCATCACCGCCGTGATATTGAAAATCATCAGCTCCCTTATTCGATGTAAGCGCCAGAAGAATAGCCCACTTATCATCATAGGAAAGGAATGGTGCTACAGAATCTTCTCCCATATAGGGAACGACTGTAACTGCGTCGAAGGGCATGTTCTCCAGGAAAGTTTCTGCATACATTCTGGAGGTGTTTCCGATATCGCCCCGTTTTGCATCTGCAATAACAAATATATCAGGATAGTTTTCCTTAATATACCTTACTGTTGCATCAAGGGTACCCCATCCTTTTGAACCATGGCACTCATAGAAGGCGACATTTGGCTTATAAGCGACTGTATATTTATGAGTTGCATCAATAATTCTTTTATTGAATTCAAATACCGGGTCTTTTTTGTCAAGAAGAAACGAGGGTACTTTTCCTAGCTCGGAATCGAGGCCCACACACAGGAAGGAGCGTTTCCTGACTATATTCCCAAATAAAGCTGCATGGTTCATTATCACTCGGTTTTAGATATTACTTTCTTTAAGACGTTCTGCATTTTCAGCCATCTGCAATTTATCGAGGATTTCCTGTATATTTCCATCTAGGATATAGGGAAGATTATAAACAGTCAGGTTTATCCTGTGATCTGTCATTCTTCCCTGAGGATAATTGTATGTTCTGATTTTTGCAGATCTGTCGCCGGTTGATACCATTGTCTTCCTCCGGTGGGCAACCTCATCGAGGAATTTCTGGTACTCAAGATTATATAACCTTGTCCTGAGCTCTTTCAGAGCCTTATCGTAATTTTTAATCTGCGATTTTTCATCCTGACATGTCACAACAATACCTGTAGGTATGTGGGTTAGGCGAATTGCTGAATAGGTTGTATTCACCGACTGTCCTCCCGGACCGGATGAACAATAAGTATCTTTCCTGATATCTTCAGGCCTGAGATCAATATCAAACTCATCGGCTTCCGGAAGCACAACCACGGATGCCGCAGATGTATGGATACGTCCCTGGGTTTCTGTCTGTGGAACACGCTGCACACGATGAACACCCGATTCATATTTCATTACTCCATAAACACCTTCACCGGAAACACTGAAAACAATCTCCTTGAATCCCCCGGCTGTCCCTTCGGAAACATTATTTATCTCAACCTTCCATCCTCTTTCTTCGAAATATTTACTGTACATTCTGAAAAGATCTCCCGCAAAGATACTTGCTTCATCACCTCCGGTCCCGGCTCTTATTTCCATAACAGCATTTTTATCATCTTCAGGGTCAGCGGGTATGATAAGCATCTGTATCTCATCTTCCATAGCAGGTATCTTTGAATTGAGCTCTTCAATCTCAGTTTTAGCCATTTCGCGCATCTCCTCGTCCTTTTCAGTTGCAAGAAGATCCTTGGCACTCTTTAAATTACTGAGGGCAGCCTTATATTTCTCATATGACTCAATAATTGGAAAAAGGTCCTTATATTCCTTATTCAGCTTGACATACCTTTTCATGTCTGAGAGTATCTCCGGCTGGGTAAGCAGCTCTCCAACCTCTACAAATCGTGTTTTCACACCCTCAAGCCTCTCCAGGATCATATTGTTTGCCATAGAATATTAAATTTCAGGGTGCAAAGATAATAAAAATGGGTTGAAAATTAATCTTTTTCTTTTACCTCACCCCAACCCCTCTCCTGAAGGAGAGGGGCTAACACAATGAATATCTTATAGTTCCCCCTTCTCTTTTAGGAGAAGGGGGCCAGGGGGATGAGGTATTCTTTTTAATATTCGAAAGTTCCGAATTCAGAGCTGATAGTCAGTCTTTTCCTGTCCGAAGTTTCGCAATGCCCGATCACTTTTGCTTCAAGATTAAATCCGGCAGCAATATTAATGATTCCCGAAGCATTGCTCTCATGGGTGAATATTTCGAACCGGTGTCCCATGTTAAATACTTTATACATCTCCTGGTAAGAGGTCTCCGACTGTTCATGAATGATCCTGAATAAGGGGGGCAACGAGAACATGTTATCTTTGACAATATGCATATTTTCAATAAAATGCATCACTTTGGTCTGACCTCCGCCAGAACAGTGAATCATGCCATGTATTTCAGGACGCATCGTTTCCAGCACTTTCTTGATAACCGGGGCATAGGTTCTTGTTGGAGAAAGAACCATTTTCCCGGCATCAGTATTTAGTCCTTCAACCGGGTCTGTCAGCCTCATTCTTCCGGAATAAATAAGATCGTAGGGAAGTGTTGTGTCGAGACTTTCAGGATATTTTGATGCAAGGTAAGGAGCGAACACATCATGACGTGCTGATGTAAGACCATTGCTACCCATACCGCTGTTATACTCTTTCTCCCAGTTTGTTTTTCCATATGATGCCAAACCTATGATGACATCTCCCGGTTTAATATGACAATTTGAAATCACATCGGCTCTTTTCATCCTGGTAATAACAGTGGAATCAACGACAATTGTCCTGACAAGATCACCCATATCGGATGTCTCGCCACCGGTCGACCAGATACCAATACCAAGGTCCCTCAGCTCTGCCAGAACCTCTTCAGTTCCGTTTATTATTGCAGACAACACCTCTCCGGGAATATGATTCTTATTACGACCGATTGTTGATGACAGAAGAATATTGTCATAGGCGCCCACACAAAGTAAATCGTCGAGATTCATCACAATGGCATCCTGTGCTATACCTTTCCATACAGATATATCGCCTGTTTCTTTCCAGTAAATATATGCGAGGGATGATTTAGTTCCTGCTCCATCGGCATGCATTATATTGCAATATTCAATATCTCCGCCGAGAAGGTCCGGTACAATTTTACAGAATGCTTTTGGATAAAGTCCTTTGTCAATGTTCTTTATGGCAGCATGTACTTCTTCCTTTGATGAGGAAACACCTCTTTTGCTATATTTTGATTCTGTGGTCATAATAAAAATCTAAGACCACTAAGATAGGAAAAATGATGATTTTATTCTACTTCTTTGGTGCCTCATAATCAGTCCTTAATACTTTGAATTCAGTCCTCCTGTTTATCTGATGAGCAATTTCTCTCTGTTCATCATTTGCAAGGCTGTTAATATATTGCTCTGATAATGTGGCGCCTAATTTAAGGAAAGGATTCTGTGCAGCAATAGCAGCATCAACAACTTTCGGGGTTGATTCGCCATAACCCTTGGCGGTAAGCCTTTCGGGAGCAATTCCCTTATCAATAAGATACTGTACTACAACCTGGGCTCTTTTTTGAGAAAGGTCCAGATTATATTCTTCTGTATCGCGCGAGTCAGTATGTGACATAAGTTCAATGGTAACGTTCTCATTATCGTTAAGAGTTTCCACAAGCTTATCAAGAGAAACCATCGATTCTGGTCTGAGGTCCCATTTACCAAAGTCATAAAGGATATTTGGAAGCTCAATTGGCCTGTCTATCGGGGTCAGCATTATTGTTACCATAAATTCACGGCTCTTATCCTGTCCTTTTGTGGTCTCTTTCTCTTTTCCGTTAAGATAGCCCCTTTTGGATGCAAGGAAGATATAGTCAACATCGGCTTTAAGATCGAATTTAAAATCTCCTCCCGAGCCTGTCTCGGCCTGAAGGCTGTTACCATCACTTGCAATCAGTTTAACCACAGAACCGGAAATAGCTGATCCTGTTTTTTCGTCCTTGACAAGCCCTGTGACATTAAACACCAGTGGAGGCAATTCAAAAGAATAGAGTTCATCATTACCCCTTCCTTTTCTTGTTGAACTGAAAATTCCCTTTTCATTGCTGTCTTCAAAGACTATACCAAAGTCATCCGCGAAACTGTTTATTGGCGGCTTCATATTCTTTACGATCCAGCTTCCGTCTGCTTGCTGATTAGCCTTGAAAATATCCAGCCCTCCCATTCCTATCAGTCCGTCGGAAGAAAAATAGAGAGTACCGTCTTCTCTTACATAAGGGAACAGTTCATCACCAGATGTGTTAATGTCGGGTCCCAGGTTAACCGGCTGCGACCAGGCTCCGTTTGAGCCTGCCCTGGTAACTTTCCAGATATCTTTTCCACCAAATCCGCCGGCAAGGTCTGAGACAAAATAGAGCGTTGTTCCGTCAGGGGATATGGCAGGATGAGCTGCTACCAGTGAATCAGGAAGTATTTTCAGATTGACAGGATCACTCCATTTATCACCTGTTCTTTTGGAAAACATTATTTTACACCCTTTCTTTTCCCGTTTTCCAGCTTCACATCTTGTAAAATACAGTTCCCTGTAATCAGATGAAAACGAGGGTGTTCCTTCTTCAAAATCGCTATTTATGCCATCAACAGGAACGGGAGTGCTCCATTTTGATTTTTTATCAACCTTGCTTTCGAAAATATCAGTAAAATTCTGACCGGTTGCCCCATGTGTTTTTTTCCCCGAAGTACCATCGCGTGATGATGTAAAATATACCATTCCAAAATCATCCCGCCCGTAAGCAGGACTGAAATCTGATGCTCTTGAATTTAGGTCTTTCAATTCTGTAACCGTATAAGCCTCAGGATTCCTGAGCCAGTCGAGAGCCAGTTCGCAGGCTCTAATCTCCTGGTCAGCCCTGGCATCAGAGGGAGCTACCTGTTTGTATTTCTTATATTCATCGATAGCCTGTGTGTATTTCCCATTCTTCTTAATTGATTCGGCAAGCCAGAACTGGGCATCGGGTTTTGAATTAGACGACCTGACTGCAAGCCTGTACCATGTTTCAGCATTTTTAGGATCATTTGTCAGACGATAACATTCAGCTATCATATAAACAAGGTCCGCCCTGGTAACTTTATCTGATCTTTTTGTTTTTGAATATGCGCTCTTGAACTGATCAATAGCATCATAATATTCCCCGGCATTGAAGGCTGAATATGCTTTCTCTGCTTTTCGCTTCTGAGCCGCCACCTCCGGACTTGCTGCAATGATCAACAATATGATGAGAAATAATAATCGTTTCATAATTTAGCCTTCAGTTTGACCATAAAAGTAATCAATTTAAGGAATAATGGTAATAATATTTAACGCGAGAGTTTCGTAATTATTATAAACGAAAAAAGGATCCCAGGAGGAATCCTTTTTCTCAAAGATTATAAAAACCAACCAACTATTTATCTTGTGAAAAGCAACTCCCTGTATTTGGGAAGCGGCCACATTTCATTATCGACAATCAGTTCAAGCTTATCGATATAAGTACGTATCTCTTCCATAAAAGGCTTAACTTTACTCTCATATTCAATTGCTTTTTTATAAGTGTCCTCTATGACATTGGCCTTTTTACGTGCCTCGACCATTTCGTTAACCAGTTTCTTGATCATTGTGATATGATCGGACAAAACTACGATAACCTCTTTTCTGGCTCCGGCAAGTCTTTCATACTCAATGTCATTAAAGATATCTTTTAACCCTTTAACATTTTCAATCAGGGTTGTCATATACATTGTTGCAGTAGGAACAATATGGTTAATAGCAAGGTCGCCTAAAACACGGGCTTCAATCTGAACCTTTTTTGTGAATTTTTCATATTCAACCTCTACACGGCTTTCCAGTTCTTTGTCTGTAAAAATTCCTGATCCCACGAGAACCTCTCTTGATTGTTTGGTCAGATACAGGCTGATTGACTCAGGTACGCTGGCCAGATTGCACAGGCCTCTTTTCTTAGCTTCCTTATGCCAATCCTTACTATAATTATCACCTTCAAATAATACTCTCTCAGATTCGAGAATATACTTTTTCAGGACTTGGAAAATTGCCTCATCCTTATTTACACCCTTTTTAATTATGGCATCGACATCTTTCTTAAACTGAGTCAATTGATATGCAACTGCAGCATTGAGGACAATCATTGAGGGACTGCAATTTGCGGAAGAACCTACAGCCCTGAACTCAAATTTATTTCCTGTAAAAGCGAATGGAGATGTTCTGTTTCTGTCGGTGTTATCGAGCAGAATTTCGGGTATTTTGCCAATTCCAAGTTTAAGTTCTGTTTTTTGAGCAGGGGTCATCTTTTTATCAGTTACTTTCTTTGATATATTCTCAAGCATATTTATCAGGTAAGTACCAAGGAAGACTGAAATTATTGCCGGAGGAGCTTCATGACCACCAAGCCTATAGGAGTTTGATTCATTCATTACAGATGCTCTCAGAACGTCATTGCTGTCATTCACAGCTTTGATAACATTTACCAGGAAAGTGAGAAACTGTAAGTTGGTTTTTGGATTTTTCCCGGGAGACAGAAGGTTGACCCCGGTATTTGTAGCCATCGACCAGTTATTATGTTTTCCTGAACCGTTGATACCTGCAAATGGTTTTTCATGTAATAAAACTCTGAATTTATGTTTGCGGGCGACCTTTTTCATAACATCCATAAGAAGCTGATTGTGATCCACCGCCAGGTTTACTTCCTCGAAGATGGGAGCACTCTCGAACTGATTTGGAGCTACTTCATTATGACGGGTCTTAACCGGAATTCCGAGTCTATAAGCCTCACATTCGAAATCTTCAATATAAGCCATAACCCTTTCTGAAATAGACCCAAAATAGTGATCAGAAAGCTGCTGATCTTTTGATGATTGATGGCCCATCAGTGTTCTCTCGGCCAGCACAATATCAGGTCTTGCATAATACAGGGCATCATCAATTAAAAAATATTCCTGTTCACATCCAAGAGTTGCTATAACTTTTGTAACATCTTTATCAAAATACTGGCATACATCAACTGCTGCTCTGTCAAGTTCAGACAGGGCTTTCAGAAGCGGCGCTTTATAATCTAGAGCTTCACCTGTCCATGATACAAAGATTGTTGGTATACACAGGGTCGTACCCACAATAAACATAGGTGACGAAACATCCCATGCAGTATATCCTCTTGCCTCAAATGTATTTCGGAGACCGCCACTTGGAAAACTGGAAGCATCAGGTTCAGACTGGACAAGAACTTCGCCAGAGAATTTCTCAACCACCTGTCCATTTTCAATAATCTCAATAAATCCGTCATGTTTTTCGGCGGTTCCGTCAGTAAGCGGATGAAACCAGTGAGTATAATGAGTTGCACCTTTCCCGATGGCCCATGCTTTGAGCCCCATGGCAACCTGATCAGCTTCATGTCGGGTGAGGGATTTACCTTCATTAATAGCACGTTTTACTACCTTATATGCCTCATTGGAAAGGTAGTGTTCCATTTTAGGAAGATCAAAAACATTTTCTCCGAAATACTCGGAAACAACTTTAGATGGTTTTGTAACTTCAACAGGAACCCTGTTGAAAACCTCTCTTAATGCACTAAATCTGAGTTCTGCCATTTTTTAAAATTTTTCTTACAAAAATAGACTTTTTTTAATATCCACTCTATTTTTCAAGGTATTTTTTTATTTTTTTGTGTTTTTTTCGGAATACCCCCCTATTTTTTTGATATATTTTTGTGTTTTTAGTACTTTTTTACGCACTTATTGATTTATTTAGATATTTACTAAGGTTAAAAGAATTCATGATAATAATGGGGCTGCTGAAAAAGTCGAAATCCATAAATAGTCTTTTTGAACTGTCCAAAGTTATCATCACCATACCATCAACAATTTATATCCGGGTCAGAGTTTTAATGAAATTTTGTTATATTTGTCGCCTGTATTTAAAAAGGTATATTCTATTAATTATTAAAGAAGATATTACATGTCAGCACTTCAATTTTTACGCGAGAAAGCCGGGGTATTAGTTGCGGGAGTTATCGGTCTTTCTCTTTTCCTGTTTGTGGTAAGTGATTTTTTTGGCAAAGGAAGAGGGCAGCGGTTAAAAGCAAAAAGATACTACGAGATCGGCCAGATCAGTGGAGAATATATTTCATACCAGGATTATGAATTAAGGTTACAGAACCTGTTAGAAATCTATAAATTGTCAGGAAAAACCAAAATTGATGACGCTACTAACGAGTCATTAAGAGAACAGGTATGGCAACAAATGGTAAGAGAAAAAATACTCGACTCTCAATACAAGAAACTTGGCATTGGTGTTAGCACTGAAGAAGTTGATGAGCTGGTTCTTGGAAATCGACCACACCCTATTGTACAGCAATTGTTTACCGATCAGCAGACAGGTGCCTTTAACAAATCGTTCCTCGTTAATTTCCTGAAGCAGACTGAAGTCGATGAGACAGCTAAGAAATATTGGCTGTTCTTTGAGAACGAGATTGTAAACGACCAGGAGAATACCAAGTATAATGATCTTGTTTCAAAGGGACTTTACGTAACTTCAAAACAGGCAGAATTTGACAAGATCCTCAACAGCAATAGCGTTGATTTCAGTTATATACTAAAAAATTATGCGTCGGTACCCGATTCTTCGATAAAAATAGCGGAGAGTGATATTCACGAATACTACGAAATTCATAAGAATAGTTACAAGCGTACAGCTTTACGTGATGTAGAGTATGTGACTTTTGATGTTGTTCCTTCTGAAGATGATATCAATCAGACTAAAGATTGGATTGAAAAAACCAAGGAGGAATTTGCAACAACTACTGATCCTGTTCAGTTTATAAATATGACTGCTGATACTCGTTATGTTGGCTTTTTCACTCCTTTAAGTGAAGTGCCGGAAAAGCTCAGAGATTTTGTTAAAGAAGGGGACCTTAAAACCGTTTACGGACCTTATCTTGAAGATGGTTCATATAAAATTGCAAAATTACTGGCAGTTGCTGACAGACCCGATTCAGTTCATGTAAGGCATATCCTGTTAGCCACCAACCAGAACAGGACACTTGAGACAGCAAAACACGAGGCAGACAGTCTGATTACTCTAATTAAATCAGGTACATCATTTGCATCCGTTGCTCAGGCAAATTCTGATGATAAGGGATCAGCTCAGCTTGGTGGTGACCTGGGATGGTTTCCTGAAGGAAAGATGGTCGTTCCTTTTAACAATGCCTGTTTCTCAGGGAAAAAGGGTGACATAAAAACAGTTGAAACATCGTTCGGAATTCATATTATTGAGATCCTTGCACAGTCGAAGGACACAAGGAAATACAATGTTGGTATAGTTGACCGTAAAATTATTCCGGGCTCAATAACAACTCAAAAATATTATAGTGAAGCAAGAGATTTTGCAGGCACTAATGATACATATGAAAAATTTACAAAATCAATTGCTGAACAGGGTTTAAACAAGAGAGTAGCAAATGATATTGCACCACAGCAAAAAAAATTGCCCGGACTTGATAATCCGAGAACACTGATTATGGCTCTGTTCCAGTCAACACAAAAAGATAAAATTGTTCTCGACAACAACCAGCAGCCAGTTTTTGAAATTGGCGATAAGTTTGTTGTGGCTTATTGTACCAGGGTGCAGGAGGATGGCATAGCCCCATTGAAAGCTGTCGAGAATGATATCAGGTTTGCTCTCATAAAAGACAAAAAAGCTGATCTTATTTCAGCTGAATTTACCAGGAACAATAATCCTCGCAAAACTATAGACCAATTAGCAAGCACAATGGGACTTACTGTAGAAGAGGCCACAAAAATCAACTTCAGATCCTATTCTGTGCCGGGTGTGGGAACCGAACCGGCATTGATTGCTGCAGCGTCAGTTGCCAAAGAGGGAATATTATCGGGCCCGGTAAAAGGGATCAACGGGGTATATATGCTGGCAGCGAATAATATAACAACCGCACAGGGTGAAGATCTTAAATTAATTCAGGGAAGGTTGCAATCTACCTTCCAGATGAGAGGTTCATACGAGGCCTACGAAGCCCTTCGCAAGAGTGCCAATATCATAGACAAACGATATAAATTCTATTAATAATTTTTTTATTGTTTCATGAATCTGTCAAGGATGGAAGTATCGTTCAGTTCCCTTGATAATCCTTTTATAAATTCCTGGGGTGTATTATATAAATCGAGAATAAGAAGACCGTCAAGACAATAATTGAACTTGGGGTCGATATTGAATCCGATTATTCTGCCATTTAATTCAAGATATTTTTTTAACAGAACCGGAAGCCTGTAACCCGGCTCAATATCCATGATTATTTTTTCAATCCTGTTAATGTCTCTTACCGAGGTATCGATAAATATATTTCTGTCGATTGCTTTATCAGGTTTCACAATAAAATCCTTTCGAGGGACAATATACCTGACGAGTTCTTCATCAATAAAATATTTTCTGATGAACTCAACAATAAGACTCTTTGAAAATTTAGAAAAGTCATTACTGATACTTACTGGTCCTATGAGGTAACGATATTCTGTATGACGAAGGAGAAACACCATGATTCCTTTCCACAAAAGGAAGAGAGGGATAGCTTTTTTCTGATAATCTTCAATAATAAATGATCTCCCCAGTTCCAGCGATTGTGTAAGGATGGGTAAAAAGTCCTTATTGATTTTAAAAAGAGAATCGATATAGAATCCTTTTATACCATATATTGCTACAATTTCCCTGCCCTTTCCAATACGATAGGCCCCAACAATCCTGTTTTCATCTGTATCCCATATAAAGAGATGATTAAAGTAAATATCATATTCATCAATATCGGCGCTTTTATTTGTCCCTTCTCCTATCTTTCTGAATGTCAGTTCTCTTAATCGGCCTATTTCGTTGAAAATCTCAGGGATCTTCACTGTTGGGGCACAGACAACTGAATAATTTTTTGTTGAAAATAATTCATATTCTTTCCTTATTCTGTTAAATTCTTCTTTAAGAGTCTCAACAGGTACGGGGCTTGCCAGCGGTTCAGAATCGGGCTTTTTCCTGTACATGTAATTACTGAAGAACTTTCGCACTTTGAGAGCGGAACCCAGGGAATATGTACGCGCCCGCAGGTATTTCCCAAACTGGAATATGGTTTCAAATTCCATCTGTTCCTTTACTGTTACCGGGGAGCCTATTCTTATAAGCACAGTTCTGTTTTTTTTCTTTGTGAGTTCAGCCGGTAGTTTAATTGTACGAAGCAAAGGATGTATCTTTCCTATAATATGTGATAAGCGCGATTTTGTTCCGTGAAAATACACCGGAATAACAGGTACCCTGGCGTTTTTAATAAATTTTAAAGCTGCGGGCTGCCATTCCTTATCAAGAATAACCTTTGAAACTTCGATCAGCGAAGATGTTTCTCCAACTGGAAACATTCCCAGCGGATAACCGTTCTTAAGGTGAATAATTCCTTCTTTAATTCCTGAAAATGAAGACTTTGAATTCCTGGATGTTTCAAACGTATTTACAGGAATGATAATGTCGCTCAGGGGCTTGATATGATGAAGAAGGTAACTTGCCATAATTCTGAAATCGCTCCTTCTTTCTGAAATGATTTTATATAGAAGCATAGAGTCAATTCCCCTGTAAGGATGATTTGACACTGTAATAAAGGCACCTTCAGCCGGTATGTTTTTCAGATCCTCTTCAGGTATTTCAAATTTAAGGTCGAGCTGGTCGAGCAGCGAGTTTATAAGGAACTGCGGGTTTTTATCATGAGCTTCCGAGTAAACCCTGTTAAGGATATTGTATTTAAGCATCTGAAGCAGTGTATCCCCAAGGATTGTACCCTCGGGAATATTCAGATCAGGAATACCCGGTATATTTTCTTTTGAATCGTCATCCATAATTAGTGCCTCTATTTTCAAAAATAGTGAATTTTTTTGAAGTCAGAGCATTTGAACAAACGAAGTCAGAATGCAGAAGTTTTTACCAGTTCTTACTTCGCTGTTCGTTTGTTCTGCCTTCTTACTTTTGCTTTCCATTACATGACGTGTATTAGGAGGGGCAAAAAAAGAAGCCTCCTGATTTCTCAAGAGGCTTCATATTAAAGTCGGCGACGTCCTACTCTCCCACGGTTGCAGTACCATCGGCGCTGGCGG
>CAYUQR010000027.1:0-4172 GCA_964446825.1 uncultured Rikenellaceae bacterium
CCGGGTGTCGACAGAAGGGACACCTGGCCGAGAACAAGATCAGTTACATTTGGTGCTAATGTTGTTTTTTAATTCCTTCTTAACCCTTAAAGCAGATTTTTTCTAAAAATTCCACTAATCCATCCACATCGGGGCTGATACCTGTTTTGACATACGATCCGGAAACTGCATTTGCCACGAGAATCGTTTGAAAAAGATCCAAATCATTTAGAAGGGAAAAACAAAAGCCTGCATTGAAATTATCTCCACCCCCTGTTAACACGGTTGGCTCTGAACAATAGAAAGTATCGCATTTTTCAAAAGTAACCCCGTCATAAGCGAATGCATCGTTTACACGGTGAATAACCAGTAGATCGCAGTTACATACTTTGTACATTGATCGGATAAATTCCTCTTCTGATGAATCAGTAAATACATCAAGAGCACGGGCAACCAGTTCTGCTTCATTAAGATTCAGACTTAGAGTAACTCTGAAATAATCCCTGAACCTGCCAAGCAGTTCAATTGCATAGCTGATCTCCTGCCCTGATTTTCTGGAACAATCTGAAAAATCGGTAAAAAAATCATTTTTCTTTTCCACACCGGAAAGTGATGGGATAACCTCTTCAAGAAAGCCTTCCCATATTGCTGAGGAGTTTTCGATTTCGCTCCAGTTAAGAAAGGAAATAAGTTGTTTCCCGGTAAGCATCATCCGAAGGTTCTCCATGCCAACAAGGTTTTTAATATCTTCCCAGGCAAGCTTATTGTATGGACCAGGGTCAAATACAATAACTTTAGAATCATTAAATTCCAGAGCGCTGGCTGTTATTGTATCGGCGACTGTATGCAATTTACAGTTATCTGATATGGAATGGAATACAGGTAATATTTCAGGGTATCCGAACGTACCAACACATTCAACCTCTATTCCGAGGTTACCAAGGGCATTCGCTGTGATGACCATGTTACCTCCTATCTTCGACAATTTGGTATCCAGCTCAATACCACAGCTTTTATTTTTCTGACTTATAAGAAACTCCCCGAATTGATTGCTGGTATTGAAATATATTTTTTCAGAATTTTTACCTTTGTCCCTGACAACCCTGACAATACTGTCGATACAAGCATCAAATCCAAGGAAAGCACTTGCTTGAGCCGCTTCATTCTTCTTCAGCCTGGAAACTATTTCAGGGACAGAGTCAATTATTCGCTTATTCAAATTTAATCTATTAACTTGTTCAATTCATAATAAATATCTGGCAGCTTCTGCATCAAGAAGTAAAAATGATTTGGAATGCCCTTTTAATACAGATGCAGGGAATGCTTCGGTAACCTCACTGTTGACCAGCTGTTTTGCAACTTCAGCTTTCCTCGTTCCATTCAGTTGAAGTATTACCATCTTTGCCTCCATTACATATTTAATGCCCAGTGTAATTCCCCTTGTTAGTTCAACATTTCCGGAGAAATATTTCTTACCGACAACTTTAGTGGTTTCGTCAAGGTCCACGATATGTGAATATAAGTCAAAAGATGTTCCAGGTTCATTTAATCCAAGATGGCCGTTCATTCCCATACCAAGCAACATCATATCGACAGGACCATATTTCTTTATAAACGTATCGGTTTTGGCACATTCCTTTTCAAGGTCAGACGATTCCCCGTCGAAGAAACAAAAATTTTCCTCAGTATAATCAATATGATCAAAAAGGTGTTTTTTAAGGAAAGAGAAACAATTTTCACTTCTCATCTCTCCTATCCCGGCCCATTCGTCCAGCCCAACTATCTTGCATTTTTTAAAACTGACCTTGTCGGCTCTGTAGAGTTCAATCAGATGATTAAAAGTCCCTACCGATGTCTCTCCTGCCGGAAAGCAAAGCAGGGCATCAGGTTTCCTGGTGATTACATGTGCTATCATTTCAGCGGTTTTCACCGATAACTCCTTATAGTCCTTGTAGATTATTTGTTTCATATCAAAGTTTTATTTCTCCCCAGCCTTTCCTGTACTCCCTCTTTACAAACTGGTTAGCCTTTTCGAAGTTTGTAATCTTCATGTTTTCTCCGTCCCATTTGTAATTGATATATCTTCCCGGGAAAACATAACCTTCCATTTCACCATATACGGGGTCTTTTCTTTTGATTTTCTCCTGTATGTTAAAACTTCTGAGAAGCAGGTTACCCATAAGAACTGTTTCAGTGAGGGGGCCGGCATAGCCCACAAAAGGTGAATCAACCTCGGCATTTCCATAACCTGCTATGCACGCATCGATCCATTGCCACCAGTGACCATCCATGTCGCCGTTAATACGAGGGTATTTCTGAGGAACATTAATCTCCTTATTCCTCGACAACGGCAAAAGTATTGGATTACGTCCGCCCCAGCCGCATGCAGCTTTTCCCTTGGATCCTATAAACAGTGTTCCTCCTTCATAATCATTAAGTCCGGGAGGATAATCAGCCAGAACCTCATTCATGTTCTGATCCGTATCAATTTCATTTGGGCGTTCAGGAGTTATACCTCCGTCCATCCAGTAAAGATCCAGGTCCTTTCCGTTCTTAAGCCTGTACCTGAAACGTATTGAACTCGATACAGGTCCGCTGTCGGGATAAATACCTTCAACAAAAATGCCACTGTATACAGTACTTGCGCTGCCTGAAACCTCGGTAGGATATCCCAGGTTCAGCAATTTAAACGGAGGTCCCATTATATGGCAACCCATATCGCCAAGTGCACCTGTTCCAAATCTCCACCACCCGCGCCAGTTGAACGGTACTAGGTTGTCGATGTAATCTGTTTGCTCAGCAGTTCCCAGCCAGAGATCCCAGTTGAGCTCTTTCGGCACTGGAGGATGTGCAGTCGGCCAGGGAATTCCCTGTGGCCATACCGGTCTGTCTGTCCAGCAGTATACCTTGCTGATTTCGCCAAGTACATCGGCTTCAATCCATTCCCGCAGGGTTCGCATACCATCGCATGAAGCACCCTGATCACCCATCTGGGTCACAACTTGATATTTTTCGGATGCCTGTGTGAGGATACGGGCTTCATAGATATCATGAGTAAGAGGCTTTTGCAGATACAGGTGTTTCTTCAGCTGCATGGCACTCAGACCCACTATTGCATGGTTGTGGTCTGGTATTGCAACTGTAACAGCGTCGAAGTTTTTGCTCTCTTTGTCGAACATCTCCCGCCAGTCGTGATAAAACTTAGCCTTTGGAAATTGTTTTATTCTCGGAGCTGCCTGCCTGTCATCTACATCGCACAGAAAAGCGATTTCTGCATTTTTCTTTGGTGCTATCGCATAATGGCGGATATCATCAGCTGCTTCACCTCCACATCCAACGGCAGCTATAAGCAACTTATCGCTCGGAGCAACATGACCAAGTCCACTGATAGTAAAATTAGGCAGGATTGTGAGCGCCGCGGCTCCGGTTGCAGCAGTTTTTACAAATTTCCTCCTGGAAATTTCATTTGTTTCAGTTGATCTTCGATTAGTTTTTTTCATTTTAACAGGATTAAAATGTTAATTAATAATCTTTTAATTATTTTGTTTCTGCAGGCTCGCTCAATTCCTTTAATTCTTCTTTAGTCAGAGGACGTTCTGCAACCTCCTTAAAGAATACTACATCAGCATCGCTGTGATTCTGAATTCCTATATATCCTGAAATAGGTCGGGGGCCACGATCAGGTTCGAAGTCAAATTTCTTTTCAGGAACCGGATCACCTTCTTTAAAATCAGTCACTTTAACACCATTCAGATAAACAATCGTTCTTGGCCCGGCTAAAGTGATTTCCATTGTGTTCCACTGCGGACCCGGTTTGCCGGTCTTAGCCAATGGTTTTGTAAGAGAATAGAGCATTCCTGTATAATGATAATCATCCTCACCAGATGCCTGAGGATTATTATCAATCTGAACCTCATAACCTTTGTTCACAGGCATCCATTCTTCTGTCGGCATGGTCGGGATGCGGATAAAAACACCTGAATTGCTGTTAGAGTCTCGCATAGCGAAAACTACCCGGATAATGCAATCCTGGAATTTTTCGCCGGTCCAGACTAACAGTCCCATGCCCCCTTTTGATTTTAATAAACTATCTTCAACATAATGGGAGCCCGGCCCCACTTGTTGCCAGCCCGTAAGGTCTTTCCCGTTGAATAATTGCCTCCATTCAGGTGTAGTAGTTTTATTTCCCGATT
>CAYUQR010000027.1:4272-14384 GCA_964446825.1 uncultured Rikenellaceae bacterium
ATCCCTGCAAATGATCCATGAAACCGGGTAACACTGTTCAGTGCAAGTGAAAAAATGATCCCGTACATTACCGACAGGCAAAAACCGAGGGCAGGGAAACCAAATAAAGCAATTCTGGCACTCCCAAAGAGAGTAAAAGTCAATACAACAAGGCAGGCCGATGCAAAAATGCGCAAAACAATTTTACTGTCAATAATTTTTAATAATACCAGTCCAAGAACACAGCCTACAGTCATCATGCCCCAGAATAATCCAACAGTCGCTGCCCCTTCGGTTTCAGGTTTAAAACCATGATAAGTACGAAGAAATTCTGAAATCCAGTTTGCTATACCCTGCTCCATACCTACATAGGAAAAGATCCCCAGGAAAAATAGGATTACAGTCTTTTGTTTGAACAGTTCAATATGTGTTTCCCATGCTCCTACAATTTCATCTTCTTTTCTGATAACCTTTGGAAAACGAATTAGAAAAATAACTATCACCATCAAAAAACTTATGAAAGCAAAGATCCAGTATATTGAAACCCATGACAATTCAGGTGGTGTGAGCCACGACATAAAATTTATAAATAACCCCTGACCAACATGTTGATTATTAAGATTCGATACCAGATATGAATATACAAAAGGACTTAAAAAAGATGCCCCTCCAAACACCAGCTGGACAATCATATTATTAAATGCAAAATGCTCCTCCCCTCCTGTTACCCTTAGTAAGGGGAATAATGCAACCTGCAGCAGAGCCATACCGCAACCAATCAAAAACAGGGAAAACAGGAAAACAGGGAAAACAGGTACAAGCGAGAATAAAATAGCTCCGGAAAACGCCAGAATCCAGGCTAAGACCAGGCTTTTCTTTTCATCATATTTCTGAACAATCATCCCTGATGGAATTGACATTAAGGCATATGCAATAAAGAATGAAAAAGGCAGCAGCCCTGTCATAGTACCGTTTAGAGCAAAACTATCACTTACATTGGGATTAATCGAGCCAAGGATATTGGTTAAGAATGAAATTGCAAAAAAGATAATGAAAATCAGGATGACCAGGGAATATTTACGCCTCATAAGTTTATTATTGCAAATTTTAAGTCACATGAAACTTTGTTAAAATTAAAATAAAGTTACTTAAAACGAAGGTCGTTATTAAAATCTTAAATAAAAAAAGATATATTGCCGGAAATTTTTGCCAATGGAAACCAGGCGATATTCACTTGACACAAGCGAGAACAACAGGCTTATAAGGATAATCCGGATTGTCTTCGGAACTCTGTGTGTAATTGTTGCCCTGTTCTGGTTGCGATTCAATTTTAATTCCTTAAAATCAGATGGTGCGCTCTGGATAACTATAATACTCCTTGCCGCTTTTGGTGTGTACCAGATTTTTTCAGGTTTGGGTAAAACATCAAAGTATTTAGAAATCGGAGCTGTAGATCTGGTCATCAGAAACAGGCCAATATTTTCGCCTGTCAGATTAACCAGCGGCGATATTGAAAGAATTGAATTATTCCCATTGAATATTGTGTTTTTCCTGAAGTCTGAGAAAAGGTTATTACTCAGGTTTGGTACTACCTATTTCGAAACAAACGAAAAGATAATATCTGAAATCAGCAGTTTTGCTGAAAGGAATAATATTCCTGTTGAGGTAATAGAGGAGAAGATATAAGACGCTAGACACTAGACACTAGACGCTAGACGAAATTATTATTTCATAAACTTAGAACCTTATTCCAGACTTCCTTAATAACAGGTATTCCATCCTGCAGGTTGGCGGCCCTGATCTTTGCAATATTTTCACCAGGATAACGGATAGTGGCAAATTCATTTTCCGGCACTGAATTTTTCAGATCCTCAATTATTTGCTGAATTGAATTATCAATAGCAGGAAAATTTGGGAGGCTTTCTAAACTGATAGCAATATAAACCTGTGATACGTTGTATTCGGAAAAGCAGGATTTAACCTCGTGGGTTGCAAGACCCGATGAAAGGATGGCAGCCAGAATATCGAGCAGGAGAGAAAGACTTGCTCCTTTCCAGTAACCTATCGGAACAGGACGCCACGATTCAAGTATCTCCGAGGGTTCATATGTCAAATCTCCATGCTTGTTGTACCCCCCGGTATACGGAAGCTTCTTGCCTTCCCTGTAATATGTTTCCAACTTTCCGTAAGAGAACTGGCTCATGGCAAAATCCAGGACGATCGCATCATTCTTATAAGGAACAGCAAAAACGAAAGGATTATTTCCGAGGCGTGCATCTTTTGCTCCCCAGGCAGGCATATTAGGACAAGTATTTGTCCATCCGATGAATACAAATCCCTTTCTTGCTGCCTGCCATCCATAAGTTCCTCCGCGCATCCAGTGGTTTGTATGTGCCAGAGCGACTAATCCTATCCCGTTTTCACGGGCCAGCTGAGTGGCTCTGTCGGAAGCAAATGTCGCGTTCAGTGGACCCGGAGCCAGGTTTCCCTCCCACTGCTCAAGTGACCCGCTTTTATGAATAAGCCTTGGTACCTCGTTAGGTTTTATCAATCCTTCTACTATATTCCTCACAAAACGATGAAACCTGTTAACACCATGAGAATTAACGCCTTCCAAACTGTTAACGGCAAATATTTCAGCACATTTATCGGCATTTTCTGCTGAAAAACCATGATTAAGGAGAATTCTTGAAAATTCAGATTTCATTATGGTAAAAGGTATCCGGATGTTATTTTCAGTGTCTTCCATCAAGAAAATTTTTAAATATGAAGCAATTGCATCTGTTGTATTGACAAATTTATCAATATTAACGATACATGAACGCGTTGTAGGGACGTTGCATGCAACGTCCCTACATGTAAACCAATTATTTGTTATAAATTTGGATTTCAGATATCCGATTCAGGGATGGTCAAAAGATTAAATATATTACTTTTAACTGACAGATATTTTCAAATAGAACAACTGAATTTTAAGTCAATAACATGTTAACACTGTAACATCATAACGAAATAACAGAATAACGCCATTAATAAATGATACCCCTTTTTAAAAGAAATAATGGAAAGCTCGAATGCCTCATTTGCCCTCACTACTGCAAATTATCTAAGGGGAAAACAGGAATTTGCGGAGTAAGAAAAAATACCGGTGAAAAAATAGAACTTCTCACATATGGAGTTATATCAGGGTATTCGCTCGACCCGGTTGAAAAGAAGCCCCTTTATCATTTTTTCCCCGGGAAAAATATACTTTCAATAGGTTCATACGGATGCAATATGAAATGCGATTTTTGTCAGAATTTTCATATATCCCAGAACATACCTGAGAATCTCAGATCTGAAACAATGCCCGCAGAGATTGTAAAAAGTGCCCGGTCAGCAGAAAATAACATTGGTATAGCATTTACATACAATGAACCTTTAATCTGGTTCGAATTCATGAGGGACACTGCTATAATTGCCAGGAATGAAGGTTTATTTAACGTAATGGTAAGCAACGGGTACGTCAATAGCGATATACTCAATGAAATTATCGGGTTTATAGATGCTTTTAACATTGATCTCAAGGCATTTAACAACAGCTTCTACAAAAAGCTGACGGGTGCTGAAATAGAACCGGTCAAAGAAGTATTAAAGCAGATTGCTAAATCCGGAAGACATCTTGAAATCACCACTCTGATAATACCCGGACAAAATGACAGAGAGGAAGAAATGGCCCATCAGTCTGAATGGATAGCAGGTGAACTTGGTAAAGAAGTACCACTGCATCTGAGCCGTTATTTCCCTATGTATAAAAGGAACGAACAGTCGACAGCACAGGAAACTCTTGACAGGTTGTTTGACATAGCTTCAGAGAAACTGGATTATGTTTATATGGGGAATACCCATTCACAGAAAGGACAAAATACCGAATGTCCGGTATGCAGAACCATTGTTACCATGAGATCGGGTTATAATACCAGGCTGATAAATCTAAATAAAGAGGGAAAATGTACCAGTTGTGGTAACCAGATTTATAAACACCTTATTTGGTCTTCTTAGATTTAGACAGATTGCTCAGTCGGGTAAAAAGCTTGTCAACTCCGGCAAGAAGATCTTTTTCAACAGATTTGTAATAAGCTTTAATGATTTTGGGATTATCCTTGCCGTCCGGATTGTTGACGCGTGCAATCAGATCATTTCTGAAAATAACAGCATCGCTTATAATTGCTGTCAGCTCATCTGATTTATTATCAGGATGAACACCAGAATAGACAAAACAATCGGAGATCACTTCAAAAACCAGGTTATCAATATTCTTTTTAAGTTCTCTTAAACTTGCCATGGGATATCGTTTTGAATTATTAAGAATACAAATATAATAAATTATATTTCAGTCATTTCAGCCTGTTCATACTATTTATGTCCGGAGTGTTTTATGCTCTCTTCGGCCTTTAGTATATATAGTCCTCTCAGCTTCTCCATCAAAGGTATTCTTACATTAAAATATTTATCCTCAATACAGCAGAAAGGGAGAATGATTGGTGAGGTTCCTGTCATAAAAACAGCTTCATAGTCAGCTAAATCCTTCACATTTACACAATACTTTTCAACCTTAACACTGTGTTCCTCACATATCTCAAGGATATGTTTCCGGGTTATTCCATTCAGGACATAATTATCAGGCGCTGTTACCAGTGTGTCTCCTTTCAGGAAAAAGATATTCGACCGGCTTCCCTCTGTTATCAGGTTATTCTCATTTACAAGCAGGGCTTCATAGCCACCCTCCAGGATTAATTTATGATATATGGATGATCGAAGTTTATGATTTATCACTTTTGATTCCGGGTCTTTTCTCTCAGCAAAATAAAAAATTCCTTTTACACCTTTTTTATATTGTTCTTCAGAAGGGTAAATTGGCTCTATAAAGTAGACAAGGTAATTATCTGACCCGTTATTGTAGTTAAAAACAATTTTGAGATTTGCCACTTTTTTCTTATCAGAGCGGGTAAGATTAAGAATATCTAATCGAAGAACATCCTCGCCAACAAGTTTTTTCTTACGCTGAAGTTTCACACTTGTTGCAAGTCTTTCCATATGATCGTGAAAGAAGACCGGCTTGCCTTTTACCATCCTTATCACTTCATAAATTGAGTTGCCATCATAAACAAGTGAATTAACGAAATGATCTGCCGGTTGAAGTTCTCCGTTCAGAATAAATTTTTTACCGTAACATTCTGTCATAATATCTGATATTTGCCATAACAAAAATACGAAGAATAGTCTAATATGCCCCTTTTCTGACTATATTCGCAGTTATTAGTTGCAGTATATTTCGACAGATGTATTCTATTGTTGATATTGAGACCACCGGAGGAAGTGCACGACTTGAAAAGATCACTGAAATTGCCATATATCTTCATGATGGTGAAAAGATTACCGGAGAATTTGTATCACTGGTAAATCCGGAAAGAAATATTCCCTATTTCATTACCAACCTGACCGGAATAACCAACGAGATGGTTGAAAATGCACCAAAGTTTTACGAGATAGCAAAACAGGTAGTCGAGCTAACAGAGGGCAGGACCTTTGTAGCTCATAACGCAAGATTTGATTATTCGTTTATACGGCAGGAATTTAAGTCGCTTGGCTTTAATTATAAAAGAAATATTCTTGACACTGTAGCACTAAGCAGGAAGCTTCTTCCGGGTCATGGGTCATATAGTCTGGGTAATATCTGCAAGGATCTGAAAATAACAATCGAAGGCAGGCACAGAGCCGCAGGTGATGCTCTTGCCACTGTAAAGCTTTTTGGCATTCTAATGGAAAAAGACAATCTGTTACACAGGAGTAAAAACAGATTATTGAGGAACACCAAAGCCTCCAAGCTCAATCCGTTACTTGATCTAAACAAGTTAGACCAGATACCTGATGAACCCGGTATATATTATTTTTATAATGAGAATGGCGATCTGATATACATCGGGAAGAGCCGTAACCTTCAGCAGAGAATAAATACGCATCTTTCAAACAACTCCACTAACCGGGCTATGGAGATGCGCGATGTGATAGCTGACATTGAATGGGAAACAACCGGTAGTGAACTGATTGCATTGCTTAAAGAGTCCTATGAAATCAAAAAAAATAAACCCGTATATAACAGGGCTCAGAGAAGAACCGGATTTCAGTGGGGTATATATAGTTTTACTGACAATAACGGATATATTAATTACCGTTATGGACAGGTCACAACCGAAGATACCCCGGTTTCTGTATTTACATCTAAAAACAGAGCAAAATCCAAACTCAATGAATTAGTGGATAAATATAGTCTGTGTCAGAAATTATCAGGATTATATGAGACAGATGGTGCATGCTTCCACTACCAGGTCGGAATCTGTAAAGGTGCCTGCATTGGTAAAGAATCATCACATGGTTACAATGAAAGGGCTTCGAGGGCAGCGGAAGAGTTTGTTTTTGCACGGCGTAACTTTTTTATAATCGACAGCGGACGTGATGATGAAGAGAGGTGCGCCGTAAAAATTGTAAACGGGAAATACTGGGGATATGGCTATTTTAATATAAATAATATGGGGTTTGGTCTTTCTACCGTTCACGATTGTATTAAACCATCTGCAGATAATCGCGATATACAGGTAATACTAAAGCAATATCTAAAGAACAACCGGGTCGAGAAAATCATCGAATTTTAAATACCTTCCTCAGGTTTATTACTATATTATTCTATATTTGTTATAGTAACCTAACTACGTTGTAACATGCCGGTATTTACAAGAACAACAAAAAACCTTATCCTTAAGATTGATGAATTCTTTGATGATATTGATCTTGGTCTGTTGGTATTCAAAGAGGCTATAAAAGCATTCCTTGAAAAAGATATGGAATCGTTTCAGCGACATCTTGCAAAAGTAGATGCACTTGAAAGCAGTGCCGATAAACTACAGAGGTCAATTGAAAATGAAATGATCACTCATTCCATATTGCCACAGCACAAAGCAGAGGTAACTGCATTGATTGATGAAATGGACGAGATAATTGATGCGCTTAAGAGTTCCCTGAACGAATTCAACATAGAAATGCCGGATATCCCGACCTCGCTCAATAAAAACTTCATTAGCCTGTCTGAAACATCTGTCAGTGCGGCGGAGGAACTTGTGCCGGCCGCAAGGGCATATTTTAAAGCCCCGTATACCGTGAGGGAAAAGCTGCTTAAGGTCTATTATTTTGAAAGCGAAACAGATAAGATATCCAGGGGCATCAAAAAAATTATCTTCCAGGAGATGAAAGAATTGGATCTTGCGCACAAGGCGCACCTGAGATATATAATTCACCATGTGGAAAACATCTCGGACCTGGCACAAAAGGCTGCGGATCTTCTCTCAGGTATGGCAATAAAAATATTAATGTAGCATGATCCTATTCTTTCTGATCAGCGGTCTGTTCCTGGGATGGTCCCTGGGAGCCAATGATGCCTCCAATGTTTTTGGATCGGCAGTGGCTTCCAGAATGGTCTCTTTCAGGAAAGCCGCAATTATTGCTTCCATATTTGTTATCGTGGGGGCAGTAATTCAGGGTGCAGGCGCTTCTCATACTCTTGGCAAACTTGGAGCAGTAAATGCAATAGGTGGGTCTTTCACAGTTGCACTGGCAGCAGCAGTCACAGTTTATGTAATGACCAAATTCGCCCTTCCCGTTTCAACAACCCAGGCAATTGTCGGGGCCATTATCGGATGGAATATTTTTACAGGAAACAGTACGGATAGCAGAACTTTATCGCAAATTGTTGCTACATGGGTATCAGGACCCATATTAGGCGCCGTTTTCGCTATCCTGCTATATATGCTGCTGAAAAAATTTAAAAGGGCAGCACATATACATCTTGTAAGATTTGAATCATATATTAAAACGGGGCTGGTTATTGTCGGCGCTTTTGGAGCATACAGTCTGGGAGCAAATAATATAGCTAACGTGATGGGAGTATTTATTCCGGCTTTCAACCTTCATGACCTTAATATTGGCTTTTTATCGCTCAACTCAAATCAGCAACTTTTTCTTCTTGGAGGAATTGGTATCGCAATAGGTATAATTACTTACTCAAGAAAGGTGATGAAAACTGTCGGAGGGAGTATCGTGGAGTTATCATCTGAAGCAGCCCTGGTTGTTGTACTTGCCCAGGCTCTTGTTTTATTTATCTTTTCATCGACAAGCCTTTCAAATATGTTTGTAAAGATCGGACTGCCCCCTATCCCTATGGTACCGGTATCAAGTTCACAGGTCATTGTGGGCGGAGTGCTTGGTATTGGCCTGTATAAAGGTGCCAGGAACATCAATTTCAGGATACTGGGTGAAATTGCGGTCGGGTGGGTTGCAACACCTGTTGCATCCGGACTGTTGGCATTTGTCTCCTTATTCTTCATGAAGAATATCTTTAGCATAAATGTAGGCTCAAAAACAGAGCCCGGAATAAATTCTGCAAATCAGATCGCAGAAATGATGACAGGAGGAGCTTATGTATCAGGAATAATTAAATACCTTCTTTTGGGTGTCTTAATCTTTGGTATACTGGCACTTATATTTTATTTTCTCCTGGAAAGAAAAAAGACAATTGAACTTCAGAAATCTGAAGAAAAATTCTGGATGAATCTAAAATAGAGCATCTGCCCCCTAATACAATGATAAGAATTGTCTCAATTGTTTACAGGCTGATAAGAATAATTCTCTCCGTAATACATCATCTGGCCCAGGAAATCGTCAGTATATTCAACTCTAATATCAGTAATTTCGCCGTTTGTATTTAATACTGGGAAAAGGTAAGGATTAACAAATCCGGTATAAGGAGCCAGGTTTAGTTTTGCATAACGTTGCAATATTTCAGCATGTAATTTCTGATCAATCTTAACACCATAATCTTCAATCAGATTTTTTCCTGCTTCAAAATCACCTTCAGACTTAATTCTTTGAATCTCTCTCAGTAATTTACCAAAGAGTGTCCTAAGCACATTATAATCATTGATCCTGACATAACTTTTCCTATCACGTCTGAAAATTTCCACAACGTTGTCCGCCTTTCCATTTTCATATATCCAGTGCGAAATAGCTGATCTGTTGCGCATATGAGCTTCTTCAATATCCTTACCCTGTTTAATCCTGACTACCTGGGTGAGTAATCCGTTACGGAGATAAGTATCGTACGAAGCTTTTGCGGCATCAATATCCGGAATAAGTCCAAGTTCCAATAACTTGTTATCCATAATAAAATAAAGGGCAAACAGGTCTGCACGCGCTTCCTCGAGGGCAGATGCATAGTTCTTAAGCGCATTCGGATCGGTTCCCGGTGCCAGTTTCCCGCTTGCATGACCTACACACTCATGAAGATCGGTATGTAACGCATCGGCAATCGTCTCATACTTTTTAATTCTCTCAACCTCAGTCTGATCAGCAGCAAATTCCTCGATAAACCCGTTGCCATGCGATGCTATTTCAATGGCGTTGGTGATGTTTGCCAGAGTAACTGATTTTGATCCAACCTCTTTCCTGATCCAATTGGAATTGGGAAGGTTGATCCCCAGCGGAGATGAGGGATAACAATCACCTCCAAGCATTGCAACATCAATCACTTTTGCCGCAACTCCAACAACTTTTTCTTTTTTGTATTGCGGGTGAACAGGAGAATTATCCTCGAACCATTGAGCATTTGCTGTTATAGTTTCAGTACGCATTGTTGCCTCAATATCTGTATATTCCACTACAGCTTCCCATGTAGCCTTCATCCCTAACGGATCTTCATATGTCTCTATAAACCCATTTATATAATCAACCATCGTCGTGGTATTTCCAGCCCATGCTATATTAAAATCATCCCACTTTTTAAGATCACCCGTTTCATAAAAATCAATAAGACGCTGTAACTCATTAAGTTGATTAGCATTCTCTGCAACAGGTATGGCTTTTTTAAGCCACTTAATTATCTGGTCAATTTCAGCACCATACTTTCCACCCGACTTGTAAACCTCCTCAAGAACCTTTCCGCCAATTTTTTTAATCTTTGAATTCAACCCCAGGGAAATGGGATGGGGATCATTAACTTCAACTTTACCTGCATAAAATTCTTCAACTTCCTGCTGCTTCACTCC
>CAYUQR010000027.1:14484-16872 GCA_964446825.1 uncultured Rikenellaceae bacterium
CATAAATAAGGAAATCTTCATAATCCGGAGTTTCCCTGTCACCCCGATAATTTCTTATGACAGCTTCGAGCGTTTTTCTTATCAGGAGGTTATACCGGAAATTCTGATCCCAGAGAATATCTCTTCCGGCCAGAGCAGCCTGGCTAAGGTTATATATTAATATCTTCTGCCGGAGTGAAAGAGCTTCAAAACCCTTAAGATGGTACTTCAAAACCTGTATATCATCGAACTTTTCAACAAAATATTTAAAATCACCATTTTTCGTGCCATCATTCTCGATGACTTTTTTCAGGCTATTCAGGTTCATAATAATAATTGCAGATAATTTAACTTTCAGGTCTTTATAAATATTCTGTTCTTAAAATACTTTTCTGTAATTTAGTTTTCATATTTAAAAACCAGAACCACAAAAGTAATAATATTTGCCTGTTTAATAATTCATTGCAAAAACCAGCATACCATGGATAACATAATTGAAAAAATAAGGTTCGATCTGAGAAGCAATGCTGACGAAAAGACAAAAAGGCAACAATTCCCAGGACCTCATTGAGGTATGCAATTGAAAAGATGCCGGCTGAACTAAAAATAATAGCTATGGCAAAATAGTCTTTTCTGTTTTATACCTTTGCAAAATAACATAACAATACTATGAAAAGAATATTTATTTTATTATCAACCCTTCTGGTGGCATTTGAAGTAAATTGCCAGGACAGGATAACGGGACACGATTTTGCAACAAGGTCAGAAGTGATTGCCAGTAACGGTATGGCAGCAACCAGCCAGCCACTGGCTACACAGGTGGCGCTGGATATCCTTAAAAAAGGAGGAACTGCCATCGATGCTGCCATTGCAGCCGATGCTGTTCTTGGTCTTGTTGAACCAACAGGATCGGGAGTGGGGGGAGATCTTTTTGCGATTATCTGGAGTGCAGATAAAGGGAAACTTTATGGTCTTAATGCAAGTGGCAGATCTCCACGATCATTGAAGCTTGAGTATTTTAAAGAAAATGGCTATGAGTTTATTCCTTCATTTGGACCATTGCCTGTTTCGGTTCCTGGTTGCGTCGACGGATGGTTTGAAATGCATGATATGTTTGGTCGTCTTCCAATGAAGGACATCCTTCAGCCTGCCATTAACTATGCCAGAGAAGGGTTTCCTGTTACAGAAGTTATTGCCTATTATCTCGAAAGAAATACAGAACTATTAAAAGATTATCCAAATATCAAAGAGGTTTACAGGCCAAACGGAAAATCTCCTGCAAAAGGGGAGATCTTCAAAAATCCCTTACTTGCCAATACTCTTGAGAAAATAGTAAAAGGCGGACGAAATGAATTTTACAGGGGCTCAATAGCAAGAGCCATAGCCTCTTTCATGAAAAAACAGGGAGGTTTCCTGTCTTATGAGGATCTTTCGCGTCATCACTCGGAATGGGTTGAACCTGTAAGTACCACCTACCGCGGTTATGAAGTATGGGAGTTACCACCAAACGGGCAGGGCATTGCGGCGCTTCAGATGCTTAATATACTTGAGGGTTATGACATTGCAGCAATGGGATTTGGGTCAGCTGATTACATTCATGTTTTTACCGAAGCCAAGAAGCTGGCTTTTGAAGACCGTGCAAAATATTATGCCGATCCCGCTTTCAGTGCAATTCCGGTTGCACAGCTTATTTCAAAGAAATATGCGGCAGAGCGACGTAAACTTATTAATCCAAATAAAGCAGCAAATATCTACGACCCGGGCAAAATTGAAGCGGGAAATACCATCTATCTTACAGTTGCCGATAGATACGGGAATATGGTTTCACTTATCCAGAGCAATTACAGGGGTATGGGCTCCGGGATGTGTCCTACCGGTTTGGGGTTCGTTCTGCAGGACAGAGGTGAGATGTTTACTCTCCAGGAAGGTCACGCCAATGTGTATGCGCCAGGGAAAAGACCCTTTCATACAATAATCCCGGCATTTATAACAAAAAAGGGAAAGCCATGGATCAGCTTTGGCGTAATGGGCGGAGACATGCAACCGCAGGGACACGTACAGATAGTAGTAAACCTTATTGATTTCAAAATGAACCTGCAGGAAGCCGGGGATGCCCCCAGGATGCATCATATAGGATCCTCTGAACCTACAGGTCAGCAGATGACAGATGGAGGAATACTTCTTCTGGAAAGCGGTTTTCGAACTGAAGTCATTCAAAAACTAATGTCAATGGGACATAAAATTCAGTGGGATCTGGGTGGTTATGGCGGATACCAGGCTATTATGCGGGATGAAAAAAACAAAGTCTGGTTCGGTGCTTCTGAATCACGTAAAGACGGCCAGGCTGCAGGATATTAAATGGCGTAAAGGCGTAATGGAAAGAAAGGGTGAGGGGGAGACTGGGAGACT
>CAYUQR010000027.1:16972-41373 GCA_964446825.1 uncultured Rikenellaceae bacterium
TTCATGCACGAGAAAAAATGAGAATTTGTTTATCGGTTTATTCTGAATTCCTTATTAATTTTTTCAGTCTATAGACAAAATGCTGGTCTGAATAAACAGCCTCAATTATCCCAAAATAAATCAGGGATGCCAAAATATTCTCAGCATCATACTTTGATAAAAAAGCTATTTTGCAAAACCTCGAAATTGATACTGACTCGTTAAATTTAAAGTACTCCATCAGCCTCTTTATCTTGTCGCTGTATTCAATAAGTATACCCCTGTTGCTGGTTTTGATTTTCCACACTTTGAGATGAACCTTCGAAGCCAGTATGTTTTCATCCTTAACACGAATGTATGCCAGCCATTTTTTTGTCTCACTCTGAGCGAAATATGGACCTTTATCGCCTTTTGGTACAATAATTTCAAGAATAGTCTTTCCAGAAATGACCCATGGTTTTGAAGCGAATATAATTTCAGGTTTACTATAGATATTAGCAGCAGCCTGCACCATATAGAACTCTTCGTCAGACCTCACTCCCGCTAATTTTCCGTTATCTTTTACACCGATAAGAAGAGTACCTCCATCGGTATTTGAAAATGCGACAAGAGTTTTAGCAATTTTCCGGGAATCGGAAATTTCAAATTTAAAATCCAATTGCCGATGTTCACCTTCAAGTATCCTGCTCTTAATATAATTATCCATACCCTGCGGGTGCACATTAATATTTTCCAGTTTTTTTAAAGAGGAGTTTATCCTAACCGGCTTCAGGTAAATCCACCACTTTAGTTGTGCCTCCGGTTTCCAGGTTTATTCCGTGAGGCACGTTGGTTTTCCATGACCCGCATGTGAAGTCAGGAACATCTATCGATTGTGATCTGTTGGCAACTGACCATTCGCTTAATGGGGCAATGGAGCTCCAGAGGGCACCATCATATACATTCTGATCGAGAGGCAATCCATTCCTTAGGCAATCAATTAAACGCCAGTCCATTATGAAGTCCATACCCCCATGTCCTCCTACTTTCTTAGCCATCTCTCCCACTTTTTTCACTATTTCAGGAGTATGCTCATCCCATATCTTTTTCATTTCATCATCACTAAGCCACTCTTCCCCAAGAGCTATCAGCTGGTTCGGATATTTAACAGCAAGTCCTTTTGTTCCCTTAACCATATGAATTCTGGAATAAGGATGGGTAGATGATACATCATGCTGAACCAGTATACTCTTTCCAAGAGTAGTCTTTATATGCGTAGTATTGAAATTGCCCCTGAAATGTGAATCTTTCCAGGGAGCATAGAAAGGATCCTGCGAGGCCAGCTCTTTTTCTTCCGGCCCCATTGTAAAATCGTTGGTAGACACTGAAGAAAGGTACTCCATCTTATCACCCCTGTTAATATTCAAAGCCTGACAAACAGGTCCAAGCCCGTGAGTTGGATAAAGGTTACCATTTCGGGTGGCATTCTCTTTCAGCCTCCACATATCGGTATATGCTCCGTCAGCCTGTTTATCATCTTCTGGTTTCTTAAAGTTATATCCCATCAGGTTGTGTATATAGGCCCCTTCACCATGAATAATATCTCCGAACATACCCTGTCGTGCCATATTCAGAGTAAGCAGTTCAAAAAAATCATAACAGCAATTTTCCAGCATCATGCAATGCTTCCTGGTCTTTTCCGAAGTTTCTACCAGCTGCCATGCTTCATCAATCGTCCGGGCAATAGGTACCTCGCATGCGACATGCTTCCCATTCTCCATTGCATATACTGAAATAGGTGTATGCAGAATCCATGGTGTACACGTGTATATAAGATCCAGATCTGGAAGTTCAACAAGCTTCTTCCAGATGTTCTCGTCGCCGAAAAACTCCTGAGCAGCAGGCCTGCCAATACTGTTAAGGTACTTTTGAGATTCCTTTACACATACTTCCCTTTTATCCCCAAGAGCTTTAATTTCAACTCCATCAATGTATGACAGCCTTTGAACTGCACCGCTTCCACGGTCTCCCAGACCTATTATTCCAATCCTGACGGTTGGCATTGCAGGAGCTGCATATCCCGACATATTAAATTTCTGGGCATGAGTTTTTTTTACTGAATCAAGGATTACTGCCAGGTTTGATTCCTGTTTTTCTGTAGTGCAACCAGGCAACAGGCTTCCCGCCATTGCTCCTGCGCCGGCGATGGTGGTTGATTTTAAGAAATTTCGACGATTAATTGCCATGATTATGTTTTTTCAGGTTTGATCAATAATTTTAATATCTAGATATTCTCCTGATCCTGATTAAGGTCATTACTTCCTTTAACCATCTTTTTATTCCTGACCTTAACAACCAGATCTTTAATTATACTACCCGACAGGTAGCCGAATGCCAGTCCCCATAGTGTACTTAAATACCATACAGATTTTATCGGACATGTACCTGACTGGCAACCCACATACTTCCAGTATAAAAATCCTCCTATGGCACCTGCTACTGAAAATATTATTAAAAATGAATTTTTCCTGATGAATTCTTTCATATTCCAAATTTTTGCAAATGTAGGTATTTATGAAATTATATTGGCAATAAAAGTCGCAAAGAGCATCATAAATCATTTTGAGTATAATAAACTGAATCTCTTCCCATTTTTTAATCTATCCAAAATACCTTTATATAATTCAGTAACTTTTTCACTTTCAGTGTCCCATCTTAAACTTTTTGAAGCGGAAACTGCATTTTTTCTTATTTTATCCAATTTGACACGGTCACCCCTGAGGCTAATAACCGATGCAGAGATTTTTTCAATTGTCACCTCATCAATTATAATACCACAGTCATTCTCAGTAATGATCTTTTTAACTTCCGGCAGATCACTTGCGAGCACAGGAATTCCTGCGCTTATATAATCGAACAGCTTATTGGGTAGACTAAACCTGTAATTATCATTAAAGTCTTTATCGAGAGTCACGCCAATATCTGCCGAGATAGTATATCTCATAAGCTCTTCCCACGATACTCGGTGAACGAATTTTACACGCTTCCCGATATCCAGCTCATTTACCTGTTTTTTCAATGCATCCAAAACATCACCCGATCCGACTACCAGCAATGATACATTTTTAAGAACCTTTAATGCTCCTAACAGTTCTTCAGCTCCTCTTCCCATATTAATTCCTGTTCCCTGAATAATGAGTAAAAGATCATCTTCATTAATACCCAGCTCTTCCCTTGAGAAAGGGACAATATGATCGGTGCTTTTGCTGAAATTTCTGACAACCATAGGGCTGACAGAATACTGCTTTTCATATAATGAAGCTATAGGATCACTGACCGTCATCACATATTTTAATTTTGGAAAGATGGCCTTTTCGATTGATTTCCAGACCCATTTCACGACAGGACGGTCCTGAAGTTCCGGCACACCGGTGAAATATTCGTGCGAATCATACACAACCGGAACACCTTTAATTCGTGAAACAATATAGTTTGGTAAAAGTGTATCCAGATCGTTTGATACCAGAATATCATATTTATGAAAGAGAAGAAAGACAAATAACCTGATATTAAAGAATTTATAAAATAGGAAACCTTTTTTAAAAATCATCCTGAAGCGTTTTGTCCGGAATGGGATCATCTCCTTACCACAGCAGCCTTCAGTTATTCTGCCGATTATTGTTATATCACAATCCAGTTTACTAACTGTTTCAGCCATCTTCATAACCCTCTGATCATAACAGATACAGTTTGTTACAGAGAATGCAACCCTGGGTTTTCTCGTTTGAGCAGGCATGTCACAAAAGTATGTGTTTAATTAGCATAGTTTGTATATTTTTATCAAAAAATACGTCATGATCATTCATAAAAACGTATCGTTGAAAAAATATAACAGCTTTGGCGTTGTTCAAAAGGCTGATTGTATTATACATTTGAAAAACGAAAAAGAAGCTGTTGCTCTGTTCAATGGAGAAGTTTTCTGGAAAAGCCCATTATTTATTGCAGGAAGCGGAAGCAATATACTTTTTGTTGACGATTATAAGGGAACAATCATCCATCCTGGATTAAAAGGAATAAGAGTAGAGGATCGTGATAATGAAAATATACTTATTTCAGCAGGATCCGGAGTTCTCTGGGATGACCTGGTAGAATGGACTGTTGAGCATGGTTACTATGGATTAGAAAATCTATCACTCATTCCCGGAACTGTCGGAGCCACACCGGTTCAGAATATTGGTGCTTACGGAACTGAAATCAAAGAAACAATAGAAAAAGTACGGGCAATTTCTGTAAATAGCGGATCTGTCGTGGAATTTACCAAAGATGAATGTAAGTTTGGCTACAGGACCAGTATTTTTAAAAACATCGAAAAAGGCAACTATTTAATAACCAGGGTTTATTATAAACTATCCTTACTGCCAATGATAAACCTGAGTTATGGGGCTCTTAAAGATGAAGTAGCTAAACTTGGAAATGAGACTCTGAGAAACGTACGACAGGCTGTAATTAATATCAGGCAGAGCAAATTACCTGATCCCAGGGAATATGGTAACGCCGGTAGCTTTTTTAAAAATCCCGTAGTGCTTAAAACTCTGGCAGAAGATTTGAAAAATGATTATCCTGAGCTCCCCTTCTTTGAAGATAAACCAGGGAAAGTAAAGCTTGCAGCAGGATGGCTTATCGAACAGTGTGGATGGAAAGGTAAAAGGATTGGAGATGCTGGTGTACATGACAGGCAGGCCCTGGTAATAGTAAATTTCGGAAATGCTACAGGAAAGGATATTTATGTTCTTTCAGAGGAAATAAAAAAATCTGTTTATGCCAGATTCGGTATCAAACTGGAAAGAGAGGTTGAGATAGTTGGCACTATTTAAATATTTTTCTTTTGTTGAGTTCCCGCTGGTAAAGAGCGGCATAATGATTATGCTCCGATAGTGTTCTGGAGAAATTATGATAACCTGAAAAATCAGGTTTGGCGGCAAAATAAAGATAATCATGTTTTTCTGCATTCAGCACTGCATCTATACCCTCAATAGATGGACATCCTATTGGTCCCGGAGGAAAGCCATTGTGTTTATATGTATTATATGGGGAATCAACCTGCAAATATTTCTTCAATATCCTGGTAATGGTAAAATCGTTCATTGCAAATTTTATGGTCGGGCATGCCTGAAGGGGAATTCCCCTCTTCAGTCTGTTAAGATAGACTCCTGCGATACGGGGTTTTTCTCCAGGTTTTGCAACTTCATCATCGATGATGGAAGCGAGAATTGCGACTTCAACCTGGGTAAGTCCTTCTTGTTTGGCTTCGGCAAGCCTTGTATCGTTCCAGAATGAACGGTATTCTTTCAGCATCCTTAAATACAGTCCATGGGCATCGGTATTCCAGTAGAATTCATAAGTATTTGGTATGAAGAGCGAAATAATGGTCTCCTTTGTGAATCCCTCAGATGAGTAATTAGATTCATCAGTAAGAAAGTTGATAATCTGAGAAGAATCTGCTTCGATCTGTTTACCAATCTTTCCGGCTAACTGATTGAGAGTCTGTATATTACTAAATGTAATCCTCACGGGATGTTGACGACCCGATCTTAGCATATTGATTAATGCATTGTAGCTTAAGTCTTTATCTATTAGATACCTGCCGGGTTTTATCAATGCCGGATAATTTTTCTTTCTCGCTACCCAATTCAGAACTTTAGGATTTTTTATCTCGAGGTTTGATTCAAGATTTTTCATAACCTGTTCATACGATGAACCCTCCGGTATATATATAACCAGATTCTTCTGTCCTGTTTTAACACTGGTGCCATAAAAGATGAATGCAATTATCGCAATGATTAATAATATTGCAAACACTGTCCCTGACAATATATATAATAACTTTCTTCTTCCCATCATATTAAAAACAAGTTGCAAATTTACTTATATTGTTGAAAGTGGCAAAACCAAGACGCTGGACGCTAGACGCTGGACGCCAACCTTCGCTCCCTTCGACAAGCTCAGGATAGCTTCGGTTGACAGAGCTGGACGCTGGACACCAGACACTGGGCTACAGAAACCAATGCTTTTAACAAAATGAAATAATATTCAGGCGCTTTCATTTCAATTATGTTGAATGGTTATATTTTTTATATTTTTGTCGAATATATTTTTCAAACTAATATTAAATGAAAATGTCTACATCAATATTACTGATTCTTATTGGAATAGGGATCATCACGGGCATAATGGCAGGCTTGCTTGGTATTGGCGGTGCAATAATAATGATCCCGGCATTGGTATATTTCCTGGGATTCAGCCAGCAAATGGCGCAAGGCACAAGTCTTGCTGTAATGCTTCCTCCTATTGGCATAATTGCTGCTTTCAACTATTATAAAGCCGGACAGGTAAATTTTAAGTTTGCCCTAATTGTTGCAGTTGCTTTCATAGTTGGCTCCTACTTCGGATCTAAAATTGCATTGAATCTTCCACAGCCATTACTTAAAAAAATATTTGGGGTATTGCTCCTGCTGGTTGCGGCAAAAATGCTTTTTTCAAAATAGACAATATAATGTACAATTTAAAAATCAGGGTATCAAAAAAAATAATTTTTGAGATACCCTGATTTCTATAAGATTTTTATATTCTAGAACATTATCCCCAAACTTAAAATAAATGAGCTTGTCCGATCATCGAGGTTGACTTTCGTCCCTGTAAGATTTTCAATCTGGTTCTGGTATTTCTTAAGATTACCTTCATATCTGAGATCGACTGTCAGAGTATTTAAAAGATCAAATCCGAGGCCAGCCTGGTAACCTATAGTCATCCTGCTGTACAAACTTTTGAAATCCGGACTACTTATAAGTTCTTTGGGAGAATTAATTAAAATTGAACCAGATGGTCCGGCATTCAGCCTGATAGGGCCAAGTTTAAACCCAACGAGGACAGGAATATCCAGTTTATTAAAGTTTTGTTTCACTACAGTTGCAACAGGGGCACTCGAATTAGTAATATCTGTAACTGTATATTCATTGGTCCTTGTCGTTAATAAGAGTTCCGGTTGAATATAAACACCGAAAAGGGTAACTCTCATAAAGAAACCTCCCTGAAAACCATATTTTGCTGACGTTAATGCGTCAACAGTATATGAAGTGTTGAGGTAACTTACATTTTTTAGATCAGACATGGAGAGCGATGATGTGCTTACACCTGCTTTTATACCAAATTTAATCTGAGAAAAAACCGGTATTGATACAAAAACTACAAGTACTATTGCAATCAATTTTTTCATAGTCGTAATTTTAAGTTTACTTAATCAATATTCAATATAGCTTATTATAAAACAGACATTATTGTTACGAAAAGGTTGCATTGGCAGATATCAGTCAACAAAAAGCTATCTTATAACGGGAAACAATAAGGGTTATTTTGCAACAAGTTCATTAAAAATTATTTTTTTCATCTGATCAAATTCATTACGGTCATAAAGTCGCGTAAGAAAAATTATTTTCCCTGAACGGTCAATAATCACATTTCTTGTTACTCCGGCATCCTTCCCGGCGAAGAGACAGAAAATGCCGGATCCCGGATCCAGGGCCAGAGGATAAGTAATTTCCATATCATTTTTGAACTTAAGGACTTTTTTAAGAGGTTCATCACGGTCGATCCCTACCAGGGCAAAATCATCCTGTTTCTTCTCCTGCCAAATCTCCTTTTCAATGAATGGCATCTCAGTCCTGCACACGCCGCACCAGCTTGCAGTGAACTGAAGCATAACAACTTTTCCTCTCAAATCGGATAATTTATAACTTTTACCGCCTGCTTCGTTGATCATGAAGTCAGGTGCCATATCCCCTATTTTCACCAGGAAACTGGTTTGAAGAGGGGCTTTTCGCTGGCTGCAGGATAATGAACTAAATAAAATCACTGATAACATTGATATTAAATACTTTTTCATAAAGTAAAAGGTTTTTATTTTTTCAAAGATATAAGAGTAAAACAAATTGCAATAAATAATTACCTTAGTATAATTAAAAATTTGATTAAAATCTCTCTTCCTATATCTTAAAGTGATCATTAAGCTACGATAATGTTGCGAGATTATAATAAAGTAGTTATAATTATGTTGATTAATTTATTACGAAGAACTTGTAATGTTAGTAAAAATTAAATCTTTAAATGCCATGAAATCTTTTTTTTCGTTTGTTCAGATCGTTTTGCTTTTTGCTTTTGCACCATCCTTACTGGCACAAAGCACACAGGAAAAGAAACTGCATATAATAATCATTGGAGCGCACCCTGATGATCCTGATAAAGTGGGCGGAACTGCTTACAAATGGGCCCAGGGGGGAAATGATGTTCTTATGGTTTCTCTTACAAATGGCGATGCCGGCCATCAAAGCATTAAAGCTAAACAGCTTGCAAAAATTCGTCGTGAAGAAGCAAGAAAAGCCGGTGAAGTGATCGGTGTAAGGTATATTACTTTAAATAATCACGACGGCCAGTTGATGCCTACCTATAAAAACAGGCTTGAGGTCATAAAGCTTATAAGGGAGCAAAAAGCTGACATAGTTATTTTCCCGAGACCCTATGATTATCATCCAGATCACAGGTATACAGGTGTTCTGGTTCTTGATGCAGCTTATATGGTCACTGTTCCTACCATTCTTCCAAAAGTTCCGTTTCTGGAAAAAAATCCGCTATTTCTATTTATGAGTGATAGATTTATTCACCCGGAACCTTTCAAAGCTGATGTATGCATCGATATTGACGATGTAATTGAAAAGAAAATGGATATGTATCATCAGCATAAATCTCAAATGTATGAGTGGCTGCCATTCAACCAGGGCATTCTCGACCAGGTACCGGCTTCAGATGCCGACAGAAGAGCATGGCTTGGGGTTTGGAGGAAACCAGGTTCTGACGCCACACCATATCGTGATAAACTTATTGAACTTTACGGGCAGGAGAAAGGATCAAAGATAAAATATTGTGAAGCATTCGAAGACTCCGGTTATGGAGCCAGGCTCACTAAAGAAAATATGACATATTACTTTCCTTTCCTGAAACAGCAATGATGTAACCTGATTATCTGATTGGCATGATATTTGTTTTATTAAACATAAAATATAATGCCATGAAAAAGTTATTTCTTATTATAACAACGATGGTGATTATTTCTTCTTGTTCAACAACCAAAGAGGCAAAATCATCGAGGATCGAGTCGAGGAACGATAAAAAACTGGCAACACAGGAGATTATTAAGAATGCAGTTGAATCGAGAAGGTTCATAGTTAAACTGGACAGGCTTTTTCTTACCTATGGTGGTACTGTCCAGTTGGTTCCCAGGGCAAATTATATTATTGTGGATCGGGAAAAAGGCATTATAAGCACAGCCTATTTCGGAAGGCAATATGCTTACAAACCCATTGCAGCAATAAACATGTTTGGAAAGACCATGGATTATGAAATAACCAATAACACGGCAAAGGGAGCTTATAAAATCAAATTGAAGGTTGCTGACGGTGGCACTTCTTTTGATGTATACCTTGATATTAGCAAAAGCGGATCGTGCAGTGCATCCATATCTTCTCTTCTTATAACTAATTTGTCATATTCAGGCCATGTTGTACCAATAACGAAAAGCACAAATCCTTCTCTTCAGAATAAAGATGTTATCTGATAGTCTTTTAAACTGAAAAGGTATACACAAAGCACTTAGTCTACTGGTATTCAAGATATTCACAGTTCTGGCTCAACTCCAGGAAATCATTCCCGGATTCGCGATACCCATACTCAAAACAATAATGGAACCTTTTTCCATGTGATGTTTCTATTATATGTGTAAAGAAGCTGAAGTTATAACCAAGAGCAAACAGAGCATCTTTATGCACTCTCACTTTGCCTTCTGAATAGAGATCGGCAAGGATTCTTCTGTTCTTTCTCAACAAGCCGTGTACATTTCTGACAAAATTGTTTGAATCGCGATTAAGCCTGTTGTTGTAGTTATTACGGCACTGGTCAGAACAGAACTTTTTATCGGTACGGCCACGTAGTTTGTCGCCGCAATCGAGACATTTCTTTTCCACAGCACTAATGTTTTTATAAAGATACAAAAAATACAAATTATATGTATCGATTTGATATTGAAACACCTTAACGTTTTCAAACGGATACAAACGACTATAAATGATTACAAACCGTGTATAACTGTTTAATAACCGGGACGATATAAAAGAGTGGCTTAAGTTTGTTATGAAATTAAATTAATGTCAAACTAAAACTTAAAGTCATGAACTCATTAAGAAACAAGGTAATGCTCATCGGAAATCTTGGTCAGGATCCTGAGATAAAGACCACTGAAACAGGGAAAAAAGTGACTCATTTTACTCTTGCCACTGACGATGGTTATAAGAATGCTGATGGCCAGAAGGTAAGTGAAACAACATGGCATAATATCGTTGCCTGGAACGGGCTGGCTGACGTTGCCGGAAGATTTCTCAAAAAAGGCCGCGAAGTAGCTGTTGAAGGCAGGATAGTATATCGCAGCTATGAAGATAAGAATGGTGTAACAAAATACATTACTGAAATCGTACTGAATGATCTGCTGTTGCTGAGAAATGGCGGTCCTTCGGAAAAAAATGGCAAAAAGAAAGAGGCATGATCCTGCAGAGCGGATATTCCGCTGCATTTCCTTATGCCGGGTCACACTTTTGTGTGGCCCTCTTTTTTCTGGTTTATTTGTCTTTCAATTTCTGCAACCGTTTCCAATACTATCGACCCGTCAGGTGGCGTTTTATCTATCATCATGTAAAGAGTATAGCAGAGTTCCGTGTAAGACAGCCTAATACCTTTGTTACCCAGCAGCATATCAATATATCTTATTGCCCTGTCGATCAGTTTATTATTACTGGCCCGGACATACGTCATTACATTACCTTCATACCTCCCCAATCGCCCCATTATTAAAGTGGAATGTGAATTTAAAATCATTTTTAAAGTAAGATGCATATACAATGGATCAGAGAAAGGAACTTCCAAATAATAGTCTTTGTCGCCAAGTGAAAATATAATACCTGATCTTTCACATAGTATTTTAAAACAATGATGCACGACAGATTTCTTTCGTTTCTCCCTTCTGGAAATAACATTTGTGCTGAAATCAAAGCCGAGCAGTCTTTTTAGCGATGCAATTCCATCAATCTCCGGCCATTCAAGAGTTCTCGGTTTTCGCCACAATAAATTTTCCCAGGCTCTTTCACTATTTTTTGTTTCCGGAAGGTAGAGATAGCATAACGACAGACTCTGTCCGGTTTCCAGATCATTTTCAAAAGGGATTAAGCTGAATGTAGGAGATCTTTCCGTCGTGTCTGTAATAACGGTTATTCCAAGCCTGTTATCTGTTTCATATAAGAGATATTCACCTTTTTCATAATAACCCGATTCTTCAGTGATAAATCTCTCAATAAAACTTATATCAATAGTTTCCCAATATCTGACAAAGTTATCGATTGCAATACCTGTTCTCTCATCATCGTCATTAAAATTCAGGAGAGATATTCCGGCAACAGCAAGCAGAATAGTTGACGCCTGCATCCTAGTGCTTCCGGTTACAGCCATAGGACCAACTGTAAGGTTTATTTTTTCAATGCCTTGATTTTCAATTACCAGCCTCGATCGTTCTGCAGCTTCAGATAAAATATCGTCCGGATTGCAATACAGGAAGAATGGTTTCCTGAATGAATCTTGTGCGGCTTTTTCAACTGCTCCGATAACAAACGGGGTCTCTCCGCCTTCAGTTGTTCCAATTAAAAGGTCCCTGTTACTGAATCCGGCTTCCATAAGTTGTCTTGCACCAAACTGGGGAAAATCTTCAAAGTTTTCAATTGAACGGATCAGGGCAACATCTCCTCCTGCCATAAAACTGAATACCCGATCTTTAAGATTATTCCCGGCATGTACCTGTCGCCAGAGTGTTTCAATTGTAAGAGATAATCGTCCTGTGGCTCCACATCCACATAAAAATATGTTATTTCCGGCACTTAATGTACTCTTTATGGCACTCTTCAGATAAAAAATCTCTTTCTTCTTCTCAGCCAGAACATGCAGTGTATGGGTATCGAGATCCTTCAAAACAGAGATTGCCTTTTGAAGATCATACCGGGCAAGGTTTGAAAGGTCCCTGGTATCATGATTTGATACTTCAGTAACAAGATTGCCAAGTTTGAATTGCGGAGCAATTTCAAGGAATGCTTCTGCTTTGCTTAAATAATCCTCTGACATTAGGTTAAAATTTAAAATTCGAGCAACTCAACATTGGTTCTGTAATCGTCCATAAGATATTGAGCAAAGTAATACCAGGTTAACCTGTCAAGATACGGTGTATCATCACCATAGGTATGACGCTCCCCCGGGACAATTAAAAGATCGAATCGTTTATTTGCTTTAATGAGTGCATCAACAACTCTCAAAGTGTTGCCGGGATGAACATTATTGTCCATATCGCCATGGATAAGCAATAAATGCCCTTTAAGATTTTTTGCAAGCTCCTCGTTTGTCTTTATCTCACTTTGAAATGTTATTTCAGTTTCCTTTTTTTTATTCACGGTATCCTGTTTTGCATCTTTTTCAGTCACTTTCTTATCCACCTCCGTTACGCCGTTATGATTCTCTCCCCACCACTGATTATAAATATTATTATCATGATTGCCTGCCGCAGAAACAGCAACCTTATAAAAATCGGGATATGTAAGAATTGCTGCGGTTGACATGAATCCGCCTCCCGAACGGCCATATATTCCCACACGGGTGAGATCGATAAATTTAAATTTATCTGCAAGTTGTTCAAGACCATATTTATCATCTGCCAGAGGGTAATCGCGGAGATTATTATATCCGAACGTATGATAATAGTTATTCCTCATCGGGCTTCCACCCCTGTGACCAAATACAACAACAATGAATCCCAGCTGGGCAAGAGCAACATTTTTTTCACTATTTACAGAGAACGAGTAAGGCACTCTTTCATACTGCGGTCCGGGATATACATTGGAGATTATGGGATATTTTTTAGTCGAATCAAAATTGAATGGCTTATACATAACACCATATAAATCGGTGACTCCATCAACGGACTTGACTACGAAAGTCTCAGGCATTTTCCAGCCTGCCTGTAAAAGCTGCGAAATATCAGCCTTTTCCAGGTTCATAATCACATTACCATTATTATCTCTTAAAACAGCCTGGGGAATCATATCTACAGTAGAATAAGTATCCACAAAATATTTACATGATTTTGACATTGAAAATGAGTGATTTGCCGGCTCTCTTGTAAGGAGCGTTTCACCCCCTTTATCAATTGAAGCTTTATATTTCATGCTGTAATACGGATGAACACCCTTTTCTTTACCAAAGGCTTCAAAATAGACTATACGTCCCAGAGTATCAATTTGTTCTACTTTTCCAGTTACAAAGTATCCCTTAGTGATCTGATTTTTCAGGTTTCCTTTGCCATCATAAAGATAGAGCTGTCCCCAGCCTGTCCTTTCTGACCACCATATAATATCATTACCATCATTTAATACCGATAAACTGGAATATTCATTATTAAAATATGGCCATGTCTGTTCGCTGAAAAGAACAGAGACATCACCATTATCAGCATTCACAAGGCAGACATCAAGATTTTTCAAGGGACGATCTTTTCGGATAAGTATAATCTTATCTGCTGCTTTTTGGGAGGACCATTCCACTCTTATTGTCTGATCTTTCCATTTCTTCAGATCTACGTTAATGCGGCTTTTTGAAGCAACATCAAAAATATCAAGTTCAGACTGCGGAACAAATTCTTCACCAGGCATGGCATATTTGTATTCTTCAAGTGTCGGTCGGGGTTGAGCAAGAACATTCACAAGGTAAAGGTCCCTCACTTTTCTCTGATCATACCGTACCATATATAATTTTTTAGAATTTTTAAACCAGTTTACATTTGCTCTTACTCGTTTGTTTTTTGTAGTGTCGCCTGAATTGAAACGACCACTAAAACTATAATAGAGCTCTCCATCGCTTGTTAACTGGTATTCTGTACTGTCCTTATCCTTAGCTCTCATCAGGTACAGGTTATGGTTTTTAGCGAAAGCAATCCAGGTGCTGTCGGGAGAATAGCTTGCCCATCCGAACCTTCTCCTATCCTTTTTTACCTTTTCCAGCTGAACTAGTTTTTGTGTTTTCATATCATATGAATACTTCACATTGTCAATGATAAAAGTGAATAAGGTTGTACTGTTTTTTTCAAATTTCACTTCCGTTATCGGGAGATCAAGTTCGTTAAAGGGATGATGGGTAATCTTTTTTAATTCCGATGCCATATAGCGGCTGTCAAACATAAGCTGCTTCGACCGTGTTGCAGCATTGACAAAATAAAAATTCTTACCTGAAGAGGTTTTAAAGGAATACCAGAAAACATCGTTATTCTCAATCCAGTTTGCATTCACTTCAAGATCGCCATACTTCGGAACTAGGTTATCTTCCCTGAATTTCTCAGCCGCTGCAAAATCAGCTTTCTGAGCAACAACAAAAAAAGAGAAGCCGAACATAATAAGTAAAAACAGTAGACGTTTCATTTCAAAATAGTTAGAGTTATGATATATTTAATTTGAAAAACAATTATATATTCTATAAATACTGATGATATTTTCAAAATATGCAAAAAATGTAAGTGATTAAGGCGGATATAAATATATAAATTATCTGATTGAACATTCCCGCCCTGCATTAAGAGCCTTCAGATTAATATTTACAATGTCTTGCCCTTTTCTTCCAAAAAATTTCCGGACTGCATTCTCGATACTCTTAAACGGCATGTCAATATATGGCGAAGCAGCACCGAGTATGACAATATTCCCTGACCTGGCCGACCCTGCTTCTTTTGCTATTTTATCAGCATCGATAATTATATGATTTCTGATCTTTTCAATCTCATTTAGTATATCCTCCAGTGCAGGATAATCCGGAATATTAATAAACGGATTTGAATTGGTCACAAGCCAGCCGTTTTTGGAAAGCCAGGGCAGGTATCTTAGCGATTCCATTGGTTCGACAGAAATTATCAGTTCCGCTTTTCCATAAGGGATCAGGTCAGAAGATACCGGTTTATCAGAAATCCTCAGGTGCGACTGTACATCTCCTCCTCGCTGACTCATTCCATGAACTTCTGCCTGTTTCAGATATAGTCCATTCTCAACTGCAGCCAGTCCTATAGTAGCAGCAATAGTGAGGATACCCTGGCCACCGACTCCCGATAATATTATGTCATTCTTCATTTTTACTCATTTTGATTTATTCATTCGAAGATGCAGATCGTTTTCTCCTGGAAGCAGTCTGAATACATTCTCTGGAGGCGATAATAACTGAGACACCTCTGTATTGAAACTCTTCGTTCATAATGTGTACATTTTCTTCATGATTCCTGCGTAATGGCACCAAAGTTCTTATATGTTCAGGAGCCACGCCAATACCCTTACAGATTTGTTCTAGTCTGCCTGTTGCCTGTGATTTTTGCCCTCCTGTCATCCCTGTAGTTGAATTATCAGAAATAATTATGGTTACCGGTGAATTTTTTACTACTGCATCAAGAAGGCCCGTCATTCCGGAGTGGGTAAATGTTGAATCACCTACCACGGCAACGGAAGGGAATAATCCGGCATCGGCAGCTCCTATTGCCATCGTCACTGAAGCACCCATGTCGACACATGAATTTATAGCATTATAAGGTGGCAGCGCTCCAAGTGTATAACAGCCAATATCGGAAAATACCCGTCCCGGACCATATGGTTTCAAAGCATCAATTAATGAATTGAACATATCAGCATGACCACATCCTTTGCAGAATGAAGGAGGCCTCATCTTAACCAGCGACGGCACCTCCTCTCCATAGCTGACAGTTAAGCCCAGTGCTTTTGCGACTATTGCCGGATTCAGTTCTCCATCCCTTGGGACAGTACCATCAAGTCTGCCATAGATCTTTATTCCTTTATCCAGTATTCCCCTGAGAGAATCTTCTATAAATGGAGCTCCTTCCTCAAGGATTAGAACCTCATTGCATCTTGAGGTCAGATCCTGAATGGTGTCTCTTGGTAATGGATAGGTGGTAATCTTCAGGACCGGATAATCATCTATTGAATCATCAATATTCTCTAATAAATAGTTATATGCAATTCCACAGGTAATTATTCCAAGTTTCCTGTTTTTTCCGTCTTTAAACTTGTTGTATTTTGATAATCTGATATCATATTTCAATGATTCATATGAGGAAAGCAAAACTTTGTACTTCTTCCTCGCAATGGCTGGAAGAAGTACAAACTGCAAAGGGTCAGCCGGAAGTGAAAATTTCTTTTGAGGAATAACGGATCTTAATTCCAAATTAGCCCTGGAATGTGCCAGACGGGTGGTAATTCTGAAAAGAACAGGTAATTTATATTTTTCTGAAGTCTCGAAAGCATCAAAAATCATTTCATAAGCTTCTTGCTGGCTTGATGGTTCAAAACATGGGATATGGGCAAATTTGCCATAAAACCTCGAATCCTGTTCATTCTGGGATGAGTGCATAGACGGGTCATCAGCTGACACAACGACAAGTCCACCATTGACCCCTGTAATAGCAGAGTTAATAAAGCTGTCCGCAGCAACATTCAATCCTACATGCTTCATAGCAACCATAGCCCTCTTGCCTGCATAGGACATCCCAAGAGCCGCCTCCATTGCAGTCTTTTCATTTGACGACCACTCCCGATGAACTAAACGCTCACCGGCATCTTTCGATGACTGGATATATTCCATTATTTCTGTTGACGGAGTTCCGGGGTAAGCATACATTCCGCTTAATCCCGCATCAAGAGCTGCCTGCGCTATTGCTTCGTCACCAAGTAGTAATAATCTTTTCATATATTGAATTAATGTTTACCTGAAATTTATTTAAACAAATATTGAAATATTTTTAATATATATAAATGATAAATGTTTGAATAAGCATTGAATGACAAGAACAGATTAAAATAGTCAATCTACTGTTACCTCGCGATAAAATATAGTTAAATATTTTATCGTTACATGCAATATTGTTTAATTTGCAGATACGTAATTATAAGTAAAATTAAGAGTTCTAATTGAACAAAATATTTCATACCACTGCAATCCTAATTTTGTTCGCTTCCGCTTTATTTGGCCAGACAAATGGAAATGAGAAGTTTATACAGGTAAGCGGAATTATTACAGATGTTACACATAGCCCTGTATCAGGCGTTGCTGTGATATCAAAAAAGCTTCACAAGGGTGCCGTAAGCGAAAGAACAGGAATCTATTCTATAACCAGTACACCGGGTGACACAATTTATTACAGGGCACTTGGGTACAAAAGATACTATACCATTATTCCTGAATCATACCAGGACAGGCATTGTAAGGTTGATATCGTCCTGGACCTCGATACGATACAGATTAAAGAGATAACGATTCTTCCATGGAAAAGTTATAATGAGTTTCTAAAAGACATAACAAAAGAACATCCTGTTGATCCGATAATTGAGAACATGAATGACAACATTGCGTCAATATATGTCGCCATTGCCAACCAGACCAATCCGGCTATTTCTCCTGAAGCAGGATTTAAATATGCTATGGAACAGAATTTCAATGCACTGGCAACAAAAAACCAGTATCCATACAATAACCTCTTTAACCCGTTTGCATGGTCCAAATTTATAAATGGTCTTAAGAATGGCCTTCTTAAGAATCAAAAGTTCAATAAGCCGATAAAGGCGAAAGTCAGGAAGAAAAAAAAGAAGGATGATAAAAAATGAAGGCAGGCTGGTTGGTATCCTGGGAGCTATAATAATTCACCTTATTGCCGGGATAATCTTCATGTCGTTTCAGCTCAGATCGTTACAAAAGGAAAAGACGAATGAATTTATTGTGGAATTCGCACCTGAAAAAGAGCCAGAGGTTAAAGAAAAACTTATTGAATTACCCGCACAATCATTGGATAAGATCCTTCAGGATGACCCTGATATGCTAAATATAGCAAGGAACCTTGCTAATAAAAGTGAACAAAAAATTAATCCTGCTGATTATATCGACAAGGTTAAAGAAGAGCTTATAAAAAGTGGTAAGCTTGGTGCTGATAATTATATAGATGAACAAAAAAAGTCAGAACAGAACAAAGGTGATGAAAAGCTTGCTTTTGAACCTGACAGTGCAAAAAACATGCACAGGGATAAACCTGAAGAATCTCAGAAAATGGCAGCTAACTACAAGGGGCCAACACGAATATATTACAATCTCAGGGACCGCACACATACTTATCTTCCTATTCCTATTTATATGTGTGAGGGATCTGGCAAAGTAGTGCTTTTAATTGAAGTTAACCAGACGGGAGATGTTGAGAAGGCTCAGATCATTGCCAGTGAAAGCACAACTTCAGATCCCTGCCTCATTGAGACTGCTGTAAAAACGGCCCTTGTTTCGCGATTTAACCCTGACATAAAAGCTCCAAAGGTACAGACAGGCACATTAACCTATCTGTTTGTAGCGCAATAGTTTATTTGTCTTGCGGTCTTGCGGTCTTGCGGTCTTGCGGTGTCTTGCAATCTTGCAGTCGTAAACGACTTATAAATTCGTTTAGAACAACAGGTTTTCTGATCTGTAAATATAAGGCTGGATTACCTCTGGGGTATTTCGGTTTGCGTTCTTGTTATTGACAAGGGGACTTATTGTATGTGCTTTTAGAATATCTTCAGGAAGAGGTTTCAGGAGACCTGATACATCATCAGGGGAATCTGAAAGATCAATCCATTTTCTTTCTGAGGTTTTGTCAAGAATAACCGGCATTCTTTTAGCTGAGTTATGTATTTCAGCCATCATCTCGTTTGCATCAGTGGTAAGAATGGTAAAAGTGCTTAGTGCCTCTCCTGTACTGGTACTTATCCATTCGTCGAACAAACCTGCCAAAGATAAAATCTCATTCTCTGAATGATATATGTACCAGGGAATTTTCTCCTTTCCTACATGTTGCCACTCGAAAAAGCCCTTAACGGGGATAATGCATCTTCTTGATTTGAACGACAAAGAAAATGATGGTTTTTTTTCTATTGTCTCACTCCTGGCATTAAAGGTTTTGAATCTAATAATATTTGCATCCTCGATATTTTTAGTCCAGGATGGTATCAGGCCCCATTTTAATAACCTGATCCTTTCAGGGGTACCGGAACAGATTGCCGGCAAATCAGGAAGTCCAAAAGCATGATAGTAGTAACTCGGCCTGTATTTATCAGGGTCGATTAAAGTAGCTCCAAATCGGTTTTCGAGTTCCTCTTTAACCAGGTTTACATTCACTGAAAAACACATGATTACTCGCTCGGGTATCCGGAAAGATTAGTTTTTAGCGGAATAGGGATAGAATAGGCAAAAAGGTCATTATCAGGCCATTGTTTTATCTCTGATAATACCCTGGACATCATGTTATTGATATATGAATAGATTTCAGGGCCGTTCCATGCGCTGGAATTAAACAACACCACCCAAGAGATTCCATCAGACTGTCTTTTCATCATTCCTGTGCTACCGGGGAATGAGCCTGTTCTCCACCAGGTTCCGTTATAAATTGTACTTTTCCATCCTACGGGAGCAAAGCCATTTTCATTATCAGTCATGAACCTGATGCTTTCATCGCTGAGGATATCGGGACGTGTCTGGAATCCATCAACGGAAAGCAGCAGGCGTATAAGGTCAGGCGCTGTTGCCAGCCATGCTCCTGCGGCGCCAAGTGCTGTGATATCATTGCCGCCATAGCTTGGTGGAACCATCTCACCGGTTCCGTAAATTGAGGGTTTAAGCTCCCTGTCAGATGGTTCATAATAAGTAACTTCATAAGGGATCCTGTCAGACGGCATGTTACCTGCAATAGCCATATCATAAATTCCAAGAGGCTGTAGAATAGCATTTGTACAGTACTCCTCATATGTCATACCGGTCACTTTTTCAATAACCAGTCCCAGTATACTGTAACCCAGGTTAGAGTATGCCTTACCAGCTCCAGGAGTATACTGAAGTCTTCTGTCCAGCGCAAATCTCACAATAGCCCTGGTATCAACAGGTGGTTTAAGACCCATCTTTTCTGCAATGGTGATCGGCATAAACATCTGATCTCCATATCTCTGGCTCCATCCTGCTTCATGGCTTAAAAGTTGTGCTACAGTAATGCTAGAAACCCGCTTGTCTTTCGGATTGCTGAAGTAGGGATCGTTGAGAATACCATCAGGACCAAAAACCTTATCGTTGAGCGATAGTTTGCCTTCTTCATGAAGTTTCATGATCCCAATAGCTGTAACAAGCTTTGATATACTTGCAATCCGGAATTGATTATATGGTTGTGTTTCGTTTTTTGTTGCAGTATCTGAGTAGCCAAATCCCTTTGCGAAAACAAGTTTGCCCTCTTTTGAAATGGCAACCGATGCTCCTGCAATCGACCATTTCCTTAAAAATGAATTTATAGTCTTATCAATGGCAGGGTTCCCGAGGTCTGAAGAATCACTATTTGTGAGTCGCACATTATGTGGTACAAGCTTGTCAACAACAACAATCCCGTTTTCCTCAGCCCCACGATTGAAACTAACCAATGAAAATAAAAGTGCGATTAATAATATTTTTCTACCTCTAGCCAACTTATTAAATTCCATATCGGGACAAAAATATAAAGTATTCTTTTTTTCTCACCATTTATTTTGCAAATATTGCAATAAAGATTTTAAAATAGTGCCATTATAAATTCCGTTCATAATAGTTTTTACTCATTTTTTTAGTTTTTGTTATTAATTATGCGGTTTATTTTCACTTTAACGGCTTGCAACTTATTAATAACGCATATATAAATTACTTATTAACAGTGCATTAGAAATTATTGCATAAAATAATCAAATACCTGGAACAATTGTTTAAAAAAATCTAATCCTAATTATTAATTCGGCAATTAGAATAAGAATCAAAAAATTAACTTTGTATTTATGTCAACACCCTTTTTAACATTTATACGTTACTTTTTCATTGCAGCAATACTGTTAAGTACTTGTAAAATTCACGGGCAGGAGCATGAACAGGACAGTCTTGCAGGCATAAGTCAGGCAATTGATACTTCAGATTATATCCAGTTCATTTTTGATGATGCACTGGAATATAACCTTATGATAGCTGCGTCAAAGGGCTATTCATCTGAGATCATACGGTTAATAAACAAGGGAGCTGATGTAGACGCTGAGACAAATGAGGGAGCTACCCCTTTAGTCTTTGCTGTTTCCAATAACAGGGCAGAAGCAGTTAGTACACTTATCAGTTTCAATCCCACTATTGACCAGGTAACAAGAAACACAGAGACACCGCTACTCATTGCAGTAAAGAATGGAAATCTGGAAATTGCGGAAATGCTTCTACGTGCAGGTGCTGATGTTAATTATGCTGACAGACATGGCGCAACTCCGCTACACTATGCTGCATTGTATGGTTATATGAGTTTAGCAGATATGCTTTTATATTATGATGCCTCTGTTAATGCAAAGTCTATTGATGGAACAACACCTTTGCTGGCTGCTGTTTGGGCCGGCTATACTGATGTTGCAGATCTGCTTACACAGAGAGGTGCCAATATTGAGATAAGCGATAAAGAAGGTTATACTCCTTTTCTTATGGCCTCATATTACGGTGACACTTTGCTTATGGATATTCTTTATAAAAAGGGAGCTAATATTTATGCTGTAAATAATGCTCGTTTCAATGCTTTGACACTGACCATAATGAGAGGAGAAAAAAGCGCCACCGAATTTCTTTTCAAAATAGGTGATAAATGGGGAAACAGGGAAAAAGATATCATTAATCCTTATGAGGTGGCAGCAAAGTACAGGAGAAAAGATATAGTGAACCTCCTTAGGGAAAATAATGTTCCAGGCCAATTACGACATTATATCGACCAGACATCAGTTGTTCTGTCGGAAAGATTTTTCCTGCATGACATTTACAGCGGGTTAAGCTTTTCATTTAAAGACCCAACTGTAAATGGAGGGATTATTATAGGATTAGATACAAAACTATGGTATACACGGGTATTAAAAAAGAGTTCTGAAAATCTCTTCTACCAGTATATGAACAAGGAATCGCTTGTCTATACAGGGTTATTTAAGGATTTAACATTAACAGAAAACCCCGATAAAATCAATTTTTCTCTAACTACTGCTCTTATGGCCGGCTATTCATTCGGAAGCAGCCTGAATGGAACAGCAATTTCACCTGTTGACAGATTCAGAGTTATTCCGTCGGTATCACTGAAAATGTCGAAGTGGAACTTTGGCCTTAACTTAGGTATTGAGTATATTAACTCAGAATTCTACCATACCGGGCCGGTATGGCTGCGATTGGGATTATCATATAATTATTTCTTTGATAAGATAAGGACAAAAATTAAACCGATAAGATGGGACTAGAGCTATGAACAGAGTTATTAAAATTGCATGGCTTTTTACTTTAGTAATATTTTTCTCGTGCGAAAAGCAGGGACTTTTTGTTAAATGTCCCGAATGCTTAAGTGATGAACCTGTAGATACTGACCTCGAAGTAAAAGTTGATATAACTGATAAAGAACCCTCTGTATTGATAAATATTTATGAAGGAAACCTCGAGGATAGTGTTTTGTATGTTTCATATACTGCAATCAAATCAATTTCCTATACAACTGTCAACCTCAATAAACAATATACGGTAACAGCCAGCTATTTCAGATCCGGTATCAAATATATCGCAGTTGACTCAGCTACCCCAGGGGTCAGATATGATAAAAATCAATGCGATAATCCATGCTATTTTGTTTATGACCATGTAGTCAACCTGAAGCTGAAATACACTAAATAAGACACTAGACGCTAGACACTAGACTCTGGACTCTGGGCTCTGGGCTCCGGGCTCTGGGCTCCAGGTGTTAAGTTCCGGAGTATTTAAATAATGGAATCCCTTTAAGGCCTCTTTCTTTTATTGTCTGTGCTTCATCGCTGGTCAGAGGCTGGAGATTATCGCCTACCTTAATTGCGATCTTCCAGAGTTCTGCTTCACCCGGAGGAACAGCAGCAGTTACCGGATGAGATAAAGTAAATCTCAACCCCATCCTAATATCGTCAATACTTGTCAATGGTTCATACCAGCACTTTGAATATTTTGTACGATCGGCCCCTTCAGGCCAGGGACCTTTAGCCATTGCCTTGAGGGCTAGTATTCCCATTTCTTTCTCTTTTGCACGTTCCAGTACCTGGGGTCCGAAGTTACCTGCGTTCCATGTGGCAAAATTTACAGGAAACAATATTGTATCGAAATCAAACCTGTCCATCAGGGCAAGTGCTGCCTCCACAGAATGTGCTGAGAAACCCAAAAATCTTACCTTACCCTCTTTTTTTGCTTCGAGGAATGTTTCCATTGCACCACCGGGACCCATAATTATATCAACATCATCAACAGAGGTAACTGCGTGATGCTGATAAAGATCGAAATGATCAGTACGAAGGTTCTTCAAAGATTGCTCAAGTTCTTTTCTTGCTCCCTCTTTTTTCCGTTCGCCCGTCTTACAGGCTAAGAAAACATTTTTTCTGTAAGGTTCAAGGGCAGGTCCCAGTTTAATCTCTGCATCACCGTACGATGGTGCAACATCGAAGTAATTTATTCCTGAGTCAATAGCCAGTTTAACAAGAGCGGAAGATTCCCCGGGAGAGGCATCTTTAACAACTATTCCTCCAAATCCTATTATTGACAACTTTTCTCCTGTCCTTCCTAAAGATCTTTTCTCAATTGATCCTGGAAGTGAATCCCTCTTTACAGAGGATAGATCAGCTGGAAAGAGGCTGATAGCAGAGGCTGAGATAACTGTTGTTCTGATAAAATCGCGTCTTTTCATTTTTTAGCTTTTAAGTAAGAGAAATAAATATACATCGTAAATATCAGGTAATAAGTTCTATAAAGGCCCCTTTTCTTAATTAAGATAAGCAGATTATAGTATAATAACCTCATAAGTTACAAAAATGTTCAGATAGTTCAAAATAATATAGGAGTAAAATATATTGGATCTCAATCCCTCTGGGATTAACTGATCAAATTGACCTTATGCTCAGGCTGGTATCGGAGTTTCCGATATTTATGTAATACTTCAGAATTGCGCTAACAAAAATGACAGGTTTTTATTTTAAAATCTTTTTTTTTTACGGGTGAAGGAGATTCCTCGGCTTCGCCTACTAATGACAACATTTTATAATTTACACATTATAATATTTTTGCACATTTATTTGAATTGGCAAGCCATCCTTTAATTGGAATCTGGCCACATACCTCGCTTGTTAGTATGGCATTATTTTTCAAGCCACGAAGTGGCTAAATATGAATAACCC
>CAYUQR010000028.1:0-22925 GCA_964446825.1 uncultured Rikenellaceae bacterium
GGGGGGTATTACAGGGAATTGCTGCCTACGGCAGCGATTCCCTGGGGGGTGCTTAACAAGGAAAAGCCAGGCTATCCGCCTACCGGCGGATAGCTGATGGCTTTTTTGTTTTAAAGCCACTTTGAGCAAGCTCAGTGCCTTTAAAACAAAAAAGCCATGGTACCAAAGGTACCCTGGCTTTTCCTTGTAGCGAGAGGGGGAATTGAACCCCCGACCTCATGATTATGAATCATGCGCTCTAACCGACTGAGCTATCTCGCCCTGTACTCCGTAGCCCTGGCGAAGGAGTGCCCTGTCCGCCGTAATCTTATAGAAGATGGTCCACTGTCCATCTTTCTTTTTGCGGGTGCAAATATAATCAGTTTGTCACAAAATAACAATAAGGTATTTTAGTTTAAGAATTTTTTCTATATTGCAGACAAAGATGTTAAATATGAATAATCCCTGACCATGAGACTGAAGTTCGAACTGGAATATACTCTGAATTGTTCCCCGAAAGTGCTTTTTTCACGTCTCAGTACACCTGAGGGATTGGGAGAGTGGTTTGCTGAGCAGGTAAATGTTGATGGCGATCTCTTTTCATTTTTCTGGAATAATACCGAAACCAGGGCAAGGTTATCAGCCCTAAAAGAGAACAAACTGGTCAGATTTGAGTGGGTTGATATGGAAAACGAGGAAACTAACTACTTTGAATTCAGAATTAATGTAGAAGAGCTTACCGGCGGTCTGGCCCTTATCATAACTGATTTCGCCGATGAAGACGAAAAAGATGATGCTATATACCTCTGGGATTCCCAAATCAATGACCTGAAAAGGATACTCGGAATTTAAGGCGCAGAGCCATTGCGCCCTTATTTTACTGACTTTTAAAAAATGAATTGTCCGGGTGCTGATATTTGATAAAAATCAAGTAATTTTGCACCTCAAATGCTATCAGGCAGTGAAGAAAGTTGACAAGTTTGTACTAAAATCATTCATAGGCCCTTTGATATTCACATTTTTTATTGTGCTTATCATTCTAATTCTGCAGTTCCTCTGGATGTATGTAGACGAGCTTGCAGGCAAAGGGCTTGATTTTAAGGTTCTTGCAGAACTAATATATCATTTTTCCCTGACTTTTGTACCAATGGCATTGCCATTGGCAATACTTCTCGCATCACTGATGACATTTGGCAACATGGGAGAATTCAGTGAACTAACCGCGCTTAAATCTTCAGGAATACCTCTTCAGCGGATAATGCGTCCACTAATTATCCTTCTGGCTTTTCTGGCAATAGTATCATTCTTTTTTTCGAATAATGTACTGCCTTATTCAACTGAAAAAGCCAGAACACTTTTATGGGATATACGCCGAAAGAAACCCGATATAAACATCCAGGCGGGAACATTTTATAACGGAGTACCTGATTTCAGTATTAAAATAACAAAAAAAGATGCAGAGACCAACCGTCTTGAAAATCTTATAATATATGATCATCGCGAGAGAAAGGGCAATACTCATGTAATACTGGCCGATTCAGGATATATGAAATTAACTCCTGATGAAACAGGGTTAATAATGACTCTTTATAACGGGTATGCATATAACGAGATGGATGAAAAGAATATGCTTCCAACGGCAAGAAAATATCCGGCGAGAAAAGACTTTTTTAAGGAACAGGATATTGTGGTCCCGCTGAGTGGATTTGATCTTGAAAGAAGTGAAGAGGGTCTTTTTAAATCGACTGCTGCAATGAAGAATATTTCGGAACTTACCTCATATATTGATTCACTTAATAAAAAATATACTCAAAAAGTTGAAAATCAGTTCGAAGATTTCAATGTTAACAAAGTTTTCCGCAAGGAATATTATCCTGTCAAAAAAGTGGCCAGGGACTTTATGTCTTATAATGAACGCAAATTTGATAAATTCAATGTGAATACCATTTTCGACTCTCTTTCATTAATACAAAAGAGAGCCGTACTTTCCAATGCAATTGAAAATCTGAAAGATGGCACTAAAAGTCTTGTACAGAAGAACGAATCACTTCATTGGGATGTGAAGACCATCAAAAAATATGAAGTGGAATGGAACAAAAAACTCACTTTGTCGTTCGCCTGTCTGGTTTTCTTTTTCATTGGGGCACCTCTTGGTGCTATTATAAGGAAAGGTGGACTGGGAACGCCGGCAGTTATCTCTATCTTTTTCTTTGTGATTTATTATGTTATTTCCATTTCGAGCCAGAAACTTGTTGAAGAGGATATAGTAGGAACATTTGCCGGTATGTGGGCCGCTTCATATATTCTGTTACCTATAGGAGTGTTCCTGACATATAAAGCTACAACCGATTCTGTAATAATGAACATTGATACTTATTTGCTGTTCTTTAAAAAAATCAAGGACTTTGTATATAGAATTTTCATAAACGGCGACGACAGCAAATCTGTATCTGAATAAATATAACACTATAATGGACGATTTTAAACTGAATACTATCGAGGAAGCAATAGAAGATATTAAGAGAGGAAAACTTTTAATTGTTGTTGATGATGAAGATCGTGAAAACGAAGGTGATTTTATTTGCTCAGCTGAACTCATTACTCCGGAAATAGTAAATTTCATGACCAAATACGGCAGGGGGCTTATATGTGCAGCTCTTCCTGAGGAAAGATGCGAAGAACTTGAACTTGACCTGATGGTAGGTATCAACACTTCACTTCATGAGACTCAATTTACTGTTTCGGTAGATCTCCTTAACGAAGAAACAACCACGGGAGTATCGGCAAAAGACCGTGCGCTTACAATAAAGGCATTAGTAGACCAGGCTACAAAACCATCAGACCTGGCACGACCTGGACATATTTTTCCGCTTAAGGCAAAAGCAAAAGGCGTTCTGAGGAGAGCGGGACATACCGAAGCTGTTGTTGACCTGACCCGAATGGCCGGATTAAAGCCTGGAGGAGCCCTGGTAGAAATTATGAATGATGATGGTTCAATGGCGCGATTGAATGACCTGCAAAAACTAAGTGAAAGATTCGGAATCAAGATCATTGCAATCAAGGACCTTATCATCTACACTCTTGAACGTGATTCAATCATTGAAAAAGGTGAACGGGTAAGTCTGCCAACCGACAGAGGTGATTTCGAATTTATTCCATTCAGACAGATTAGTAACGGACTTGAGCATGCTGCCCTGGTGAAAGGAACCTGGACGAAAGACGAACCTGTGATGGTCAGACTTCATTCATCATGTTTCACCGGTGATATTTTTGGATCGATGAGATGCGACTGTGGGTCCCAACTTCATAAAGCTATGGAAATGGTCGAAGCTGAAGGAAAAGGGGTGGTTATTTATCTGAGCCAGGAAGGCAGAGGTATAGGATTACTCAACAAGATAAAAGCCTATCGGCTTCAGGATGGGGGCATGGATACTGTACAGGCGAATCTGGAACTTGGATTTGGTGAAGATGAAAGGGATTATGGAGTAGGAGCCAGTATTATGAGGGAACTCGGGCTCGGCAAGGTGCGGCTTATATCTAATAACCCTGTTAAAAGAGCCGGACTGGAGGGTTATGGAATAAAAATCGTCGAGACTATACCCCTGATAATAGAATCGAATCCTCATAACAAGTTTTACCTCGAGACAAAGGCAAATAAGATGGGCCATAACCTGACTTGTTATAAGCATATCGTTAAAGACTGATTATTTTACTATTTTTGTATTTTAATAGTAATTAACCACTTATGAAGAATCTCAGGATTGTATTTATGGGGACGCCTGAGTTTGCGGTAGCAACACTTGGTTCTTTACTAATGAATGGTGTTAACGTTGTTGGCGTAGTAACAGTCCCTGATAAACGTGTAGGAAGAGGCAGGAAGATTACCAAATCAGCTGTTAAAAAATTTGCAGAATTCAGTTACCTGCCAATCATTCAACCAGCAAATCTTAAAGATCCTGATTTTATAAACACTCTTGAACAACTAAAAGCAGATATTTTTATAGTTGTTGCATTCAGAATGCTTCCTGAAGTTATCTGGAGAATCCCTGCAATTGGTACTATAAATCTTCATGCATCATTGCTTCCCCAATATCGTGGAGCAGCTCCCATCAATCATGTCATTATTAATGGGGAAATTATTACCGGGGTAACAACATTTTTCATCGACGATAAGATTGATACCGGAAATATCCTTTTTAGAGAAGAGGTGCCGATCTTCCCTTTTGAAAATGCAGGTGATCTGCACGACAGGCTGATGAAACACGGGGCCAGACTGGTGATAAAAACGCTCTCAGCAATTGCTGAGAACAAGATAAAACAAGTACCACAATCTGACCTTATTAAACCTTCCGAACTGATAAAAACTGCTCCAAAAATCCAGCCGGAGTTCTGTTTTATTACCTGGAATAAAGATCCTGTCACAATCCATAATTTTGTGAGAGGCCTGTCACCTTACCCGTGCGCAAAGTCATATTTCAAAAATGGATATCAAACTCTCATGTTTAAAATTTTCGAAAGCCAGCCCTCACTTGAGGAACATGCTTATAACCCGGGACAAATTATCTCAGACGGAAAACATTTCCTTAAGGTTGCCTGCAAAGACGGTTTTATAGACATTTTAAGCCTGCAGATTGAAGGTAAAAAACGAATGAGTATTGCCGAATTCCTCAGAGGATTTGATATTTCGGGTTATCAAATTAAAATTAATTGACAGGCTTAATGTTTCTAAGCCATAATTTTAATCCGACTCCAGGTTCACTGCCCTGTTCCATCCTGTTCATTTCATAAAGATTTTTAAGTTTTATCCCGAATTTCTGAGATATCAGGTACATTGAATCACCCTCAACAGTTGTGTAATAATCTTCGCCAGGTCCAGCCTTTGCTCTTTTAGGCTGAAGATACAATATTTGTCCCGGGACAATCTGAAAATCAACAGGCAGTTCATTATATTTTGGCAGTTCCCATCTTAATAGTTGGAATTCATCCTCAAGCTTTTCCCTGGTATCTCCATCCTTTACAATTATATATTGTATCCTGTTTTTCTCCATTATTCTTGGAGCCCTTTCCATGATAAAATTTCCCTGACCAGCTATTGTTGCAGCTTTACCTGTATCATCAGTACTTTGTGCTGTAATTGGCTGAGCTATCATTCCTGGATTTACAGCAGATGTGTCAGCTGCCGTATAACCCCGGTCAAAAACCATAAGGTTATTCTCTTCTATCTTCCTGATAAGCATGTTTGCATAGTCTGGATTAGTGGCGTAACCAGCCTTTTTTAACCCCCTTGCCCATGCTTTATAATCAGTGGGAGCAATATTGAAAAGGAAACTATACCGCGACACTGACTTAAGAAAATCAGAATGATCGTAAAACGATTCTTCAGGTACACGATATTTCCTGAAACACTCATTTCTTCTATCATCATTATGCCGGATAGTGGGTCCTCTCCAGTCATCGTGACATTTAATACCAAAGTAATTATTCGCCTCCCTGGCAAGCCTGCTGTGCCCGTAATCTGATTCAATCATTCCCTGTGCCAGAGTTATACTGGCAGGGATTCCTGTTCTTTTCATTTCACTTACGGCAAGATCTTTATACTTATTTATATATTCTTCAGTCGAATATCCTGAATCTGATTTTGAAGCAACCGGTCTGTATGCCCTGCAGGAGAACAATCCTATAATCAATGCCAGTTGGAGAAAGAAGAAAAAGAGTTTTTGCATTATATTTTTTTTGACAAAAATAGAAAAAAAACAGTGCCTCTGGTCCAAATAGTTTTCAGAGTACTTAAGGTTCAGGAACATTAACTTTAGACACTCCAAACTTTTTTTTACTACCTTTAAAACTCATACTTAGCAAGAGTATTATGATCCGAACGAAAAAAATTACAATATCGTATCAGGAATTTGAAACCACAGATGAATTGGATGAAGACGTCAGCGAGCTTATCGTGGCTGCAAGAAATTCAGCTGTAAATGCTTATGCTCCTTATTCCAAATTTAAAGTCGGTGCAGCAATCAGGCTTGAGAGTGGAATCATTGTTACTGGTGCAAATGTTGAAAATGCAGCATTCCCTTCCGGCATATGTGCTGAAAGAAGTGCAATTGCAAATTCTGTTGCCAATTATAGTAATGATAAACCCGTTGCTCTGGCTATTGTTGCCATGACAGATGACGGCATAACGGAAGAACCTGTATCACCCTGCGGAAATTGCAGACAGGTCATTGCTGAAGAGGAGTCAAGGAATGGGAATAAGATAAAAATAATACTATCAGGGAAAAACAGGACAATTATTACTGATAGTATTAGTAACCTTCTGCCATTGCAGTTTAAAAAGAATAATTTGATGATCAATCTGCCTTGACAATCAACTGGAATCCCGCACCGTGAATATTCTTTATATTAAGTTCCGGATCTTCAGATAAGAATTTCCTTAATTTAGTAATATAAACATCCATGCTTCTTGCTGTGAAATAATCATCAGATCCCCATATTTTTTTCAGTGCCAGTTCCCTGCTTATCAGTGAATTTGGATTAATAGCAAGCAATTCAAGCAATTGTGCCTCCTTTGGTGATAATTTTTTTTCATCATCGCCTAAAGTAAGAGTTCTCAATTTGGCGTTGAATATAAACTTCCCAATTTCATAGATATCTTTGGTTCCTGACTGGGATTCGCGTCTGGCCAGTATAGCTTTTATTTTTGCGAGAAGTATGTCCGTATCGAATGGTTTTGTTATATAATCATCTCCTCCTACCCCATATCCTTTAAGAACATCATCTTTAAGCTTTTTAGCTGTAAGAAAAATTATAGGTACTTCATTATTGATCTGCCTTATCTCATTAGCTATTGTAAATCCATCAACATGCGGTAGCATGATGTCAAGGATACAAATGCCAAAAGCACCCTTTCTGAAATGTTCAAGGGCATATTTGCCATCATCGACCCACTCAACTGAGTAGTCGTTTATTTCGAGATATGACTTTAATACTGAGCCAAAACTCAGGTCATCCTCAACCAGAAAAATCTTAGATACTTTATCACTCATTTTTTAGTTCTCCCAGTTAAATGGTAAAAATATTTCGAACCTGCTTCCTTTACCAGGTTCACTGGATACATTTATATTTCCTTTATGTGCATCTATTATTGCACGCGAATAATTCAAACCCAGACCAAACCCCTTAACATCATGGACATTTCCGGAATTCTGCCTGTAAAACCTTTCAAAAATCTTGCTCTGAACTGCCTTTGTCATGCCAATTCCTTTGTCTTCTACTGACAAAATTAAACCTTTTTCGTTATTTATGGTTGAAACAGTTATTTCCGGTGCTTCCGGAGAATACTTTATTGCATTATCGAGCAAATTGCTGACAAGATTTGTAAGGTGTTCAAAATCTCCATAAATAACTGGTTGTACAGCATCCAGATGAAGGTTAATTTTCCCGTTTCGCTGTTGCACCTGTATTTCAATAGTCTCAATAGCATGTTCAATAATTGTGTGCATAGAAACATTTTCAAACCTGAATTCTATCTCTTTTTTATCCAGAGAAGCAATCTGCAGAATCGTTTCCACTTTTTTATTCATCCGGCTGTTCTCCTTTTTGATCATGCCAATGAAATGGCGAATACTGGTCTCGTCCCTAATTACTTTCGGGTTATTGATAGTATCAGCAGCCAACGAAATAGTAGCAATGGGAGTCTTAAACTCGTGAGTCATATTGTTAATAAAATCAGACTTCATCTCAGATATCTTTTTCTGCCTGATAATAAAATAGAGACTGAGGGCAAATGTTAACAGTATAAAAAGTGAAAAAAGCATTGATCCTCCAAGTAACCACCCAATAGAACCCAAAACATAATTTGTCCGTTCAGGGAATATAACCGACAGAACAAGGTCCTGCCTGATTATATTATCAGGAAACAACCTGACCATATAATTAGTTCTGAGAAAATCACTTTTCGATGATTTTTTAAAAGTCCCCTCCTGTACAACTCCATTTTTGATAACCGCAAATTCGTAAGGGGTCTCAATTCCTGAAAATTTCAGTGACCGGTTGAGAGCAAACTCAATCTCCTTGTTATCCAGCTCCAGGGTTTTTTCCCATTGATAGATTTCAGAAATCATCTGGTCACTCATGTTCCTGAATTCATTCTGACGTTTTTTAACCCAGTTAAGAAATTCATTCTGTTTTATATAGACGGCACGTGAATTTGAATTGACATTTTCTCCTTTCCTGATAATATTCATTTTCCCTGACTCATCAGGAGAAGCAATTACATAAGAAGATGAATCTGAAACATATGAAGTATCGCCATCAATTGTATATGATTTATTATATGTTGTAATGTTTGCGGTATCTGAAGTCCCGGTTATTGTCTGGTTAGTAATCCTAACATTGACCTTGTTTCCCGGAGCTGAAGAATATGTTCCTATACTGAAATAACCTGAAATATCGTTTGAAGTATCATTATATGAGAGAGGGGATCTGAACATAAAATTATTGAAAAAATTCATTTTCCTCGAAGATTCAATTGTATTAGCCGCACTCTCAAGACTTATCCTTACCGCATTATTAAAAATTTTATTTTGTATGCTTACTGCATCTTTTATCCACACAATCTGAACCCATATTATCCCGACAATGGATAATAGCATCATAATAAGAAGACCCGCGAATTTTTTTCTGTTCATATCGCAAAAATAGATTATTATGTTTTCAATAATATACTATTTAACTTTTCCTTAACTCTTATTAACAGGGAATTAAATTTAATATATTGCTATAAAAGTACCTTTGGCGGTTATTTATATGTCAGCAATCATCCTGAAAAGATCTTATTTAAATGATCCCAGATGAGCCTGGTGCTAAAAATGAGCCAGGGAAACCGGTTCATTTTTTTATACCATGGTATTCATAAAGAGAGACCATATATCCCCTTCAGGAAAATGAGCGATAATTGTAACAGGTTCTTTCTTTACCGGGTGAATGAATTCCAGTTTTCGTGCAAAAAGACTTATACCGCCATCTTCATTCGACCTGGGATAGCCATATTTAAGGTCGCCTTTAACAGGACAGCCAATTTTTGCAAGTTGAGCTCTTATCTGGTGATGTCTGCCGGAATGAAGTTCTATTTCCAGCAGGTAATATTTCTCTGACCTGCCTTTTAAACGATAAGTTAAACTCGCTTCTTTTGATCCTTTAACTTCAGTGTCATAAACAAAACTCTTGTTTTGCTTCTCATTCTTCTTTAGAAAATGGGTGATAGTTGCCTCATCTTCAGGAGGTCTTTCTTTAACAATAGCGAGATAAATCTTTTTGACCTGTTTTTCCCGGAACATTTCGTTCAATCGCTTAAGAGCTTTGGAAGTTCTTGCAAAAAGGATAACCCCACTAACCGGACGGTCAAGCCTGTGAACTATACCCAGGAATACTTCTCCCGGTTTTTTATATTTCCTGGCCAGGTACTTTTTTATTTCCTTATCCAGTGATTCATCACCTGTTTTATCTCCCTGAGCCAGGTCAGAAGATTTTTTGTAAGCAGCAATAAGGTGGTTGTCTTCGTATATTATCTCGGCCATTTCAAAACAGGTTAGTACTGTTCCTTCTCGTTGGGAAAGTCCTGAGATCTTACATCGGCAATATAAGCCTGAACAGCACCTTTTATTTCTGAATACAGGTTATGATATCTTCTTAGGAAACGTGGTGAAAATTCCTGTGTAATGCCAAGCATATCATGAAGGACCAATACCTGTCCGTCTGTTTTGCCCCCTGCTCCTATCCCAATAACAGGTATCTTAATGCTATTTGTGACCTCTTCAGCCAGTTTCGCGGGTATTTTTTCAAGTACTATAGCAAAACAGCCAATCTGTTCCAGTAACCTTGCATCCTCCATAAGCCGCCGGGCCTCCTCTTCTTCTTTTGCTCTTACAACATATGTCCCGAACTTGTGAATAGCCTGCGGTGTAAGTCCCAGGTGACCCATCACCGGTATCCCTGCAGATAGTATTCTTTCAATCGATTCGACCACCTGGAGACCCCCTTCGAGCTTTACTGCATGCGCACCTGTCTCTTTCATGATCCTGATAGATGAAGCCAGTGCCTCCTTGGAATTTCCCTGGTAAGTACCGAAAGGTAGATCGACAACAACAAGTGCTCTTTTAACTGCTCTTACCACAGAGGCTGCATGATAAATCATATTATCGAGGGTAATTGGAAGAGTTGTGTCAAAACCTGCCATTACATTAGATGCAGAATCGCCCACAAGTATAACATCAATTTCTGCCTCATCAATGATCTTCGCTATGGAATAGTCGTATGCAGTAAGCATTGCTATCTTCTCTCCTTTAAGTTTCATCTCATTCAGAACATGAGTAGTTACCCTTTTTACTGAGCTATGTATTGGCATAATAATAAAAGTGTTGGTTCCAGAAGCCAAAGTTACAGATTTGTATCGGATGATTCACCCACCTATTTATATCTTTTTAATCTGGCAGTATTTCAGGCGGGTTCTGTCGTTTTGTCATAAGCGATGCATTCATTTGACTTACCTGTGCCATATTTACATAAAACAAGTCATTAACTTTAATGGCATAATCATTGCTTAACCTTCATTATCAAAATGAAATTTTTAAAAACAATTATAAAATGGGAAAAATAATAGGAATCGATCTGGGAACAACAAATTCATGCGTTGCAGTAATGGAAGGTAATGAACCTGTTGTAATTCCTAACAGTGAGGGTAAGAGAACAACTCCGTCGATTGTTGCTTTTGTTGAGAATGGAGAACGCAAAGTTGGCGATCCCGCCAAACGGCAGGCTATCACAAATGCAAAAAAGACAGTCTATTCCATAAAAAGATTTATGGGGGAAACATACGACAAAGTCACCAAGGAGATAAAAAGAGTTACCTATACTGTTGTTAAAGGTGATAATAATACTCCACGGGTAAAAATAGATGATCGCATGTATTCACCTCAGGAGATATCTGCAATGATTCTTCAAAAGATGAAGAAAACTGCTGAGGATTACCTTGGACAGGAAGTTACTGAAGCAGTAATAACAGTACCGGCGTATTTCAGTGATTCTCAGCGTCAGGCTACAAAAGAAGCAGGCGAAATTGCAGGCCTTAATGTTAAAAGAATTATTAATGAGCCAACTGCTGCTTCGCTTGCCTATGGTCTTGACAAAAAATCACAGGATCTTAAAATAGCTGTGTTTGACCTTGGAGGCGGAACATTCGATATTTCAATACTTGAACTTGGCGATGGGGTATTTGAAGTTAAATCGACAAATGGTGATACTCACCTGGGTGGAGACGATTTTGATCATCTGATTATTGACTGGATGGCAGAAGAATTCCTTAAGGATGAAGGAATCGATCTGAGGAAAGATCCGATGGCATTGCAACGGTTAAAAGAAGCAGCTGAGAAAGCTAAGATAGAACTTTCAAGCTCTACAACCACAGAGATCAATCTTCCATATATAATGCCTGTTGACGGAATTCCAAAGCACCTGGTAAAAACACTGACGCGAGCCAATTTTGAAAAAATCTGTGATAAACTCATTCAGTCATGTATCGAGCCGTGTAAAATAGCTCTCAAGGATTCCGGCCTGTCAATTTCTGATATTGATGAAGTATTACTTGTTGGAGGTTCTACGCGTATCCCGGCTATTCAGCAGCTTGTTGAAAAATTCTTCGGAAAGGTTCCTTCCAAAGGAGTCAATCCCGACGAAGTAGTGGCAGTAGGAGCAGCAATTCAGGGTGGAGTTCTGACAGGTGAAGTAAAGGATGTGCTCCTTCTTGATGTTACACCTTTGTCGCTTGGAATAGAGACCATGGGTGGAGTAATGACAAGACTTATTGAATCAAATACCACCATACCAACCAAGAAAACAGAGGTTTTTACAACTGCAGCTGATAGTCAGCCTTCCGTTGAAATACATGTTCTGCAGGGAGAAAGACCAATAGCTACAGGGAATAAAACAATCGGAAGGTTCCATCTCGATGGAATCCCGCCAGCCCCGAGAGGTGTTCCGCAGATAGAGGTAACTTTTGATATAGATGCAAATGGTATACTTCATGTTGCGGCTAAAGACAGAGGCACAGGCAAAGAGCAGAGGATAAGAATTGAAGCCTCTTCAGGGTTAAGCGACGAAGAGATAAGAAGAATGAGAGACGAAGCCAAGGCCAACGCCGAAGCTGACAGCCAGGCAAAAAACAAGGTTGAAAAGATTAATACTGCAGACAGCATGATCTTTACAACCGAGAAACAGCTTAAAGAATTTGGAGATAAACTCCCGGCAGATAAGAAACCGGCAATAGAAGCTGCCCTGGCTAAACTTAAAGAGGCTCACAAAGCACAGGATGTTGATGCTATAGATAAAGCACTTGCTGAATTGAATTCTGTTTGGCAGGTTGCATCAGAAGAAATGTACAAGACAGCTCAGAATACCAGCCAGGATACCTCACAGCCAGGTCCCGAACAATCAGACGGGGACAATAATAAACCTGGCAATGAAGAAGTTACTGACGTTGATTTTGAAGAGGTTAAATAAAACTGAGAAAGACGGTTAATATGAGAGGTTGAAAATTTTCAACCTCTTTTTTTGTACTTTTGTATTAAATTTAGCGTTACCTGAATATGAATCTTAAAATACTTGCAATTGTCTTTTTAGTGTTTGTTTCAGCTAATGCATTGGCGCAAACTGATACCATTATTAATTTAACAGACCAACAAGGTCTTAAACAGGGACACTGGATCAAAAAATATCCAGATAAAAAAATAATGTATGATGGTATTTTCAAGGATAACCATCCGGTTGGTGAGTTTAGAAGATATTATAATGATGGTGCCCTTCAATCACTACTTATCTTCAGTAATGATGGCAGAGAAGCGCTTGCAACAATGTATCATTCAAACGGTAAGGTATCTTCAAAAGGAAAATATGTTGACCAGTTAAAAGAGGGAAAATGGCAATTCTTTTCAGCAATCGATGGTTATCTGATTTGTGAGGAATATTATTCAGGAAATATGAAGAATGGTCCATCGGTAAAATTTTATCCTGACAGTACAATTGCGGAAAAAGTAAATTATGTAAACGATCTTATGCAGGGTGAATGGATCCAATATTATCCAAACGGGATTGTATGCGAAAAATCGCATTATAAGAATGGCAAGGCTACCGGTGAATTTAAGGTATGGTTCGATGACGGGAAAGTTGAGATTACAGGACAGTATAAGAATGATAAAAGAGATGGCGAATGGCTGATATATAATGATGACGGGTCCTTGAAGCATAAACTGCATTATAAAAACGGCGTGTCATCAGACAAAAAAATGGTGCTCGATGAATCTGAATATCTTGACTCACTCGAACGAAATAAAGGTAAAATTGCCGATCCCGAAAAATCCGGAATAATCAGATAATGAATGCATATTATAACTCTGCAACAAGGAAAATAATACTGATGTTTGCCCTGGTGCTTTTATCTGCAGGCACGTTCTTGCAGGGACAAGAAGTGAATTATTCCTATTTTTACAGGGTCTATTTTAAAGATAAGGGAGAAAATTCAACTGGTAATTTTTCAGCAAAAGAGCTGATTTCGGAAAGAGCATTAAACCGCCGGCAAAAATCAGGAGTATCTGCACCTGATTACAGTGACCTTCCGGTCTGTATAGAATACCTTCATCAAATATCGAGTCAGGGATTAGTCCTTCACTGTACTTCTAAGTGGATGAATACTGCCCTTTTCAAATCACCTGCTCCAATCGATATGGATCTGATTCTCGGATTGCCATTTGTTAATGATGTTAGAATAGTTAAGTCTCCTGGATCAAAGAGCGCCTTTAAGAATAAACTGGATTTTGTGACAGGACAGTCTGATATTACTCCCTATGATCGTCCGATAACCATGGTTAACGGCTCCCTCCTTCATCAATCGGGTTACGACGGTAAAAATATCTTAATAGCTGTGCTTGATGGTGGGTTTATGAATACAGATAACATATCATCACTTGATCCTCTTCGAAGCAGAAATGGAATCATATGCACTCATGATTTTGTAAAGAACAGTGACAAAGTATATAATTCAAGCCAGCATGGGACAGCTGTACTGTCGATTCTGGCAGGTAAACTGCCTGGTTTAATAGAAGGTACCGCTCAGGGTGCTGACTATTTACTTCTTAAAACAGAAGATGTAGAATCGGAATTTCCATGTGAAGAAGACTTCTGGGCTGCCGGAGCAGAATTTGCAGACAGTTCAGGTGCAGACATCATTTCATCCTCGCTGGGATATTTCACTTTTGATGACTCAACACTAAATTATAAAACATCTGACCTTAACGGGAAAACAGCATTTATTACCAGAGCTGCCGAGATTGCTGCTTCAAAGGGTATTCTGGTAGTTAACAGTGCCGGGAACGAGCGAAACAATAAATGGAAGTATATAATCTTTCCATCAGATGGCGATAGTGTTTTGGCTGTTGGAGCTGTGGCAGGGGATGAAGATATCTCATCATTCTCTTCAGCAGGACCAACAGCCGATGGACGTATTAAACCAGATAATGTTGCAATGGGAGTAAGTGTACCAATACAAATATCCGGAACTTCAGTTACCAGATCAAACGGAACATCTTTTTCCTGCCCCGTTTTAAGTGGCATGTCTGCATGTCTGATGCAGGCTGTTCCAGCGGCAAGCAACAATGATATTAAGATGGCATTTCGTGCCTGTGCCGACAGGTATTATTCACCGGATTCCCTTTATGGATATGGGATACCTGACATGATTCTTGCATTGTCAAAGCTGCAGGATAAATATGCGAAACCCCTGGATGATGGAATAATTATAGCCCCAAACCCCACAACAGGAAATATTGAATTAATTTTCCGTCAGTCTCCGGAATCTTTTACTGTTGAAATAATTACTCTGGCAGGAAAACTAATATTCAGAAAAAACTTCTCTGAATATGCAGGAAGGGTAATTCGCATTACGGATCTTCGCGATCGTGAACAGGGAATTTATTTTATAAGAATAATAACTTCGAATGGGGTTATTGTGAGAAAGATAATAAAGCTAAGAAATTTATAATGGCTGAAAAATTATCCTTAACCGAATTACAATTTATTATCAGAGATGCCTTATACATGTCATTACCCGATTTGTATTGGGTAATAGCAGAAATATCTGAGCTCAATGAGAATCAAACAGGTCATTGTTATCTTGAACTAATTGAAAAACAAGCTGATGATAAGAATATAAAATCAAGAGCCAGGGGGATTATCTGGAGCAGCCGATACAGGTTTCTCAAATCACTCTTTGAAAATATAACAGCAGAATCTTTAAGGGCCGGCTTAAAGGTCTTAATAAAGGTAAAAGTTGAATATCATGAAATATATGGATTAAGCCTCATCATATCTGATATAGACCCTGCTTTTACAATTGGGGAAATGGCAGTCAGAAAGCAGCTTATCATAAAACAGCTGGAACAGGAAGGCGTATTTGCGATGAATAAGGAACTTGATTTTCCGCTTTTTCCCAGAAGGATTGCAGTAATTTCCTCAAAAAATGCAGCAGGATATACAGATTTCATGAATCACCTGCGTCAAAACAGCTTCGGATATATTTTCTATACAGCACTTTTTGAAAGCGCAATGCAGGGGGCTGAAACTGAACAGGGAATAATCGATTCCCTGAATAAAATAGCGGAAAATACCTTTTTGTTTGATATTGTCGTGATAATAAGAGGAGGAGGCTCTCAGACTGACCTGAGCTGGTTCGATAACTATAATATAGCCTACCATATTACGCAATTTCCTCTACCGGTTATTACCGGCATTGGTCATGAAAAAGATTTATCAGTAACAGACATGGTGGCATATTCTTCTCTCAAAACGCCTACTGCAGTAGCTGATTATATTATAGATTGTGTTGCTCAGGTTGAAAACCACCTTGTTGAAATGAGCCTGGAAATTAAAAACCTGTCACAATTAATTGTTGAGAAAAACAAAAACAGGGTTGAATACTCTAAAATGAGGCTTCTTCCCCTATCGAAAATAATGATATCTGATATTAAGGAAAAGTTATCCGGGAAAATAATTGAGATAATTAATATCGGAAAGAAATACGTATATAAAGCCGGCATGATACCGGCAACCCAGAGGTCGCAGCTTTTCTCCGCAGTAAAATCATATTCGGTCAGTAAAAAAGTATATATCGAAGACAAAAGTCGCAGTCTTAACATACTGACATTAAGTGATATTAACAATAAAAACAAGAAATTATCATCACTGGAAAATACTCTGAATATTCTGAAACCAGAAAATGTTCTCCTGAGGGGTTATACCATTACATCTCTAAACGGAAAAATATTGAAAAGGAGTGATCAGTTAAAAGCGGAAGAAATTATTGATACTCAATTTAGTGATGGAAAGGTGAAGAGCAAAGTAGTCGGCAGGACACAAGATAAAAGGCAGAAGTTAAAAGATTAACTCTAAAACTGAAAAAAATGGCAAAAAAAGAATTTTCATTTAATGAAGCAGTAGCAACGATCGAGGAAATTCTCCGTAACATAGAAAACGGGGATCTTGATGTTGACAGGTTGTCAACCGAAGTTAAGAAAGCTTCCGAACTCATCAGACAGTGTCAGGAAAAACTAAAATCGACAGAAGATGAGATCAACAGTATTTTCAAGGAGATGTCATAAAAATAAATCAGGACCTAAGTCCTGATTTACTTTACTACCCTAAACCTAAATTTATGAAAAAAACCACTGTAACTTATTGTTACAACCTTCTGCATATTTAAACGTTCCTAATATTGGATTTGTTACATTTATTTCAGTTTTTTAGCAGAAAAAAGTTCTGTTTTTGACGAAACTCCTATTTCTCAACACCAAGAACATCCTTAAATGCTTTAACAAATGTTTCTTTTGGTAATGCTCCCATTGCCATCTGAGGTTGTCCATCAGCCGGAACAAACAAAAATGATGGTATGCTTCTTATCCCAAAAGCTGACGCCAGTTCCTGTTCCTCTTCCGTATTTACTTTAAAAACATCTATTTTCCCGTCAAAATCTTTGGCCAGCTCTTCAAGCACAGGTGCAACCATTTTACAAGGGGCACACCAGTCTGCATAAAAGTCTATTATACATGGCTTTGATCCTTCAAATTTCCACTCTTTGTTTTTTTCGTAATTGAATACTTTATCCAAAAACGTCTCTTTTGTTAAATGCTCTACCATTTTATTTTTATTTAATAAACATTTAAAAATTCACTTTGTTTATTAATATAACAACCATTATGCCAATAAACTCATATTACCATAAGTTACAAATAATTAACTATTAATTGTAACTTTGTCATGAATTTATAACAAATTGTCATATCTATATATGAGCATATGTCTTAATGACAAAATATTCAAGGCTCTTGCAGATGTAGTTACATCGGAGAATGTAAAGGCATATGTTATAGGTGGTTGGGTAAGAGATTGTATCCTTAAGAGAGAACATCCTGATAAAGACATTGATATTTTAGTAGTAGGAAGCGGCATTGAAATTGCGCGTAAAGCAGCAAGGAAAATCAGCCCGGGGATTAAAGTCAGTGTATTCAGGAATTTTGGAACAGCTATGTTCAGGGCTGGAGATTATGAGTTGGAGTTTGTCGGGGCCAGGAAGGAATCGTACCACAGGGGATCAAGAAAACCTGTTGTGGAAAATGGAACCCTTGAAGATGATCAAAGAAGAAGGGACTTCACCATAAATGCATTGGCAATTAGTATAAACAAAGAGACATTTGGAGAATTTCTTGATCCTTTTAACGGCATTAATGATTTAAAGAATAAAATAATACGTACGCCACTCGATCCTGATAAGACATTCTCGGATGATCCTCTGAGAATGATCCGGGCTGTAAGATTTGCAGCGCAGCTCAATTTTACCATTGAAGAAAAAACACTTAATTCAATTTCAATAAATTGCGAAAGAATCAGGATAGTTTCACCAGAAAGGGTTGTTACTGAACTTAATAAAATAATAATGTGTAATCGCCCATCCAAAGGATTCATGCTTCTTGAAAAGACAGGCTTACTGAAAATTATCCTGCCTGAAGTTGATAATCTGAAGGGTGTTGAAACAAAAGATGGTAAAGCTCATAAAGATAATTTCCTTCATTCAATAAAGGTTCTTGACAACATCAGCAAAAACACCGATAATCTGTGGTTAAGGTGGGCAGCGCTTCTTCATGATATTGCCAAGCCTTTGACAAAAAAATATCTTACCGGAACAGGCTGGTCGTTCCACGGACATGAATATGTAGGTTCTAAAATGATACCTGATATTTTCAGAAAATTAAAGCTGCCTCTGAATGAAAAGATGAAATATGTTCAGAAAATTGTCGACCTTCATCTGCGTCCTATTGTCCTTTCGCAGGAGACTGTAACTGATTCCGCTGTCAGAAGACTCTTATTTGAAGCTGGAAATGATATTGATGACCTCATGATATTATGTGAAGCTGACATTACTTCGAAGAACGAGGCCAAAAAGACCAGACATCTCGAGAATTTCCAGCTGGTAAGGAATAAACTCAGGGAGATTGAAGAAAAAGACACGATAAGAAATTTTCAGCCTCCTGTAGATGGAACCGAGATTATCAATGCTTTTGGGATAAGGCCTGGCAAAGAGGTAGGAATAATTAAAACCGCAATAAGGGAAGCAATCCTTGACGGAATTATTCCGAATGAGCATGATGCCGCCAGAAAGCTAATGTTTCAAAAAGGAAAAGAATTAGGACTTACTCCTGTTGATCCGGAGTCCTGAGCTTAAGAGTAAGTAAAACCGGAAGATGGTCACTGAAGCCTCCCTGATAACGATACCCCCTATAAGTTGATAAAGGAGTAAATCCGGGATATTTCTGATCTCTGACCATAAGAAAATCAGGTCGGAAAATAGTCAGGAATTCTTTATCGGTATACAAACCCTTGCTGCATGATAACAAACCTTCTGACACAATAACCTGATCTATCATTTCCCAGGTACCTCTGTAGCGATAAGTCCCAATGCCTTCTTCAGCAAGATTCCCTGAAAGATTTATAAGCGAATTGTCTTTCTCCTTTGAAGCAAGTAATGTCTTAATCTCCCGATCATCGGGTGTACAGTTGAAATCGCCCATAATTATTATCTTATCACCTGCATTTTTGAATTGAATTAAAGAGTCAGCCTTTTCCCTGATCGTGGATGCAATTAGCATTCTTAGCTTTTCTCCCGAAAGGACTCCTCCCCTTCTGGAAGGCCAGTGATTGACAAATAAATGCAGAGTATCATTATCAATTTCAAGTTTAACATACAATATGCTTCTTGACGAAAAATTCTCCTTCACCATTCCTTTTGGAATCCAATACCTGTAATCAATTATTTTCACAAGATCGCTTCTGTAAATCATGCAAACATCAATACCTCTCCTGTCCGGGGAATCTTCATGTACAATATCATACCCATATTTTGACAGATAAGTGTTATTGACAAGATCTTCAAGTACTTTCCTGTTTTCTACCTCACATAATGAGACAACCTGGGGTGGGCTCCATTCTCCTGCCGCAACTATAGTCTTATACAGCCCGTTTATCTTTTTGGAATAACGGGTTAAATTCCAATGCATTAAACCCCAGGGTAAAAAATCATCATCATCTTTCAGAGTATCATCGTATATATCAAAAAGGTTCTCAACATTATAGAACATAATTTTCACAGAACTCCATTTGCTGTTCTGAGCATTTAGCCTGCTGAATAGGATGCTTATTAATAGAGCTATTGTTAATCGTGATATATATATTTTAAACATAATTATCTTTCCGGCACGATAAAGTCATTTGATATCCATTGTTAATCCATAAACTTAGAACCTTACGGGGCCATTCCGGCAACCTGTTAAAAATAAATTATATGAAAATTTTCTTCTGTCTTCTCTGGTCCGACAAAGAGGAAGTGACCAGTTGGATAAAAATTAAAAAGGGGCTTATCAAGCCCCCCTGTAGTAATTGTACAACACTAGAATGGTGTTATCCACCTGTATCTTCTTGCGCTTTCTCCAAATTTGACTGCCAGTGTAAGCTCATGAGTACCAAAGCTTTGTTGTCTTATCTCAGTCAAAGTAAAATCAAAAGCATATGCAAAATAAAATCTGTCATATTTTAAGCCTAACAAGGCAATTATTGCATCATTGGTCCTGTATGATAAACCAACCCAATAATCGTCCTTGTAGAAGATCCTTGCAGTCAGGTCTAACTGAATAGATTTAAAAACCATATCTGATGATTTGATGAATGCTGACGGTTCAAGAACCCAATCGGGAGTTAAAGGAAATTTTATGCCTCCGGTAAGAAAATAATTACCCAATTGGTTGCCTTTATTTGACGAGGTATCTGCAAACACGAGATTTCCTCTCAGAATGTTTGTCATCGCAAAGCCAGCATAGTATCGCGATGTTGTAAAACTGGTGCCAAAATTGAAATCAGGAATAAAAACTGACCGGTCATAGGCAAGCATCAAAGGATCATCATGGTCATATAATAATCCGTCTGTATTTATATAAAACTGGTATGCTGTCAATGCCAGTCCAAAGGAAAGATCATTAGGATAGCCACCTGATTCCCCCATGGTAATATGATATGCATAGGCTGCCTGAAGACCTGTACGGTGCATTATCCCATTATTATCGTTAAATATATACCCGCCCAGACCAACTTTCCCCCCTTTTGTAGGTTTAATCAGCTTCTTCCTTACAGAAGTTGATTTTGAAATATAACTGTCCTTAAGGATCCTGGTCTGAAAACTGGCAGCATAAGTACTGGGTGCCCCTGCAAGCCCAACCCACTGTTCCCTGACAGTAAGATTAACCGTGGTATAACCATCGCGCCCGGCAAATGATGGATTCACCAGGAATCCGTTCATAATATATTGGCTGTACATTGGGACCTGCTGAGCAATACCAGCTCCAAAAATGAAGCTTACAAAAGCTGCTGTTAGTATGTGCCTTAAATATCTCATATATTTAATTCGAAATTATTAATTTTTATCTGATAATACTTATAACACCCGATTTTGGTTCAGATCCGTCATTGAGATGCAGTATGTAATGGTACGAATCAGTTGGCAGCAGCCTCCCATTATATGTACCGTCCCATGGATTTGCAGAAAGATTTCTGGTTTTGAAAACAAGTTTACCCCACCTCGTGTAAATATAAACTTCAGCATTCGGGAAAAGGTCAATATTCTTTATCTTCCAGGTATCATTATAACCATCATTATTAGGAGTGATTATATCAGGTATTTCTAAACATTTTTCAGATCCGCTTGTGCCAATTTCTACATTTATTGATGCTTCACAGAGATTCAGATCGGTAACAACCGCGCTATAAGTGCCTGCCGGAATATTTGTAAGTGTTGCAGACAAAGATCCGCCTAACCAGATAATTTTATATGGCTGGGTTCCTCCTGTAATAGTAAGAGTAATTGAACCATCATCTTCTCCGGGACATGAGGCATCATTCTTTTCAAAAGATATAGAAAGAGCTTCAGGTTCTGTAATAATCACCTGGATGTCAGTTGTACAAGGTGTTGCATCGCTTATAGTAACAGTATAGGTCCCGGCGGACAATCCGCTGAATATGCCTGAAGCCTGGAATGTAGCGCCATCAAGACTAAACTGATAAGGTGCAGTACCTCCCGATCCTTCAACTGTAAATGTACCATCAGATGATCCGAAGCATGTAACATTGGTCTGGGAAACAATGTTTCCTGTAATACCGGTTGCCGGTTGTGTAATTGTGACCGGAATATCTACAGTACAAAGGTCTGCATCCTGAATAGTAATAGTATAGCTGCCAGCTGCTAATGAATTGAATGTTCCTGATAACTGGTAAGCTCCTGAACCCATCTTATACTGGTATGGAGCTATTCCCCCTGAACCTTCAGCAGTCACGCTTCCTGTATTGCTGCCATAACATAAAACATCAGTTTGTGATGTAATCAGTCCACTCACTGCCGAGGCAGGCTCAGTAATCGTAAAGTTGACATCAAAGGTATTCATCACAGCGTCTCTGATAGTTACAGTGTGGTTACCAGCTGCCAGAGATCCAAATGTTCCTGATACCTGGTAAGATCCGGCGTCCAGGCTGAATTCATACGGAGGTACTCCTCCGGTACCTGTTATAGTAACGCTTCCGGTTGAAGTGCCGAAACATGAAACATCTGTCTGTGAAGTAACGCTTCCCGAAAGCGATACCACAGGTTGTGAAATTGTTACAGGAACGTCAAATATACACAGGTTGGCATCCTGAATTGTTACTGTATAAGAACCTGCCGTAAGGGATGTAAATGTACCTGAAGCCTGATAGGACCCGGATTCAAGCTTATAAAGATATGGTGGTGTCCCTCCGGAGCCTTCAACTGTAACACTGCCATCATTCCCTCCGTTCACTGTTACATCGCTTTGTGAGGTGATACTGCCGGAAACGGCTGTTGCAGGCTCAGTTAAATTTATATTAGCAGCAGTGGAACAGCTGTTTGCGTCAGTAATTGTTACAGAATATGAACCTGCTGAGAGGTTGCTCTGGTCTTCAGAACCCGGCGTAACTCCGTTTCCGGTCCAGGTATATATGTAAGGAGCTGTTCCGCCTGTTGTTGAGATATCGATAGCTCCTGTAGACGAACCGAAGCAAAGTACATCAGTTTGAAGTACTGTAACAGCAGGTGCATCATTAATTGTTACTGTAACCTGTTTAATATCGTAACAACCTGTTACAGGGTCTGTACCCATTATATAATATGTGCCCGAAGTTGCTGCAGCAGGCGTTGAATATGCCACTGTTGCTGCTGCATCAGTCCAGTAAGTATATGAAAGGCCCGGAGTACTTCCGGCAGTAACTGAAGCAGATGTCAGATCTGCAGTAGC
>CAYUQR010000028.1:23025-38761 GCA_964446825.1 uncultured Rikenellaceae bacterium
AAAGGCCCGGAGTACTTCCGGCAGTAACTGAAGCAGATGTCAGATCTGCAGTAGCCGGTGCGCATGCTGATGAAGGGTTAGTAATAATAAGCGTTGGTGAAGCGTTGATAGTTACTGTAACCGGCTGTATATCATAGCATCCTGTAACCGGATCTGTTCCTTTGATATAATAGATGCCGGCAGTTGCTGTCGCAGGTGATATATATGATAATGTTGCTGCAGCATCAGTCCAGTAAGTGAATATAAGTCCCGGGGTGCTTCCGGAGGTAATTGAAAATGACGTCAGATCAACTGTTGCAGGTGAACAGACTGGTGCAGGGTTAGTGACAATAACAGATGGCTTTGAATTCACATTCATGGCAACCGCATTTGAAGTTGCCGGGCTACCACTCTGGCAGGTCTCACTGGATGTAAGAACTACTGTAATCACATCACCATCCGCTGGTATGTATGAATATGTCGGGCTGTCTGCTCCTACTGTTGTTGCTCCATTATACCACTGGTAAGAAGGTGCCAGTCCTCCGTTCATCGGGGTAGCGGTATAGGTAACACTGGTACCGTCACATATTGGATTAGCATCAGCTGCAATAGCAACACTAACCGGTAATATTGTATTGACACTCATTGTAACCGCATTCGATGTAGCAGGGCTTCCGCTCTGACAGCTCTCACTGGAGGTAAGGACTACTGAAATAACATCACCATCTGCCGGCGCATATGAATATGCTGGACTGTCTGTTCCGACGGCTGTTGCTCCATTATACCACTGGTATGAAGGTGTCAGACCACCATTAGTGGGAGTTGCCGTGAAGTTAACAGTTGTACCTGCACAAACTATGACAGCATCTGCTGATATGGTTACGCTAACCGGCAATATCGGATTAACACTCATTGTAACTGCATTGGACGTTGCTGGTCCTCCGCTCTGGCATGTCTCACTCGAAGTAAGTACCACTGTGATTATATCACCATTTGTCGGTACATATGAATATGTCGGGCTGTTAGTTCCAACTGCAGTGGCCCCTTTGTACCACTGGTAAACTGGTGTAAGGCCACCGTTGACCGGTGTTGCTGTGAAGTTAACAGTTGTTCCGGCGCATACCGGATTAGCATCGGCTGATACGGTTACGCTAACCGGCAATATCGGATTGACAGCCATGGTAACTGCATTGGATGTTGCAGGACCTCCACTCTGGCATGTCTCGCTCGAAGTAAGAACCACTGTAATTACATCACCATTTGTCGGTACATATGAATATGTGGGGCTGTTAGTTCCAATTGCTGTAGCACCGTTATACCACTGGTAAGAAGGTGTCGTACCTCCATTGGTCGGCGCTGCAGAGAAGTTAACAGTTGTCCCTGCACATACAGGGTTAGCATCAGCTGCAATCAAAACACTGACAGGCAGCGTTGTGCTGACGGTTGTAAGAGTTGAGGAAGTGGCCACCGGGGCACTGCATCCTGCGGTATTGGAGTAATTTACAGTGACTGACTTATTACCTGGGGTTAACCATTTCAGAGTAACAGTATTATCTGTTGATGATCCACCTGAAGTTATTGTGTAGTCAGTACCTGATATTCCTGTATACGTCCAGGTATAATTTGATTGCCCTGCCTGGGTAGTATAAGTAACATCTGTTCCGGAACATGCTGTCGTTCCTGGTTCTGTAGTAAATGTTGGAGTCGGATTCAGATTAAAGACGACATTTACCTCATCAAAGGAAGAGACACATGGAGGATTGGTGATAGTCCATCTCAATACATATGCCATTCCGGCTGTCCCTGTAAATGTACTTGTCGGGCTATTTGCTGCTGTAATATTTCCTCCTGTCCCACTAATTAAAGTCCATGTTCCGGTACCAATTACAGGCGCATTAGCAGCTAATGTTGTAACTGTTATACCACACATGGATAATCCTGTCTGATCTGGACCTGCATCTGCTGTAGTCGGATCTTGATTGAATGTAATATTTACATCGTCAAAAGATGCAGGACACGGAGGATTGCTTATTGTCCACCTCAAAGTATATGTCTTCCCGGCATCCCCGCTAAATGTACTAATCGGACTGGCAGGATCTGTAATAGTACCTCCGGTACCACCAATAATACTCCATGATCCGGTTCCAACAGTCGGATTATTAGCTGCCAGGGTTACTGTTGTCAATCCGCATGTAGCAGCATCAGTCTGATCAGTACCTGCATCAGCTGTAGTCGGGTTTTGACTTAATGTAATGTTCACATCATCAGACGATGAGGTACATGGAGGATTGCTGACTGTCCAGCGAAGGACATAACTCGTACCGGCCGTACCTGTAAAGGTTGAATTGTACGTCGAAGAATTACCAAATGATCCGCCTGTTCCGCTTACAATACTCCATGTACCAGTGCCGATAGCCGGATTATTGCCGGACAGAGTAACTGCTGTTAGTCCACAGGTAGCTGCACCCATCTGATCAGGGCCTGCATCAGCGGTTGTCGGGTTCTGGTTAAAGGTTATATTAACATCGTCAGTAGATGGGGTACACGGTGGATTGCTTATTGTCCATCGAAGAACATAACTTGTTCCCGCAGTACCCGTAAAGGTTGTGTTGTTTACTGTAGAATTGCCAAAGGAACCACCCGTTCCGCTTATAATACTCCATGTGCCGTTTCCGACAACCGGATTATTTGCTGCCAGAGTTGTAACAGTTAAACCACAGGTAACTACTCCGGTCTGATCGGAACCCGCGTCTGCAATCGTAGGCTCCAGATTAAATTTGATACTGACATCATCAAACGATGCAACACACGGCGGATTACTGATAGTCCAGCGAAGAACGTAAGTGGTACCAGGTGTGCCGCTAAAAGTCGTATTAAAAAGGGAAGCATCCGTAAATGAACCCCCTGCTCCGCTTATTATACTCCACGTTCCGGATCCTATCGTTGGATTATTGGCCGCCAGAGTTACAATAATCTGGCCACAGGTACTCGCATCAATCTGGTCCGGACCGGCATCTGCTACAGTCGGATTCTGGTGAAAGGTAATATTAACATCGTCAATTGAAGGTGTACATGGAGTATTATCAACAGTCCAACGAAGTACATAAGTAGTACCGCCAGTACCAGAAAATGCACTTGTTGGGCTACCCGGGTTTGCAACAGTTCCGCCAGCCCCGCCTATGATACTCCAGCTTCCGGTCCCAATTAAAGGTGTAGTGGCAGTCAGATTAGTGCTTGTAAGTCCACACATAAGCGCACTAGTCTGATCGAGGCCTGCATTAGCAGGGGAAGGATTCTGGTTAAAAGTAATGGTAACATCATCTGTTGATGGTGTACAGGGGGCATTCGAAATTGTCCAGCGCAGAACATAGGTTGTTCCTGCAACGCCGCTAAAAGTACTTGTCGGACTACTTGGTGCTGTAAAACTTCCACCAGCTCCGCTCACAATGCTCCATGCTCCGGTACCAATTACCGGTGTATTTGCTGACAATGTCACTGTGGTTGATCCGCAAGTTAAAACACCTGTCTGGTCGATACCTGCATCTGCGATTGTTGGCGCAATGCTAATTAATGTTACTGTTGAGGATACCGGACTTGCACCAGTGCATCCTACTGCATTGGTATAATTGATCGTTACTGTCTTAACACCTGCCGTCAGCCATTTCAGCGTAACAGTATTATCAGCAGTTGTTCCTCCGGAGGTTATACTATAGTCTGTTCCCAACACACCGGTAAAGGTCCAGACATAATTCGTCTGACCGGCCTGGGTCGTATAGGTGACATCCGTGGCAGAACATGCCGTTGGTCCAGGTTGTGCCGTAAAGGTCGGTACCGGCAGCGGTGAAACTGTTGTTGCCGTGGATGAGGTAGCTGCTGCTGCCGTGCATCCTCCTGCAATGGTATAATTGATCGTTACTGTCTTAACACCAACTGTCAGCCATTTCAGTGTAACAGTATTATCAGCAGTTGTTCCTCCGGAGGTTATACTATAGTCTGTTCCCAACAAACCGGCAAAGGTCCATACATAATTGGTCTGGCCCGCCTGAGTAGTATATGTGACATCGGTGGATGAACAGGCTGTTGCTCCCGGCTGTACCGTAAAGGTCGGTACCGGCAGCAATGTTACAGTAGTTGCCGTGGATGGTGTAGCTGCTGCTGCAGTACAGCCTCCGGCATTGGTATAATTGATGGATACTGTCTTGGCTCCTGCTGTTAACCATTTAAGGGTAACCGTATTATCTGTAACTGTTCCGCCTGAGGTGATACTATAGTCTGTACCCAATACCCCGGTGAAGGTCCATACATAATTCGTCTGGCCTGCCTGGGTAGTGTAAGTGACATCAGTAGCTGAACAGGCTGTCGCTCCCGGCTGTACCGTAAAGGTCGGTACCGGCGGAGCTTTTATAGTAACACTAATTGGATATGTCCCGCTAACACAACCTGTTGTACTGTTTCTTACACTCAGATCACCCGTATAAGTTGCAACCGGAACAGCTCCGGGTACAACCTGGCTAATCGGGCTGGCCGGTAATGCAGCATTTATTACATCGACAAAGCCTGCTGTGTGGGCTGCTGCACTATACATGATGCTGTATTGATCCGGAACACCTGTGGTCGCACTGTATGTCACGTTTGCACTTGTGATACCTGAACAAACTGACGGGTTGGCTCCCAGTGTGATTGTCGGACCATCAAGTACAGTTACATTATATACGGTTGGTGAAGCTGCAGTACAACCTGCATCAGTGTAATTTACACTTATGGTCCCATTTCCGGCAACATTCCAGGTTATCGTAGCAGTATTATCGGTTCCGGTTCCTCCGGAAGAGATGAATCCTCCACTGACAATCCAAATATAATTCGTCTTCCCGGCATCAGTAGTATAAAGATTCCCGGTTGCTCCAACACATGTTAAATTCGGTCCGTTTAAAGTTGGAACAGGAATAGGATTTATAGTAACTGTAACCGGTGTCCGTGTCAGGCTTATACAGCCTCCGTTAGATTCTGCATAATAAGTTGTTCCGGAAACAATAGCCGTTCCTGGTGGTAAAAGTACACCTCCTGAAGCAGCGCTGTACCAATCCACAGTACAACCTACGGGTGCGGTGGCCACAAGATTTGCAATTGTTCCTGATCCACAGAAGCTTTGCGATGATGCTGCAGCAGGAGGATCTGGTAAAATCGTGAAATTAATTACCACATCATCTGAAGATTTACATGTACCGTTACTAATGGTCCATCGAAGTGTATAAGAAACCCCGTTTAATCCGATGAACTGGCTGGCAGGACTTGAAGGTGTTATTAGTGTTCCTCCTGATCCGCTTACGATACTCCATAAGCCGGTTCCTACAAGTGGAGTGTTCCCGCTTAAAATAGTAGTTGTAATTCCACATAGAGTCTGGTCAAGTCCTGCATCAGATGTAGTAGGTGCTGCATATACTGTTATTGAGTTTGCATCAGCCACACCAATGTTAGCTCCACTATTATATGTAAAGTCAGTAAGTTTGTAAATTCCGGGACCAGGAGTAGGTAATGTATAAGGTACCATGCCTGAAGTAATGGTAACCGGTACCTGAGCTACTCCGTTTATAGTATAGCTTAACACATAGTCGAATGGTATTGAAAAAGGAGCTGTAAATGTAACCGGTATTCCGGCTGATCCGCATACAGGTCCTGTCGGGGAAAGTTTTGCCCGTGCTTTTAAATCGGTAATTGAACCTAAGGTATAATCATCCGTACCTGTTGTTATTACAAGATCGGTAGATGTAGCTGTACCATTGGAATTATTTCCTGTTGCAGTTGTGGGAATTTCCACCCACGAACTTGTACCGGTATTGTAATCAGCTAACCTGATATTTGATAATCCTCCTGTAATAAGAGGGGTCACATCACTGTTAGGTGTCCAGTTAATATTTAATATTGCCTGGCTTCCTGCAACTGAAATAATCCTGTAAAATTCCTGAGAACTGACTCCCTGAAGCGGGGCAGTATAACTAGTCGAAGTACTGTTGGGATTTTTATATTCAGCCGACCATAAAAGCGGGCCAGTCTGAGTTGAAGAAAGCTTAATATTATTGCCTAATATATTTCCTATTCCTGAAATATAGATCCCTATTGGATAAAGGAAGTTATCATAGAGACTGATCTTCTTTATCAGAGGACCGTCAATGAAAGAATTCACACTTCCGCCGGCTGGTAGTACGCAATTAACAGCAGAATTGGTGATTGTTAGTTTTCGATTAGATCCGGTATTAATTAATCCGTTTGTAAGTAACAAATTACCAGCTACATCTATAGCTCCGGCGTCATTAATCCTAAGACCAGCACTGTTGTTTATTTCAAAGTTGTTAAAAGCATTTGAACCTGTAAAATCACCAAGCGCACCACCAATTGTCTGCAATCCGGAACCTGAGAAGGAGACAGTCGCTCCCGCACCGGAACCACCTTTAAACGCACCGGAATTATACCGTTCCATAGTGCCTTTAATAAAGAGCTTTTTATTATAAACACTATTATCGACTGTGGGCCCGTCAATTTTAAACTGATTACATATTGTTAGATCCTTGTTTGGAAGAACTCTGGTTCCGGTTCCTGAGAATACAATATTGGCAATATCGTCATACAGATCTGCAATTATAGTGTACGTTCCGGTTCCACCATATTCCACAGTTGAATTATTTGCACAACCCAGAAATGAAGTATAAACACCTGCCGGGAAAGAACCGCTTTCGAGGTATAAAGTACCATTTCCATTTACAGTTCCAAGATTATGGCCATAAAAAGAAGAAGTTACTTTTAGCTTGTTATTAATTGTTGTCCGGTATGCTGAGCAATAATTGGCATCTAACGTAACAACATGGTTAATAATTACAATGAATCCGTTAGGCCCGCCGGGAGGACAGGAATAAGGATCGCCTCCGGTCTGGGTCCATATGGCCGGATTTGTCCAGTTCCCGTCAGCATTACTTGTGTATACAGGAACATTTGTAGGAAATGCAGATGAAATCCCGGCAGTATATTCACCGCTCAGATTGTTTGAAGCAACGTAATTGGTCGTAATTTTGTTCAGGACAGGATCTACACCAGAGGTTAAACTCCAGGTGGTACCAGGAACAATTAGCCTGGCAGCCATATAATTAGCCTCATCGCCAACAACATCACCCTGTAAATAATTAAGCACGAGGCTACCTGAGAAATTGGTAATACCCGAACTCTGGACTTCCCAATAGTAGTTAAGGGAATTTGCAGGATCCAGTACTGCAGGATGCCTGCTGCTTATATTATTAATACGAACATATCCAACTGTACTGCTTGTGGTTATGGTTAAAAGCCCGGGAGTGTATTTACCTGATGTTCCGATGGGGTAAAGAAATGTCGTGGCACCCGGATTGAAAAACTTTCTGAGTCCAACATTACTGAACACACCATCGGAAGTAATCATTTTGGTTGCGCCAAACGGTGCTCCCTGGATGAGACTATTAACACCGAGAGTGAGAAGATTCTTCTTAACGTCAAGAATACCGGTAGTCATAGTAAGATCTTCCTGCAGGGTAATATTATTCTCAACCCTTGCTCCTGCAGCATTGTTTAAGGTCAATCTGGCAAATGCCCCGGATCCGGTTATTTGCTGCTGAACAGCACCATTGAGAATTATCCCGCTTCCAACGCTGTTATCATCTGTATAACTGGCTTCGTTGGATATATTTCCCAGTAGAGTAACAGGATTACTACCCAGGATAAAAGTACCTGTGATGAGAGAAAGATTTCTGTTTATAGTTGATGGATTACTTAATGTAAGCGAAGTACCCGGATTAACAACCAGGTCATAGAAATTAGTCGCCCCCGTTACTGTCTGAACGCCTGAAAAAGGACCTCCTGCAGGAGTGCTGAAGGTAGTCAGGTTTGTTCCATAAGCATACCCTCCTATTCCAGGTGTATTTATCAGATTTCCATTGAAGGTTATATTAATATTATTGGAATTAAGCACACTATTGGTATTAATGGTCATATTCCCGTTAACTACCAATGGGTTGAGCAACAACCTGACGGTAGAGTAGAAAGTTGCGCTGACACCCGAGATAGTAATATTATTCAATGGGATGTTAGCATCGAGAAAATAGTTTTGAGAAGCATTTAATCCGGTATGGGAAAAAACAATTGTCCCTCCGGTTACCGAACCTGTCTCCGGTCTCAGGTACAAATCACCAAAAGGAGAAGAGGGTGCCGGTAAAGCACCATTACCTCTTACAATTGTAAGGGTACCATTGGTCATATTAAAACTACTTCCTGCATTTACAACTTCCAGTTTGGCATTTGTGCCATTTGATTTTTGACCGTTTATTTGCACGGTTCCACCGCTCTGGGTATATTTCAATATACCAGAAGCATTCAACGGATCGCGTCGGATCTGGCCGTTTACATACAGATTACCCCCCTGGATTTCTATCTCAGAAGCTCCGCTTGAAGTATATTCTATATCATTATTATTATTATCTGTTCCCGTTGTTCTCCCAATGTAAACATTTCCATTTATCAGGGTGAGTTTACCACTTAATAATAAATCGCCATTATCATTATTCCAGCTTCCGATCAGAATGTTTGTGTTTCCGGTATTGCCGGGCAAATTAATAAACAATCCGGCTGTCGCAGGGATTGCAAAGGGAGTGGTTCTGGAGATGGTAAAATCCGAACCTGGATTAGTCCGCATGTACCTGAAAGTTCCGTTTTGCAAAGTCAGCCAGTTGTCAACAGGGGTATTCAGGGTTCCTGCGATATCACATGTAAGAGTGGTAGCCTGCGATGTCCCTTTGTTGACAGTTACCGTACTGAACACAGTGAGTGGATTACCTGCTGTATTTGAAATAGTGGCGTTTGTAGAACTAAAGAATGTAAGAGGAAGAGTTGTAAAATCTACTTTGCAAGTTGTATTCAATCCATGTGTAAGTCCATCTGTATTATTAATGAGGCTCCCCCCTATTGCCATGCTCTGATTGGTCGCCCCACTCCAAACATCTAAAGCTGATAATGTTGCAACCTTAACATCCCCATTTACAACAAAATTCTGAGCTATATTTCCGTTCCCATACCATATAAGGCTCCCTCCCTGTATATCAAGGTTACCGTTTATTGTTATTGTTTTCGCAATCCTGGCTGCCGGTGGTGTCGGATAATTCCCATTCCACGCAGGACAGAACCACGAGTCTGCATTCTGGCCTCTGGTGATAAGGTTACCATAAATTGTAAGATCATTATTAGGAAAAATAATATTTGAACCTCCCAGAGGAGATAATATCAGATTTCCATATGAATATACTCCATTTGGCAGCCAATATGTAGTATTTGGTGCCGGATTGGTAGAATAGAGCTCTGTTGTTCCAAGATTTACATTAAAGTCAGAAAAGTCTCCTGATGGGAACTGAAATGTACTACCTGAAGTCCAGGAAGTTGTAAGTCTGAAATTCCCATTTCCTCCAGGGCTGTTCAGAACCAGCCCGAAACTTGAATTCGGGTTATACCCGATATCAAGAGCAGAACCTTTTTTAATCTGTAAACTGGCACAGCTTCTGACATCAGTATTTGGAGAAGTATTATTTGTTGCAAGATAGACAGAGTCTCGACCACCAATAATAACAATATCGCCTGCCCCGGGAACAGAAGCTGCCGGAGCTCCGGTATGTTGCAGGATTGCGTCAGTGGACCAGGTATTAACATTGCTCCATAATCCGTTCCCTGTTCCGGCTCCGTTTAATCTGCTGTAATATATCTGAGGTGTCCCGAATGGATTCACCGGATTATCATCGCCTGCAGTATAGTCTCCATCGATAAAATTAACATTTTCGAGAAAATTTCCTGCTCCCGGTTCACCAATTATGTTATTAGTTTCATCAACATCAGCGGATGTACCTCTTGTCCATGTACTCAAAGGTACATCAAATCGTGCAGCCACATATTCATCTTCAGTTATTCCAGCACCTGTAACAACATTAGACTGAGCATAAGTGAATCCATGTGTAACAGTTGCACTGCCCAGGTTAAAGCCTGATGATTTAACGCGCCAGAAATATGAAAGGCTTCTGCCGGGAGTGGTTACATTCGGATGTGCAAAATTTACCGGTGCTACAGTAACAGAACCATATGTTGTCGGGGCGGCACTAAGTCCGAGTGAAGCCGGTGTATAATTTACAACGCCAACCGGAAATATGAAAACACCCGGAGAAGAATAAACCTTTGTCAGACCTCCGTCACCTGCATTTCCTGCTGTTTTAATGTAACGCAGCGGACCGCCATTTACTATTGTTGAGGTAGCATTAAGTCTTACATTAAAAGTATTAATATTAAACAGTTTATTCTGCGAAAAGGTAAGCAGACCATTCAGTGTTATATTGGCAAGCAAAGAAACAGGGGCAGCTGAAGCATTTGTATTATTCAGCTCAAGGTTTCCGAAAACACCATTCCCGTCAATAGTCTGGGCATTAACTCCATTAAGTACTATTTTACCTGCACCTGCATGAGTTCCTGAATTAAATACATTTCCTGCTATATTGATAGTTTTACTATTATCATTCAGGGTTCCGAGAATCAAACTGAAATTTCCCGAAACATTTAATAAAGACTGGGTTCCGGCCAGGTTCAAAGCAATACCCGCAGTTTTATCTACAGAAAGGTTATTTAATGATAATGGAGCTGCAAGATTTATTGAAAATGTCTGGCCGGCTGTTCCGTTAAAGAGAGTAGTGTTTGTTCCTGCCGTATAGGTTGTTCCTGAAGCAAGAGAAAAATCACCACCGATGGTAACATCAAGGTTATTTGCAATAAGATCTCCGGCAGTAACTGTAAGATTACCAAGCACAACCAGCGGATTTGTATTCAGCTGAACCGATGTTGTGCCGCTCACCCTGTTAATTATAAGGTTATTGAAAGGGGCGGTAGTATTGATCAGATAATTGGCATCAGGAAGGGCAGTCCCGGTTGTAGGGATAATTCTTACTGTTCCACCCGTAACATTTATATTTGAGATCGGAGAATTCACCAGAAATGCAAGTGGTGTTGCCGAGGTATTACAAACATCGTAAACAGAGATAGTTCCTCCTGACATAGTAAAACCATTTGCAGCATTACTGTTCATACTGAAAGATCCTATCCCGGCTGCCGGATCAATTCCGTCAATAACCCGAAAGGTATTCATAACAGGGTTGGTAAGATCAGCAGGTGCTACATAATTAATTGTGTTATTGAATCGTCCCCTTATTATTAAATTTCCTCCATTCTGTACAAAAGATATTAAACCGGCAGCTCCTCCTTGAGGATTATGGAATTGTTTTGTGTCTATTTTACCACCATTTATAATTAACTGTCCGGGAGCGTAATCCCAATAAAGTAATCCTGATGATTCACGGGTTGACAGATACCCGTTATTAACCTGTAGTATGCCGAGAACAGCAAGACCACTGTATCCACCCGAGGGGTTTATACCATATGCAGCATTTGAGCCTCCTGAAAGTCCATAAGCAGCATTTACCTCGGAATAATCATCAGCAGTTGAAAGGACTATTATACCTGCACCGTCAAGTATCATTGCACCATTTGCAGGTATAAAAAAATCACTTGGATATGCTCCTGCCGTGCTTCCTTCGGAAAGGGAAGGAATAACCACCAGTCCCTGCAGAACCAGTGAACCATTTTTAATCCATAATGCTTTTTTCAGATTAGGATTACCTGGAGGAGTCGGAGGCAGAGATGCACTTCCATCAGAAATATTTGCCCCGAATAATCTGAAATTATTATATGCAGATGAATTTACAGTAAGCTTAAAAGTCTGATCAGATCCTTTGTCGACAACCAGGTTGTAAAAGTCCGTTTGTCCATTACATGTGAGTGTCTTATCGCTTAAGCCCTGAAAATAAACTGTGGCAAAACCATTAGCAGGAAATGCATTGTAAACCGGATTTGACAGGTTGGAAAATCTAACAATACCATTGTTGGTAAAATTCCCGTATATCTGTATCCTGTGAGAATTAAGTTCATAATAATTCAAAAATGCCCCGGTATTTCCGGTAATAGAAGGCAAAGGACCTGCACTTGTTCTTGTACCTCCTGATCCAACAGCAATTTTCCCGGTATTATCAACTGTTAAATCTCCGTTTATAATAAGTCTCAGCCTTCTGGATGTTGCATCATTAATCTGAAATGTTCCCTCTTTCACATTCAGATTACCATTCAGCGTTAGATCATTAACCTGTACCGATGTTCCCCCGGCAACTCTTATTGTAAGATTATAATAAGTCGTCTGCGAGGAAGATATAGGTCCGTTAAAATTGTATTCTGTAGTCCCTCCGTCAGTTGTAACAAAAGTATTTATAACTGCAGAAGGAAAATTGGATGAGGTCAGTTTAAGAGTACCGGAACCCCGCAAGGCAGCAAGCTGGCTTCCAAAAGCCCAGGTCGTCAGGTCAAGTATTCCTCCATTATTTATTGTTATATCAAGGTTCTGTGTAAAATCATCATCCTCAAGTGACACTGTTCGTCCTGAAAGAATAACCACTTTATCATTCTGTCCGGGAACCTGTGTGCCGGGACCAGTTGAACCACCCGGATCAAAAGTCCAGGTGCTCGGAAGATCCCAGTAGCCTGATTGATATGAATAAAAAGTTCCGGGCGATCCTACTGTCCAAAACCCTGTTATAGTGGCACTTCCTGTTGAAGTCGAAGGATTGGAACCGGGCAATGAAGGTCCCGTTGCCAGGGCCCAGTTACCGGAACTGTTTGTATATGGCTGGAACAATAATGCATCACCGAACACTTCTCCTGCATTGTATTGAAATGAAAGCAAAGTAGTTGCCTGGGTGGTAATATTTGTAACATTCAGATCCCAGTATTTATTAATACCGTTTGTAAGTATATCCGGATTTAATGGCACTGCACGCACAGTAATAGTTCTTGCAGCAGCTGCAATGCTTGGCAAATTAGTTATAATCAACGGATTATAATAACCCCCACTTCCGACCGGATAGGTAAGATTAAAACTCTGATTTGTCAAATTACCTGTTCTTACAAGACGTCCTGCACCATCAGTTTCTATCATTGTGGTTGCATCAAAGGGGCCTCCACCTATTGCCGTTGCATTCATAAGGGTCAGGTCATACCCTCCGAGCTGAAGTACTCCCGATGTAAGAGTCAGGGTGTTACCTACGTTAATGCTTCCCTGCATTGTCTTGATTCCGCCTCCTGATATTGTAAGATTTCGGTAATTAGGACTTCCAAATACTGACTGGTCACCAGTTCCATTGTAGTTAATGGTACTGGCTGCAGCTGCCGTGTTAAGTATACCTATACTGTTAGAGGCACCTCCTAAATTCAACGTATAAGTTCTAGTTGATAAACTCATATCCAGAGTACCATTACCCGAAAGGTTTCCTGCAACGGTCAGAGTCTGGGTTGATCCGGAATTAAAAGCCAGTGTGGCTCCGGAGATATCCAGGTTCCCATTGATCGTAGTATTCCCGGCATTCAACGTTTTTATTGCAAAACCACCAATATTTACATTCTGGTAATTCGCGCTGGCAAAAACCTGCTGATTTCCGGAAAGTGTATAATTAACAGCACTCCCCGATCCATCGGTGGTATTGAAAGTTGTAATATTGTTTGTTGTCCCTCCAAGCGAAAGCGAATGAGCTAATCCGACACCGCTCATGTTAATGGTTCCAACTCCTGAAAGGTTTCCTGAGACAAGCACATTTCTGGCAGCACTGTTTCCAAAATCAAAAGTGCCAAGAGTTATCGTAAGATTATTATTAACAACAAGGTCGCCCTGGATTGTCCTTGTCTGATTGCTGGTTTGTGTAGTTAAGTTATAGTATGTTCCGGCAAAGATCTGTTGAGCGGATGCACCACTGTAATATACTGTTCCCGAACCTGGTATAAGTGTTGCAATTGCATTATTCGGGCCGTTTAAAGTCAGGCCATGATTAAATCCACCCGGGCTCATATCAATTGTCCCGTTACCTGATAAGTCCCCATTAACAGTAAGAGTTCTGAGCCGAGTTGAAGTATAGGCAAGAATAGAATTAGAAACATCTAAATTACCATTAACGGTAAAAGTTGCATCTGGCAATGACTTTGTTCCACTACCTGAACATGATAAATTGAAATAAGGGTAATTTGGAATATTCTGATCAGCTCCGTCAAAGTTCACAGTAGATGTACTCACGGTAAATGCAGAAGGTGATAAAGTTCCTCCAATAATTATTTCACTGCCCGGGGCGCATGTCAGCCGGCCATTTGTTAAGTTTCCTGTAACATTTAATGTTCCGGTACCTGAGAAAGTAATATCATTTCTGGCTGCAATATTCCCCATTTGGATATCACCATTTACGGTGAGGTTACCATCAGATATTGCCACCGTACAGTATCTTGTAACACCGTTTGAATTGCTACTTGTCAGGGAGGTACACGAAACATTCCCTGAATTAACGTAAATCCCGTTAATATTAGTACCTAAAGAGGGTGGATTTATTGTTACTGCCCCTGTTATATTCAGAGAAAAAGCTCCTGAAAATTGTACAATATTTGACGCATTGCCACTATTAAGAAAAATAAGTGCTCCAATATTATTATCAACATCTGCAGTCACATTGACTGTAGAATTGGCAGAAATATAAACGGTATAAGCTCCTGCCACTGCTCCCGGGTAATCACCTGTTGCGCAGGGATTCCACAAAGCTCCGTCATACTTCTCCCAGGTCGTGTTGGCGTTCCAGTTTCCTGATGACAACGACTGATAATCACCTGCAGCTTGTCCCATAGCAAACTGAGAAAACAAAAGCATGCTTAAACAAATCATTCCAAACCTCCTTATTACATTCAGATCAGGTAATATGGAGCCAATTATGCCTTTTTTATCAAAGGCACTTTTTAAGCTAAAAGCTTCAAAAAGTATATTTTTAAAATCTAAAAATTTTGAAACGGACATTTTATGTTCCATACAGGTCAGGTTCAAGTTTTTTTCCTTAATTATAGTTTTCAGTATATCAAATACATAAGCTTCAGCAGCAATTATTTTCCCCATTCAGCTGCATTTAGTTTTCATTATCTATATAAATAGCGAATATATACAATTTTTAATCACCTGTGTGACTAGATTTTCCAAGTCTTTTCAACTAATTAACAAGACTTATCAAATGTTACATAGGTTGCATTTCATTAACAGTGCTAATCATTTGTACCTAATACTGATAAAAAGGTTGCAGAAGGATTAATCTAACGATCTCAATTTTGACCAATGTTTCTATTTTACAAACGAATACTTGTTTTTTTTTGACTAAACATTTATATTTTCATCAATAGAATCCAATTGAAAAAACGAAGGAGCTGTTCATCAGTTATAATTATTAGTTCTTTTCTTTGGAAAAATCAAAATGTAATCTATATTTGCACTCTCTTTTCGGGGGTTTAGCTCAGCTGGTTCAGAGCATCTGCCTTACAAGCAGAGGGTCGGGGGTTCGAATCCCTCAACCCCCACAACCAGAAAACCGGCCACAATTGTGGCCGGTTTTTGTTTTTACGACCGTTGAAAGCTTGCTTTCATAAGGGAGTGAAAACAAAAACCGGCCTCTGCGGAGCAGAGGCCGGTTTTCTGGTAGTAAGGACCTCCACAAAGGGATCGCCGAAGGCAATCCCTTTACATTAAATATCTGATTCGTGGCCGGTTTTCTGGTAGTAAGGACCTCCACAAAGGGATCGCCGAAGGCAATCCCTTTAC
>CAYUQR010000029.1:0-19626 GCA_964446825.1 uncultured Rikenellaceae bacterium
TGAATACAGGGATTAAACGATCAGTAATTCCCTGTTCATACCTCCAGTCCGGTAGTTTTAATTGATAACATATCTAGTCCTGAAACAGGGTGGCACAATTGATATCAACTAATTTGGCACAAAGTTTGTTAACTAATTCATAACCACAACCTAAAAGCCTTGATCAAAAATGGGAAAATCCATTCTTTTTGTTATTGTGCTGACGGTATTATTCATTCCTCCATCTCCTGGCAATAACTTTATTAACCTCTCTCCTTCTGTTGATGATTCCCTGCAGGTTATTGAGAAAGTTTATCTTCATGTGGACCGTGACATTTATAATGCGAATGACGATATCTGGTTCAAAGCTTACCTTGTAGATGCCCTCGATCACATACTTACAGACCATAGCAGCAACCTTCATGTCGAACTTATTTCTCCTTCTTCAGAAATCATTTCCAACAGAATAATTCGGCTTGACGGTGGTCTGGGGAAGGGCGATTTCAAACTGTCTGATGATATCAGGTCAGGCAGATACATAATACGGGCATACACCAACTATATGAGAAATTTCAGTGATCAGTTATTCTTCATAAAAGAAATCAATGTTATCAATGCAAATGATGGACAAGCCGAAATCTCAGATAAAGTAAAATATGTAATAAATAATATCAGGCTAGACTTCTTCCCTGAAGGAGGTTCCCTGGTTGATAATGTCTCTTCAGTTGTAGCTTTTAAGGCTGTTGATAATCTGGGCAAAGGACGCGATGTAACGGGCAAAATTTACTCTTCAGATGGGGATATGATTACTACTTTTAAAACAACTCATCTTGGGATGGGTACATTTTCCCTTCGACCATTGCCAGGGTTAAGCTATTATTCCATATTCAGGGGAGCCGATAGTGTTGATGCCAGGGTTGAATTGCCTGCCAGTTTTCTTACAGGCATAGTATTTAGTGCTTCGATAAATCAAGATAATGAGTTGTTAATTACCACCAGGACAAATCCTGAAACACTGCCCCTCGTTTCAGACCATGACCTGGTACTAAGTTTGTCGATACGAAATGAAGTTATAAATAAAATCCCTTATAAAATTAATTCTCTTCTTAGCAGTAAGGTGGTCCCAACTGACTATCTTCCGGATGGTATTTTGATGCTGACACTTTTTACTAAAGAGAATCTGCCTCTCTCTGAAAGACTTGTTTATATTGAAAGAGAAGCTCCTTTAAAAATTCAAATTGGGACTGATAAAGCCACATACAAAAAGCGGGACCCGGTTATACTCAACCTTTCTTTATCAGGAGATTCAACAATTGAAAGAGAGGGAAATATGTCGTTAGCTGTTGTTGATGAAAGACTCACAAATAATACATCCGAATTCCCCAGGACCATATCATCATGGTTTTTGCTGGAATCCGATATTCGAGGAACGATAGAGTATCCATCGTATTATTTTGATTCTTCGAATCCTGATAGATTAACAGATATGGATCTTTTACTTCTCACCCAGGGTTGGCGAGATTTTGCATGGAAATATGATATAACGTTTTTCCCCCCCGAGGATGGTTTTACAATATCCGGAAAATTAAAAAAATACAACAACAAACCACCTGAAGATTTGAGAGTCACTTTAGGTATATTCGGAAGTGGGAATTCACTTTTTACATCAATCCCGATCGACTCGACTGGGAAATTCAGCTTACCAGGTGTAGATATAACTGGAAAAGCAACGCTAATTGTCTCCGGATTTGATAAGAAAGACAAGTTTAAGGGATTAGTGATCCTGGATTCTGTAAAGTATAGCCCTGCAGAAGTGTCTGACAATCAGCATGACGTTCTTATTCCTCGCGAAACAAATTACGAGAGTCTTAAAACCAACTTTACTATAAATGAATCCTTATTAAAGAAATACAAACTATCTGACACAATCAATCTTGGCACTGTAAATATAGTTGCTGAACGCAGGGATCCTCAATTAGTCAAAGTAGAAAGTAGTCGCATGATGTACAGCAAACCTGATGATGAACTGGTTGTCACTAATCAGATGGAAAGCTATCGCAATATACCCGAACTCATGAAAGGCAAATTTCCCGGAGTGGAGGTAATTGGACCACGTCCCAATGACCCTGAATATTTAATTTATATACGTGGTGTAGCTTCTGTGAGAGGCCCACAATTGCCACTTGTGCTGATCGATGGTATAGAAGCTGATTTTAAAGATTTAACCCGGATTCCAGTTTCGGAAATTGACAGGATAGATATACTCAAATTAGTATCTTCCACGGTTATTTATGGGTTTCGGGGAGCTAATGGTGTCATTAACCTGATTACAAAAGCAGGCGGCAGATACGCCGATAACAAACCGGATAACCTCTCTGCAAAACTTAGAATTTATGGGTATAATGCACCCCGTATTTTCTATTCACCCCAGCATCTGTCCGATTCAGCTTCAGCCTTTAAACCTGATCTGCGATATACTATTTACTGGAATCCTGATATAAATCTTGAGGGCAATAAAAAAATAATACTTAAATATTACAACGGAGACAATTCATCATTAATCAGAGTTATTGCAGAAGGTATTACAACATCCGGAATTCCTATAACAGGGAAGACTGAGTACGAAGTTAAATAAATAAAAACGCAACAACCTGCGACTATGAAGAAAATAATTCTATTTCTGATAATAATCTGTTTCTTTAAGGATGGATACACTCAAATAATTCGTGGGACAGTTCTTGATAAGTCAACCAATAATAAAATAAACTTTGCATCAATCTATATTAATGGAACTAGTATCGGCACCAATTCAGATCAAAACGGGTCCTTTGAACTGGACATTACAAAGTATGGTTCACTTCCATTAACAATAAGTGCATTAGGATATTATTCTGTTACACTGCCAGATTTTTCAAGTGAAAAACCTTTGGAAGTTTATATGATACCAAAAACGTTTGAATTGAATGAAGTTGTTGTTGCAGCTAAATCACTTGCAAAAGAAAGAAGAGCTAATTTAAAATTATTCAGGAACCAATTTCTTGGCACTTCAGCTAATGGACAAAAATGTGTTATAATGAATGAGAACGATATAACTTTTAACTATGATTCTTCAAATGATACTTTAAAAGCCTTTGCCTCAAAACCGATTATAATTTACAATAATGCATTAGGATACAAGATCACTTATTATCTGGATAGGTTTGAATATTATAGAAGAAGTAAATCTTTTTTATATAATGGGAGTGCCTTTTTCTCTGAAGATATGGCTGATGAAATAACACAAAAAAAGTTTTTTGATAAGAGAAGGAAGAATGCATACCTTGGATCAAGGAGCCATTTTTTCAGATCACTTTGGACAAATACTCTAAAATCAAATGGTTTTATTATTAAAAATTCAGAAGACAAAATTCTTAATTATGAAGATATTGTGACTGTAAGAGCTGGCTTTAAGAAATATCTTTCATATAAAGGAGGCAGACTTTACATTTGTTATTTATCAAAATCTCCGGATAGTTATATAATACTTCTGAAAAACCCGGTTTTCTTTGACAGTTCCGGATATTTCGATGGATTATGTGTAAAAATAATAGGTCAAATGGCAAAACAACGAATTGGCGATCTCCTCCCATATGATTACAAGCCAAAATAGATGCCAATTGCGCTTATTTGCATACCCACACTAGCCGGCCCTCAAAACCAAAGGTTGGCAAAAGAGGCTATCTGACTATCCGCCTCCAATGTAAAATAATATTTGATAAACTTGACATTCATAAAATATTAGCTTAATTTTGTTTACTATTATAAGAGAATTATTCTCATAAGATAATTATTAGTAATGAAGATAACCGAAATCAGAAATAAACTAATTGAAAAAGGACTAAAAGTGACTCCTCAAAGGATTGTTATTTTGGAAGCTATTTTTAAACTCAATAATCATCCTACTGCCGAAAACATAATTGACTATATCAGACATAACCATCCAAACATTTCAACAGCAACAGTTTATAAAGTTCTTGATGCTTTAGTCGTTAATGAATTAATAAATAAGGTAAAAACAGAAAGGGATGTTATGAGGTATGATGCCATAATGGAAAGCCATCATCATTTATATTGCTCCGAATCCGATCGAATTGAGGATTTTACAGATAAAGAGCTTAATGAAATGATAGAGAATTATTTCAAAAAAAAGAAGATCCCTGGTTTTCTTATTGAAGATGTAAAACTTCAAATCATAGGTAGATTTTTGAAAGACAATAAATAATTACATTTTAAATTATTAAATAATACATATCAGATATGGAAAATAACACAAATAAAGAAAGCAAATGCCCTGTTACAGGAGCAACTTCGACGCACAGTGTTGGCTCCAGCGGTACAAAAAACCGCGACTGGTGGCCTAATCAGTTAAAATTGAACATACTGCGACAACACTCTAATTTATCAAATCCCATGGGTGAAGATTTTAACTATGCCAAAGAATTCAAGAGTCTGGATTTGGCGGCTTTAAAAAATGACCTTCACAAGATAATGACCGACTCCCAGGAATGGTGGCCGGCTGATTTCGGCCATTACGGACCATTATTCATCCGTATGGCATGGCACAGTGCCGGAACATACCGCATTGGTGACGGTCGTGGTGGTGCAGGAGGCGGGCAGCAACGTTTTGCCCCGCTCAACAGCTGGCCCGATAATGTCAACCTCGACAAGGCACGAAGGTTGCTCTGGCCGATAAAGCATAAGTACGGCAGGAAAATTTCCTGGGCAGATCTTATGGTCCTTGCCGGTAATGTAGCCCTGGAATCAATGGGATTTAAAACCTTTGGATTTGCAGGTGGGCGCGAAGATGTCTGGGAGCCGGCAGAGGACGTTAACTGGGGTTCCGAATCCGAGTGGTTAGCAGATAAAAATCGCTATTCTGGCGATCGCGACCTTGACAATCCTCTTGCCGCCGTTCAAATGGGGTTAATCTATGTGAATCCGGAAGGACCAGGAGGAAACCCTGATCCTGTTGCAGCGGCTAAAGATATTCGTGAAACATTTGCCCGTATGGCCATGAACGATGAAGAAACAGTGGCACTTATTGCCGGAGGACATACATTTGGCAAAACCCACGGGGCCGGTGATGTGGCTAATGTTGGGCCCGTGCCAGAAGCTGCCGACCTCGAAGAGCAGGGCTTAGGCTGGAAAAGCACGTATGGCAAAGGAAAAGGAGGCGATACGATCTCCAGCGGTTTGGAGGTTACATGGACACAGACTCCAGCCAAGTGGAGTTATTACTTCTTCGAAAACCTCTTTAAATTTGAATGGGAACTAACCAAAAGCCCGGCAGGTGCGCATCAGTGGGTGGCAAAAAATGCCGGTGGCATTATACCTGATGCCCACGACCCATCAAAAAAACATGCACCAACCATGCTTACCACGGACCTTTCTTTGCGTTTCGACCCTGCTTATGAAAAAATTTCAAGGCGTTTCTATGAACACCCTCTTGAATTTGCAGATGCCTTTGCCCGTGCATGGTTTAAGCTGACTCACCGCGATATGGGACCACGGACACGCTATTTGGGTACTGAAGTTCCTAAAGAAGAACTGATCTGGCAAGATCCTATACCTGCCGTTGATCATGTGCTGATTGATAATAAAGATATTGCAGCATTAAAAGTTAAAGTGTTAAATTCAGGACTTTCAATATCACAGTTGATATCAACCGCATGGGCTTCTGCCTTTACTTTCCGTGGATCAGACAAACGTGGTGGCGCCAATGGTGCCCGTATTCGTCTTGCTCCTCAAAAAGACTGGGCTGTTAACAACCCTGCTCAGTTAAAGAAGGTTTTGGAAAAGCTGGCAGGCATCCAAAAAGAATTCAACAGCACTCAGTCTGCCGGCAAAAAAGTGTCTCTTGCAGACCTTATTGTACTGGCAGGTTGTGCCGGTGTTGAAAAAGCTGCAAAAGACGCAGGTACTGTTTTAACTGTTCCATTCACTCCGGGTCGTATGGATGCATCGCAGGAGCAGACCGACGTGGATTCATTTGCAGTGCTTGAACCAGTAGCCGATGGTTTCCGTAATTATGTAAAAACGGAATACAACAGATGTGCGGAAGAGTTTTTGGTTGATAAAGCCCAGTTACTTAAATTAACTGCTCCTGAAATGACGGTTCTTGTTGGCGGTATGCGTGTTTTGAACACAAACTCTGACAATTCCAAACATGGTGTTTTCACTAAACGCCCGGAAGTACTTACCAACGATTTCTTTGTAAACCTCCTCGACATGAGTACAGTCTGGACTCCAATATCTGAGACTAAAGAGACATTTGAGGGACGTGATCTTAAAAAAGGCACACTAAAATGGACAGGAACACGGGTAGATCTTATCTTTGGCTCAAACTCAGAGCTTAGAGCCCTTGCCGAGGTGTATGGAAGCGCAGATGCTCATGAAAAATTTGTAAAGGACTTTGTTGCGGCCTGGAACAAAGTAATGAACCTTGACCGCTTTGATTTGGCCTGATTTTTTCAGTAATCCGTAATTTATAAAGTAGAAGGTAATCCCATGAAAACAAGTTACATCATTAAACATTTCATGGGTACCTTCATCTTCTTTTTTATTCTCTTTTTCAGTGCCGGAAGGATAGATTATTGGCAGGGTTTAATATATGTGAGTATCGGACTAATAATGGTTACATTAAATTATACTGTCCTCAAACCAGATTCTGATCTTTTAACTGAACGTGCAAAACCAGGTGAAGGTTCCAAAAAATGGGATAAAGCACTGTTAGGATTATCTTTCATAATTACAATTGCCATGTACATTATTGCCGGGCTTGATTCCGGTCGTTACCATTGGTCTCCTGATTTTCATTGGAGTCTAACTCTAATTGGGATTTTCTTAACAGCATCCGGACAATTACTTTTTCTTTTTGCACAAAAACAAAACAAATTCTTCTCCAGTACTGTAAGGATTCAAACCGATAGAGATCATGTTGTTTGTGATACAGGGCTTTATAAAATTGTGAGGCATCCTGCTTATCTTGGTACTATTATCCAGTCATTAGGATTTCCATTACTTTTTGGATCTCTTTGGAGTATAATTCCGATAGGATTGTCAATCATTCTTCATTTAACACGGACATATTTAGAGGACAAAACCTTAAAAGAAGAATTAAGTGGTTATCTGGAATATTCACTTAATACCCGATTTAAGATAATTCCCTGTATTTGGTAATTCAGTTTCGCGAATAAGAAACTTGCCAATTATTCAGCAGCAAACTTTAACTTAGTAGCAAATGTTAGAGATGCCAATATTTTACCTGATAGAAAGAAAAAGATTTTTTCACAAAAAGGGCAACAAGCCTGGGAAATGTGGAAAATGGACTCTGATGGCAAAAATCGGATACAAATCTCACCATCCTGTTTAGAAATTACTAAATCGTTTTTTAACAAGTGATTAATCTCTTATTGATAGCAATACTTAATTATAAAAAAAATTCAACAAACCGCTAACAAATCATAAATTGCATTTTGGGATAGTTGTTTAATCATTCTTTAATATGACAACACTTAAAGACAATGTGAAAATTATCGATGTTACAGCTGACACCATCTCTGAAACTGGCTTATACTGTATTAAGGACAAAAAATCAGCAGGATACAAATCAAAGGTTGAATGGTATAAGTCAAACATTGAAAATGGGCTTAAAATCAAAATTGCTGCTGATTACCAGGGCAGACAATTAGGGTTTATTGAGTATATCCCTTCTGAGTTTGCATGGAGGCCAATAAAAGCTAACAATTATCTGTTCATTCAGTGTATTCTTATTTTTTTAAACGAAGTAAAAGAAAAAGGACTAGGAAGTCGTTTATTAAAAATATGTGAAGAAGATGCTAAAAAAGTCAATAAATCAGGTATATGCGCATTGAGCAGCGAAGGTGCCTGGTTAGCAAACAGGTCTTTATATGAAAAAAATGGATTTATCGTTGGTGACAGTCTTGGCCGATTCGAATTAATGGTTAAATCTTTTGACGACAGAACAGCAAAGCCATGTGTTATTGACTGGACAAAGCAACAAACAAAATACAAAGGATGGAATTTGATCTATTCAGACCAATGCCCCTGGCATGAAAAGTCAATTACAGATTTGAAACAATCGGCATCAGATAAAGGAATTACCCTCAAAGTAACTAAATTGAAATCACCAAGAGAAGCTCAAAATGCTCCTTCCGGCTTTGGGACATTTGCATTAATAAAAGACGGTAAACTACTGGAAGACCATTATTTAAGTAAAAAAAGATTTGAAAATATTATTAAACAAGAAATTAAAAATGACCTTAGAGACGGACAATAATGATCATAAATTATTTATCTGCATAACATTTGCTGCCGGAGTACTTTTGACAGGATGTGTTAATACTGAAGGTACTCTGGTAATAAAAGGGAAGGTTACAGATGAATACACAAAAGTGCAAATTCCCGGAAGAGAAATAATTGTTCAGGCATTATTGGAAAGCAATAATACATTAGTACCGGTTGATGCTGGTCAGTTCTCAACTGACAGTTCAGGGTACTTCAACTATTCATTGAGAAAAGTTAAAGATGCCCGTTATTATAATTTCTGTCTGGTAGGGGATTCAGACTATGCCTTCATGATAAACAGACTCAGTCTCAATACCCTTAAACAAAACTCAAAATACCTGTTTTTTTCATTAAGGAAATTAGCAAACCTTACAATAAAGATAAAGAAAATAAGTAAGACACCCTATCGTGACACTCTCTATTTATCCTGGGAATCGAATAGCGTTGACTTTAGAAATCTGTATCCCTATAAAATAGATAACTATGGGATAACAGACAACTCCTTTGGATCAATACCTGGTTTTGGATTAAGATGGATTGGCGGAAATATTAATTCAACTGTTAAAACCAGGGTTTTTGCAGGCAAAATGACTAAAATACACTGGGAACTGGTTAGAAACAAAAAGAGAAAAGAAATAACAGATACAATAACCTGCAAAAGAGATTTAGCAAATTTTGTAAATTTTATTTATTGAAATAAGAGAAAAAACCTGGAAGTTCAATTTTCAGCCTTCGAGACAAATTTGACTTGAAGCTCAGAATTGATTAACTTTAACATCGTTGATACAATTATAAAAATTAACTCTACTTTCAAATGTCAAGCCTTATTGAAGGTTTCGAATACGATATATTTATCAGTTATCGCCAGAAAGACAACAAACATGATGGCTGGGTGACTGAATTTGTAAATAACCTGAAAGGAGAGCTCGAATCGACTTTTAAAGAAGAGGTAAGTGTTTACTTTGATATTAATCCACACGATGGGCTCCTGGAAACACACGATGTTGATGCCTCCCTGAAAGAAAAACTAAAATGTGCTATTCTGATCCCTGTCATATCACAGACCTACTGTGATGCAAAATCATTTGCGTGGGAACACGAATTCAAGGCATTCGTTGAACAGGCATCCCTTGATCAGTATGGTTTAAAAATAAAACTTCCGGGCGGGAATATTGCAAGCCGTGTGCTTCCAGTTCAAATACATGACCTTGAGGCAGACGATAAAAAACTTATAGAGAATGAACTTGGCGGATTTCTAAGAGGAATAGAATTTATCTATAAGGAACCTGGCGTGAACAGACCGCTCAATCCGGGGGATGATGAGAAACAGAATCTGAATAACACGAAGTATAAAAACCAGATCAATAAAGTTGCCAATGCAATAAAAGAGATTATTACCGGGCTTAAAAATCAAGACACGAAGGGAAAAGAAACTTCAACGGGGTTGACTGAGGAAAAACCTGTGGGAAGGAAAAATCATAGAATAAAGATTATAACAGGTATTATCCTTGTTGCCGTGTTGATTGCGACAGGTTATTTTGTTGTCTCAAAGCTTGTCAATTCCTCAGAACCAATTGAAAAATCTATTGCTATTCTTCCATTCCGCAATGATAGTCCTGATCAGCAAAATGCTCAGTTCACCAATGGTACAATGGAGGCCATCCTGAATAATCTTTGCATGATTAAAGACCTTAGAGTAATACCCCGAACCTCTGTTGAACAATATAGAAATACAACGAAATCAATCGCTCAGATTGCAAAAGAATTAGGAGTAAATTATATTCTTGAAGGCAGCGGACAAAAATACGGAGATGATATTAAACTAACTGTTCAATTGTTTGATGTAATTAAAGATAAACATATCTGGGCAAGTCCGTATGAGAGAAAATTTAAGGATATTTTTATAATACAAAGTGAAATTGCTCAGACTATCGGAACCGAAATAAAAGCAATTATTACCCCTGAGGAAATGCAACTTATAGAGAAAATACCCACCTCCAGTCTTTCTGCATACGATTTATATCTTAAAGCAAACGAATACCAGAAGAAATATAGCATAACGCATGATCTTGGTTCTTATCAGGCAGCTGTAAGTTTGTACAGGGCTTCTCTTGAAATGGATTCTGCTTTTGCAAAGGCATATATCGGACTAGCCAAGGCATACCAGGACAGGTATTACTGGCCGGAATTTTTTAAGGAGAACTTTCTTGATTCCTGTCTTGTACTGGTCAATATTGCTCTTTCGATAGATGATAAACTGGATGAAGCATATTATATTAAAGGAGAATACTACAGGCAGAATGGAAACATCGAAAAGGCAATGGAAAATTATGATAAAACACTAATAATTAATCCAAATTTCTACAAGGCTTATACAACCAAAGGAAATCTCTTTTCAGGCGTCTTATCCGATAATGTGAAAGGGTTGGAAAATTATAATAAGGCATTAATGCTTGTCAGTGGAGAGGAACGACCGTCTTTGTTACGAACCATAGGCGCCAGGTATGCTGATCTGGGATTCATGGAAAAAGCAAAAAAGTATTTTAAGGAAGCGCTTGCACTCGATGGAGATCAGACCAGTTACCTCAATAGATTAGTCTGGATGGAATTTAACCTGGAAAATTATGAGGAGTCTTTGAAACTGATCAAGAGGATTCATGAAATTGATAGTACATCATGGTTATATAACCTGCATTTCTACCTTTATCCTTCAGGGCATGATGACGAAGCATTCATGCATGCAAGGAAAATAATTGAACGCAGTAAAAAATCCGGCGTACCAGAATTCTATCAAATGCATCGCATTGGTTACATATATTACAAAATGGGTAAGTATAAAGAGGCTGATGAATATTTCAAACAGCAAATCAGGTATACTGAAGAAAGCATTAAACTTGAGAGATTTTATTCACAAAGTAAGGATGCTCAATATGATTTGGCAGCCACGTATGCTTTTTTAGGCGATAAGGAGAAAGCCTACCGGCATTTGGATGAATTTAATACTATGAATTATTATGGTCTGGGGATAATAAGTTTTGTTAAAAATGATCCCCTGTTTTCCAGCATTCGCAACGAAGAACGATTTAAAAAAATCCTGCAAAATATGGAAGCCAAATATCAGGCAGAGCATGAAAGAGTAAGAAAGTGGATGGAAGAAAATATATAGGCCCGCCAGGTTTGCCTTTCCGGACCCTTCCCCGCTCTCAGAAAAAGGCTCCCGGCACTAATACTATGCGGAACTGCTGTTATTTGGTATATAATTTATTGAATTCTAAATTTTACTTCATCAAATAACCCGAATGGTATAATTAATATTTAACCACATTACTTAAAATGAACCTCCTTGACCTTGGCCTGACTAACGAGCTCACTGCTTATCTGAAATTCAACAAAATTCCGGACTCTTCAATCGGCAGAGTGACCCAGGAACACAGGGAGAAATATATCGTCTCAACAGGTGAAAATGAGTATGAGTCTGAGATAACCGGGAACCTTAGATTCTCGGCAAATTCACGAGCTGACTTCCCCGCCGTTGGTGATTGGGTAACAATGACAATCTATGACTCCAATCAGGCAATTATTCATAATATACTTCCAAGAAAATCAATACTTGAAAGGCAGGCTGTAGGCAAATTTGGTGAAATTCAAATCATCTCCTCTAATATTGATGTTGCTTTTATTGTTCAGGCAATAAACAATAATTTCAATATCAATAGGCTTGACAGATACATGACGATCTGTTATTCCGCCAACATTGAACCAGTGCTGGTAATTAGCAAGATTGACTTATCCACCGAAAGAGAAATCCAGGATGCAATCGGTGATCTTGAAAAAAGGGATAAAAAAGTAAACTATTTCCTACTTAGTAATATGACACTTAAAGGGCTTAACCAGATTCTGGATTTTATACAAAAGGGTAAAACATATTGTGTTGTAGGATCCTCAGGAGTAGGTAAATCAACCTTAATAAATAACCTGCTAAAAAAGAACATATTGAAAACCGGACAAGTAAGTCATAGCACAAACAAGGGAAAACACATTTCAGATCATCGTGAATTATTTGTTTTGGAAAATGGCGGCATAATAATTGACACACCCGGTATGAGAGAGATTGGTATGACAGATAATACAGAAGGGATTAAAACAACATTTCAAGAGATCTATAATCTTTCTTTAAAGTGCAAATTTCCTGACTGTAAACACATTAATGAAATTGGATGTGCAGTCGTTGAGGCTCTTAATAATGGGACAATCGACAGTGATACTTATAACAACTATCAAAAAATTCAAAAGGAACAGGATAGATTTCAGACCACTGTTGCTGAAAAACGCAAAAAAGAAAAAGTGTTCGGTAAGATGATAAAGAACTATTACAAAGACAAGAAAAAAAATGAATACTAAGCATAACTTTGTGTTAAACCTCAAAAACTATAAAAATGAAGACTCAATCTACTTCCCGATTTTCCTTTTTAACTCTCTTCGGATTGCTACTTACCCTGAACACTTATGGTCAGGGGCAATCAATTAAATATGATTTATCCAGCTTATTTGAGAATAAAAAGCTGGAACCGTTCAACAGACAAATATCTCAATTCACGGAGAACGAAAAGAAAGGTATTCGTTTTTCAAAAAATAATGGTGATGGGATAGCCTGGTTAAAGGGTGTTGAATTCTCCAATGGCATAATTGAACTTGATATCAGGGGTAAAGACCTGATGCAACAAAGCTTTGTGGGGGTTGCTTTTCATGGTATTAATAATGAAACACTCGATGTAATTTATTTTCGTCCTTTTAATTTCCAGTCGATGGATCCTGTCCGCAAGATTCATGCTGTACAATATATTTCACATCCTGACTATACATGGTCTGTCCTAAGAGAAAAGCATAGCGGACAATATGAAAAAGCAGTTACTCCTGCTCCTGATGGGAATGATTGGTTTCATGCTAAAATTGTTGTTCAATATCCTAAAGTAACAGTGTATGTTAATGGAAATTCCGAACCCAGCTTGGCCATAGACAAATTAAACGACAGAAAAACCGGCAAAATTGGATTATGGGTTGGGAATAACTCTGATGGTGACTTTGCAAACCTTCAGATTACCAATAGATAATGATTAAAAAAACAACCAATTCTTGAAAATACATCTCTTTAATTTTCAGTATATAAATAAGTTCTATGAAAATTGCATGCGTAATACTTGGGACCAGGGGCGATGTTCAGCCAATGGTTGCCCTCGCCACAGGATTGATGAAAAGTGGCCACGAAGTCATCATTTATGCACCACCTGAAAACGAAGAGCTTGCGAGACAAAATAACTGCAATTTTGTTGCATTTGGACCCGCTGTTAAAAAAGAAGTTAAGGAGAATCCTCATAAGCAGAAAGGTGGAGTTGCAATTAAAATTACTCCAGGCCTGGGCAAGAGACTTTTCGGGGATCAGATGAACCTTTTACCCGATATAATTAAAGAAGTTGATCTGGTTTTGGGAGCAGGAATTGTGGTGGGAGTTCACACTGCCGCAGATATTTTAAAGGTACCATATCGCTATGTGGCTTTCTACCCGATAATGCTGGGTACTACTCGGGATGACCCGTTCAAAAACCGGATGTTGTTTGGTTTCGGCAAAACAATGATGAATATGCTGATGAAAGGTTTCATAAATAAAACCCGGGTAAAATACGGGGTTCCCCCAATTAAAGACATATGGGCACATTGGTTGGGTGAAAATGTTATAGTTGCGTGTGATAAAGAATTAAATGCAGCTCGTAATGAAGTAGCTTTTGCTTTTACTCAAACCGGTTTTATGATATTGCCATCAAAAAGCAGTTTACCGGAGAATGTGGAAGATTTTCTTAATTCAGGAAAACCGCCTGTATATATCGGGTTTGGCAGTAACCCCATAGCAGACCCTGAAAAGTACACTGCTATGTTTGAGAAGGTCCGTGACAACACCGGTCAGAGGTTAATCATTTCCAAGGGATGGGCTGATCTGCCTGAAATTGACACTCACGATATTTTATTTGTTGGTGAGCTGCCTTTTGAATTGTTGTTCCCCAAAATGGCGGCTGTCATTTATCATGGAGGAACGGGTACCCTGGCGGCAATAGCCAGAGCCGGTATTCCGCAGGCGGCATTCCCTTTCATGGGCGATCAATTTGATAACCGAAAACAAATTGTGAAATTAGGACTGGGGCCCGATACGTGTGATTTTAAGAAAATGACCATAGAAGCAATATCAAATGCTATTATAGAATGTATCGTGAATGATAAATATAAAAAAAACGCTTTAGAGATATCGGAAAGGCTCCAAAATATAAACGGAGTCGAATTGACAATTCAACTTATCGAAAAAGAATTTATAAAATAGATATAGCTGATACTATCAAAAATAGCATCAAAATAAGTCCAGCTGATTACTCTGGGAGTAATATCTGCATTTCTCTCATTTAAAAATCTTTATCTATTAGTATCATCAGTATATTTGACTTTTTATTTTAGATCATATAAAAAAATGAATTATTTAATAAAAGAACTCCGTTCTCATTCAGGCAGGACAATAGCAAGCATTACCGGTTATGGAATTGCAGCTCTGTTTCTCCTTCTTGTTCTGTCACTCACAGTGACAAATGAAGAGAGTTCTACCCAAATACTCAAAGGAACAGGAACACATTTTATAGCTTATGTACCAAGTAATATTTCCTGTTGCGTCAGCTGCGATCCTGAGAGCTCCAACGGCTCTCTGTTTGCGGAAGGTGTGAACACCATAATGCTTACAGATGACGTTGTTGATTCCATTAAAAAAATCAGGGGGGTACGGGATGCATCCCCATATCTTCTTTACAAACTTTACGAGGCGGAGTTCAACGGTGACGTCTCCCTTGGCGGTATTGAAATAAACAGCATTGCAACACAAAACAATGTCTGCGCAGCGACCAACCTTATTTCAGGCAAATACATTTCTGAAAAACCCGATGAGGTAGTTGCTGAGGAATCATTCGCTTCAGCGCACAATCTTTCTGTTGGTGATACCTTAAAAATATATGGCGGGAAACTTTTACTTGCAGGGATAGTCAATTCAGGAATTAAGCCCGGGAAAGCAGATCTTTACGCAACAATTGATAATGTCAGGAGAATCCTGAAAGATAAATTAAAATGTGTTTCTCCGGGATTTGATATGAACATAGTGCTTGTGGAAGTTACGGATGCCAGGATGCAGAACCAGGTGCTCCTTCAACTGAAAGAAAAAATGAAATACCTGTCGGTTTCAAGCTATAACTGTTATCAGCCAGCTAACGATGTCATGAAAATCACAGAGAAGACTTCGTTATTACTGTCAGTTCTGATTTTTTTCTTTTTGATAATTTTTTCTGCAAAGACACAGCTGACTTCCCTGGTGGAAAGATACCGTGAAATCGGGATTTTGAAATCATTGGGATGGTCTAACTCCAAACTCACCTGGCAAATCCTTGACTTATCAGCTATTCAGGCATTGGCAGGAGCATCAATTGGAGTATTAATTGGCTTCCTGATAATACTTCTTATTAATGGTCATAATATCAGGTTATTCGGTCTATTAGAATTCCGGTTTCAATATACCACCGCACTGATATTGCTTGTTTTATCTTTAACAGGGGGATTAATAGCCGGCATATTCCCTATCATTAAACTTCATCGCACAAAGGCTGGTGAAATGATCAATAATTTCATGTAATACAATCGGAAAGAAGATGAGTGATTTTCAAATAGAGTGCATCTCATTAAGCAAACATTATACCAGTAAAAATCAGACAATCATTGCGTTGGATGATATCAATATGGGTCTCAATAAAAACGATACAGTACTTATTAAGGGACGCTCCGGAGCAGGTAAAACAACTTTTTTGAATATGATGTGCGGGTTAATTAAACCCACAAACGGGAAAGTTTATATAGATAATGATCTCATCAACGAACTTCCTGACGAATCCCTAAGCAAATTACTGGCGTTTAAAATCGGGATAATATTTCAGAGTTTCAACCTCTTACCTACTTATACTGTTTTTGAGAACATCGAGATTGCCCTGGTACCGAAAATGTCGGATAAAAGTGACATCAAGGAGAAAATCATGCTGCTTCTGGACCAGTTTAATTTGAAAAATAAAGCTCAATTATTACCTTCCGAATTAAGTGTTGGTCAGCAACAAAAAGTTGCCATAATCAGAACCTTAGCTAAAGAGCCATCAATAATATTTGCTGATGAACCGACAGGATCGGTGGATGATCAGACTGCTAAAGAAATATTAGAATGCCTTACAAATCTAAAAAAGAAGAGACAGGTAACACTGGTTATAGCCACACACGGGAATATCCCGGATAATTTTGCAGATAAAATTTTTATCCTTGATAATGGCCGATTGACAAGTTGAGATGAATAAAAATTTCATTAATTAAAACATCGCCCAAAATATGCTAATAATCAAAAGTTCAATATATGAAAACAAAATTAGCCCTTAACGTAAAAATCTTCCCCATTTTGTTTTGCATTACTATAGGTTTCACAACATCTTCCTTTGGACAAAAATTAGCACTTGATGAATGGACCTACATCCAGGCAGATTCTGTCCGTCAAAAATTGGACGATTCAGACATGGGGCTCATAGCCTGGGACAATTACCAATATCTTTACATCAAGCGTAACGATACCATTAAAAAGGAGTTTACATGGGAACACCTAAGCACCAAAACAGGCGAAATTCCATCCACCAATGGTGGTAGCCAGCAAACTTCCTGCCTGGTGGCCGACCTCGATAAAGATGGTGCTGCCGACATTGTTATGACAGACCGCAGCGTAACCCCATCGGTAATCATGTATAAATATAAAAATAGGAAATTCGTTAAATCGATCATTGACAATGACCCTTTACGGATTGAAGCCGGGAACGCTGTTTTTGACATAGATGGCGATGGGGATCTTGACATAATATTTCCGGGTGAATCGCAGAGCAACCAGATCTGGTGGTGGGAAAACCCCTACCCTGCCGATGACTCAAAACCATGGGTGCGCCGAACCATAAAAAACAGCGGAAAAACCAAGCATCACGATCTGTTGGTGAGCGATTTTGATGGCGATGGACAAAACGAACTGGTTTTTTGGAACCAGGGAGGAAACCAGCTTTGTATTGCTGAAGTTCCTGCCGATCCAAAAACAGCAAAAGAATGGGACTGGAAACCCATATTTAATTATTCCGACGACAGCGAGATGCAACCCCTTATCGATGTAAAAGATTACTCTGATTTCCGTGGGATTAACGAACACGAAGGGTTAGCAAAAGCCGACATTGACGGTGATGGTTTAATTGATATTGTTGGTGGGGGAAAATGGTTCAAATATTTGGGCAACGGCCAATATCAGGCCAACATCATTGACGATTCTTATGTTTTTACACGCTGTGCCGCCGGACAGTTGGTAGAAGGTGGAAGGCCCGAAGTTCTTTTGGTAGTTGGCGATGGCTATGGCCCGCTTTGTATGTACCAGTGGAAAGAGCACTACGATGACTGGAACAAAAAGTACACAGGAAAAGGAACCTGGGAGCGTTCAGTTTTAATCGAACGCCTGTACGATGGTCACACACTGGATGTTATCGATTTCAATGGCGACGGGCACCTCGATATCTTTTCCGCCGAAATGCGCCTGGACCCGAAAAATCCAGGGGCAATCCGCTTGCTTCTGGGTGACGGGAAAGGTCATTTTAGAACCAATGTTGTTCAGGATAATATAGGGTGCCACGAAGGAAAAATTGCTGACCTCGATGGTGACGGCGATTACGACATCCTCTCGAAACCCTACAACTGGGATGCACCAAGACTGGATATTTTTATAAACACTACCAGGAAATAAGGGAATAGAAGATGAAATGTTTCAGGGGTATGTTTTTTATTCCCAAACGGTCTGTATAACACGATGAAGCTGGCAAAATCGATTTTACTTTAAACCTTAAAGTAAGTCCGCCTTGCTGGTTAAAAAATTATATCTGTATTTCTCAGATTCAAAAATCTTCATCTATTAGTATCATCAGTATATTTGTTTTATTATTTTGGATTAGGCAAGAATGAACTATCTATATGGAAAGAAAGACTTATACTCAATCTGGAAAATTCTCAATAATTGTTTTGGTCACATTGTTCATTCTCAGCCTTATTTTGCTTCTAATAGTCGGATTTGATGATTTAATATTGGGAGCCATCATCAGTTTCCTTGCATTGACATTTTTTATCTGCCTGTTAATCTTCTACAAATTGACCATTTCCATTGACAGTACTCATCTTTCATTCAGCCTTGGTGTCGGGGTGATTTCAAAAAAATATCTTATTGCAGATATAAAAAGTTGTAAGCCCGTAAAGAATAATCCTTTTTACGGAATTGGGATCAGGTTAATCCCGGATGGATGGCTTTATAATGTGTCGGGACTCCACGCAATTGAACTGACTTTCAGAAACCGAAAATCGAAAATCCGTATCGGCACTAACCGACCTGAGGAAATTTCCTCACTGGTTAATAAAATGATCGATAATGATAAAGAAGAAAGTATTCCACCTTTACCAAAAAGATCATATTACTTCTTAACCCTTATTATTATCATTCTCTCAGTTATTTTTCCCCTTGGAATTATTCTATATGGCAAACAAGAGGTAAAGACCGAGATGACAAAATCCGAATTAAATATTAAGGGCATGTACGGTTTGACAATAAAGTTTTCTGATATTAATTTAATTGATACAATCTCCTCTTTGCCAAGGATTAAGCGACGCACAAATGGTTTTATCCTGGGCAGAACACTAAAAGGGAATTACACCTTTGTCGATAGTACTGAAGCAAAACTGTTTATTACAATGGAAAATCCTCCATACATCAATATCAAAACAGAAGATCTTAATCTTTATTTAAATTTCAAAGATCCCGGCAAGACTGTGAATTTATATAATGTCCTTACTACCAGGTGGAGCCATGAGCAAAAATAAAAATTTGTAACTTTATAGTTCTTAATTAACCAGTTATTTTTGTAGTTCACCCTTAAAAATCATCCATTTACCGATAAAGCATTTCAAAAGACCGTTACGGTTCTAATTTTGTATATGATTCATAAACCCTTTTAAAACCAAGCCAATGAAAAAAATTTTGTTCTCAGGTATCACGGTTCTGTTCTGCATTTCGATGATGGCACAGAACAATGTCAGCCTCAAAATGAACCTGGAAAAAAACAAGGTTTACCGGTTTAAGTCTGCTTCGAATCAGACTATTACACAAACTATAAACGGTAATCA
>CAYUQR010000029.1:19726-37427 GCA_964446825.1 uncultured Rikenellaceae bacterium
ACCGGTTTAAGTCTGCTTCGAATCAGACTATTACACAAACTATAAACGGTAATCAACAAACTGTTGATACCAAAGTCGATTATGCACTTTCTCTTAAAATGATTGATGTTACCGCTGATTTTATGGTCACTGAAATACACTTTGACACCCTTATTACCAATACGAATTCAATGGGGAAAGTTACCAGCATAAGTTCCGTAAATGAGGGGGATATTAAATCTGCAGAAATAGCCGATGTTATGTCATGCATAATGAACCGGTTAAGTAAAAATCCCCTGTATGTTAAAATGGATTATGCTGGCAAACCAATTGAAATAGTCAATTTAAAAATGTTGTCTGATGTAATTCTGAAAGATACCAGTTCCATTGCCCTTACCGAGCAAGTTGCCGCTGCAATAAAAAATCAGATAGTAAACATCGTCAGCGAAAACAGCTTAAAAACAATGATCGAAATGTTTACCTACTATCTGCCAGGCAAACAGGTTTCCGTCGGTGACAGCTGGGATGTGACTCTGCAGACAAAATCCGGTGGAATGATGCTCGATATAATTACCTCATATCATCTGGATGGTGTAACCGGTAATTTTGCCAACATAACTGCCGAATCAAATATTGAGGCAACGGAGAATGCAGAACCGATTAAGCAAGGGGGTGCAACAATAACATATAACGACATAAGCGGGTTGAGTAAATCAAGCCTGGTGATCGATACCCGGACCGGTTTAGTTGTTTCAGAAAAAGGCAAATCACATATTGTCGGGAATCTTGGGGTCAGTGCACCGGGTGTGAGTATGCAGATTCCTATGGATATTAACGGAGAATCGACAGTCACAGGATTGAATTAAATAACAAAATATGAGAAAATATATTATCCTGGTGCTGCTGATAACGTCCATTGCTGCTCAGGCTCAGAACATAAAAGGAAAAGTGTGCTTTGAAAAAGATAAAACGCCTGTTCAGTTTGCCACAGTCGGGCTGGTTCAAATGCCTGATTCAACTATGATTACCGGAGTCATTACACTTACAGACGGAGGCTACCTGCTGGAAAAGGTAAAGCCTGGCAATTATTATATAAGAGTAAGTTTCGTGGGTTACGAAACCAATGCTAAAAAAGTTTTGGTTGAAGCAGGACAAAGCGAAATTGTGATGGATACAATCTTTCTGACGGAAACAACAACAAGCTTAAATGAAGTAACGGTGGTAGGTGAGCGCCTTAAGGGCAAGGAAATGGTTGACAGAACTGTTTATGCTATCCCTCCTGTCGTTGCCAAATCTTCAAATAACGGATACGATATCTTAAAGAAAATACCACAGGTTAATGTCGATTTTCAAAACAAAATAACACTGAATGGCAGCAGTAATTTTATTATTCAAGTGGATGGAAGGCAACGCGACAGTGAATATCTAGCCAGACTTCAGCCCTCTGATATTGAAAGTATTGAAATTATCAGCAATCCTTCCGGCAAATACGAAGGCAATATAGACGGGGTTATTAACGTCATCCTTAAAAAAGAAGCCAGGTATGGAATAAGTGGAAATGCCGGCATCAATATCAAGCCATTTAATAAGGTCACCCGTGTAGCAACCGGTAGTATAGATTATTCGCTTGGTAAAATAACTTTTTATGTAACGGCTCTTTCTATTTCACAGGCTCTTGGAATCAATTCATGGAACGACAGTTATTTCACAACTATCGATTCCACAACCAGGCTTTCAGGAAAAGGGAAAATTAAAGTGACCATGTCATCCATAAACAGCGGATTTGATTATTACCTGAACGATAAAAACAGCCTGAGTCTCAATGTCAGTTATAAACCGACTCATCAGAATGTAGGTCTATTAAGTGAAACCTTCCTTTATAAAAACACAAATCCCTTAAATACGATTTCATCAGTTACTGATCAGGTTACGGGAAGCGACGAAATTGCAATATCCCTCTTTTATAAAAAGACTTTCAAAAAACCTGTCCAGGAATTTACATCCGAGACCAATTATTACAGGTTTAAATCAAATAATGAGAATGATTTTACCAATAACACTTCTCCTTATAATAATGATTCTATACTAAGTACCTATGCCAGGCTTGAAGACAATATAAACGAAAGAAATTACCTTTCTTCCAAATTGGATTTTGTTTACCCCCTTGGATTATCTGCAAAAATTGAAACAGGTTATCAATTATATTACCAGCAATTGAGCTACGATTTCATCATCGATGATCAGGAATCGCATAATCTGTTTGAATATACCGAGTTACGCAATTCTGTTTATGGCGGCATTACCTATAATCTGAAAAAAATCGGATTACAGGCCATGCTGAGGATCGAGAACAGCCACATTAAAGCTGACTCCGTTACCGAGCCCAATTATACCTGCTATTTACCTTCATTTAATATTCAATATAAATTTTCCGCATCCCATAATCTGAAATTTACCTATAACCGTAGAATTAACCGACCGGGTATTTACGATATGAATCCCTATTATAAAACCGGCCAGAATTATGCCATTACTCAGGGTAATCCCGATCTGAAACCTGATTATCGCGACCGCATCCAGCTGACATATACCTGGAACTTTGGCAGCAACTATTTCTCCCCGTATATTTATGATGAATTTTTTTCAAACAAGGTGGGTACCCGATATCTTCTCACAAATTCCCCTGTCGATGGAACATTGACTACAATTTCCAAACCATTTAACCTGCTTAACGGCTACGAGCTGGGAGGAGGTGTAAATACAATGCTATGGTATATTAACATCAACGGGAGAATTTACAAGGGCCATTATAACGAATACACCGGACAATCAATACATATACCTTCAAGAAATTATTTCTCATACAGTGTAACCAGTTATGCTTTTACTAATCTCGATAAAAAGAAGAATACAACCGCATATGTCTTTTTGAGTTATAACGGAGTAAATATTAATGCCCAATCCAAAACATACAGTGTCCCGCTATATGGTCTTGGAGTCCAACAGAAGATAAAGAATCATAATATAGGTGTGTTCTGGCTTCTTCCCTTTTCAACGAATATAAAATTTAACAGAACTGAAACTGAAACAATTGCCTATAATTCCACTAATACTGTAGGAATTGATATGTCGTACTTTATCCAGTTCAGTTATTCGTACAAATTCAACAAGGGCAAGAATGTTAAGAAACTTGGCCGTAAGATCAATGTGGAAAGTGACAGCAAAAGTCAGGTGATAGGGAATTAATTGTCAGGATTTTTACGCTTCTCTTAACTACTTCAATCGATCCGGAAAAGAACAGGATGAAAGATGCAAGGAAGATATTAAATATTTGAGAATTAAGACCTAAGAATCGTTTCAGAATGTTTATCGCCTCCCTTATAAATTCTTCTTTTCAACTTATTTCCCTTTTAATTGTTTCTATATTACTTATCGTTCATGCGATGAAACAAACCAACACTGAGCAATTCAATGAAGACTTTTCATTATCGACATAATAATAATTACATAACTAAAATTTAATAAGATGAATCCGGTAGTTCACTTTGAAATGCCAGCGGACGATAGAGAACGCATGGCCGGTTTTTATACGAAAGTATTTGGATGGAAAACTCAGATGTTTGGCGCTGATATGGGCAATTATATTACAGTCGCCACCACAGAGACAGATGAAAAAGGACGACCTAAAATGCCCGGTGCAATTAATGGTGGATTTTATCCTGTTGAAAAAGGATCACCAGCTCAATGTACTTCAATTGTAATAGCAGTAGATAATATTACGGAATCTTCTGAAAAAGTCACCAAAGCAGGGGGTAAGCTTCTTAACGAACCTGTGGAGATACCGGGTATAGGTAAGTATGTTTCCTTTCTCGATACCGAAGGTAATCGGGTCAGTCTGCTCCAGCCTGTTATGTAATGTTGTAACTGAATATAGTATTACGACCGTGAAAAAAAATCTCCCTTTAAGCGTATTGAGGATAACGGCTCTTACTATTTTATTTGCCGGAGCTATTGCATCTCTTGGTTTTATGTTTCAAACAGGCAGGAATAATAAGTCTGTACTGCTGATTTTGCTTTTCATGTTCTGGGTGCTCTCCCCATTTATAGCATTGCTGGTGGCAAGTATCATCTCTAAGCAATGGTCGGTGTTTTCCCGTGTTATTCTTTATATCCTGATGATAATTTTAACTCTTGGTTCTTTGGCCGGATATAGCGGTATGTTGAACCCAGCCGGAACAAAACCTGCCTTTATTTTCCTTGTAACTCCCTTTATTTCCTGGCTATTCCTGGTATTGGTTGTCCCTATAGCAGCAGCTGTATCAAGAAGATTTTCACAAAAAATTGATGCTACCTGACCATTTGTCCTGATATTCTTACCCTGACATCACATACCGGTTATGAATGACCAATAAGTAAATATTGACTTTTTTATTCCTGGTTCTGGATCATACTGGAATTGATCAACGGCGTTGGTCATCCTCTGTTTGCCTTAAATGCAAGGGGTTACTTTCCAGGGTTGGTATCTTCTCTGATTCTGCTTATTATTGACATCTTTTTGATCTATCAACTTATATTTTCAGCATGGAGAAACAAATAAGAATAACACCTTCTTGCAATCTGAGAATAACGAGGCAATTCAGAGCCAATTCAGTTAATTTTCCTCATCTAAACTATTTTCGGCTTGAAATGGAGGAATCCCTACCTGCAAATTCAGGTCAGGAAATATTCTTGCTATATTATCATTTGGATGCAAACAGTGTTAAAATATCTACAAATTATTACAGGAAAATAGTAAATTGCCTCAAGTACCAAAAAAAGTTAGCTGGAATATTGATTACTTATTCTAAATACCTGAAACAATGAAAACCGGATTCTTACTAATAGCATTACTGAGTAGTAATCTTTGTATATCGCAGGTGGTAGATCGCGATATGGTTTTGGTCCCTTCCGGGGAGTTCAATATGGGGAAAAACTCTAATAACCCCACAGACTGGCAATCGGAGCACATTCACTTCTGAATCGGGGCGTGTGTCTGTGCTGTGCATGAAAATTCACTCTTTTAAATATACCTGATAATGAGGAGTATTTGTGGTCGAGAATCTGTGCAATCTACAATCTATTCTAAATCAGGAAAAACATAAAAATTGTATTATAAATACCTACCCCATTAAATTTGCCGGACTAACAGGCTTACCCTGCAGAGTTGTTGCCGAAATATAAAATAATCAAATATGGAAAACTACGACAAAACGAAAATTAAGCAGATAATAAGAAAGCGGAAACAGGCGCATTCATACTACTCCGATAAATCGAAGGTATACAGGTCTTTTGTGGCTATGGAACAAAATACCTACACGGATGGTGAACTGACAAAGAAGCAGAAGGAGCTGATTGCGACAGGCATTTCTGTTGCTGAAAACTGTGAATCCTGCATGGAATGGCATATAAAGCAGGCTATTGATGCGGGTGCCTCAACCGGTGAAATTATCGAAGCAATTGAGGTTGGAATTGAAATGAGTGGCGGACCGGGAACTGTTTCAGCAAGGTTCGCTATGAGCGTTCTGGAATATTACAATAAATAGTTTTTTAGGAAAATTCCATAAAAGTCAAAAATGAAAACGGTATATTCAGATATTGACGAATACATAAGTACATTCCCGAAAAATGTTCAGATACTTTTAAAGCAGATCCATAATACAATTAACCAGGCAGCGCCAGAAGCAGTAGAAAGCATAAGTTACGGAATGCCTGCATTTAAAACTAACGGAAAACCTTTAGTGTATTTTGCCGCATTTAAAAATCATATCGGTTTTTATGCAACCCCAACCGGACATGAGGAGTTTGAAAAAGAGCTTTCAAAATACAAACAGGGAAAAGGTTCCGTGCAGTTTCCCATTGACAAACCCTTGCCGTTGGAATTAATTTTTAAAATCACGAAATTCAGGGTTAAAGAGAACCTGGCAAAATCAAAAAAGTAAAAATGTCCTGTCGGCTTCACCGGGGCTGGAACGGGACACAATGATAAAAAGCTGGTGTGTTTCGGTCTGGCAGGCTTATGAGAATAGTCATGAAATCATTATTAAACGCAGAATATGTGAAATTAGAAGGAGATTCTGAGCTAAGGGAAGAATCTCATAATTCTATGGTCGGGCACTAATGATATAAAAGATTAAAATGATAACTTTGGGATAGTTAATCAAAATTACTAACCGTAAGTTACTCACTAAAAACACCAGGATATGTTAGAAAAAGCAGTTACTAATGCTAAGGATAAATCCGTATTAAGCTGGTGGTGGCTGAGCATCCCCCTCTATATCATTGCGGGTTTTATCATGAAAACTTCCTTTGTGCCCGGAACTACATTATTTATGAACCTTCATGAACTGGCCGGACGGGAAAAATATTTTTGTTTGTTATTTTTTCTTGTTTTGCCGGTATTCTTTATCGTGATAAATTTTATCAGCATAAGAAAAATTTATATTCTTTCCGGAAGCCCCAGGGACATAAGTTTTTTGCGATCAGTATGGTTCAATATTCTGATAATACTTGCCTTTTATACGTTAATAGCTTTCCTTACGAGCCGGAAATCAAATAATTAAAAGCTTTTCCCCTGAATAACCCTGAAGAATGAATCCCCGTATCAAAATCTGTTGCATCAACAGTATTGAAGAAGCAAAGACCGCTATTGAATCTGGAGCATCCGCATTAGGACTGGTAGCTAAAATGCCAAGCGGTCCGGGACCGATCCCTGATGACCTGATCAGACAAATCGCCATGAATGTACCACCGCCTGTTGGAACTTTTCTCCTGACGAGTGAAACATCTGTTGAAATGATCATAAAGCATCATCAGCGTACAAACACCAATACAATCCAGATTGTTGATTCACTTAAAACCGGAACCTATAAACAACTTAAGGACGCGCTTCCATCTGTAAAGATTGTACAGGTGATCCATGTTCGCGATGAAAAATCAGTTGATGAAGCAATAAGTATCTCTGAGATGGTGGACGCCATCCTTCTTGATAGTGGTAATCCTGATTTGAAAATCAAAGAGCTTGGAGGAACAGGCAGAGTTCACAACTGGAAATTAAGCCGACAGATCCGTGATAACTCCAGGTGTCCAATATTCCTCGCCGGGGGGCTGAGAGCTGAAAATGTAAGACATGCCATAGAAGAAGTTCATCCGTTTGCAGTCGATGTTTGCAGTGGAGTTAGAACAAATGGAAAACTTGATAAACAAAAACTGACTGATTTTTTTCATAATGCATCGGAGCGATAAAACCCAACCATTCGCAAAGAACTGAATGAAAGACCTGGAATACATACATTTCAGAAACAGAGAAGAGTTCCGGAACTGGCTTCAAAAATATTATAATAAAAGTCCCGGCATCTGGATGGTTTTTTACAAGAAACATACAAATACAGATTGCATTAAATATTCAGAAGCACTGGAAGAAACTTTGTGTTTTGGATGGATCGACAGTATAGTCAAAAAAATAGATGATGACAGATATGCAAGAAAGATAACTCCGAGAAAAGACACAAAAAAATGGTCTGAGTTAAATAAGAAGATAGTAACCGGTTTAATTCAGAGAGGAAAAATGACTGAAGCCGGTCTAAAAAAAATTGGCTATTCATCAGAAACCGGAGTGCAAAATGGGAAAAAACCTTCTCAGAAAAACTCCGGAGAATTTGAGGTACCCGATTTTATAATCAGGGAACTAGCCGGCAATGAACCGGCACTCATTAATTTTAACAAGCTTGCCCCTTCCCATAAAAAATATTATATTCTATGGATAACAAATGCCGTGAAAAAAGAAACTGTTCAGAAGAGGCTCAAAGAATCAATTGAATTGTTAAAACAAAATAAAAAACTGGGATTGAAATAATATAAAAATGTCTCCCAAATTTTCCGGCAATTGTAAATTCAAAATCTGAACTTTGAATAAAAAATAAAATTTAACCTGATGCAACGTCGCAATTTTGTCAAACTTATACCTGTAACAGGATTTGCAGGATATTCCGGCTATATATCCGGAATAAATCTCACTTTTGATCCATCCCTGAGTTTTGATAATCGTGAATACTGGATTTCAGTTCTTACAAAAATTGCTGATCCTGTACTGTATTCGCTTAGTACAGAAACCTTAAGAAAAAACATGCCGGTGGAATGCATCCCTGGTTATACCGAAAACCGTAAGAAGGTAACATACCTTGAAGCTTTCGGAAGGCTGGTGGCAGGAATCGCTCCATGGCTTGAGCTTGGTGCGGATAACACCAACGAAGGACAGCTTAGAAAAAAATATATTGAATTAACACAAAAATGTCTTTCTGTTTCAGTGAATCCCTCTTCCCCTGATTATATGAATTTTACTGAGGGGGGCCAGCCTCTTGTTGATGCAGCATTCCTGGCTCATGGAATTATCAGGGGATATACCCGGCTATGGCAGCCCCTGAATGAAAAAACAAAGCAAAACTTAGTCGACACATTAAAATCAACCAGCTTCCGGATGAATTAGGGCCGGGTCAGGTCAGAAGCGCTCTGTCTGCAGTAATCAACAAGATGATTGAAGCCCCGGGAACCTTCGACAAGGATGGCTGGCTTACGATTGGTTTTTACGGACATCAGCCGGATATAGGAGTAACATATATTTCTACAGGCAGTTTGTATTTATGCACCACAGGATTGGTGGCTCTTGGACTGCCTCCGGATAATGAATTCTGGAAATCGCCTGCAACAGACTGGACTGCAAAAAAAGCCTGGAAAGGGATTGACTTAAAGAGGGATCATGCCCTGTAAGATACAGAAATCAATCATAATGGAGTCTAAATTATTTTCCAGACTTAATAAGACGGCAGAGTGCGAAATCATCAATAATTACTTTCGAACTCCCTTCGAATATCCTTACATTATGTTATTGATCACATTATTATCATACAAAAATAACTAAAAAAAGATAACTTTGGATTTTATTCATAGGCTGGATGCAGTTATAAATGATGCAACTTTATCTGCAATACTTTAAGATTTACCTGCAGGCTGATTTGAATGAACTACTTGAATAAATAATAAACTTTATGAATCTGAAAACACATAAGCATACTGCGACCGTAATTATCGGATTGATATTTATCGGTGGTTGTAACCATGGAGGAAACATATCCGAAAAAACCACATCACAAGGTATTCCTGCAAATGTATCCTCTGTCCGTTTTGGCCCGATGTCAACTTATTCAGAATTTAGCGCCACATCTGTGTTCCTGTTTAAAGCTTCCATAAAATCATCTGTCACAGGATATGTTGACAATATCCACATCAACCCTGGCGATGCAGTTGAAAAGAAACAGTTGTTATTTGAATTAAGGACAAAAGAAGCAACTGCACTTATGAATGATTCTCTGAATAATTTAAAATTCAATGGGATCGTGGATGTCAGGGCTGCCACTGCCGGGCTTATTTTATCAATTGAACACCCTAAAGGTGATTATGTGGGTGAGGGTGACCAGTTATGTCAGATAGCTATTCCGGGGAGTTTTGCATTTATTCTCGATGTCCCATATGAGCAATCAGGTTTAATAAAATTAAATACTAAATGTGAAATTATACTGTCAGACAGTAAGGTGATAGAGGGGGTAATAAGATCACATTTACCTTTTTTGACCAGCAGTTCACAAACTGAACGTTTCATAGTACGTCCTGTCAAACCCGAAAACCTTCCTGAAAATCTGTTTGGGAAAATAAGGATCGTAAAAGAATCAGTAATTGATGCATTAAGTCTTCCAAAATCATGCATTCTCACGGATGAGACGATGCAAAGTTACTGGGTAATGAAACTTATCAATGATACTACCGCTGTCAAAGTGATTGTTACAACCGGAATAAGCGAAAAAGGATTTGTCAGGATAGTACGGCCTGTATTTAAAAATACCGATTTATTCTTGTCTTCAGGCAATTATGGTTTAGGTGATACGGCTTACGTGAAAATTCTTAAGACTCCGGGACATGAACAATAAAAGCTTTTACAGGTTTTTCCTTAAACCCATCCTGTTTGTTTTACTGGCTTGTCTTCTCTGGGGCATCTATTCCTATCATAACATGCAAACGTCGCTTTTCCCCGACGTTATATTTCCTAAAATAACCATCATTGCTGACAATGGAGATCAACCTGTTGACAAAATGATGATTACGGTTACCAAGCCTCTCGAAATCGCTATTAAAAGGGTTAATGGCATTACTACCGTAAGGAGCAGTACCAACCGTGGGAGCTGTACCATTGATGCCTTTTTCAACTGGAATGTTGATATTAATCTGGCCAAAACCCAGCTAAATGAACGTATTAATGAAATAAAAAACATATTACCGCCCACGGTAAATATAGTTGTTGAAGCCATGAGCCAGAACATATACCCTGTAATCGGATATACGCTCGAGAGTGATAAATACGGTCAAATAGAATTGAAAAATATGGCCATGTTTACCATAAGACCACAGTTCTCCCAAATTCCTGGCATTTCCAACGTAATAGTAAGGGGTGGAAAAACCAAGGAGTTTGTAATATCCCCAGTGCCACAAAAGCTGATCTCGCTCGGTCTGACTCCAAATGACATTATAGGTGCAATGGGGAATACCAATTTCATAGAATCCAGTGGATTACTATCAAACTACAGGCGTTTGTACCTTTCCCTGACTGACACCAGATATAAAGATATTGACGAACTAAAACAACTTGTCATTAAAAATGATGGACACAGGGTTATCAAGCTTTCTGATTTGGCTACAGTGGATTTACAGGAACAGCAGGAATTTATCAGGATCAATGCGAACGGACATGATGCCGTTCTTATTGATCTTGTAAAACAGAGAGACATTAATCTGGTGGATTTTGCAAATAATGTGAATATTAAAGCTGCCGAAATTCAAAAACATTTGCCTGAAGGGATGACTCTTAAACCCTATTATAACCAGTCGGCTTATGTGACTGACTCAATCAATAGTGTGCTGGAATGTATTTACGAAGGGCTCTTTCTTGCCATCCTAGTTGTTATCTTGTTTTTACGTTCCTTCAGGGCAAGCCTAAATATAATCCTGATAATTCCTGTCACCCTTGCACTTACTGTAACTGTTCTTCATTTTGTTCACATCACGCTCAACATTATGTCGATAGGGGCTATTGCAGCATCTATAGGACTGATAATTGATGACGCTATTGTAATAATTGAACAACTTCATCGTATACACGAGGAAAACCCGGGAAAAGATGAAAATACAGTAGTCAAAGAAACCATGAAAATGTTCCTTCCTGCTATGGTAGGATCTTCACTCAGTACCATAGTTATTTTCCTTCCTTTTGTAATGATGAGCGGAGTTGCAGGAAGCTTTTTCAAAGAGCTCACATTAACCATGGAGATAACTCTGATTTGTTCTTTTTTGGTAACATGGATTGGCTTGCCTGCCCTTCACCTGCTAATTGGCTACAAACCACATAAAAAACATCATGATGAATTGAACACCGATGGCGGTAAGAAACGGCAAAAGTTGTGGTGGCTGTTGTGGTTTTTTGACAAACCATGGTTTGCTTTTATGTTCATCATTCTTCTGATCATCTCATCAGTGTTTCTGATCAACAAACTGAAAACCGGTTTCCTGCCTGAACTTGATGAAGGTTCTATAGTGCTGGACTATATTGCACCTGCAGGAACAACACTTGAAGCCTCAGATGCAATTCTCAGAGAAGTGGATAGTGTGGTTCTCAACCACGCTGATGTTGAAACCTATATGAGGCGTACAGGGACAAACATGATCTCAGGCATTAGTATGGCTTCGGGAGTGATACCGCCGAATTATGGAGATTACCTTATCCAGTTAAAACCAGGGATAAAAAGGAAGACAGAAGATGTAATATCTGAGCTTCGCGATAGAACTGCTGCAGTTGCTCCTGCCCTTGAAATTGAATTTGGCCAGAGGATAGCTGATTTGCTTGGTGATTTAATTGGACGTCCTCAACCTGTTGTCATAAAAATATTTGGCGATGATCATGCTAAACTACAGGAACTGGCACTGAAAGTGCAGGAAAATCTTAGTAAAATAAAAGGGGTTGCAGATATCATGAATGGTATTATTTATGATGGCCCATCGGTGACCATTATCCCTGATCAGAGTAAACTGGCTCAGTATAATATAACTCCTGTTGATTTTCAAACACAGCTAATGGTATACAACGAAGGGCTGCCAGTAGGGCAGGTACAGGAAGGAGAACAAATGCTCAGAATTATTCTTCGCAATACCAGCTTTAAAAATAACAGTATCGATCTTATCAAAAACCAGCCGGTGTTTGCACCTGACATTTCATACAGACCTTTACAATACTTTGCAAAAGTTGATTTGTCAACCGGAGATCCCGAACTCACGCGCGAAGATCTGAAATCGGATATAGAAATTACTGCACGCCTTGAAAATCGTGATATGGGTAGCGCAATCAGCGAAATAAAAAGAGTCATCTCTGGAAATATCTTGCTTCCGCCAGGTTATTATGTCGAATATGGGGGTACATTTGAACAACAACAGTCATCATTCAGGGAGCTCTTATTAATTCTTCTTACTGCTATTATATTGGTATTTACAGTGTTGTTGTTCCTGTTCAGGAACCTTCGTATCGCCCTGCTTATTATATTTATTTCTATACTGGGAATTGGCGGATGCATATGGGCACTGTTCCTTACCGGTATACAGCTTAATGTGGGAAGTTATACCGGAATCATAATGATTGTAGGGATTATAGCAGAGAATGCTATTTTCACTGTCAACCAGTTTCTTACGACATATGAAACGACATCAGATATTGATAAATCAATTAATTACGCTATTTCATTGCGTATCCGGCCCAAGTTAATGACCGCAATAGGTGCTATCCTGGCTCTTTCACCCTTAGCTCTTGGGATTGGAGTTGGAGCTCAAATGCAACAGCCACTTGCAATAGCTGTTATCGGGGGTTTTATTGTTGCTATGCCTCTTCTGCTAATGGTTTTCCCATCACTGCTTCGTCTGTTATTTAAAAAGAATAATAAAGAAACCCGGAACCTAACGACTTAATATTAAGGCGTATATCAATAAGAATACAAACATCTGGACCTTAAAATGGGAAATCTGAAAAAAATTCTTGGCAGGAACTTATTTATCAAATTGAAGAATATTTATCTGGGATTATTGGCAGTTCCCTTTGGTAATAACTTAAATAAGTTAGCCCGGATTTATAAAACTGATAAATGGGGAAAACATAATTATACCATACATTATTCCACTCACTTCAGAAAATATAAGTTTAAACGGGTAGTTCTTTTTGAAATAGGTGCCGGAGGTTATCACTACCCTGATATTGGAGGAAATTCATTAAGAATGTGGAAGCGATATTTCCCTTTTGGCAGGATTTATTCATTGGATATTTATGATAAATCACAATTTGATGAATCCCGTATAAAAATCTTCAAAGGGAGCCAGACTGACGAAGTTCTTTTAGATAATATTTTCAGTAGTATCGGAGAACCTGATATAATTATTGACGATGGGAGTCACATAAATGATCATGTAATTAGGACTTTCGAAATACTATTCCATAAACTGAAGACGGGAGGCATCTATGTTATTGAAGATGCAGGTACATCTTACTGGCCCGATTATGGCGGGGATAGCGAAGATTTGAGTAACCCTTCAACAATTATGAACTATTTTAAAAAACTTACCGATTGCCTTAATCACCAGGAGTTACTCAGGAGCGATTACATACCTACATATTTTGATAAGAATATATGCTCAATTCAGTTTTATCATAATCTGATCTTCGTGTTTAAGGGATTGAATAACGAAAGATCCGGTGTCGATTTGGATAATCCGGAGAGTATTATGGTTGATCAGATTTATTTATGACTTTCTGACCAGAAGTATATTACAAAAATAATCCCCCGGGTATTTTTCTGTTTTATCAGATTCTATTTGCTATAAGATATGTAACAACCGAGATAGATGCAGCCAGCACAGTACCCCATATTAAATCAACTATTGTCACAAGTAAAGGCCAATCCTTAATGGTGGCCAGGTTTGTCAAATCGTAGGTGGCATATGTTATAAGACCAAACAGTGCTCCAAACAGAAGAGCATGCACCCACGACTGTTTCTCTACAGCCGGTGAAATGACAAATGTTACCAGGCCGGCAATAAAAAGAAGATAGAAAACAATAGCTGCAAGCCAGTTTATATCCGGCTTCATCAAAAAACCTATCTGCTTCTGATAGAAATTTTTTGCCACTAAAACCAGCCAGACCATGTCGATTACAAAAAAGACAGGCAATGCTATGAAAAACAGTTTTAAAAACATTCAATCACAGATTAATGAATAATTTTTATAAAAGTAATTAATTCTCAAGAACTTATTGCAGGGTATTTCTGTTATAATTATTAAAGACCATATATGAAAATACTCCTGACCGGAGCCACGGGGTACATAGCTCAACGATTACTTCCGGTTTTGCTTGACAGTGGAAATGAAGTTATTTGTTGCGTACGCGACAGAATGCGCTTTAACATGGAGAAGTACCGCTCTTCTTCCTTGTCAGTTATTGAAGTGGATTTTCTTAAGAAAGAGACCCTGCGAAATATCCCTTCTGACATTGATGCTGCCTATTACCTGATTCATTCCATGTCAACTTCAACAGGTGATTTTGAAAAAATGGAAGAGACTTCTGCATTCAACTTCAGAGATTACATACAAGAAACTAAAGCAAGGCAGGTGATTTACCTTAGCGGGATCGTAAATGAAGAAAAATTATCAAAGCACCTGTCAAGCCGGAAAAAAGTTGAAGAAACACTTGCTTCAGGTTCTTTTGCTCTGACAACCCTGCGGGCCGGTATTATTATTGGTTCGGGAAGCGCTTCTTTCGAAATTATCCGCGACCTTGTTGAAAAGTTACCAGTCATGATCACTCCCCGATGGCTTAATACCCGTTCACAGCCTATCGCAATACGCAATGTGATAGAATTCCTGAGTGGGGTTTTGTTTAATGAAAAGACATATAACAAAAGTTACGATATTGGTGGCCCCGATATTCTCACCTATAAACAGATGCTTCTTGTCTTTGCAAGAGTGCGTGGTCTGAAACGAAGGATAAAAATCGTACCGGTAATGACTCCCAAGTTGTCATCATACTGGCTTTATTTTGTTACCTCCACATCATATTCTCTTGCACAAAATCTTGTTGACAGCATGAAGGTTGAGGTTATCTGTAAAGAGAACAATCTTAAGGATATGCTGGGAATTGAAACCATCAGCTATGAAAATGCAATAAAACTGGCATTTGTTAAAATTGATCTTAACCAGGTTCCCTCAAGCTGGAAAGATGCACTCACATCCGGATCTCTGAACAGCAGGATATTAAAATATGCAGGGGTTCCTGTTTATGGTTGCTACATGGATGTCAGGAAAACTCATGTTGACGAACCGGAAAAAGTACTTAAGAAAATATGGGCAATTGGAGGAACAAATGGCTGGTATTATGGAAACTGGCTTTGGATAATAAGGGGCTTTATTGACAAACTTTACGGAGGTGTCGGCCTCCAGAGGGGCAGAAAAAACCCGACAGAAATATCACCAGGAGATGCCCTGGATTTCTGGCGTGTTCTGATAGCCGATCAAAATGAAAGAAGATTACTCCTGTTTGCCGAAATGAAACTTCCCGGAGAGGCATGGCTCGAATTCAGGTTAGATAAACAAGATGTTCTCTACCAGACTGCCACATTCAGACCACTGGGGATATCAGGCAGACTGTACTGGTATTGCCTGCTGCCGGTACATATAGTAATTTTCAAAAAAATGATAAGGAATATAGCAAAGGCTTAATCTAAAAGTAAACACATACGCGATAATTGTTGTTATATCAGTACAATGTAAACAGATCTTTAACTATAAACATTATGGATAAAAAATTTATATTCTCATTACAACTTATTGTTTCAATATTTTTTTTGGCCACATTAAGTTTAAGTGGGCAGAGTGTATTAGACCTGGAGACAGGGATTGTTGGAACGGGATATAATAATGTCCGGATTCCTGGTGACCAGGGGACTCTCTTTTCTCTGAAAAATGATTTAAGCGCCAGTCCGGCTTTCTTTTACAGGTTAAGACTGAGTTATACAATAAACTCGCGTCATACCTTATCTTTGTTGTACGCACCTCTTAAAACCAGATCAACCGGGAGTCTGACAAATGATATTCTTTTTGAAGGAGAAACATTTCCGGCCAATACTGACCTGAGCGGAACTTATAAGTTTAACTCATACAGGTTTACCTACAGGTACGAAATAGTACGAAAATCCGGGTTTGAATTCGGACTTGGCTTAACTGCAAAAATCAGGGATGCCAGTATTTCATTAAAATCACCGGGACTGGTAAGTGAAAAAACCAATATAGGATTTGTTCCGTTAATAAATTTCAGAATGCTGTGGAGGATGAATGAAAAATTTGGCCTGCTGGTCGATGGTGATGCCCTTGCAGCAAAGCAGGGAAGAGCCGAAGATGTTTTGATTGCTGCAACATACTTCATTTCAGATCATTTAGGCTTAAAAGCCGGTTATCGTCTCCTTGAGGGTGGTGCAGATAATGATGAGGTATATAATTTTGCCCTGTTTAATTATGGATTGTTTGGTTGCTTTGTCCTCTTTTAAAATATAAGAACCTTAACCAGTAAAAGATTAAGATATAAACAAAAATATTACCTGTTTGTTATCTACTTAAACCCTAATTCAACAAAAATGGCATTGCCGGTTATATACCTTAATTTTCCTTTAAAATAATATTTTAAACATAAAAAGAAATGGATACAGCGCTAAAACAGATCATCACAGTATATACTGTTATAAATCAACCGGTTGAGAGAGTCTGGAAACTGTGGACAAGCCCTGAGGATATTGTGAAATGGAATAATGCCTCCGATGACTGGCATACCACAAAGTCTGAAAACAACCTGACTGAAGGCGGTCGCTTCTTTGCAAGAATGGAAGCTAAAGATGGTAGCACGGGTTTTGATTTTTCAGGCGTTTACGAAAAGGTTACTATTAATAAGCAGATTAAATATACTATTGACGACGGCAGAAAAGTGACTGTTGGTTTTACTGCCTTGAATGATAAAACAAAAATTGTTGAAATTTTTGAATCAGAATCTGATTATCCTTTTGAAGCTCAGCGTGACGGATGGCAATCTATCCTGAATAACTTTAAAAAATATGCCGAAAGGAAGAAAGCATAAAACCTGCTGCTTTTATACACCTCTTCTTCAAAATTCTTAAATCGTTACTTTTTAATCAGCTCATCAGGACCATGATAAATCTGAACCAGTTCTATAAAAATGGCTCAGTTTTTGTTCAGTGTAAAACAGGTATTGATATCAATACAGTTATCCTGAAAATAACTGAACCCTGATGGCTATGAAGAAAAATTTACCGCTGTCATTATTATTACTTGTTTTAATTATAATAATCACTCTCGGATCATGTATAGAGGACCCTCCTGCTCTTGATAACTACCTGATACAGGTTGATAGTATCCATTTGCCTGATAATATTACCGCGGATAATCCATTTTTTATAGAGTTTTACGGAATCGTAGGATTTGATGGATGTCACAGTTTTGAGAATTTCAATCTTACCTATAAAAACAACGATATATACATTGAGA
>CAYUQR010000030.1:0-5849 GCA_964446825.1 uncultured Rikenellaceae bacterium
GGTTAAGGTTAAGGTTAAGGTTAAGCCTGTAGCCTGTTTTTTATAGTTAAAAGTAAAAAGTTTAAATAAGCTATGACAGACACAAAATCAACAAAACTAAATAATATACTGAAAGAGCTTGATTCATTTGTAGTTGCATTTTCCGGAGGAGTGGACAGTTCGTTTCTGCTGTACAGGGCTTACAAAATAAGAAAAACAAATATAATTGCCCTTACAGTAAGAACACCGTATATTCCTGCACGCGAGATCGATGAAGCTACTGAATTTACAGAGAAATATGGCATCAGGCACAGAATACTTGATCTGGCTTTTCCTGATAATATAAGGTCTAATCCTATTGACAGATGCTATCTCTGCAAGAAGACGCTGTTCACAGAGATAATGAAATTTGCCGGGGAAAACGGTTATAAAAATGTGATCGACGGAACTAATGCTGACGATACCGGGGATTTCCGACCCGGGATGAAAGCTCTGAAGGAGATGGGTGTCAGAAGTCCGCTTCTTGAGTCGGGTCTTACCAAAAAAAACATAAGAGACCTGGCCAAAGCAGAGGATCTGGATATTTGGGATAAACCAGCAATGGCTTGTTTACTGACCAGGATACCTTACAACACTGAAATACAGGAAGGTATGCTAAGGATGATAGAACAGGCCGAAAATATTATGCTAGAGAGAGGTTATCCGGGCACCAGAGTAAGGGTTCATGGTGATGTTGCACGAATAGAGTGCTTGCCAGGATACTTGGAAAAAATGGTTCTTAATCCTGACAGACAACTTATTATTACGAATCTCAAAAGAATAGGATTCAGATATGTATCTTTGGATCTTGAAGGCTACAGGACAGGTAGTTCAAATCCTGAAACCACTGAAAAATGAATGTAAAGGAAATTGAAAAGCTGCTGAAAGATGTAAAAAACGGAAAAGCAACCGTTGATGAGGCTCTGGATATTCTGAAAAATTTTCCCTATACCGATCTGGGTTTTGCAAAAATTGATCATCACCGGGAATTACGTACCGGATACCCTGAAATTATTTACTGTGCAGGGAAATCGGTTGACCAGGTAAAGGAAATTTTCAGAGTAATGACCGGGAAAGAGAATAATATAATTGGTACCCGGGCCAGTCAGGAAATGTATGATGCAGTAAAGAGCATTTCTTCAGATGCAGTCTTCTACCCTGTGGCAAGGATCATATCAGTCAGTAAGAAAAAACAGGAAGCTCCAAAAAGCCGCATTGCAATTATAACGGCAGGTACATCCGACATACCGGTTGCTGAAGAAGCTGCTGTTACGGCAGAGCTTCTGGGAAATAATGTTTTAAGAATTTATGATGCAGGCGTGGCAGGAATTCACAGGCTTGTTGATAAATTACCTGCCATCAGAAGTTGCAGGGTAATAGTTGTAATTGCGGGTATGGAAGGAGCTTTGGCCAGCGTTGTCGGAGGACTTGTGGATAAACCTGTAATAGCCGTGCCGACAAGTGTCGGTTATGGAGCTAATTTTGGAGGTATTTCTGCTTTGCTTGCCATGCTTACGAGCTGTTCCACAGGTGTTACCGTTGTCAATATTGACAATGGTTTCGGAGCCGGATTCTCTGCAAGCATGATTAACAAAATGAAGTGAATCTGTTTATAATGGCAGGGAAAATACTACTATCCACGGCATATCTCCCACCAATAGAATACTTTTCTCTTATTTCCCGATCATCAGAAATAGTGATTGAGAAAGAAGAGAATTATATAAAGCAGACCTACAGAAACAGGTGCTATATACTTTCATCCCACGGACCTCAAATCCTGTCAGTCCCCGCTCTTTTGGGAACTTCACATAAAACGCCGGTAAAGGATATAAGAATAGATTATTCCAAACGATGGCAGCAGGTGCATATAAGGGCTCTGACTGCAGCTTATAACTCATCACCGTACTTTGAGTATTATTTTGATGATTTGTTAAAGATAATCTCCCGTAATCATAATTTTTTGCTTGACCTTAACACAGACCTTACATATTCAGTTCTGAAGATACTTCAGATAAATAGGATATTACAGTATACGCATGAATTTTTGCCTGTTAATAATGATTCAAGCGACTACAGATACCGGATATCTCCTAAAAAAAAGTCTTCTTATATAGAAAAAGAATATACCCGGGTTTTTAATATGGAAAACAAATTTATTCCCAACCTGAGTATAGTGGACCTTATTTTTAATATGGGACCTGATTCGGTTGATTATCTGTAATATTTTAATCTAAACAAAAAGCGGCTGTTTCATAAAAAACAACCGCTTTCCTGACAAGGAAGTCATCAAAGTATTAATAACCGAACTTATACGCCAGAGTCATTGTAAACATATTCTTTGCTGTATTAATATTGACTGAAGCAGGTTCGAAACTGCTATCGAGGGGATAAAGGATATTTTTCTGTGAATAATTATAGTTTGTGTAAGCGAAATCTATTGAAACATTTTGTGCCCTGTATCCTATACCAAACGAGACAGAACTGTAATCGAGATTTGCATTCTCCTCATCCGACTTGTTCTGGAATACCTTTCCATAATAACCGTACCCTGTTCTGAGGTAGAGGTTATTTAACCTGATTTCGCCGCCGACACGTATATTACTGGCTGACTTAAGGCTGTTCTTAATTGCCTGGTTCTTTTCACTATAATCGTACCCGTCCCCTGACTGGGAGAACCTGGCAGTGCTATAATCTACAAACTCATAGTCGGCGCTGATAAGAGCAAATTTCTTAATCTGCACTGCAGCCCCGGTTAGAACCCTGAAAGGAGTGGTAAGATAATAGTTGAACCTCATCGGATCATTGGAAGCCTCAAATTTGCCACCGTCTGTAAAACTGGAAGTAATATCATTGTAGGCATAGTCATAAATCCTGTACCAGGTCGGAGAATGAAAGGCCAGTCCAATCCTGAGAGCTTCTACAGGCTTAATTATTGCGCCTAACTTAAGGGAGTAACCTGTTCCTTTTTCTTCATAATAATCGGTGTAATTAAAATTCTGAAATTGCGAAGGAAGGTCAGCATCTGTCGTTTCAAGGTGTTCAAGATGACTTGAATATGTAATGTGGTTAATTCCCAGTGTAGCGCCAAAAAATAGTTTATTGGAAACGTTTCCTCCAATGGAGAATGCATGTTCCCCGGTATAACCCTCATTGGTAATCATACGTCTTACCCTTTCTCCATAGACTGACGGAGGATTATCTCCGTAGTTTGAATAAACAGTTCCAAAAGATCTCCCGCCTGAACCGGTAATTGTATCCATAACCCATGCATCGAAAGCAATCCCTCCAGCTCCCGAAAGATCCTGGAAATTAGTTCCGTCACTGATGCCAGCCCAGTAATCTGCCATTGAGCTGGAATTATTTATACCCTGAATCAGAATACTCTGATAAAAATTGTTTGTTTTATTAAAAGAGTATCCGAAGTTAAGCGTCAGAAGACCTGTTGCATCACTTTTCGATATAATATTGGCAACGATTCCACCCTGGTTCAGGTTAAAGTTATAATAGTGATCAGAAGTACTGCCATTGAACCCGGCTGTAGTTTTAATGTTGAAGAGCTGAGGTGTTATGGCCAGTTCTGATGATCTAAAAACACCAATACCTGCAGGATTCTGACTTAAAGTGGATATATCTCCGCCAAGAGCTGTGAAGGCTCCTCCCATCGACATAAACCTCGCTGTTCCTCCGTAGAAAATCTGGGAATACCTCAGGGCGTCGTCAACGTTTTGGGCAAATATGCCGGCTGATAAAGATAGTATCGCTAAAATAATCAAGCTTATTTTTTTCATTATTTTATATTTTTTGTAAAACATTCCCTGCACTCTGTTATGTAGAATGAATAATTCTAAATGGATTCAAAACAGTTTTCAACTATCTCCTTCCTGATCCACCACCGGAAGATCTGGATCCGCCGCTTGATGAAGATGAACCGCCTGAACTTCTGGATCCAGAGCTTGATGAACCTCCGCTATAAGATGATCCTGAATAGGAGCTACGTGATGATCCTGAATATGAAGAACTACGGGACGATGATCCTGAAGAATTTGAACGAGTCCCCACACTGCTTCTTGAAGGTACAGAATAAGCAGGTGTTCTGTATGAACCTGACCTGCTTCTGTTTGCAGGAGCATTATATACTGATGGAGATTGAACTCTTCTTGTCGGGGATCCATTTCCTGAAGAACTGTTTCTGCTGTTATTGTAAGTGCCCTGGTTAACCGGGGTTCTTCCTGTGCCTGTATTGCTATTGACCCTGCTGTTATTTACATTGCGGTTTACATTCACGCTGTTATTACCATTATATACTCTGCTGTTATTATAGGAAGGCCTTGTGCTCATACGTGGATTACTATAACTTGGAGTATATGTTCTGTTTACAGAATTATAGGCAGGTCTGGTACTGGCTGGATTCCTCTGGGCAGAAGTACTTGAACGGGGAGTGGCACTTCTTGTCTGATCCTGTGTTAACCTTCTGTCTGTCTGACTAATTTGCGGCTGGGTTCCTGAATAGGTTCTTCTGCTGTCACCTGAATTTCGAGTGGAAGATATACTCTGATTTCTTCTTGAAGACCCTAACGTACCAACATTTTTGTTCCAGCTTGATGAAAGTGAGCTTGGTCTCTCATATCTGCCATAAGGAACAGAATTAACTCTTTCTCTGAAGTAATTTCCGGTGTAACCATAGTAAGGATAATATGAACCATATCCCATATAATAACCACCATAATAACCTCCATAAAAACCTCCATATAAGCCACCATACAATCCACCCCAATATGAGTAGGGGTAATATCCGCCATAATAGTCTCCGTAGAGGCCGCCATATCCATAAGGATATCCGTACCCGTAGCCATTATAGGGGTAACCATAGCTGAAATAGAAAGGATCTCTCCAGTATGGATAAAAATCACCATAAAATCTGCTTAATCTACTGGCGTAGGAAATATTATCATAATAATCGTATCCGTTGCCATAGTAATTATTATTCATAATCTGATCATTAATATCTACTTCATCGGAGTAATCATCAGCATAAAGAGTATCAGCTGAGTAGATATTATCATAATATTCATCAGAATTAATGTTACTATTCGGCATCTGGGCACTTGCAGATGGCCTTGGTTTGGCTACCGGCTGGTCAGATGGTGAATAATACAAATCATCGTATTCTGCACCCGTGTAGAGACTTGGTGTACACGAAGCCAGGGTAAAGAGTGCAAGGATTAATATTTGTAAAAGTGCTTTCATTTTAATTTTCCCTTCTTATTTTCTATATATAAAGCAAATATTATACCAAATAAACGAATTTTTGAGCTAACTTTTCATATTTCATCAGAAATAGCATATTTTTCTTAATAAATCAGGATATGCCCGGGCATCCCTGTATTCAGTTTTATCTTCTCCTTCCTGATTTAGAGGACGATGATGACTTAGAAGATGAAGATCTCGATCCGCTCCTTGAAGAAGAAGATTTTGAAACACTTCCTGAAGAAGAACTTCTCGCCCTCGAAACTGAGCCTGATGATCTTGGGGATGACATGCTACGAGGAGTACTAAAACTTCTTGAAGTTCCCGAAGATGACCTGGGGGAAACTGAAGTGCTTCTCTTCCTGGTATTGCTGATAGCCTGATTCTGATTTCTGATATTCCTTATATTACCAGTATTACTGTTTCCTCTGCTGTTCGAATTACTAAAACTCTTTACAGTAGAAGAAGCACGCCTTGTATTATTATTACGAGAGCTATTGTTTGTTATATCAGCAGCTCTGCTCCGATCTGTAATTGCCCTGTTAGAAACAGTACCTGAAGCTCCTCTTCTTGAAACGTTGGCT
>CAYUQR010000030.1:5949-36687 GCA_964446825.1 uncultured Rikenellaceae bacterium
TTGAGTATCCTGAACTGTTTGAAGCTCCTCTTCTTGAAACGTTGGCTGTTGAAGATCCTAAACTGTTTGAAGCTCCTCTCCTGTAGGAATTATTGAAAGAAGAATTTCTTGAGGAAGAGTAGCTGTGATTATAATAATTATCGTAAAACGGCCTGTAATGATTATAATAGTTATGTCCGCTCCAGCCGTAATACCCGTATGACCATCTGTTTCGCATTCTCACATTTATGATAACCGGATTGTACCAGGCATTATAATAGAAAGGATCGTATCCCCAGTAATATGAACTGCCGTAATAAGGATCGTACCATCCATCATTGTATCCATAGCCATAGCCATAAAGCGGATAATTATAAGAATATCCAAAACCCAATCCCAATCCCAGGCCAAATCCGAAACCGCCTCCATATATGCTTAAGCCCCATGAAAAAGGTCTGTAATTATACCAGTATAAGTCTGTAAATAATGGTGAATAATAGTCAAAGGCTACAAACGACCTGTGAAACCTGTTTATTCGCGAGGAATAGTAATAATCATAATCATTATAATAATTATTAACTACTATTTTTGCATCATCACTTCTGTTGTTTCTGTAATCAGCATTCTGGGCTTTTACTGAGAATTGGACGAGAAGAAGGGCTGATACTATTCCGATATAATATTTCGCTTTCATGATGAACCTCCTTTTCTATTTTGAATAATAACTGAACTTTTTATTTATTTTTGCGCAATCTATTTCTTTTAAAAAAATTAAACAAATACCATACCAAAAAATGGCGAAGTTTTTAACAAACAGGGAAGAGAACTATTCACAATGGTACAACGATCTTGTTATCAAGGCAGATCTTGCTGAAAATTCAGCTGTTCGTGGATGCATGGTAATCAAGCCTTACGGCTATGCCATCTGGGAAAAAATACAAGCTGAACTCGACAGGCTTTTTAAAGCTACCGGGCATGTGAATGCATATTTTCCTCTTTTTATTCCAAAATCTTTCTTCAGTAAAGAGGCTGCTCATGTTGAGGGATTTGCCAAAGAATGTGCGGTGGTTACCCATTACAGACTGAAAAATGATGAAAATGGCAAGGGAATTGTCGTCGATCCTGAAGCAAAACTTGAAGAAGAGCTTATTATCCGCCCTACATCAGAAACCATAATCTGGCATTCCTATAAAAACTGGATACATTCGTACAGGGATCTGCCAATTCTTATTAACCAGTGGGCAAATGTTGTGCGCTGGGAAATGAGGACAAGGTTATTTCTCAGGACATCTGAATTTCTATGGCAGGAGGGTCATACAGCGCATGCCACACGTGAAGAGGCTCTGGAAGAGACAGAAAAGATGATAAATGTTTATGCAGAATTCGCAGAAAACTCAATGGCTTTGCCTGCGACAAAAGGTTATAAATCTGAGAACGAACGGTTTGCCGGGGCCCTCGAAACATATGCCATTGAGACTCTTATGCAGGATGGCAAGGCCCTGCAGGCAGGTACCAGTCATTTTCTGGGACAAAATTTTGCCAAAGCTTTCGATGTTCAGTTTACCGACAGAACCGGGAAACTTGAGTATGTATGGGCAACATCGTGGGGCGTATCAACAAGATTAATAGGCGCTATCATAATGGGCCATGCCGATAATAATGGCCTGGTTCTGCCTCCTAAGCTTGCTCCGATACAGGTTGTTATAATTCCTATCTATAAAAATACTGGTCAACTGGCAGCACTATCGGAAGCAGCCGGAAAAATAAAAGCTGATCTTGAATCAAAAGGAATATCGGTTAAATATGATGACAGGGATAATAACAAACCGGGCTGGAAATTCGCTGATTATGAGCTTAAAGGCGTTCCTGTTCGTCTTGCAATAGGTCCTCGTGATCTCGATAACAAGACAATTGAAGTTGCAAGACGTGATACTCTTACAAAAGAGACTTTACCTATTGAAAGGGCAGGCAATCATATACAGAAGCTACTTGATGAAATCCAGTTAAATATTTATAACAAAGCTCTTGCATTCAGGAAAGAGAATACTTTCTATATTGATAAATGGGATGATTTCGTAAATGTTCTGGACAATCAGGGAGGATTTATAATGGCTCACTGGGACGGAACTGCTGAGACTGAAGAAAAAATCAAAGAAGAAACAAAAGCAACTATAAGGTGTATACCATTTGATTCTCCTGAAGAAAACGGGAAATGTATCTATTCAGGAAAACCCTCTAAGAGAAGGGTCCTGTTTGCAAGATCCTATTAACAGGGCTGGCAGACAAAACCGGTGAATTCACCGTATGCCGCCGTTTTATTTATTCGTTAATAATTATTAGTTTCGTTACTATATCTTATTGCTAATATACAGCCGATATGACACAACAGGAAGACAAAAAACAGAAAATAATCTCTACTCTCAAAGAGAAATCCATCCTTAAGCAAAAGGTTTTTGACTATACATTTGAATCATTTTCTGTTTTAAAAGAAGTTCTTAAAGGCTTATCAAAGGATATAAACTCAAATCTCACGGGTACCGATTCAAGAATAAGAATGGAATATACCGACAGGAGCAATTTCGATGCCCAGCTTAAGGTTGCCGGTGATATTTTGCTCTTTAGCATGCACTCCAATATATTTCAGTTCGACAGGGATCATCCTGCATGGAAAACTCCTTATATTCAGAAGAATAAATACAATGCTTATTCAGGAATAATAAATATTTACAACTTCCTTGCCGATTCATTCAGATATTCGCGCCTGGATGATCTTGGTTACCTGATAGCCAGAATCTTCATTAACCACGAAAAACAATATTTTGTTGAGGGAAAAAGACAAATGGGGATGCTGTTTACAAATTACGGGAATGAGGAGATAAGCAAAAATTCAATGCAGATTATTATTTCCACGGCTATTCAATATTCTCTTGAATTTGATCTTCTGGTTCCACCTTATGATACAGTAAAGATTGCCACGGTTGGTCAGGCAGAGGCAAAGATACAGCATTCAAAAGTAATGACTGGCAAACGTCTTGGATTCCAGTTTAATGCGGATGATGTTCTGAACAGCAATCCTGATGAAACCTGATGTGCAATCTGCATACAAAATATAAAAGATTTTCAGGGCTTTTTGCATTTATAGGTCTTATGCTATATTGTAATATTGCTTATCCTCAAACCAAAACAGCAAGAGATACATTAATAAAAATACCTCCGGGAGCTTTGATTCATATAAAGGACAGTATATCTTTTTTTTCAAGAGATACGATACTGAAAATTCCTAATTCTCTTATCAATTCAAAAATAAAGACTGTTGATAAGAATATTATTTTCTACGATTCTATGAAAGTAAAAGCTTCCAAGAACAATCTTATGAAGAGGCTTTATGACCTGGTGGTTATTTCTCCTGATACAATTCACAATAAGAGAATAACAGGTACAAGCGATGCCAGTTATAAGATTTATTCAGGAGAGAAAATAAGGAAAATTGAAATAAAAAGACTTAATGTTTTTGGTGTGGATATTAATAATCCGGCCGTGAAAAATACCAACAGGTTTTACAACATGCTTAATAATACACACGTAAATACTAATGAAATCATCATAAGAAAAAATCTCCTTTTTTCAGTAGGCGACACTATATCTCCATTAACCCTCAGCGACAATGAAAGGATACTCAGGCAGTTGCCCTATATTAATGATGCAAGGATAATTGTTGTACCCGTGTCTGATACTGAAGCGGATATAATTGTCCTGACAAAAGATGTTTATTCCCTGGGAGGATCTTATACTTACAGGGGCATTAGCAAAGGTGAAGCGCAAGTTTTTGAAAAGAATGTCTTTGGTATGGGACATGAATTTGGAATTGATATTCCTTTTGATAATTATTTACCTAATTCACCGGGTTTCGGCATTCATTACACTATTGATAATATTGCAAAGTCGTTCATAAATCTAAATCTCTTCTATCTTACAGGCCTTGGAGAAACTACTTACGGTTTCAGCCTTAACCGCAAACTGGTAAGCTCAACATCAAAGTATGCGGGAGGAATATCTGTAAGACAGATGTACACCTCTGAAGATCTTGATACACTCCCTGTTCCACAACCGCTTAAATATAATTTTCAGGATTACTGGCTCTCCAGGTCATTCCTTATTGACAGAGAGTCGGTCTCAAGGGTCATCTTTGGAGCCCGCTATACAAATAATAATGTTTTCGATCATCCTTTTATACTTCCCGATTCGTATTATAACATCCAGAAATACAAAATATTTCTGACTTCAGCTGCTATTTCGGTTCAAAAATTTTATAAGACCAGTCTCATATATAATTACGGTAGAACAGAGGATATACCTTACGGGGCGTTATTCAAAATTACCGCCGGCAGAGAATTCAACGAGTTTAAGAACAGAACCTACCTCGGCACAGAAATATCGTTTGGAAAGTCGTATAAGAAACTCGGATATTTTTATACTTATGCCGGTTTATCAACTTTCCTGAATGGAAACAGTACAGAACAGGGAGTATTTTCGTTTGACCTGAAATATTTCTCAAATCTTCTGATCCTGGGAAAAAACAGAATCAGGAATTTCGTTAATATAAATTACGCCAGGGGATTTAACAGAAATACCGATGAATTTCTTGCCTTTTATAAAACAAATGGGTTTTCAGGGTTCAAAAACGATACAATAATCGGAAATCAAAGGTTAACAATCAGTCTTGAATCAGTAATGTTCAGCCCTCTTAATCTGTACAATTTCAAATTTGCATTTTTCGGGTTTGCAGATTTTTCGTTGTTATCCGGTACAAATGAAATGATCGGCGTAGGAAGGAATACTCTTTCGAGTATAGGCCTCGGTGTCAGAGTAAGAAATAACAATCTTATATTCAACACTCTTCAGATAAGGCTGACTTTCTATCCAAATTTGCCTCCTTATTCCGATATAAATCATTTTACAGTTTCGGGTGAACAGCTTCTTCGACCAAATAACTTCGATCCGGGGCCTCCTTCGATTATACCCTACAAATAAAAAACAAAACAGTGGATATTTATCACCTGAAAAGAAAGGTTTTTCTATTTTTGCACGTATATGGAACCGGAAATGCTCGATGAGTTTAAAAAATATATTGCCGTTCATAACCTGGCAAAAGCTGGAGACAAGATCTTAGTCGCTGTAAGCGGAGGCGTGGACTCAATGGTTATGACACACCTGTTCCTGGAACTGGGATACAACATAGGATTAGCTCATTGCAATTTTTCTTTGCGTGGACGCGAATCGGACAGTGATGAGAAGCTTGTAATTAAATATGCAACGGACCATAATATTCTGTTTTTCTCAACCAGGTTTGATACAAAAACATATGCCAGGAAGAAAGGGCTATCTGTTCAGATGGCAGCACGTGAATTGAGATATTCATGGTTCGAGGATATCAGGATGAACAATGGATTCGACTCTGTGGCTGTTGCACATAACCTTAACGATAACATCGAAACACTGATAATTAACCTGGTAAGAGGAACCGGTTTAACCGGGTTGACGGGAATGAGACCAAGGAACAACAATATAATTCGTCCAATGCTTTTCGCTACCCGTGAAGAGATTATGTTATACTGCAAAGATCATGAGATCATTTACCGTGAGGATAAATCAAATGCTGAAACAAAATATACAAGAAATAAAATCAGGCACAGGGTTATCCCTGTCCTTAAAGAGATAAATCCTTCAATTGAAATGACGCTCAGCGAAACAGCAGAAAGATTCGCGGGTATTAATGATTTAGTCTCAGAATACATTCACAAGCTCCGAGATAAGATTACGGAACGCAAAGAAAACATAATTTCGTTTAATATCAGTTTATTAAGGCCTCACCTTAAAAACAGGGCCATTGTATATGAATTGTTTAAACCATTCGGAGTCACCAACATGCAGATTAATGACCTGATAAAGGTCATTAACGGAAAAACTGGAAATAAGATTTATACAGAAACACACAGGCTCCTGAAAAACAGGAAAGAGATTATTGTGTCACCGGATCAACCAAAAAACGATTTATCTTATTTCATAAAAAAGATCAACGGATTAAACGCAGTGCCCGGAATTATATCGGCGGAATTTGTTAACATTATTGATTCATTTGAAATACCACCAGATCAGTCTGTTGCATGTATAGATGCCGAAAAGATGACCTTCCCTGTTAATATAAGAAAATGGAAGCCGGGCGATAATTTCATCCCGCTGGGAATGAAACAGAAAAAAAAGTTAAGTGACTACTTTATAGACAATAAATATTCAATTCTCGAAAAGGAAAACAAATATATTCTTGAATCCGAAGGAAAAATAGTATGGATAATAGGTGACAGAATCGATAACAGGTTCAGGATAACAAGGTCGACCAAAAGGGCACTGATTATAAAATCAGCAAAAAAGGCTCTTATTATTAAACCACTAAGGTGAAAAACTAAAAACAGATTAATCAGATCCTGCTACTTCCTTTTCCTGAATAAATACCCCTGTCAATCAGCATCAGGTCAGCAATTACAACAGCAGTTGCAGCCTCAACTATTACGGGCATCCTCAGAGCAATACATGTATCATGCCGTCCCTTTACTTTCAGTGTAGTCATTGCGCCTTCCCTGAAATTGTATGTTGTCTGATCAACGCCGGTTGAAGATGTGGGCTTAACGGCGACCCTGAAAACGATCTCATTCCCATTTGTAATACCTCCGTTAATCCCTCCAGCATTATTTGAAGCTGTAGTACCATTACTGTCAATAAACGGATCGTTATGTTCAGAACCTCTCATTGCGGCGGCAGCAAATCCGGCTCCGAATTCGATGCCCTTGATGGCCGGGATTGAAAAAACGATGTGGCTCAGAGCTGATTCGAAAGAATAAAAAAATGGTTCTCCGATTGCCGGAGGAGGGGTCCCTACTCTGCACTCAATTATACCGCCTATCGAATCATTAAGGGCAATCGCTCCATTAACAGCTTCTTCAATATCATCTGAACCTCCTGCAGAAATAAGCCTGGCAGAAACATTTGAAGCCGAGGCAATTTTTTTTGCTATAACGCCGGCGGCAACCAGACCCCAGGTTATTCTTCCTGAAAAATGGCCGCTTCCACGCATGTCGGAATGGCCTGAATATTTCAATCGCGATACGAAGTCAGCGTGACCCGGCCGCGGTATATTCCTGAATTCGTCATAATCTGAAGATATCTTATCACTGTTTCGGGTCATTAGCATTATCGGAGCTCCGGTAGTAACTCCTTCATAAACACCACTCAAAATTTCCGGAAGATCAGGTTCCTGTCGTTTAGTAGTACCCCTGCTTCCGCTCTGACGCCTTTTGAGATCGGGCAAAAAATCGTCCGGACTAACTTTTATCCCGGGTGGACATCCATCCAGAACAACACCTATTGCCGGACCATGTGACTCACCAAAAAGAGACACTCTGAAAATAACTCCAAACGAATTCATAATCTTATTTTATTTTTTTTTCTCTGAACCTTTTGTAAAAGTCTGTTACTTCACTCACTGGCACTTTTTCCACAACAGCGTTTCCAATATCTTTAATAAAAACAAAATTTATCTCATTTCCGGTTTTCTTTTTATCCTGAAGTATCAGATTTTCAATATTTTCAGCAGGTATATTGCGATCGTCAAGAATTTTATACTTCCTAAGAAGGTTTATGATCCTGTTTTTCAATGACATATCTATAAATCCCTTTTCAAAAGAGAATTCCGTGGCAATCTCCATGCCAGAAGCCACTGCAAAGCCATGTTTTACTGACATTTGCATTTCTATTGCATGCCCGTAGGTGTGTCCGAAATTAAGAATTCGCCTCAGACCTTCCTCCTTTTCATCTTCAGTCACCACCGATGCTTTGAAATTTACCGATCTGGCAACAAGGGTTGTGAGCAACTCCTTTTCCCTTTTCATAATAAGTTCATGATTTGAATCAATTAATTCAAACAATTCATTGCTGCCAATGATCGCAGTTTTAATCAGTTCGGATAATCCTGATAAATATTCTTCTACTGAAAGCGTAAGTAACATTTCCGGATCGCATAACACGAATTCCGGCTGCCTGATATTCCCAAGCATGTTCTTTGTTCCACCAAGGTTTACACCATTTTTACCGCCTGTACTGGCATCAACCTGTGAAAGCAAGCTGGTTGAGACATAACCGCACCTTATTCCCCTCATATAAATAGATGCCAGAAATCCTCCTATATCGCATACGACCCCTCCTCCTATTGCCAGTACAAAACCAGTCCGGTCAATTCCTTGTTCAAGCAATCCGGATGCAAGATTTTCTATAACCTCAAGTTTCTTGCTGCCCTCGCCAGGCAGCACAGAAAATGTCGGAACCCTGGGAAACCTGTTTCCATACAATTGTTTTACATTATCATCGGTAATTATAACAACACCTTTTTCCGGAATCAGCCCTTCCACCGATTCCCATTTCGCACCAACATGAATCTCAGATCTGGCGGCCTGAGTAATAATTACAATCTTTTCCAACTGTATAAACTATTGACTGATAAAGGTAAAAATTCTAATAGTATTCTATCAATTCTGTTCATTAAATTGACCGGGCTAATCATTTATCGCTCAGCTCAAGCCATCTTAACTCCTTTTCATCCAGCAACTTAGTTATTTCTCCATGTCGTAAGGATTTTGAATAAAGATCGTCAGAATTCAACAGCCCGAGGTTCATTTCGGCTTCAATCTGTTTTTTTTCTGATTCAAGGTCTTCCAATTCTTTTGAAAGAGCCTCAAACTCCCTTTTTTCTTTGAATGACATCCCCTGCTTCTTTTCCTTTGAGGCCGTATTAGCAGAACGGCCAGTAGATGAAGGCTTTGATACTTTTGCAACCTTATCATCCGATTCGGTCTGCTTTTCCCTGAGCTGAGTGTAATTGCCGGGAAAATCTTTTATTTCACCCTCTCCCCTGTACTCAAATATATGATCTACAACTTTATCCATGAAATACCTGTCGTGGGAAACAACTATCACACAACCTCTGAACCCGGCAAGGTATTCTTCAAGAACATTAAGTGTGAGAATATCCAGATCATTTGTAGGTTCATCAAGAATAAGAAAATTTGGATTTGTCATCAGTATTGTGAGAAGATAAAGCCTTCTCTTCTCACCACCTGATAGTTTTCTGATCAAAGTATACTGTTTTTCGGGAGGAAACAGAAAATAGTTCATGAACTGCGTAACAGACAGAACGTTGCCATCGCTTAATGTAACTCTCTCAGCAATTTTCCTGACTGCATCAATAACAGTCATTTCATCATCAAACTCCATTCCTTCCTGCCGGTAATAACCAAAAACTACTGTCTCTCCCCTCTCCACGGCTCCTTTATCCGGTTCAGTATGTCCTGTTATAATATTTAGCAAAGTGGTTTTACCTGTTCCGTTGCGTCCGATAAGTCCGGCCTTCTCAAACCGGTTAAAGACATAAGAAAAGTTATTGATGACCTTATTATCTCCAAATGATTTACTTATATTCCTGATCTCAAGGATCTTTTTCCCCATCCTTGAAATATTAACATTGATATTTATGCTTTTCTCTTCGGGCCGGTTTGCTGCCTTCTCTTTCAGGTCATAAAACGATTCAACTCTCGATTTGGCTTTATGTCTGCGGGCTTTTGGCATCCGCCGCATCCAGTCGAGTTCTGTTTTTAAAAGATTTTTAGCCTTTTCGGTATTCATCTTTGCTGAATACTCCCGGCTTTGTTTCTTTTCCAGAAAATATTCATAATTACCCTCATACCTGTATATGTCATTATCGGCAAGTTCGAGTAATACATTGCACACTCTGTCGAGAAAATATCTGTCATGGGTAACCATCAGCAGTGTTTTATTGGACTTTTTAAGATATTCTTCAAGCCATTCAATCATATCAAGGTCAAGATGGTTTGTGGGTTCATCAAGAATAAGCAGGTCAGAATCTTCAACAAGGACTTTTGCAAGTGCAACTCTCTTTTTCTGCCCTCCTGACAGAGTTGCGATCGGGGCATTAAGATCAAAGAGTTTCAACTTAAAAAGTATCTGCTTAACTGCAACCTCATAATCCCAGGCTTTATGATCATCCATAAGCTGGATCATGACCTGAAGATTATCATGATTATCTGACAAAAGACACTCTTCATATTTTCTTATAACCTTAACCATCTCGCTTTCAGTACGGAATAGTTCATCGATTATTTTGTTAGATTCATCCAGCAGAGGAGATTGTGTGAGATAGGCAATACCCAAATCGCGTTTAAGACTGACAGATCCTTCATCAGGGTTTTCTTTACCGGAGAGGATGTCAAGCAATGATGATTTTCCTGCACCGTTTACGGCTATCAGTGCAACTTTATCATCCTTGTTAATATTCAGACTAATATTCTTAAAAAGAGTAATATCTCCTATATGCCGGCTAATATTATCAGCCTGTAAATAACTTATCATAAACTGTCGATATTGTGCAAAGATAAAAAGTGTTACCTTAACCGCACTATTATATTCAGATACCAATGACTATTAAGGAAAGGTTTAATCGGACCATCAAATATTTCCTCATAAACCATCCTATTGCAGAAACAGAACTTTCGTACAATAATCCGTTTGAGCTTATTGTGGCTGTAATACTATCAGGGCAGTGTACTGATAAGAGAGTGAATATGATAACGCCTGCTCTGCTTCAAAAATATCCAAGTGCTGAAATGATGGCCAAAGCTGAACCTGAAGAGATTTTTGAATATATAAAATCCTGCTCGTATCCAAATAATAAGGCAAAACATCTTGCAGGAATGGCGAAAATGCTTTCCGGTGAATTCGGAGGAATAGTGCCTTCCGATCCTGATTTGTTACAGCGATTGCCCGGAGTGGGAAGAAAAACTGCAAATGTCATTGCTTCGGTGGTTTTCAACAAACCTGTCATTGCTGTCGATACTCATGTTTTCAGAGTATCGAATCGCATTGGTCTGGTAAAAAATGCAAAAACACCACGGAATGTTGAAGATCAGCTTTCAAAACATATTCCGGATGATCTTATGCCACTGGCCCATCACTGGCTTATCCTGCACGGCAGGTATATCTGCAAAGCAAGAAATCCTCTCTGCAAAGAATGCGGACTTACAGATTTTTGCAAATATTACAGTGAAAGAAACAAACAAAAGTAAATACATATACCCATTAATAAATTAATAAGCTATAGAGGTTAAATAAATCATTAATTGTTATTTTTGGAAGTTTTTGAAAAAACCCTGTTGATGGATTATAAATCGAAATACAAGGAGCTGCTGGAGGCGAACAGACAACTTGAAAAAGAGCTGGCATATCTTCGTTTAAAAAACCGGGGCGAAAGTGATGTCAGCAAGGAAATGGTATTCAGGGTATTTCATTCAGCTTCACAACTGATGGCTGTCAGCAAGCTTGATTCAGGTCAGTATGTGGATGTAAATGAGGCATTTCTTAATGCCCTCGGATATACTGGCGAGGAGGTTATCGGGCATACATCAGACGACATAAGTATCTTTGCCGATATCAATGAAAGCAATAAGTATATCAGGCTGATCTCCAAACTGAAGAAACTTAAGAATTATCCTGTTACACTTAAGAAGAAGAACGGAGAAGAGAAACCTTACCTGTTCTCTGCTGAAACAATAATACTTGAAGGGGAAATTTATCTTCTCACCATTTATAATGAAATTGATAAATCCGACAACAAGAAAATAAAAGACAGCCAGAGAAGCATCCTTGATGAGATTATTGAAACAGTAAGCATTTACCTTGCGCTTTTCGGCGTTGAAGACGATAACAGGTTTATAATTATTGATATAAACAGCAAAGCAGGACAAGCGGAGTTTATCCTGAAAGATGAAGTTATCGGAAAATTCATTGATGAAACACCTCTTGTAAAACGCAAAAAACTGTTGGAACTGCTCCATCATATTCATATTACAGGAGATGCACATAAGTTGTCTGCCTCATCTGCCGGAAACGATTCTGAAGGATATTATATGGGTTTTCCTCTCTCTTCAGGAGATATTGTTATTACATGGGAGCCCGGAAACCTACAAAAAACTCTGGATGATATAAACAAGCAGGATACCCTGTTTCATAAGTTTGCGGAGATGTTTCCGGAAATGATCTATGAAGTTGACCTGACAGGGAAAATCATATATGCAAATAAATATGGACTCGAATTCTTTGGATATACAAAGAAAGACCTGGCAGAAAATATAAATATTTCAAGCCTGTTCCCGGACACCTATCCACAGATGATTGAAAACCTGAAATCACTGCAATCACAGGAACAAATTTCAAGTAATGAGTACATAGCCAGAAAAAAGGATGGCACAACAGTTTCCATCATTACCCATTCATTTGCAATATTTCACAGAAACAAAATAACAGGATACAGGGGTATTATAACAGACATAAGCAAACATAAAGAGTACGAAAATCAGATTAACAGGGAAAAAGCATTTCTTGAACATCTTTACAATTCCACTCCTACTGCAATAGCTATTACAAGTTCAACCGGCATGATATCGATGGTAAACAGGGAATTTACCAATCTCTTTGGCTTCACTTCCGAAGAGGCGGTCAACAGGAATATTAATGACCTTGTTGTTCCTGAAGAACTTAAAGAAGAAGCATTACAGATCGATATGCTGGCCTCTAAAAATAAGAGGGAAGTAAGGCAGACATACAGAATAAACAAGCAGGGAAAAAGAATACATGTTTCGCTTATTGCAACCACGATTATAATTAATGATGAAGTAGTTGCTCACCTGGGGATTTACAGGGACATAACAGCCGAGAAGAAAAATCAGCTTCTCCAGGAAGTGTTATATACTATATCATCCGCAGCGCTTAAACAATTCGATATAAAAGAAATATATCCTATTATTGTGCATGAGTTAAATAAAATCTGGGATACTAATAATTTTTTCATAGCCCTCTATGACAAAACTTCTGAAACTCTTTCGCTTCCTTTTTTTGCAGATGAGAAAGATAATTTTTATGAGATCCCCATTAAAAAGACTATAACCGGATGGGTAATAAAAAACAATAAATCTGTTCTGCTGAAAGAAAATGACCTCAGAATACTTGATGAATCAGGAGATATTGAAATGGTGGGTACGCCCTGTAAAGTATGGATGGGTGTTCCTCTGAAAGTTGAAGGAAATATTATAGGTGTAATGTGTTTACAGGATTATAATGATGAAAATAAGTTTTTTCCCGAAGATCTGCATATTCTTGATTTTATAGCTAATCAGATTGCTATTGCTCTTCAGCGAAGAATGATGCTCGACAACCTTATAATTGCACGTCAGAAAGCTGAAGATGCCGCACAATCGAAACAGCTGTTCATGTCAACTATGAGTCATGAGATCAGGACTCCCCTTAATGAGGTAATAGGAATAACCAATCTATTATTGCAGGGGAATCCACGGGAAGATCAGATGGATTATATCAGGACTCTCAAATTTTCAGGTAACCATCTGCTTATACTTGTAAATGATGTTCTTGATTTCAATAAAATGGAATCGGGCAAAATTGTTTTTGAACAAGCCCAGTTCAATCTCAGCGATTTCCTCGATGAGATAATGAGATCTTATGCATACAGGTCAAAAGCAAAAGAGCTGAGTTTTGAGATAAAAAAAGCAGGTGATCTTCCCGTTGAGGTTATCGGTGATCCGATCAGGCTAAATCAGATCTTATCAAATTTGCTTTCAAATGCTTTAAAATTTACAAACCAGGGTGGAATAACGGTTAACATAAGGGAACTGAAAAGGTCGGGTAATCAATCGAGTCTTGAATTCACTGTTACCGATACTGGCATCGGTATTGCTCCGGATAAGCACTCAATGATCTTTGAAAGCTTCACACAGGCAACATCAGAAACAACCCGGCATTTTGGAGGTACGGGACTGGGCCTGGCAATATGTAAGAAACTAATCGAACTCCAGGGCGGAACTATTGCCATAAAAAGTGAACCCGGGAAAGGCTCTGCATTTAGTTTTATTTTATCTTTCGGAGTGTCGGAAAAATCTAATCAAAAGGCAGCTTCAGAAGGTCCTGAGTTGTTCAAAGGCCTCGAAGGCAAAAAAATACTCGTTGCTGAAGATAATAAAATTAACTTTTTTGTGGCTAATAAATTCCTGATTGGGTGGGGTGTTAAGGTGACCCATGTAGAAAATGGACAACTTGCACTTGAGGCACTTGAAAAGGAAGATTTTGATCTGATACTTATGGACTTACACATGCCGGTAATGGATGGAATTGAAGCTACCAGGATAATCAGAAATTCCGGGGATGAAAGGGTAAGGAATATACCTATCGTTGCGCTTACAGCGGCGATAATGTCTGAGAGCCACGACAAAATTGATGATCTGAATATTAACGACTATGTGCTTAAACCTTTTAAGCCATACGACCTTTTTGACCGGATCAGAAAGCATATTAAATAAGGCGCAATGGCATAAAGGCACTATGGCGCAAAGGCTCTAATGAGGAGCAGAAGTATTAATATATATAGTCCTGCCGTTAAGCCTCTTAGCCGTAAAGCCATTGAGCCTTACTTAATACAGTAACGGCTGATATATTCAGTAGCCCGCTTATTACCCAAACGGAATGAATATCTAAAATCATGGCATGCATCTTCAGTATTTCCGGAATTCAGCAAAGAAATTCCCTTGTTCAGCCAGGCATCGGAATTACCGGGATCAAGATCCAGCGACATACTGTAATCATCTATAGCCCATTTCCACGACTTCGATGCGAAATATGAATTTGCCCTGTCTATATAACATTCCGGATTGTTGGGATGAAGTCTAAGATTCCTTGAAAAATAATCCAGTGCCTTAAGGTTGTCGCCAGAAACTGCTTCAACTTTACCTGCCAGGCTTAAAGCAGTTCTGTTGTCGGGATAATAGCCAAGATATTTTAAGATATCCGAAAGCGCTTTATCATTTTCACCTGTTTTCCTGTAACATTCTGCCCTTAGCAGGAAGAGATCAGCATCGGCTACTCCTGAATCCAGAAGTTTTGTGTATGTACCTGAAGCTCCCGATGGATTTGATGCAATGGTCTGGGCCTTAGCCAGAAAACGCAGATATTTTTCATTCTCAGGATAGGTACTTGTCAGTTTTGATATATCATTCACTGCTTCAGCGTATTTTCCCGAATAAAGATCTACCAGTGCCTGAGCATAAACTACCTCATCTTTGTCGGGATAATTCCTTTTAAGTTCCGACAGTAGATCTTTTGATTCATTTATCTTACCTGCGGAGGTATAATATTCAATTTCAGATACATTCTTCTCAAGTGTACTGTACCAGTCTTTTTTCCAAAATTGGCGCCATTCAGGCCTGTTATCAAGAGTATTGAATGCAGGGTCAAGCATTATATCTTTTTCAGCTTTCCTGTAAGGGGAATTAAGATTCAAAGTCAGGTGATAAAGCGAGGTGGCTGCATCGCCTTTTAATGCATAGATACGGGAAAGGCCATATTCACCCGAAGCTGGCACTATTTTATTTGCTTCGTTAAAGTCGCTTATGGCAGATGAATAGTCACCTTTCAGGATATTGGCCTCTGCCCTTTCAGTATAAAGCCTGCAGTCTTTTGCCACTGCTATTGACCTGTTTAAAATATTTATTGCTGCATCAGGATTTCCGGATTCCATCTCTGCTTTGGCTTTAAGTAAGTTATCTATCACATGCTGCCCGAAAACATTGACAGAGAATATAAAAATCAAAATAGTGGTTAAAATCTTCTTCATACTGAATAATTATTGAAAATCATTTTGTTATATCCTGTTTAAGCTTTGAACCAACTTCGGTAATAACATGAACAAAACCAGAAATGTGGAATAACTCAAGTCCTGAAGTGCGTCTTTCATAAACATCGCATTGATAGAAATATACTCCGGGAGAAACAATTTTTCCTTTATATGTTCCATCCCAATTGATTCTTGGCTCATCTGTTTTGAATAACAGCATGCCATTCCTGTTAAAGAGCCTGAAATCGACCTTTTCAACAAGTCCTGAGGTCTTAGCTATCAGCCTGTCATTGATATCATCCCCGTTAGGAGTAAATACATTGGGTATTTCATAAAAATTGCAAGAATCAATACATACCATTACTGATTTTTCACTTTCGTTTCCAACCGAGTCGTAAGCTGAAACTGCGTAACAACCCGAAACAGTCTCACCGGGATAATGCCTGTAAGTGAAAACATTTCTGTCAGTTATTTCAGTCAATAAGGAAAGATTCTCATCAGATATCATTTTAGAATAGATCTTATAGCCGGCAACATCCTGAAAACAAACAGGATCAGGGATGATCCAGGTGATAGTGTTGTATAAACTGTCACACTGGCTGGTTACACTGATTTGTGGCGGACAAGGAGGTTCATTATCAACGGGAGTTGTGCAGGTTATCTCGGAAGAGTTTTTAAGATTTTTTGGCATATTATCTGCCAGATAGCCACCTTCGGAACGCACCCGATAGCAATATTGTTTACCATTTTCCAGGCCATAATCAACATAGCTGAGCTGGTTTGTTGAGCCAATGGAATCATATTGCATTGTTGTTTCATTTAACCTGAAGAAATCATACCTTGTATTTATCCATGGAACATTACGGTTGATTTCGAACCTTGCTTTTCTGTCTCCGGGTGATATTACAAGGAAAAGCGACGATGCGTAGCCTGGTTCGCCGATAAGAAACCTGTTCCCTGTTTCATTATTCCACAATTCAATCTTATATATGTAACCCGTCGTTTGTGTATTAATAAGTGTATCTACCATTGTTGTATCATTGAGGTCGACGGTCTGAATAGATTTAATCTGCTGATAGTCAATTCCGCCAATTCCCTGGGCACGGGAAATAATATATTCATATGGTCCGTTGGCAGGTATTGTATCGAGTTTGTCGGGTTTCCTCCAGGAAATGTAAATCGATCCTTTTGTCAGATCTGTATTTCTTACGCTTACATGTGTAATAACCGGTACTCCTGATACAAGAGTCGAAGTAATCTCGTTGGAAGCTTTACTTTCCGTTCCATTCGGATATACAGCAACTATGCGGTATGTATATTCTTTCCCAAATTGCAGACCCTGGCCATTATCAGTGTCGGAAAAAGAAGTGGTCGAACTTCCATCGATATATCCCACTTTAACAAAACCAGTTGATGAAGGGATTCCTGCAGTACATGAATCCGGCTTGAAGGTAGACGCTCCATCCCTCCTGTAAATGCTGAAACCGGAAATTGCTGTAGTTCCATAATCCGACCATGTCAGTCTGATTAACTTGCCTTCAGGGACAGCATTCAGCAGCGTTGGGGAAGGACCAAGAATCTTAATGTTAATATTGTCTATGTCTGAAAGCCTTATGTCAGAATTGTTGTCATCCGACTTAAAAATGACATTATAAGGTTGTTTTCGAACTGCCTCATAACAGGGTACCCATCGGAATCTTGAAGAGGCATATCCGGCAACTGAATCTACCCCGGTAACCTGTGCAGGGCAGGATGAAAGTGTAAAAATACCGGACGTGGCTTTAAGAGAAATATAATCATTATTGGGATCGGTGGCCGTAAAAATAAAATCTATTGTATCTCCGGCCTCAACGCAGTAATCTTTCAGAGGACCATTAACAGGAGGTTTGTTATTCGTGACGAAGACCTCAATTTGCATGTCGCGTTCGATAACTCCGATCTTTTTCCCGTTTCGCCATTCATTTATGTCCATGGCTACATTATATTTCCCTGTGTCAGCCGGAGTATCCCAGACAAGATCACCACTGATGGAATCTACTCTGAGTGAATTGGTTGCCGGAGGTAATGTATAACCTATTATAGGTTTCGCATCTTCACGCGTACAAACTGTGAGATTATAGGACAGGCTATCACCGTCAGGATCATATGCTGCCGGATTATGAATAAATAAATAATGAAAAGCAGCTTTATCGTAGGGAGGATTCAGAAGTACGGGGGAACTGTTGCGCCCCATTGCAGGATTTACTGTTAGGATAGTTGAAATTGAAAAGATCACATTTACCGAGTTTGGAATGTTTTTAACACCTGCATTCCTGTTTGGATCCTGAACAACAATCTTATATACACCCGGACCGGGATATGTATGAGTGACCTTGTAAATGTTCCGCTTGTAGTAATTCGGCAGAATTAAATTGGGGGGTATTCTTTGTGCAATGGAAGTTGTATTATCGCCCCACTCTACATTCAGCGTAGGCCTGTCGGCGAAACTCAGGGTATATGTAAAAGTTTGTATTGTGATCTCATATGTCAGATCAGATAACTGCACATAAGTAATTTCTCCGGCCCTGTTATGAGTCGCATTCATGTTAATAAAACAGAATGATATCATAACCAGCAGAAAAAGCTTTTTATTTAAAATTTTTTTCACGACTTGGGTTATTTTTTTTAATCCGCAAAAATCAGACCAATTCTACGTCAATCATTAATGCTTACACGGTCTTTCAGATACTGAACTGTGCCTACTTCAATAAATGAAAAACCCGAACCTCCGCTGAAGTTACCGGCAAGTACCACAATTATGTCATCACTTTTCATATTATGCATCTTAACCAGGTTCTGAAGCGCAATATGTATAAACTCATCCACAGATTTTTTCTTCTCCTGGTAACTTGCATAAACACCATATGAAAGCGCCAGTTCTCTCATTGTACGCTCAGAATAGCATTGGGCAAGAATCAGGTTAATACCTCTGTAAGAAGCCATATCCCTGATGGTCCTTCCTCCTGACGTATCGGCAATTATTCCCCTTGCTCCTATCCTGAAGGCCGTTTTAACAGCCACTTTTGCGAGGTATGCAGATATTTCACCGGTAACATTCATATAAGGTATATCCAGAAACTTCTCCTTGTTCTTCTCCACCTCAAGAGCTACCTTGGTCATTGTTTTAACAGATTCAACCGGATATTTTCCACTGGCAGTTTCGCCACTTAGCATTATAGCATCTGTCTGAGAATAGATCGCACTGGCTATGTCACTCACCTCAGCCCTTGTAGGTCTTGGATTAGTGATCATGGAGTGAAGCATCTGTGTCGCCACTATCACCGGTTTCCTGGTAATAATACATTTGTTAATGATCATTCTTTGAATTCCGGGGATCTTTTCATAAGGTATCTCAATAGCCAGGTCACCTCTGGCAACCATTATGCCATATACATTATCCAGTATATCTTCAAGATTTTCAACACCTTCCTGGTTCTCTATCTTGGCAATTATTTTGATTTCTCTGCCATACTCATTCAGACAGGCCTTGACATCGAGAACATCCTGCTTTGATCGTACAAATGAATGGGCAATAAAGTCGACTTCATTTTCAACAGCCATTCTGATAAACAGTTTGTCTTTTTCGGAAACAGAAGGCAGTGTTATCTTTACACCCGGTATATTGACACTTTTTCTTGATCCAAGAATTCCGTCATTTTCAATCATACATTCAAGTGCATTTCCTGTTTTTCTGATCACTTTAAATTCCAGTTCTCCATCGTCAATAAGGATAAGCGATCCGAGGGGGATATCAGATGAAAAGGAACTGTAATTTACACAGATTTCATCATAAGTGGTTTTTTTATCAGAACCTCCTGCTATTTTAATAATATTTCCTTTTTTTAGAGCGAGAGGAGAATCGCAAGATGTTGTACGAATTTCAGGTCCTTTTGTGTCTATCAGAATTGCAATCTTATCGGAGACCTCCCGTGCGTTTCTGATTATACCTAAGGCAGCTTCCACGGTGAGATGGGCTGAGTTTATTCGTATTACATCCATACCAGCTTCATAAAGCTGTTTTATGAAGTCAGACTCGCAGTTTTTATCCGAGATTGTTGCAACAATTTTTGTCCGTTTCCCGTCCATATATTAAATCTTCCCTGAATTATTCATTTCAATAAAAGCCTCAACTGCCAGCCTGTAACTATCAAGTCCAAATCCGGAAATGCTGCCAGCACAGTTCCTTGCAATCAGACTTACATGCCGGAATTCCTCACGCGCTGATATATTCGTAATGTGTACTTCAATCACGGGTGTTTTAACAGCGGCTATGGCATCGGTAATTGCAACGGATGTATGGGTATAGCCTCCGGCGTTAAGTATTATACCATCACAGGAAAAACCTGTCTTCTGGATTTCATTAATTATTTCACCTTCAACATTCGACTGAAAATAATCAAAAATGATATGAGAGAAACGTGTTTTCAACAACATAAGGTAATCTTCAAATGCAGAATGTCCGTATTTTTCAGGTTCCCTCGTACCGAGAAGATTCAGGTTTGGCCCATTGATAATTATAATTTTCATTTGATAATCAATTTATTATAACAACGTCACATAATGGTATCGTAACGATTCATATAACGGTAAAAATAGATAAAAAATATTTAAGGCTGCGAACTTATTAAGGTTCTCTTACTTTGTGTTACTTTGTATTGAAAGACAAAACCGAAAAGTTATGAGTTTAAGCTGGACACAGTCATTCAGGAATTTCGAAACTTATCTGAAGCTCGAGAAGTCTCTTTCCGCTAACAGCATAGAGGCCTATCTGAATGATGCAGGTAAACTCGAAAAATATCTGACTGAAAATGGAAATGATATTGGTCCTGCCATGGTAACATATTCTGATCTTAAAGAATTTCTGATATGGTACGGAACAAATAATAAAAACACCCGAACCCAGTCGAGGGTATTATCAGGCGTAAGGGCATTTTATAAATTTCTGCTTATTGAGGGAGAAATTGATGAGAATCCGGCTTCCCTTCTTGAATCGCCAAAAATAGGACTAAAGCTTCCTGAAGTTCTTTCGGTAAGTGAGATAGACATGATGATAGATGTTATTGATCTCAGTAAACCGGAAGGTCACAGAAATAAAGCAATAATAGAAACACTTTACGGATGTGGTTTGCGTGTATCTGAACTTGTTAATCTGCGACTAACTGAGATTCATTACCAGGAGGGTTTTGTTATCGTTAACGGGAAAGGCAATAAGCAAAGACTTGTGCCAATAAGCGGTAAAGCGCTAAAGGAAATAGACCTGTACAAAAAAGACAGAAACGCTCTTCCGATTATCCATGATCAGAATATTGTTTTTCTTAACCGGCGTGGCTACAGGCTTACAAGAGCTATGATATTTACCATTATCAAAGATCTGGCTGCCAGAGCAGGTATAAAAAAGAAAATCAGTCCTCATACATTAAGACACTCATTTGCAACGCACATGATTGAAGCCGGGGCAGATCTCAGAGCTGTACAGGAGATGCTGGGACATGAATCTATCCTTACAACTGAGATTTATACACATATCGACAGAAGCTTCTTACGCGACACACTTATTATGTTCCATCCGAGATCGTGAATATTGTTCTTTTTTGAACAATAATCTTCCCATCTGGTTATATTTGCAAGGTTTTTATTTTATCTGAATTAACAGAGAATGGACTATATAAAGGGATTCGGAAAAGAGCTTTTTTTCATACTGAATGAAATGGCCCCGTATCTGCTACTTGGATTCACATTTGCAGGACTGCTTCATTTATTGTTTCCCAAGAAGAAGGTAAGGAAATATATGGGACAGAATACATTTAAATCTGTTTTCAATGCAGCTCTGCTCGGAGTACCTTTACCATTATGTTCATGTGGAGTAATACCAACTGGTATATCCTTTTATAAACATGGCGCTTCAAAGGCTTCAACAGTTTCCTTCCTGATATCCACACCACAGACCGGAGTTGATTCAATATTTGTAACTTATTCCCTGCTTGGTCTCCCTTTTGCCATAATCCGCCCCATTGTAGCATTTGTTACCGGTTTATTTGGTGGAATTGTAACAAAAAAAATTGACCCGGAAAAAACTGATCCTGCACTTCAGAATAATGAAAAAGAAGAAGAGATGCCTCTTGGTTTTTTCCCCAGGATAAAAGAGATGTTCAGGTATTCTTTCATTGAATTTTTACAGGACATATCCAACTGGCTTATCATCGGACTTCTTATCGCAGCTTTTATTTCAGTAATCGTGCCTGATGATTTTTTTGCAGGAAAGATCCCCAATGATTTTATTGGCATGCTCGCCATCCTTGTGGTTTCAATCCCTGTTTATATATGTGCTACAGCATCGGTACCTGTCGCTGCTGTCCTGATGTTAAAAGGACTTTCTCCCGGTGCTGCCCTAGTTCTGCTAATGGCCGGACCTGCAACAAATGCTGCTACAATAACAATGATTGGAAAAGTGCTTGGGAGAAAATCCCTGATAGGCTACCTGGGAGCAATAATAACAGGCGCCCTCCTGGCGGGAATGATGATAGATTACTTACTGCCATCAGGCTGGTTTATTGTATCACAACATTTCGGGCATATGGCTCATGATCATAGCATGCTCCCTGCCTGGCTCAAAATTGGATCAGCGATTACTCTAACGGGTTTGATAATTAATGGTTATGTTCAAAAATATATAAATGCAAGAAAAATGAGTGCTGTAAACGATACCACAGGCGGATTTTCTGCTGAAAACATAAAAACAATATGGGTTGGAGGCATGACCTGCAATCACTGCAAAGCCAACGTGGAAAACAGCATTAAATCTGCTGAAGGAGTCGAAGAGGTATCTGTCGATCTTACTACGGGAAAAGTAAACATTACAGGTAAATCAATCAATCTTGATAAGATCAAATCAGAAATAGAAAGTATAGGTTATACAATCGTAAACAACCTGTAGGGACGTTGCATGCAACGTCCCAAATATCGTTTCACAACGTCCCAAATATCGTTTTATAAATCATAATGCAGGGACATTGCATGCAATGTCCCTACAATGTTTCAATATAAACCTACCCCGCTAATTTATTATTAAATATTGATATAGACCTCTCTCTTTTCTGAATTTCAATTTTTAATATTAACTTTGCGACTTATTTTGCAAAATCAATAATTTATACTTATCACAAATCAATAAAATTATGTCACACATTAAAAGAGTCTACTCCTTTGGAAACAAAACAGCAGAGGGTAAAGCAGATATGAAAAACCTTCTCGGAGGAAAAGGAGCTAACCTTGCAGAAATGTGTCTGTTAGGTCTGCCTGTTCCGGCAGGTTTTACAATTACAACCGAAGCCTGCAATGAGTATTATGCCAACGACTGCACTCTTCCTACCGAATTAATGCCTGAAGTTTGGGCAGCGATGAAGAAGACTGAAGAGACTATGAATATGAAATACGGTGATCCCGAAAATGCATTACTGGTTTCATGTCGTTCAGGTGCTCGCAAATCTATGCCCGGAATGATGGATACCGTTCTTAATCTCGGGCTTTGCTCAGCTACCATACCAGGTTTCCTGAAAAAGACCAATAATCCTCGTTTTGTTTGGGATTCATATCGTCGTCTTATAATGATGTATGCAGATGTTGTTATGGAGAAAGCTGAAGGAATTGATCTTGGTGAAGGGAGAGGAATACGCAAGCAGCTTGATGAAAAACTTGATGAGTTTAAGAAACAAAAAGGATATAACTCCGACACTGAAATAAAAGCAGATGAACTGAAGTTTCTCTCTGAAGAATTTAAGAAAATTATAAAAGCAGTTTTAGGAAAACCCTTTCCCGATGATGCAAAAGAACAACTTGAAGGCAGTATTAAAGCTGTATTTAAAAGCTGGAATGGCAAAAAAGCTGTTTCCTTCCGCAGGATAGAAGGTATTCCTGACGATTGGGGAACTGCTGTAAGCGTTCAGTCGATGGTATTTGGCAATATGGGAGATTCATCAGCTACAGGTGTTGCATTTACACGTAACCCGGCTACCGGTGAAAACCTGTTTTATGGGGAATGGCTTGTTAACGCGCAGGGAGAAGATGTTGTTGCAGGTATCCGCACTCCCAACCCGCTGAATGATGATACAAAGAATGATCAGAACCTGCATCTTCACAGTATGCAGGAAGCAATGTCAGGGACATACAGGGAGCTAAGTGATATAAGAAATATTCTTGAGAAGTCTTTCCATGATATGCTTGATATTGAATTCACCATTCAGGAGGGAAAACTATATATGTTACAGTGCCGCACAGGAAAAAGAACCGGAACCGCTGCTCTTAATATGGCTATGGATATGCTTCATGAAAAGCTTATTGATGAGAAGACCGTTGTTATGAGGGTTGATCCTACTCAACTGGATGAACTGCTTCATCCTATTTGCGATCCGGAGGCAGAAAAGAAAGTTAAAACTGTAGTCAAAGGTTTACCCGCAGGTCCGGGCGCTGCAGTCGGTAAAGTGGTTTTTAATGCTGAAGATGCTGTTGCATGGTTACGCAAAGGTGAAAAGGTCATTCTTCTCCGTGAAGAGACTAATCCCGAAGATGTTGAAGGTATGCGCGCTGCAGAAGGTATTCTAACAGCACGTGGAGGAATGACATCGCACGCTGCTCTTGTTGCACGCGGATGGGGCAAATGCTGCATCGTAGGTGCAGGCGCGCTCCGTGTGGATGCCGCAAAAAAGATTGCCAAAATATCCGGTTCTGATATCGTTATTAAAGAAGGTGATGTTCTTACACTCAACGGTACAAAAGGTAATGTATATACCGGCGCAGTCACTCTCATGGATGCCACTGAAAACCCAAGGTTTAAAGAATTCATGACTATAGTGGACAAGTTCCGCAAAATGGGCGTACGTACCAATGCTGAGACACCTGAAGATGCACTTATTGCACGAAACTATGGTGCAGAAGGTATCGGTCTCTTCCGTACCGAGCATATGTTTTACGGCAAAGGTTCAGAAGCACCGTTGTTCCTTTTGCGTAAAATGATACTCAGCTCTAATGTTACTGAGCGTCGTAAAGCCCTTGACGAATTATTTAATTATGTTAAAAAAGATATGAAAGAAACCATGGACGCTATGGATGGACTGCCTGTAACATTCAGGCTTCTTGACCCACCTCTCCATGAGTTCGTACCACAGGGTGCTGAAAAACAGGAAGAACTGGCAAAAGCTCTGGGAATAATGAAAGAGGACGTTGCAAAACGTGGTGAGGCACTTCATGAATCAAACCCAATGATGGGTCACCGTGGAGTACGTCTTGGTATAACATTCCCTGAAATAACAGAAATGCAGGTTCGCGCAATTTTTGAATCTTCACTTGAACTTATTAAGGAAGGGAAACATCCTCATCCTGAAATAATGGTTCCGGTAACAGGAGATGTTGCTGAACTTGACTTTACCAAAAAAATTGTGGACAGGGTATATGCTGAAGTTTGTAAAAAATTCGGCGTAAAAGAGATAGAGTACAAATATGGAACAATGATTGAAATACCACGTGCCTGCCTTCTCTCTGACCGTATGGCTAAAACAGCTGAATTCTTTTCATTCGGCACAAATGACCTCACTCAGATGACTTTTGGGTACAGCCGTGATGATACCGGTGGATTCCTTCATGATTATCTCGATAAAAAGATTCTGGGTGCTGACCCTTTCCAGACAATCGATCAGGATGGTGTTGGCCAGCTTATTAAGATGTCGGTTGAGAAAGGCCGCGCAACAAGATCTAATCTTAAGGTCGGTATATGCGGTGAACAGGGCGGAGATCCTGCCTCAGTTGAATTCTGTTTCAAAACAGGGTTGACCTACGTAAGCTGTTCGCCTTTCAGAGTTCCGATAGCCAGGCTTGCAGCTGCTCAGTCGTCAATTAAATTTGGTAAATAACCGATATAGATAAAAAAGAAAGAAGGGCGTCATTATGGCCGCCCTTTTTCCTTTTCATAGCTGTCCTTGGAACCTTTTTAACCAACCCTTAATCATCATTACTATATAAAGACCCGTATAGATTTATTTACCCTGTTTTTTTAGAGCAAATTACCATTTAAAAAATTAGAACTTTTTTTCAACCTTATTAGAGTCAATTAGTTTAATATCTTTATAACTCTTATTTTAATCTATATTGAAGATGATTACCCCTGAGGATTTAAGCGCATATGGTATCGAAGATGTTATTGAGATTATTTATAATCCATCATATAATTTGCTTTTTGGTGAAGAGACAAAACCCGGATTAAGCAGTTATGAGAGAGGTATAATAACAAGGACAGGAGCCATTTCGGTTGATACCGGGGTATTTACAGGACGTTCTCCGAAAGATAAATATGTTGTATTTGATGAAAATACAAAAAATACAGTGTGGTGGAAATCAGAAAAGGCAAGAGTTTCTGATAACAAACCTATCTCACAGGATATTTGGAATCATTGTAAAGAAATTTCGGCCGGGGAATTGTCTGGGAAGAGACTATATGTAATAGACTGTTTTAGCGGGGCAAATGAAAACTCGCGTCTTAAGGTCAGGTTTATTCTTGAAGTAGCATGGCAGGCTCACTTTGTGAAGAATATGTTTATAAGGCCTGAACCAGAGGAATTGATTGACTTTCAGCCTGACTTTGTGGTGCTTACTGCTTCAAAAGCGACTAACCCCGACTGGCAGAAACAGGGTCTTAACTCTGAAAATTTTGTCTTTTTTAATCTTACTGAGGGGATGGCTGTAATAGGAGGAACATGGTATGGAGGAGAGCTGAAAAAAGGTATCTTCTCAGTAATGAATTATCACCTGCCACTCAAGGGAATAGCCTCAATGCACTGCTCTGCGAATGTGGGTAAAAAAGGAGATGTTGCAATCTTCTTCGGACTCTCCGGAACAGGAAAAACAACTCTGTCAACCGATCCTGAGAGAGCACTGGTAGGAGACGATGAACATGGTTGGGATGATGATGGTATTTTCAATTTTGAAGGAGGATGTTATGCAAAATGTATCAAATTAAACGGCAAAGAAGAACCGGATATATTTAATGCAATAAGACGCGATGCCCTCCTCGAAAACCTAGTTGTACTTGATGATGGTACTATAGACTTCAATGACTCCTCCAAAACAGAAAATACAAGGGTCTCATACCCTATTTACCATATAAATAACATAGTAAAGCCGGTATCAAAAACCGGACATGCTAAAAAAGTAATATTCCTGTCGGCCGACACATTTGGAGTCCTGCCACCTGTAAGTAGGCTTACTGAAGGACAAACAAGGTATTATTTTCTCAGCGGGTACACAGCAAAAATTGCAGGAACAGAAAGAGGTATTGATGAACCTGTGCCATCATTTTCAGCATGTTTCGGTGCGGCTTTCCTCATGCTTGACCCGATTATCTATGCGAATGAGCTCACATGTAAAATGAAGATTCATAATGCAGAAGCATGGCTGATCAATACCGGATGGACCGGAGGTCCCTATGGTACAGGTAACAGGATTGATCTGCCCTCAACAAGGAAAATAATAGATTCCATTCTTGATGACTCAATTTTGAATTGTGAATTCATTACAATACCTATTTTCAATTTTAGCATCCCTACAAAAATAGAGGGTGTTGATGAAAATATTCTTAACCCAGGAAAGTCATGGAGCTCGCCTTCCAGCTGGCGTATCGCTGCTACTGATCTGGCATTCAAATTCATAAATAATTTCAGCAAGTTTTCAACCAATAAAGAGACCGCAAAACTTTCTGAGTTCGGACCGAAAATCTGATCCCTCTCCAGGGTTGATATTATTATTATATTTGCCATCTCGATATATTATTGCAGTATGAATATTTTGAACACAATCGTGGTATTCCTGCTGGCCTATTTCCTTGGATCAATACCTGCAGCTGTGTGGATCGGGAAACTGTTTCATAACATCGATGTAAGGGAACATGGCAGCGGAAATGCAGGAACAACAAATGTGATAAGGGTACTTGGCTGGAAAACCGGTATCCCTGTATTGCTGATTGACATCTCAAAAGGATGGCTGGCAACTATGCTGCCTGTTTACTTTCATCTTGCCGAAAAGGGTAGTGCCATGGCAACCAACCTGCAAATAGTTGCAGGTATTGTAGCAATTATCGGACATATTTTCCCGATATTGGCCAAATTCAGGGGAGGGAAAGGAGTTGCGACAATATTTGGTGTTCTTCTGGCTATTCATCCTCTTCTGACCTTAAGTTGTTCTGGCATTTTTCTGATCGTTTTATTAATTACAGGTATAGTATCCGTATCTTCAATGAGTGCCGGTTTAGCATTCCCTCTTTTTCTGTTTCTGTTCTTCAACACGCCATCAGTAATTTTTAAAATCTTTACCATTCTTGTTGCTATTGCATTGGTGATAACACACAGGAAGAATATAGGAAGATTGTTGAAGGGAGAAGAGCCCAGACTAATTAAATTCGGCAGCAAGACAAAAGATAGAAGTAAAAAGTCTAAAGTCTAAAATCGAAAGTGAAAAATCAAAAGTAAAAATACGTCACATAATCTCCAGCTCGGGATGAGTTCATGGACTTCTTCCTAATATTGTTCCAGCAGCTGTATTCTTTTTTCGATCGGTGGATGTGTTGCGAATAAGGAAGAGATGGAGAACGATGATTTTTTATCTGCAACCTGCGGGTTCTCTATAAACATCTGGGCGACATCCTTTCTTTTCACCGCTTCAATTGTAGGGTCTGCAGACACTTTTCTGAGCGCAGAAGCCAGGGCCCGCGGTCGTCTTGTTAATTCAGCAGATCCGGCATCAGCCAGGTACTCTCTCTTTCGCGACAATGCAAACCTGAAAAGGGAAGCAATAAGATATCCGACAAGTGCTAGCAGCATGGCAATGATTAATCCAGCACCCCCCTTTTTGCTTCTTCCGATACTACCAAAGCGCATTGACCTGAATAATGTCTCGGAGACAAATGCAAATATTCCGACAAAGACTATTGAAATTATCAGTAACCTGACATCCCTGTTCCGTATGTGAGTGAGCTCGTGCGCAATAACAGCTTCAAGTTCCTCGTCTGTAAGTTTTTCAATTATACCTTTTGAGAGGGAGATAGAATAGGTTTTTGAATTAATCCCGCTGGCAAAAGCATTTAGAGAATCATCATCGATAACATTTATCTTCGGCATCACCATACCTGTTGCAATGCAAAGATTTTCTACAAGGTTATAAACTCTCTTATTTTCAGTGCGTTTCAGGGGACTTGAATCAGTTGCTGCGCTGATCATTGCAGAATGCGAGAAAAATGCTATTAAAAACCATATACCCACTCCCACAATAATAAAAGGCATGGTCCTTAAGAAACTATTATTTATCTGGTAAATTGACCTGTGCCCTTCCGTTCCGAATGCTGAAAAAAAGAAGAATAACCATGTCAACCCGAGAAAGATAACCGGGAACATGAGTAATATCAAAGTCGAATTGGTATTATTCTTCCATATCTGGCTTTGAAGTCCAAAATACTTCATACGGTCAGAACTGGATTTTAGGTGGTTGTTCAGTTTCGGCTCGCTGGTCGCCCAGTTCGAACATAGTTTCTCGTTTAAAATTAAACAGCGTTGCTACCAGGTTCGAAGGGAATAATTCAGTTGCCACATTAAGTTCTTTGGTCGCTGAGTTAAAGAACCTGCGGGCAGCAGCAATCTTATTTTCAACATCTGCAATCTCGTTCTGGAGATCCATAAAATTCTGACTTGCTTTCAGATCAGGATATGCCTCCACAGATACTTTCAGGCCGTCAAGTGCAGTTGATAATTTGTTTTCTGCAGCAATCTTTTCGTTAATAGTTGTTGCCTTCATTGCATTGGATCGAGCTTCAGTAATTGCAGTAAGTACTCCCCTTTCATGTCCCATATAACCCTTCACTGAATCAACCAGCTGGGGAATAAGATCGTGTCGCAGTTTCAGTTGAACATCAACATCAGCAAAAGCCTGCTCCCTGTTATTTCTAAGCTTGACCAGCCTGTTATAAAGAGAAATAATCATAATAACGAGAAGCACAATAATTCCGAGAAAAAATAATAAAATAATCATCGTTAAAATATTAATTATGTTTTATGATATCCCATAGGGAAATTTTCGAAAATAAAGATATATAATTTTACTATATTTATGGCCTTTAAATAATCAAATAAATATTTTCTAACACAACGATAAATCATTAATTCTGAATGATATGGAAAAGAATATTGAAGGAACCAGGACTGAAAAGAACCTTTTAAAAGCTTTTGCCGGTGAATCGCAGGCAAAAAACCGGTATGAATTTGCTGCTAAAGTTGCAAAAGAAGAGGGATATGAACAGATTGCCGGTATCTTTCTCGAGACTGCGCTTCAGGAACAGCAGCATGCTAAACGATTCTTTAAATTTCTGGAAGGCGGAATGGTTGAAATAACTGCAAAGTATCCTGCCGGGAAGATTGATTCTACGAAAAAGAACCTCCTTGCAGCAGCTGAAGGAGAACATGAAGAATGGAGCGATCTCTATCCTGAATTTGCAAAGATCGCTGAGGAAGAGGGATTTAAAAATATCTCAACTGCTTTTAAAGCAATTGCGGCTGCTGAAAGAGGACATGAAGAAAGGTACAGGAAGCTCCTTGAGAATGTTATGAAAGACAGGGTTTTTGAACGTGACGAAAAAGTGTTCTGGTATTGCAGAAAATGTGGATATATTCATTTCGGCACAAAACCTCTTAAAAATTGCCCGGCCTGCCTGCATCCTGAAAGCTATTTTGAACTTTTAGCCAATAACTATTAAATATGAGCGATGGAGCAAGAATGCTGGAACTCGTAATTAGCAGGCAGAGTGACAGGCAATACAGTGATAAACCGGTTGAAAAGGATAAGCTCGACAGAATACTTGAGGCAGCCCGTATGGCTCCTTCAGCATGCAATGCACA